>JBJOQO010000142.1:0-3069 GCA_046049865.1 Pseudomonadota bacterium | reverse complement strand
GTAGGCTGAATAACTTTTGGTCAAACCCACCGGCAAGGCGGCGCTGTTGACGAGGTGCAGCAGCGCCACCGTCAAGATGAAAGCGCCGAAAAACCAATTGGCCACATAGATGTGGCGCACCTTACGCACGCCGATGGTCCCGAAGAAGACCACCGCATAGGCCACCCACACCACGGTGATGAGGATGTCGATCGGCCACTCCAACTCGGCATACTCTTTGCCGCTGGTGAACCCCAAGGGCAAGGAGACGGCGGCCAGCAAAATCACGAGCTGCCAGCCCCAAAAAGTGAGTGATGCCAAAGGCCCGCCAAAAAGCTTGACTTGGCAGGTGCGCTGCACCACGTAGTAGCTGCTGGCAAAAAGTGCACAACCGCCGAAAGCAAAAATCACCGCATTGGTGTGCAGTGGCCGCAGACGCCCAAAACTCAACCAGGGAATGCCAAAGTTGAGCTCGGGCCAGGTCATTTGCGCAGCAATGATCACGCCGACCAACATACCCACCACGCCCCACAACACGGCGGCGAGGGCAAAGTTGCGCACCACGGTGTCGTTGTAATAACTGTCTTTGCCTGCGGCGAGTGTTGCCATGCATGTACTCCTCGGTTGATCACTTCTTGGGGTTTTTAGTAACGCGTCGTTATTTTTCTTGGGCGACCGGTGCGGCGGCTTGATCTCGATCAAGAGGCGCTTGATCAGGGGCCAAAATTCGTTCGCCTTCACGTTCCAGGTCGTCAAACTGCCCGGAATGAATGGCCCAGGCGAACACCGCCATGATGAGAAATACCAGCACCACGGACAGCGGGATCAGCAAAAACAAAATGTCCATGGCTCAGCTCGTCGCCACCATGGCGGGCTGTCTTGCTGTGGCGGCTGGTGATTTGTCAGCGCCACCATGGGCAGACTCCCGGTCCGTGAGTTTGGACAAACGCAGTGCATTGAGCACCACCAACAACGACGAGGTAGCCATGCCCAGTCCGGCCGCCCAAGGTGGCAAATAGCCGAGCAATGCCAGGGGCACACAAGCGGCGTTGTAGAACGCAGCCCAAGTGAGGTTTTGCCGCACCACCCGTTTGCACCGCTGGGCAAGGCGACGCGCCACCCACACGTCGGTCAACTGCTGCGACAGCAACACCGCATCGGCGCTGAGTTGCGAAACGGCAGCGCCATGGGAAAACGCAAATGACACATCGGCCTGAGCCAACACGGGTGCGTCGTTGAGCCCGTCACCCACCATGGCAACCTGGTGGCCTTTTGCTTGGGCGCTTCTAACGATGGCGAGTTTGTCTTCCGGTCTGGCCGCACCATGGGCATCTTGCAGGTTCAGCCGCTGGGCCATGGCCTGCACGCGGGTGTCCGTATCGCCGGACAAGAGAACCACCTGAACACCATCCTGCTGCAGGAGTTGCACCGCGCGTGCGGTGTCGGGCCGCAGTTGTTCTTCCAGTTCAAAACAAACCTCGGGGCGTCCTTCAGGGCCAAACCACAAGTTCAAACGATCAACCTCTAGGCCTGGGGCGGGTGCGTCCGAATCGTGGGGCTCTTGTCCCGCCACCCACGCACGCGATCCCAGTCGCCATGACTGGCGGTCACTGTCCACTGCTTGCATGCCGCTACCCGCCACCTCTTGTACCGAATTCCATGGGGTGTGGTGATCAGGCAGCGCATGCACCAGGGCACGTGACATCGGATGGTTGGACCAAACGGCCAGACTCGCGGCACGCTCGAGTTGCTGGGAGGCCCATGAGGCCGACGCGGCGAGGTTGACCGGATGGACGGCTTTGAGAACCAAACGGTCGTCGGTCAGCGTGCCCGTCTTGTCCACAAACAACAAATCGACGCTGGCCAAAGTCTGCAACGCGCCCAAGCGGCGCAACAGCACCCTGCGCCGCGCCAAGGCCGTCGTTGCCGCCAGCAAGGCCGAAGGCGCAGCCAAAGACAACGCACAAGGGCAGGTCACGATGAGCACCGCCACCATCACCGCCACACTGCGGCTTGGATCAACCACCGCCCAGACCGCACCCGCTGCTGCGGCTAAGGCCAAGACCACCCACAGAAACGGTGCAGCCCATCGATCGGCCCAGGCCACCGCCTCCGGCTTTTGGGTGAGTGCGCTGCGCACCAAGGCCTGGATGCCCGCCAGGCGGGTGTCTGCCCCCAAACGACTCACGCTCATCAGGACGGGATCACCCAAGTTCACACTGCCAGCGACGACTTCGTCGCCGATCTTTTTAGGCTGCGGCAAGGACTCACCGGTCAACAACGCTTCGTCCACCTGCGTGCTGCCTTGAAACAGCTGCCCATCGACTGCAAAACGTTGTCCACGCGCCACCCGCAGGATGTCACCGCGTTGCAATTGACGTGGGCTGACCCACTCACTGCGGCCATCCTTCAATACACGCTCCACCGCTTCTGGCAAATGGCACAGCAGCGTCTCCAGCTGCGATGCCACACGGTGCCGCGCACGCAGATCCAACCAGCGCCCGCCAAGCAAGAAAAATACAAACATGCACAAGGAGTCAAAGTACACCTCGTGGCCAAATAAGCCGCCCGGGTCGAAAGTCGCCCCTGTGCTCGCCACAAAGGTCACGATGATCCCTAAGGCCACCGGCACATCCATGCCCAAACGCCGGTTGCGCAGGCTGTTCAGCAGGCCTCGGAAAAAGGGCTGGGCCGAAAACAGCACCACAGGCACGCTGAGCAGCCAAGAGGCCCATTGCAGCAAACGTAATGAGTCGTTGTCGATGTCGCCGGGCGCCGCAAAGTAGGCCGGTGCGGCGTACATCATCACCTGCATCATGCAAAAACCAGCCAAGAACAAACGCCACAATGCCGTCCGGCTTTCTGTGGCGCGCACCGCACGGTCTGAGGCGGCTACGTCGGGCACTGCGCCATATCCAGCCGCTTGGATAGCAGCGATCAAAGCGGATGGGCGGGTGACCTCGGGTGCCCACACCACCTCGGCACGTTCGCTGGCCGCTTGCACGCGGGCGGCTGTCACACCGGCTGTTTGGCGCAAGGCGTCTTCAATTTGGCCAGCACAGGCGGCGCAGTACATGCCTGAGATGCGGA
>JBJOQO010000141.1:0-3223 GCA_046049865.1 Pseudomonadota bacterium | reverse complement strand
ACATCGGGCGGCGCGGCTTTGAGGATCTCGAGCGCGCGGTCATCGCGGCCTCTGAAGTCGGGCACCAGCACTTCGATCTGTGTGTGGGGCGACAGTTCGCGGGTTTTGCGAATGCACTCTGCAAAGTGGCCCGCACCGCCATCGCGCAGGTCGTCGCGGTCAACGCTGGTGATCACCACATATTGCAACTTGAGCTGCGCAATGGTCTTGGCCAAGTTGTCGGGTTCGTTCACATCCAGCGGGTCAGGGCGGCCGTGCCCGACATCGCAGAACGGGCAGCGGCGCGTGCATTTGTCGCCCATGATCATGAAGGTGGCAGTGCCTTTGCCAAAGCATTCGCCGATGTTGGGGCAACTGGCTTCTTCACAAACAGTCACCAGTTTGTTGGCGCGCAAGATGTCTTTGATCTCGTAAAAACGCGTGGTGGGCGAACCGGCTTTGACGCGAATCCAATCGGGTTTTTTGAGCGTTTCAGCGGCCTCGACCTTGACGGGAATGCGAGAAAGTTTGGCCGCTGCTTTTTGCTTGGCCATGGGGTCGTAGTTTTCAACGCTTTGCGCTTCGCGAACCACATTGCGTTCGATCGGGGTGTTGCTCATCTTGTTCTTTCAGTCGCAGTGGCCCATAGGGCTGCACAGGCAGATTGTCATAAACGGGCCGCCAATTGGCGGGCCAAGACCTGAGCGGCTTCTTCCCAGGTGGTGCTGACACCGATTGTAGAAAGGTCCACGGTTTTGAGACCGGCATAACCACAGGGGTTGATGCGATCAAATGGCGTCAGGTCCATGTTCACATTGAGTGCGGCGCCATGGTAAGTGCAATGGCGGCTGACCTTGATGCCCAAGGCGCTGATTTTTCCAAGGCCTTTAAACGGGTCATGCGCGGGCGCAGGTCCCACCAACGCGGCGTGGCTGAAGGGGTCGTCCAAACGCACATAGATGCCGGGGGCACCCGCCACGCGGTGACCCGTCACACCAAAATGCGACAGTGTTCGGATAACCGATTCTTCGAGCTTGTAGACATATTCTTTGACGAAGTAACCGGCCCGCTGCAAGTTCACCAAGGGGTAGGCCATGACCTGCCCTGGACCATGAAAGGTCACTTGCCCGCCGCGGTTGGTTTGCACCACAGGGATGTCGCCCGGCATCAGCAAATGGGAGGCTTGTCCCGCCAAGCCTTGGGTAAACACCGGGGGGTGTTCGCAAATCCAAAGTTGGTCGGAAGTGTCGGGGCTGCGTTCGGCCGTGAAGGTCTGCATGGCCTCATAGGTGGGCACGTAATCCACGCAACCAAGCAGCCGGATATCCATATCAAAGAACGATTTTGACCATCGGGTGCGCGGTCAAGGCGCGGTACAAATCATCGAGTTGTTCGCGGCTTGTGGCGGTGATGTTGAGGGTCACGCCCAAATAATTGCCACCTTTGCTCGGGCGCAATTCCATGGTGCTGGCATCAAAGCCGGGGTCAAATTGCAGAGCCACTTGGCACAAGGCTTCAGCAAAGCCGTCGACCATGGCGCCCATGACCTTGATGGGAAACACAGAAGGGTACTCAATCAACGAGTCTTTGCGCGGGTCAGTGCCAGCAGGAGGATTCTGGGATGCACTCATGTTTATTTCCAAATGAAGGACAAGCTTAGCGCCAGACGATCACCGCCACAACGGCCAACCAACCCAGTGCAAAATTGATCAACACCAAGGGGTGGATTTGTCCCAGAGCGTGGCCTGCGGCCGGCCAATCGGTGGTGGCAACCGCTTTTTTCAGGCGTTTGAAGGGGGCAAACCAAATATGGGCAAACACCAGACACATCAACAGGCCCAAGCCCGACATGGCATGCCAACCTTTGGGTACCAATTTCATGTCGCTCACGGACAGCATCCAAAAGCCCGTGCACAAAAGCAGGGCAATCGACACCCACACCATCATGAAAAAGCGCGAGAGTACGGCTGCCATTAAGGTCAAACGCTCAGGGGGCATCATTTGGGCGATGGCGACAGGGCGCAGCGCCAAAATCAGCACGGCCATGCCGCCTAACCACACGATGCCGGCACCCAAGTGGAAAAATTTAACCCATTCGTACATAAAAAATTCCCAATCCGTTAAGGGTTCGCAGTTTGATCGCTCATGGCGCACCACGGCATTGTCGCTTGTGGGGGTAAAAATTCACAGGCAGAAGGGCTTTTTTACAAACCGATTTCTTGGCCGGCTTGTGTTTTCTACGTATAATCAAAGGCTTTGCGGGAACTGCCGCTTTGTGCGTAACCTCGGTGTAATTTGAGATGGACAAAATAGCTTCAATCTCGGAAAAAAACACCCGGGCCCATGCGGCAGATCCAGATGCAGACGGTTTTGAGGCTGAATTCAAGCCGCTGACCGCCGAACAGGCTGAGGCCTGGAGACAAAAAAACAAATTTGTCTCACCTTGGCGTGTTGTGGCATTGCAGGCAATGGTGGGTGCTATTGCGGCTGTGCTGATCGGCTTGATTGGCGGACAGTATCGCTTGGCGGCATCGGCGGCCTGGGGTGTTGTGGCGGTGATTGTGCCGGCGATCGTGTTTGTGCGGGCCTTGAGTCGGCAAATGCGTCAAACGCAGATACGCTCGGCCATGCTGGGCTTGTTTGTGTGGGAGTTCGTCAAGGTGATCTTGACGGTGGCGTTGCTGCTGGTGGCGCCGAAGGTGGTTGCGGATTTGAGCTGGTTCGCCTTGGTGGCTGGCTTTGTGGTGACGATAAAAGTTTACTGGCTGGCCATGTTGCTGGGCTGGATGAAACCCAAATCGTCATCGAACTTTAATTGAACGGATTGTTGATTTATGTCTGCTGAAAACGCTGGCGCACATGCCCCAACGGCTGGAGAGTACATCCAGCATCACCTGCAACATCTTCAAATGAACTTTTCATTCGAAGGCGTCAAGCAAACAAGCATTGTCGACTTCAGTTTGTTCAACTTGGACTCGGTCTTTTTCTCCATCACCTTGGGCATCTTGGGTTGCTTCCTTTTGTGGTCTGCAGCCCGCAAAGCCACCTCGGGTGTGCCAGGTCGCTTCCAGGCTGCGGTTGAAATCCTTACCGAAATGGTGGACAACCAAGCCAAAGGCGTGATTCACAACGCCCAAAGTCGCAAGCTCATTTCTCCCTTGGCATTGACCGTTTTCGTCTGGATTTTCTTGATGAACGCCATGGATATGTTGCCTGTGGACTTGCTGCCAGGCGCTTGGCACGT
>JBJOQO010000140.1:0-3278 GCA_046049865.1 Pseudomonadota bacterium | reverse complement strand
CGCGAGCAGCGCAAGGCAGCCCCGGTACTCCGGGGCCTCGGAACCGGGGTCGCCTTTTCTTTGCTTACTTTCTTTTGGCGAAGCAAAAGAAAGTGAGTGCGCTGTCGGGCGCACATCCCGACGCAGTGCAACGAACAACGCAACTGTTTCAAAAGCAGCCAAAAGCCCCCCTGGCAGTCGGGCCGAAACCCGACCCCACCGGGAGGTCGCGCCCTGCGTCCCTAGAATGTCCCGCTCTCCTCAAGGACACCCTTCCCATGACCTCCGGCCTCATCCGCATCCGTGGTGCCCGTCAACACAATTTGAAGAACATCGACCTCGACATCCGCACCGGGGAGATGACGGTAGTGACAGGCCCCAGTGGATCGGGCAAGTCGAGTTTGGTGTTTGACACGCTCTATGCCGAAGGCCAGCGGCGTTATGTGGAAACCTTCAGCGCCTACGCCCGCCAGTTCCTCGACCGGATGGACAAACCCGCGGTGGACAGGGTGGATGGTGTGCCACCCGCCATCGCCATCGACCAGACCAACCCGGTGCGTACCTCGCGGTCCACCGTGGGCACGATGACGGAGTTGAACGACCACCTGAAGTTGCTCTTCGCCCGCGCCGCTGATTTGTTTGACAGCCAGACCGCACAGCGCGTGCGCCACGATACGCCAGAGACGATTTACGCCGACTTGTTGGAGCGCACCAAGGCGCACGACCCGCGTGTGGTCATCACCTTCCCCGTGGAATTGCCCGGAGCGACTTCGCCCGAAGAAATCGAGCAGTGGTTGTCGGCCAGCGGTTACACCAAAGTGCATGCGCAGCGCGAGGTGGCCTCGCCCACCGGGCCACGCCAGGTGCTGGACGTGGTGGCCGACCGTTTTCGGGTGCAGGGTGCGGAAAAAGTGCGGGTGATGGAAGCCATCGAGGCGGCGCTCAAACGCGGCGGTGGCCGTGTCACCGTCAATGCCCTCGCGCCTGATGGCGAGGGCAGCGCGGATGCCTTGTGGAAATACTCCACCGGCCTGCACTGCCCCGACAGCGACTTACGCTACAGCGACCCGCAGCCCGCACTGTTCTCTTTCAACTCGCCCATGGGGGCTTGTGCAACCTGCCGTGGGTTTGGCCGTGTGATTGGCGTGGACTACGGCCTTGTCATCCCCGACCCGAAAAAAACCCTGCGCTCCGGTGCCATCAAAACCCTGCAAACCCCGGCTTGGGCGGAGAACCAGGACGACTTGATGCGCCACGCTGGCGATGCGGGCATCCCGCGCGACACGCCTTGGTCGCAACTGACCGAAGCGCAAAAACACTGGGTGATCGATGGCGACCCCAACTGGACCGGTAAAGCCAACGCCTGGAACAAGCAGTGGTATGGCGTGAAGCGCTTTTTTGAGTACCTGGAAAGCAAGGCCTACAAGATGCACATCCGTGTGCTCTTGTCCAAGTACCGCAGCTACAACCCTTGCGGTGTCTGCGGTGGCGCGCGTCTCAAAACCGAGGCGTTGCTGTGGCGCTTGGGCACAAAAGCAGATGCGGACAGGGCCTTGCCTTGCGAGAAGCGCTTCATGCCCCGAGGCGTGTTGTGGTCACGCGAACAACTCGAGGCCTTGCCCGGCCTCACCGTGCATGACTTGATGTTGATCCCCATCGACCGCATGCGTTTGTTTTTTGAAACGCTTCAGTTACCCAGCACCTTGCTCGACGACGCCCTCAAGCTGCTGCTGGATGAAATTCGCACCCGCTTGCGTTACCTCTGCGAAGTGGGCCTGGGTTACCTCACGCTGGACCGCCAAAGCCGCACCTTGAGCGGTGGCGAAGTGCAGCGCATCAACCTGACCACGGCCTTGGGCACCTCGTTGGTGAATACCTTGTTCGTGCTGGACGAGCCCAGCATTGGCCTGCATCCGCGTGACATGAACCGCATCGTCGAAGCCATGCACCGCCTGCGTGATGCGGGCAACACCCTGGTGGTGGTGGAACACGACCCGGCCGTGATGTTGGCCGCCGACCGGCTGATTGACATGGGCCCTGGGCCCGGTGAACGCGGGGGGCAAATTGTTTTCGACGGCACGCCCGAAGCCATCCGCCAAGCAGACACGCTGACCGGCGCTTACCTCGGCGCGCGCAAACAAGTGGGCATGGGCATCAAACGGCTGGTCACGCCCGCCACACCGAAGTTGATTCTTCAAGGCGCGACCGAGCACAACCTGAAAAACATCACCGTCGAATTCCCGCTGCAACACCTGGTGTGTGTCACGGGCGTGAGTGGTTCCGGCAAAAGCACCTTGATGCAAGACGTGCTGCACCCAGCGCTGTTGCGCCACTTTGGCAAGGCCACCGAGTCGCCTGGGGCGCACGAGGCTTTGCTTGGCGCTGATTGGTTGGCCGATGCGGTCTTTGTGGACCAGTCGCCCATCGGCAAAACCGCGCGTTCCAACCCGGCCAGTTATGTCGGCGCGTTTGATGAAATCCGCAAGCTCTTCGCACAAGCACCCCTCGCGCTGGAGCGCGGTTATGGCGCGAGCATGTTCAGTTTCAACGCGGGCAATGGGCGCTGCCCGACCTGCGGTGGCTCTGGCTTTGAGCACGTGGAGATGCAGTTTTTGTCCGACGTGTATTTGCGTTGCCCTGACTGCGACGGCAAGCGGTTTCGGCCTGAATTGCTGGAGGTGAAAATTGACCGTCGTTTGCCTGGCGACATCCTGCGCGATTTATCGGTCGCCGACGTGCTCGAACTCACGGTTTCAGAAGCCGTGCAACTCTTCGCCCAAGACCGCGAGGTGTTGCGTGTGTTGCAGCCCATTGTCGATGTGGGACTGGACTATGTGAAGCTCGGCCAGCCCGTGCCTACCTTGAGTGGTGGCGAAGCGCAGCGCTTGAAGCTGGCGGGGTTTTTGGCGGAAACAGCCCAAGCGGCCACCGCCAGCAAACAGCCCTTGGCCAAACGCGGCACGCTCTTCATGTTCGACGAGCCCACCACCGGACTGCACTTTGACGACATCGCCAAACTGATGCGTGCGTTTCGCAAGCTGCTGGATGCGGGCCACTCCATCATCGTCATTGAACACAACTTGGATGTGGTGCGTGCCGCCGATTGGTTGATCGACCTCGGCCCCGAGGGCGGCGATGCGGGTGGTCAGGTGATGTGCGTGGGCACACCGGAGTCTGTCAAACGTGATGCCATGTCGCACACCGGCCGGGCGCTGGCGGAATACGACATCGCCATGGGGTTCGACGGGCACGAGGTCAAAGAAAAACTCCCTCTCCCTCTGGGAGAGGGCTGGGGTGAG
>JBJOQO010000139.1:0-3304 GCA_046049865.1 Pseudomonadota bacterium | reverse complement strand
CGGTGGTTGTGCCCCACTCTTAGGACAACCGGAGGTTTTCAACATGCGACTCGACAAACTCACCACCAAATTCCAAGACGCCCTGTCTGACGCCCAAAGCCTGGCCATTCAGCGCGACAACCCCTACATCGAGCCCGTCCACATCCTGGCGGCGATGCTGGCCCAGACCGACGGACCTAAGGCGCTGCTGGAGCGCGCCGGGGTCAGCACCGCCAAGCTGCAAGAGGCGCTGGAAGGGGCGATGGCCAAATTGCCCCAGGTGCAAGGCGGTGAGCAGGTGCAGGCCAGCCGCGACACGGCTGCCGTGCTGCAAGCCTCAGAAAAAGAATCTGGCAAACGTGGCGACGAGTTCATCTCCAGCGAGATGTTTTTGCTGGCCGTGGCCGAGCACAAAACCCTGGGCCCGCTGGTGAAAGAACATGGCCTGACGCGCAAGGCCCTGGAAGCCGCCATTGACGCCGTGCGCGGTGGTGCCAAGGTGGACAACCCCGAGGCCGAAGGCCAGCGCGAGGCGCTCAAAAAATACACGCTCGACCTCACCGAACGTGCCCGCGCAGGCAAGCTGGATCCGGTGATTGGCCGCGACGATGAAATCCGCCGCGCGATCCAGGTGCTGCAGCGCCGCACCAAGAACAACCCGGTGTTGATTGGTGAGCCGGGCGTGGGTAAAACCGCCATCGTCGAAGGCCTGGCCCAGCGCATCGTGGCCGGTGAAGTGCCCGAGTCGCTGAAGAACAAACGGGTGTTGGTGCTGGACATGGCCTTGCTGCTGGCCGGTACCAAATTCCGTGGCGAGTTTGAAGAACGTTTGAAGGCCGTGCTCAAAGAGGTGGCCCAGGACGAAGGCCAAACCATCGTCTTCATCGACGAGATCCACACCATGGTTGGCGCGGGCAAAACCGAAGGTTCGATGGACGCGGGCAACATGCTCAAACCCGCCTTGGCGCGCGGCGAGTTGCATTGCATTGGCGCAACCACGCTGAACGAATACCGCAAATACGTCGAAAAAGACGCTGCGCTGGAACGCCGTTTTCAAAAGGTGCTGGTGGGCGAGCCCACGGTGGAGGCCACCATTGCCATCCTGCGCGGCTTGCAGGAGAAGTATGAGGTGCACCACAAGGTTGAAATTACGGATCCCGCCATCGTCGCGGCTGCGGAACTCAGCCACCGCTACATCACCGACCGTTTCTTACCTGACAAAGCGATCGACTTGATCGACGAAGCCGCCGCCAAGGTGAAGATCGAGATGGACTCCAAACCCGAGGTGATGGACAAACTGGATCGTCGCTTGATTCAGCTCAAGATTGAGCGCGAGGCGGTCAAGAAGGAGGACGACGATGCCTCGAAGCGCCGATTGAAGTTAATTGAAGACGAGCTGATTCAACTTCAGCGCGACTACAACGATCTGGAAGAAGTGTGGAAAGCTGAAAAAGCGGCTGCTCAAACTTCAAGTCAGTTGAAAGAAGAAATAGACCGCATTCGCACTCAGATTGCTGAGTTCATGCGTAAGGGCGAGTTCAATAGAGTCGCCGAGTTGAAGCACGGCCAACTGCCCGACCTGGAGAAAAAACTCAAAGAGGCGCAGGCCAAAGAGCAAGGCAAGGCCAAACAGGTGGGCGGCAAACCGCAGTTGCTGCGCACCTTGGTGGGCGCTGAAGAAATTGCCGAAGTGGTCGCCCGCGCCACTGGCATTCCCGTGGCCAAGCTGATGCAAGGCGAGCGTGAAAAGCTGCTGCAAATGGAAGGCCGCCTGCACGAGCGTGTGGTCGGGCAGGACGAAGCCATCACCGCCGTGGCCAATGCCATTCGCCGCTCGCGCTCGGGTCTGTCGGACCCCAACCGCCCCACGGGTTCCTTCCTCTTCCTGGGTCCCACCGGCGTCGGCAAAACCGAGCTGTGCAAAGCACTGGCAGGCTTCTTGTTCGACGGCGAGGACCACCTGATCCGCGTTGACATGAGCGAGTACATGGAAAAACACAGCGTCAGCCGTTTGATCGGCGCGCCACCAGGTTATGTGGGTTACGACGAAGGCGGTGCGCTGACCGAAGCGGTGCGCCGCAACCCCTACAGCGTGCTCTTGCTCGACGAGGTGGAAAAGGCCCACCCGGACGTGTTCAACGTGCTGCTGCAAGTGCTGGACGATGGCCGCCTCACCGACGGCCAAGGCCGCACCGTGGACTTTAAAAACACCGTCATCGTGATGACCAGCAATTTGGGTTCACACCAAATCATGAACCTGGCCGGTCAAGACAGCGAGGTCATCCGCGAAGCCGTGTGGGTCGAAGTGAAACAGCACTTCCGCCCCGAGTTCCTCAACCGCATTGACGAGACGGTCGTCTTCCATGCACTGGACAACAAAAACATCGCGGCCATCGCCAAGATTCAGCTCAAGGTGCTGGAAGGGCGTATCGAGAAAATGGACATGAAGCTCGAGGTGTCAGCGGATGCCTTGGCCGAACTCGCCAAGGTGGGTTTCGACCCCGCCTTCGGTGCCCGCCCCCTCAAACGCGCCATCCAACAGCGCATTGAAAACCCGGTGGCCAAGCTGATCCTGGAAGGCAAATTCGGGCCCAAGGATGTGATTCCGGTGGACGTGCAGGACGGAGAGTTTTTCTTTGGGCGGGTGGTGCATTGAGGGTGGGTTGACCTTCGCGAAGGCTTGGCACATGCTCTGTCATATGCCAACTTGAGGAGGTTGACCATGCTCCACCCTGAACGCCCCGTTTCCCTGTTCCGCAATGGCCGCAATCAAGCGGTGCGCATTCCGCGTGAATTCGAGCTGGATGGTCCCAAGCCCTGATGCGCAAAGAGGGTGACAGCCTCATCATCACACCCATCAAGTCACATCGTTTGCTCGAATTGTTGGCGCAGTGGGAGCCGCTTGCGGAGGAATTTGAACTGCCCGACGATCCTGCGCCTAAAGAGCGGGATTTTTTCTGATGGCAAAACTCGCCTGGATGTTGGACACCAATATCGTTTCAGCGCTCATCAAGAACCCCGCAGGCCCAGTGCGTGACCGTTTGGCCGCTGTTCCCCCCCGAGACCGTTTGCACCAGCATCGTCGTTGCTTGTGAATTGCGCCTTGGTGCGCTCAAGCGTGGCTCAGTGCCGCTGCAAAACCGAGTGGATGCACTGTTGTGGAACCTGACCGTATTGGCCTTGGACGGTGAAGCAGATCGACACTATGCCGAGATCCGCTTGGAGGGGGTCACCAAAACAGACGCCATCAATTGGCATGGTCAATGTAGCGCCGCCACGTTGACCGATTGATCTTCGTTGAATTTTTTCAATGAAGAAGGGGGTG
>JBJOQO010000138.1:0-3417 GCA_046049865.1 Pseudomonadota bacterium | reverse complement strand
GGTAATTGCAAACCACTTGAGGCCGGGCGCTCAAGTTTTCCAAAATCCAGTCGATTCCTCCTGTGTCACAGATACATCAGGAGTTTTTGATCATGAGACTGAATTTCAAAGCCATGGAAAGCTACGCCGAAGGCAGCCGGACTTCACAGGCCGTGGTGGCTGACAAAGTGGAATTGATTCAGATGCTGTTTGACGGCCTGGTGGACAGCCTGTCAGAAGCCCGTGGTCACATTGAGCACCGCTCGATCGAAAAGAAGTCTCAGTGCCTGAACCGCGCCAGCCGCATCGTGATTGGCCTGAAAAGTGCTTTAGATTTTGAGCAAGGCGGCGAGTTGTCGCGCAATTTAGACGAACTTTACGATTACGTGATTCGTAAAATTTTGCACGTGAATATTCACAACGATTTGGCTGCTTTGCAAGAAATTCACGGTTTGATGTCGGAAATCCAACAAGCTTGGAAAAGCATGCCCGGTTTGATGCCTGCTCGCAATCCTGTGCAATCTCCCGTTTTTAATGGTTTTGGCGCAGTACACTAAAGCTTGTTTTCATCGGGTGGACGTCAACCACAAGATGTTTTGAGTGGGCCGCACGCAGTTGTGTTCGGCCCATTCGCCCGGTTGAATGGAGTATTAGATGTTCACAATCATTGGCTTGGTGTTGCTCTTTATCTGTGTTTCGGCGGCTACATCATGGCCGGCGGCAGCATGGCGCCCATCATCAAAGCGGCTCCTATTGAGACGTTCATTATTGTGGGCGCTGCCATCAGCGCGATGCTGGTGGGCAACAGCATGGAAATCTTCAAAGGCGCTTTTGCCGGTATTGGCAAATGCTTCAAAGGCCCGCGTTACAAAAAAGAAGATTACTTGAACACCATTTTTGTGGTGGCCAAGATCATGAAAGTGCTCAAAAGCGAGGGTGCTGTGGCCCTCGAATCGCACATTGAAAACCCCGAAGCGAGTGCCATTTTTGGCGAATATCCCGCTTTGCTCAAAGACCACGACTTGCTGCACCTGATCACCGACACCGTGCGCCTGATGGTGGTGTCCTCCAGCAACCTGAGCCCCTACGCGGTGGAAGAAGTGATGGACCAAGCCATCAAAACCCACCACCACAACGCCTTGAAACCCGCCGAAGCATTGGCGGCCATGGCCGGTGCCTTGCCCGCGCTGGGTATTGTGGCTTGCGTGTTGGGTGTGGTGAAAACCATGGGCGCGATTGACCAGCCGCCTTCCGTGCTGGGTGCCCTGATTGGTGGCGCCTTGGTGGGCACGTTCTTGGGGGTGTTCTTTGCCTACGGTTTCGTGGAGCCCTTGGCCGGTCGCCTCAAGCAAATCATTGACGACGAAGGCGAGATCTACAAAGTGGTGCGCCAGATCATCATTGCCACCATGCACGGTCACCCCATGCCCCTGATCATCGAGTCGGCGCGGGTGGGCATCAGCCACCACAACCAACCGTCGTTTGCCGAAGTCTTTGACGGGATGCGAGGCAAGTAAGCATGGCCGACACCACGCCAGACGCCGCCAAGCCTGCAGAAGAAGCCCCGGCAGAAGCGCCGGCGCCGGTCGCGCCGATCATCATCAAGAAGATCATCGACGATGGTCACGGGGGTGCCCACGGCGGTGCCTGGAAAATTGCGCTGGCCGACATGATGACCGCCATGATGGCGTTCTTCTTGTTGATGTGGCTGCTCGGCTCGACCAACGAAAGCCAACGCAAAAGCATTGCCGATTATTTCAAGCCCACCTCGCACAGCAACGTGACCATGGGCAAATTGGCCGGCTCAGACGGCATGCTGGGCGGCAGCTCGGTGATTGACCCTGAGGGCTTGCCTTTCAGTGCCAAACAAACCGCTTTGTTGGAGCGCGTGACGCCCCGCTCGCAGGGTGGTCCAACCGAAAACGACCCAGCCCCCAACGCCACCGAGCGCAACAACCCGACCGACCCTTCCAGCATGTCCGAGGCGGACAAGAAGAAGGTGAAGGAAGAAGTGGACCAGGCCAACTTCGAAAAACTGGAAAAAGAAGTCAAAGAGCAGTTGGAAAAGAACCCCAAGCTGCAAAACCTGAAAGACCAGGTGAAGTTTGCCCGCGATCAAGATGGTTTGCGCATCGAGATCATCGACAAAGCCGACTTTGCCATGTTTGGTTTGGGCACCACGACCATGACACCGCGCGCGCAGGCCTTGATTGCCGAAGTGGCCAAGACGGTGCAAGCGCTGGACAACAAAGTGGCCATTCGGGGCCATACCGACAGCGTGGCGTTTGCCAACACCGATGGGCGCAACAACTGGTCGCTGTCTGCCGAGCGGGCAGAAGAGACGCGCAAGATCTTAGAAAGAACGGGGCTCAAGCAAGACCGTTTTGCCAAAATTGAAGGGGTTGCCGACACCGCTCCCTACAATCCCAATGACCCGAAAGATCCGCGCAACCGCCGCATCAGCATCACGGTCATGAACCGAGAATGACCGCAGCACTGGCACACAAGGAGACACTATGAATCCGATCGAAGTTATGGTGACTTCCAATTTGCCAGCCGCATTCACCACAGGTCTGCAAAAGCACTTCACGGTGCACCACCGCGAGCACATTCGCGACCCCGCTGTGCTGGCGCGCGTCAAAGCCTTGGTGTGCGCCGAGCATCTGGCCTTGGGCCGCGAGCTGATGGGTTTGTTGCCCAACTTGAAATTGATTTGCGTCTTGGGCGACGACGCCAGTTTGGTAGATGCCAAAGAAGCCTTGCAGCGCGGCATTGTGGTCTTGAAAACCCGCGATGTGCACAGCCAAGACATGGCCGATTTCGCCATGGGGTTGCTGATCTCCTCCGTGCGCCGCATGGCTGAATCTGAGCGTGTGTTGCGCAACGGTGATTGGGTGGATGGCCCCATCTTGCCGACAGGCCGAGTGCATGGTCGGCGCTTGGGCTTGGTTGGCTTTGGCCCGGTGGGCAAAGCCTTGGCACAGCGCGCCTTGGGGTTTGGTTTGTCGGTCGCTTACTGCGATGCAGAATCCAAAGAAGCTGAAGGGGCTGAAGGGGCTGAAGGGGCTGAAGCGGCCAGCGCTACTTTTTACGCCACCACCCTCGAGTTGGCGCAGCACGTTGACTTTTTGGTCTTGACGCAACACGCCGCCATCAAAGCGTGTGGCGCGGTGGATGCCGCAGTGCTGCAGGCCTTGGGGCCAGAGGGCCACTTGGTGAATCTGTTGAACGGAGCCGACTTGGTGGACGAAGCGGCGCTCGTCAGCGCCTTGCAATCGCGCCAACTCGGTGGGGTTGCGCTTGATGGTTTCGCGGAGCCGCCCCGTGTGGGCCCCGCGATTCGCCAGGCCAAGGGCTCGGTGCTCACGCCCGGCATGGCCTGCAACACGCAGGCCGCCGTGCAAGACGCTTGCGACCAGGTGCTGTTGCAGCTGAAGA
>JBJOQO010000137.1:0-3587 GCA_046049865.1 Pseudomonadota bacterium | reverse complement strand
CAGCTTGTTCTTGATCACTTTGCTCTCTTGACTCGTGTTCATCTGCATTTCCTTTCTGGCGTCGATTCGCCATTCATGTTGAAATGTCAGATTAAGTCTAGACTAGTTCAAGTGATTGCCCTGGGTTATTTAAGAGGGATCGTGCAGCAACTCGATTCCATTGAGCGCGCTGCACCCGCCACCGCCAGCTTTGTCGCCCACATGCGAGAGTTGGCCCGAAGTTTTCAACTCGATGCCATGAGTGGCGTCTTGCGTAAGGCAGACCATGAATCCGAGTCCCATTGAATCCCAGCCTTCTGTGAACCTGACCGCTTGGTCGACCGGCCTGCCCACGACCGCTGCGGGCGTGGTGCTGATCGTCGACGATGTGCCTGACAACCTGTCGGTCTTGCACGATGCGCTTGACGAAGCTGGCTACACCGTGCTCGTGGCCACCCACGGTGCGGCCGCTTTGCAGCGCGCGGCCCAGGCCCGGCCCGACATCATTTTGCTCGACGCTGTCATGCCCGGCATGGACGGTTTTGAAGTGGCGCGCCGCCTCAAAGCGCAGCCCAATACCGCCCACATTCCCATCGTCTTCATGACGGGCCTGACCGAAACCGAACATGTGGTCAGCGCCTTTGCAGCGGGCGGCGTGGACTACGTGACCAAACCCATCCGCGCGCGCGAAGTATTGGCCCGCATGCAGGTTCACATGCAAAGTGCACGCCAAGCCAGCCAGGCGCGCAACGCGCTCGACGCGTTTGGCCACGCCACACTGGTGGTCCACGCCGGCACGGGGCGCGTGGTTTGGCAAACGCCCTTGGCGCGCGAGTTGATGCAGCAGCACTTTGGGGCCAGCCAGCTGCCCGTGCAGGCCATGGCCTGGGTGCGCGACTCGGTGCAGCGCTTAAGTAGCGGTGTCTTGCCCCCGACGCTCACGCTCGACCACAGCCCGCGCCGTTTGATCTTGGCACTGCATGAACAAACCGGTGACGATGAATGGCTGGTGGTGATGCGCGAGCGCTCAGACGAGGCGGTGATTGCTGCCTTGGCCAGTGCCTTCAAACTCACCGCCCGCGAAGCCGAGGTGTTGTACTGGGTGGCCAAAGGCAAAACCAACCGTGACATTGGCGACATCTTTGGCACCAGCCACACCACAGTTAAAAAACACCTGGAGCATGTGTTTGAAAAACTGGGTGTGGAGACGCGCAATGCGGCTGCATCGATGGCGGCATCTCGGGTGCGAGGGGTGGTGGAGGAGGCGTAATCCGACCTCACCTGGCCAATTACTGTTTCACCGCCTCGACCTGGATCACCAATTTGACGTTGTCGGGAACGCCGGGCAGCCCATAGGTCATACCCCACAGGCTACGCTGCACGGTGGCTTCAAAGTCACCGCCACATACCTCACGTTTGATAAACGGGTGGTCATAGCAGTTGAAACGAATGGCGGTGACGGTGACAGGCAAGGTCTTGCCCAGCATGGTCAATTGGCCCGCAGCGGATTGCACATTGTTGCCGTCGAAGTTGATGCGGTCTGCCACGAAACGTGCGTTGGCGTGGTTGTCGGTGTCAAAGAATTTTTTACTGCGCAGTTCTTTGTCAAAAAATGCGAGGCCAGTGCTGATGGAGCCGGTGTCGATGGTGACATCAATGCGCCCGGTTTTGGCTGCGCGGTCAATTTGAATGCTGCCCTCTTTTTTATCGAAGCGGCCACGGCTGGTGCTGGTGCCAAAGTGCATGGCCTCCCAGGTCACGAAGGTGTGGCTGGCATCAATGTTGTAGGTGGTGGCTTGCGCATGCGCAGAGCCTGCTGCTCCCATGCTCAAAAAGAGACTGGTCAATACGGCGCCGAAGGCGGATGTGATCGTTTTGTGCATCGTTGAACTCCTTGTTGTGGTTGCGGGAAATAGCTACGCTCAGAGCGGGCCCAAACCCGCCAGTTGCAGTTTGAATTTGATGTTCACGTCGTTGGCCAATAAAGAGGTGTCGGTCCACTCGGCCTCGCCCACCTTGAACTCCAACCGTTTGATGGTGAAGGATCCAGTAGCGGTGCTGTTGCCCGCCGTTTGAGTCAGCTGAACCGGCACCACCACATCACGCACCGAGCCCTTGATGTTGAGTTTGCCGGTGACCTCGAATTTGCCGGGACCGGTGGCTTTGATTGCGCTGGACTGAAAACTTGCCTGCGGAAACTTCGCCACGTTCAACCACGTGGCCTTGGGCACTTCTGCGTCCAGTTCGGCACTGCCAAACCGGGCGCTGCCGGTGTCAATGCTGAAACCTACGTTGCCGGTTTGCGGCGCTTTCGGGTCGAGACTGATGTTGGCGCTGAACTTGCCAAACTTGCCTTCCACGGGCACGCCCATTTGGCGTGTGGTGAAGCTGATCTCGCTGCCCGTGGGCACCAGCTGCGCGGGTTTGTTTTGCGCATGAACCAAGGGCAGGACAGCGGCGGTCAGCGTGACAGCCAGTGCGGCAGAAAAGAGTCGTGTTGTGGACATGGTTTGATTCTCAGGCCTTGGTGTGAAACTTGGATCGGTTGCTCAAACGGGGACGCATGCGGTTCAGCAAACCATCGCGGTCCACAAAATGGTGCTTGAGCGCGGCAGCGATGTGAGCAACGATGAGCGCCGCCATGGCATAGGCGAAATAGTGGTGGCATGCTTTGAGGACATCGGCCAAATCACGGTTCACGGGCACCCAATCGGGCAGCGGCAATACACCGTAAAGCACGATGGGAAACCCTGCCGCCGAGCTGTAGGCCCAACCGACCAGCGGCACCGCGAAGAACAAAACGTAAAGTGCCCAATGGGTGCCGTGCGCCGCCAATCGCTGCCAAGCCGGCATGGGCAAATCCGGCGGTGGACGGTGCGTGAGGCGCCAAAGAAGGCGCAGCGCCGACAGGATGAGGATGGTCATGCCCGCCCATTTGTGCCAGTTGAAAAGTTTCAAACGGGTGGGGGAGAACGGCAGGCTGGTCATGTACAAACCCACGCCCAAGCTACCGATGATGGCCAGGGCCAACAACCAATGGAGCCACACAGCGGTGGTGCTGTAACGACTTGATTCAAGTTGAGCATGGGTGTGTTGCATGGTGCGAAAGAGTGTCTGGGTTGACCGGCGTTTCGGCATTCAATGGTTTTGATGGGTTTGGTGAAGGTGGTTCAACGGTCGAATGAAGGTTAGCTGAAACGAACTTCGACTGCGCATCAATACAAGTTGTCTTGATAGCCGTTTTTTGCCTGGGCTTTTGAATCCCGGCGTCATCCGGGCCAGGGCCGTTGCCCAAGCGCGGGATCCGCCGCATGGCTTGATGCCTATAGCAGAGCACCCGTGTCAGCCCAGAGCCCAGCCCCTCGCCCGGGGGATATGACTGCGCGGACGGGCACGTACCATTTCTTCTGCCTACACAGCGTCTTGTCAATCAACACCAGGAGAACCCCATGCCCAAGCTCATTCTTGAAAAGTTTCAGTGCGTTGAAGAAACCGACGAGGTCGGCAGCGACAACCCTTATTTTTTTACCTTCGTCGGTCAGCGCAGCTCTGTGACCACCACCGTGGTTTCAACACAGCTCGCTTTTTGGAGAAACGAAGTGGACGCA
>JBJOQO010000136.1:0-3734 GCA_046049865.1 Pseudomonadota bacterium | reverse complement strand
AGAGATGGGAAGCGAATCACCACGATATCTGGATGTGGGCTGGCGTTGGTCTGTGCATGCGGCTGTTTGCCTCTGAACACCAGCTCGGCCTGCCAGGGCGCTAGGGTGGCCGGCACTTGGCTGCGGTAGGCCGCCCACTTCTCTTCGTTTTTAACGGTAATTTGGCCCACAAAGTAAGCATGGCTCATGGTGACGCTCCTCAAAGACGCTGGACAGCAGAAAGATTGGGTTGATGTAACCAGGCTGCAAATTCATCGGCCAGTTGTTCACTGGCTTGGACCGCAGTTTGCCAAGCCTTGACCCGGCCCTCGAAGTCGGCGGCATAGGACACAAAGTCGCTGCGGTCGGGCAGCTTGCCGTTGGGCAAGGTGTTGACCCACGCGGGGTTAGGGGCCAAGACGATGGTGTTGTCTAAAAACGGCGTGGACTTGTGCCGCCACTTCAGCGCTTTGTCTAGCCAGCCCGGCACGACGGCTTGTTGAAAGTGCGGATAGAGCACGAGGCCTTTGTAATTGAGGTGCAGGTGGTAATCGGTGATGCCGCCATCCCAATACGCGCCGGTGGGTGCATCAGGGATGTCGTGCACCGCTTGCAGTACAAACGGAATGGAGCAACTGGCTTGCAGCGCCGCCATGAAGTTACCCTCGTTCAGCGTCATGTGCTGGGTGGCAAAGTCAGTCGTGTCAAACGGCAACTCGCCACGGCTAGAAAACACCACACGTTCTAGCCAGGCGCCCATGGCTTTGCGCGTGATGGCGTTGCACAGATACGCCCCGGCGTAGCCCAAAGGCGTGAGCAGCGGATGCTCGTGGTGCAGGATGTGTTTGCCACGCGAGGTCACCACATGCAGGCGGTAGCGCGGGTGATTCAGCACCTCGCCGATGCGTCCGCCGTAAAACTGCTGCAGGGTTTGACTGAAATCGTCACTCACCTGCTGGGCACTGGGGCGCTTTTGCCCTGCGCTTGCTTTGTACTCTTGGTGGATGTAGTCGTGCGACAGCCGCTCCAGCCCCTTGACGGGATCGTCCAAACACGCGGTGGCCATGCGCCAAGCGCCGATGGAGGCGCCAACCAAATCAATCGGCTGTGTGCTTTGGGGCAACCAGTCGCCAAACAAAAAGCGATCCAACGGACCGAGGATCAAGCCCTTAGGTCCCCCCGCCGCACCGGGAATCACCCCGATGTGCTCGGGCTTCAGCCCCTGGGCCTCGATGTGGGCCAGGGCTTGGGGGCCTGCGAAGATGTTTAGGGCTTTCAAGGCGCGGCCTTGTGCTTATTTCTTCAAGCCTTGCAGCTTGGCAAACGCACTCGCCATCGCGGAGCCCGCCGCGGCTTGGGGTGGCGCGGTGTAGCCGCTGCTGTAGCTGCCACCACTTGGGCCACCGCGTTGGCGGTTGTCACGACCCGCGTGTTCAAAGCGGTTATCGCGTGGTCCGTCTTTTCGAGCCGGTGCACCATCGAGTTTCATCGTCAGGCTGATGCGTTTGCGAGCCACGTCCACTTCCAGCACTTTGACCTTGATGATGTCGCCCGTCTTCACCACCTCGCGCGCGTCGGTGATGAACTTGTTGCTGAGTTGGCTGACGTGAATCAAGCCGTCTTGGTGCACGCCCAAGTCGACAAACGCGCCAAAGGCGGCCACGTTGCTGACGGTGCCTTCGAGCACCATGTCGACCTTCAGGTCTTTGATGTCTTCCACGCCGTCTTGCAGCTTGGCCACTTTGAAATCGGGGCGGGGGTCGCGGCCGGGTTTTTCGAGCTCGCTCAAGATGTCTTTGACGGTGATGACACCCACGGTGTCGTTAGCAAACAGCTCGGGCTTCAAGGTCTTGAGCATGTCGGCGCGGCCCATCAGTTCGGCCACGGGCTTGCCCGTTTGCGCCATGATGCGCTCGACCACTGGGTAGGTTTCGGGGTGAACGGCGGTCATGTCCAGCGGGTTGTCGCCGCCGCGGATGCGCAAGAAGCCTGCGCTTTGCTCAAACGTCTTGGCGCCCAAGCCCGTGACCTTGAGTAACTGCTGGCGGTTGGCAAACGCGCCGTTGGCTTCGCGCCAACGCACCACGGCTTTGGCGGTGGTGGTGCTCAGGCCCGACACGCGGGTGAGTAGCGGCACGCTGGCGGTGTTGAGGTCTACGCCCACTTTGTTCACGCAGTCTTCCACCACCGCTTCGAGCGTGCGGGCGAGTTCGCTTTGGTTCACATCGTGTTGGTACTGGCCCACGCCAATGGATTTGGGGTCGATCTTGACCAGCTCGGCCAAGGGGTCTTGCAAGCGACGCGCAATGCTGGCTGCGCCACGCAGGCTCACGTCGACATCGGGCATTTCGTTGCTGGCGTATTCGCTGGCGCTGTAGACCGACGCGCCCGCCTCGCTGACCACCACTTTGTCGATCACCTTGGATGCATCATGTTTGGCCATCAACTTGATCAACTCGCCCGCTAGTTTGTCAGTCTCGCGGCTCGCGGTGCCGTTGCCAATGGCCATCAGGTTTACGCCGTGTTTCTCGGCCAATTTGGCCAAGGTGTAAAGGGAACCGTCCCAATCTTTGCGCGGCTCGTGGGGGTAGATGGTGGCGGTTTCGACCAGCTTGCCCGTGGCATCAACCACCGCCACTTTCACGCCGGTGCGGATGCCTGGGTCCAAGCCCATCACCACGCGAGGGCCTGCGGGGGCGGCCAGCAGCAAGTCACGCAAGTTGTCGGCAAACACTTTGATGGCGACCTTCTCAGCCTCTTCACGCAGGCGGGTAAACAAGTCGCGCTCGGTGGACAGGCTCAGCTTCACGCGCCATGTCCATGCCACACATTTGCGAATCAGGTCATCCCCTGCTCGGGCTGAATGGCTCCAGCCCAGGTGCAATGCGATCTTGCCTTCGGCCAGGCTGGGCTTGCCAGGCTCGGGCTCGACAGGAAGAACCAGCTTGGCATCCAACATTTCCAATGCTCGGCCACGGAACACGGCCAAGGCGCGGTGCGAGGGCACGCGGCCAATGGGTTCGTCGTAATCAAAGTAGTCGCGAAACTTGGCCACGTCGGGGTTATTTTCGTCTTTGCCAGCGGCCAGTTTGCTGCGAAACAAGCCTTCGGCCCACAGCCATTCGCGCAAGCTTTGAACCAAGGCAGCGTCTTCGGCCCAGCGCTCGCTCAACAAGTCGCGCACACCGTCCAGCACAGCGGCGACGGTGGTGAAGTCAGCCCCTTCAATCTTGCCCGCGGGGAGGATGAATGCCTCCGCTTCCACATTCGGGTTGAGCGTGGGGTCGGCAAACAGCTTATCGGCCAGTGGCTCCAAGCCTGCCTCTTTGGCCATCATGCCCTTGGTGCGGCGTTTGGGCTTGAACGGCAGGTAAATGTCTTCCAGCTCTTGCTTGGTGGGTGCAGCTTCAATGGCGGCCAGCAGCTCAGGCGTGAGCTTGCCTTGTTCTTGAATGCTCTTGATCACCGCTGCGCGGCGGTCTTCGAGCTCGCGCAAATAGCTCAGGCGCGCTTCGAGTTCGCGCAGTTGAATGTCGTCCAAGCCGCCTGTCACTTCTTTGCGGTAGCGGGCAATAAAGGGCACGGTGGCACCCCCGTCGAGCAGCTCCACGGCAGAGCGCACTTGGGCTTCGGAGATCTTGATTTCGTTGGCGAGTTGCCTTGTTATTTTTTGCATTGATTCTGTGTTTTTGGCAAAGCGTGGGAGTGTGCCATAAGCAATTTTTGGGGCAGAACTCACAAAGTTGCTGAGGCTG
>JBJOQO010000135.1:0-3735 GCA_046049865.1 Pseudomonadota bacterium | reverse complement strand
ACCGCAGCCCTCTTCGATATTCGCAAGCGCAATGTGTTGACGGCCGACCCCACGAATTCAGGTTTCTCTGTGGCCACGGGCGAGGTTCGCAGCCGCGGTGTGGAGTTCGACCTGGCAGGTCAGGTCAACAAGCACTGGCGACTCAACGCCAGCATGGTGCTCAACGACGTCGAGGTGACGCGCGACAACACCTTGGAGCAGGGGGGGCGCTTGCTCAATGTGCCCAAGGTCACGGGCAGTGTGCTGGCGGTTTACGAGGGACTGCTCGGTCACGAGCAGCGGTACGGCGTTGGCGGCGGCATCACGCATGTGGGGCGGCGCTTGGGCCAAGCCAGAACACAGGCCGAGGCCAACGCGGGTACAGCCGCCTTTGAATTGCCGGCCTACACCACGGCCAAGTTGGTGGCCTATTGGCGTATCAACCCCAAATGGCGCGTGACCTTGGATGTTGACAATCTGTTTGACACCACCTATTACACCAACTCGTTCAGTCGTGTTTGGGTCAGCCCGGGCACACCTCGGAATTTCACACTGGGCCTTCAGGGAAAATTTTGATGGTGCGGCATGACGGGTTGTTGACACGCCGGCACTGCCTGTTGGCTGCGGCCGCTGCGGCGGCAGGTGAGGGCGTATTGGCGCAACCGGACCGGCCCCCTTTGCGGATCGTCGGTCAATGGGAGATCGGTGGTTTGGCCCCATCCAGCAGCGGTTATGTGTTCAGCCGTTTGCAGATTGCCGAAACCTTGTTGGATGCCTCGCCGGACGGTCAACCCATGCCGGGGCTGGCAGCGCGCTGGAGTGTTTCGGCCGATGGCCTGCTGTGGAAATTTTCCCTGCGCAGCGGCGTTCGTTTTCACGACGGCACCGCCATGAACGCGGCTGCGGTGGTGCGCTGCCTGCAAGCGGCCAGAACGCCTCCTGCCATGTTGAGCGTGGCGCCCCTGCAATCCATCGAGGCGCCCGATGAATCGTCGGTGGTGATGCGTTTGGCTTCACCATTTGCCGGGCTGGCGTCATTGCTGTCTCACAGCAGCACCATTGTTTTGGCGCCGTCCAGTTTTGGGGCGGATGGCCAGGTGCGCCAAATCGTTGCCACCGGGCCTTATCGTGTGGCCCGTCTGGTTCCTCCCCAGCGCTTAGAGGCCATTGCTTTTGAGGGGTACGACGGTCCCAAACCGTCGATCGAGAAAGTGAACTATCTCTGTGCAGGCCGGGCCGAAACCCGGGCACTGATGGCCGAGAGCGGGCAAGCTGACCTGGCTTTTGGTTTGGATCCCGCCAGCCTGGTTCGTCTGCAGAAAAAAAGAGGCCTGCGCATGGAGTCGGTCACGCTGCCGCGCACTGCGTTGGTCAAAGTCAACGCCGGTTGGTCCATGTTGAAAGACCCGCGTGTGCGTCAGGCCATGAGTTTGGCGCTGGACAGACCTGGCATGGCCACGGCCTTGTTGCGCGACCCTGGTTTGGCGGCCACTCAGCTGTTTCCTCCCAGCCTTCAAGCCTGGCACAACACCGCTCTGGAGCCGCTGCGGCATGATCCGGCTGCGGCCATTCGTCTGCTGGGCGAAGCGGGCTGGCGACGCACGGCAGATGGTTTGCGCAATGCCCGGGGCGAACCCTTCCAACTCAAGTTGCGTACCTTTCCTGATCGTCCCGAGTTGCCCCTGATCGCTGCAGCCCTACAGGAACAGTGGCGGCAGGTGGGCATGGAAGTTCAGGTGTCGATTGGCAATTCCGGTGATGTTCCGCTGGGGCACCGGGATGGCAGTCTGCAACTGGCCCTGCTGGCGCGCAACTACGGCACCGTGCCCGACTTGACGGGCACCTTGGTGCAGGATTTTGGTCCCGCTGGCGGCGACTGGGGCGCCATGAGCTGGAAGAACGAGCCCTTCGACCAAGCGCTGGATGAATTGCGGCGTGGGCAAGTGGCCCCCGCGCGCGTGGCACCGCTGCGATTGACCGTCGGGCAGCTATTGCACACCGATCTGCCGGTCATACCGGTCACTTGGTACCGCCTGCATGTGGCGGTGAGTTCACGCCTGACAGGCGTCAGTTTGGACCCCTTGGAGCGCTCTTACCGCCTGACGTCGATGCGCTGGAGCCTATGAGCGCGGCCTACCGCACGACGGGCTCGGCTTTGCTGTGGATGGTATTGCGGCGCTTGTTTCAAGCGGCAGCATTGGCCCTTGCAGTGGGGGGCATTTGTTTCCTGATGGCCCAGGCTTTGCCGGGGGACATGGCCACGCGCATCGCGGCCGGACGGTATGGCTACGACCTGGTCAGCAACGCCGCCGCGGACGCCATCCGCAGCGAGTTGGGTTTGAATCAGCCCGCCTGGCAGGCTTTGCTCCAATGGTGGACGGACCTGGCCCGTTTGCGCCTGGGTGACTCGTTGCTCTCAGCCGAGCCCGTGTGGAATGAAGTCCAGCACCAGTTGGGTGCCACGTTGCAGTTGTCGGCTGCCGCGGTGCTTCTGGCCACGCTGTGGGGTTTGCCTTTGGGCATTTGGACGGGTTTGCATCCCCACGGCAAGCTCGATCGACTGACCCTGGTGCTCGCCGTTGTATTGCGTGCGACGCCGTCGTTCTTGTTGGCGGTGTTGCTGATGTTGCTGGTTGCCGTTCAGTGGGGGGCGCTGCCCGTGGCCGGTGACGTGCATGCGGGCGCTTGGGCCTTGCCCGCATTGACTTTGAGTTTGCCTTTGGGCGCAGGCTTGGCCCGCGTCACGCGCAGTGCAATGCGTGAGGTGATGCTGTCGGCGTCATACGAATTTGCCCGTACCAAGGGTTTGTCAGATTTTCAGGTGCTGTGGCGGCATGGACTGCGCCAAGCGGCCCTTCCGCTGGTGGCCTACTTGGGTGTGCATGCGGTTTTTTTGGTTGAGGGCGCAGTGGTCGTTGAAACCGTTTTTGCCTGGCCCGGCATTGGTCATGCCTTGGTTCACGCGGTTTTTGGCCGTGATGTGCCCATGATTCAGGGAACGGCCTTGTGCCTGTGCTTTTTGTTCGTGGGTTTCAACTTGCTGGTGGACGCGGCCTGTTTGGCCATAGATCCCCGTCGCCGTGCGGGAGCTCTTGCGTGAGCCAGCGCCCAGGTCAGGTCCAAATCAATCTGCCACCGGAGGCCATTCGCGGCGGTGGGCGCTGGGGTTCGATCCGCCGCGTTTTGGGGGGACTGCTTCTGGCACTGGTGGCCCTGTTCGCGACGCTGGGACCCCTGGTATTGAAACAAGACCCCGCTGAACAGAACCTGGCACAGAGCCTGCAGGCGCCGAGCGCCCAGCAGTGGCTGGGCACGGATGTGCTGGGTCGCAGCGTGTTGGTTCGGCTCGCCCATGCCACGCAGTTGTCCATGGGCTTGGCACTGCTCGCCGCCATCAGTGCGGCAATTCCCGGTGTGTTGTTGGGTGTGTTGGCGAGCTGGCGTGGCGGGTGGGTCGAAAGAGTGCTGGTGATGTTGTCTGACACCGTGCTGGCTGTGCCCGGCCTGTTGCTCGTGTTGCTGCTGGCGGCGCTCGCGCCGGGCCAATACTGGGCCTTGTATTTGGGCTTGGCCTTGTCGCTTTGGGTGGAGTACTTCCGCGTCAGCCGTGCCAGCAGCCGCAAGGTGTTGTTTGGCAATGCGGTGCAGGCATCCCGTTTGTTGGGGTTCGGGCCTTTATACGTCATGTGGCGACATGTTCTGCCGGCTCTGGCACCGGTGCTGGGCACCTTGCTGGCATTCAGCGCGGCCCAAGCA
>JBJOQO010000134.1:0-3917 GCA_046049865.1 Pseudomonadota bacterium | reverse complement strand
TCACCTTGCTTGCCATGCAGCAAGCCCAAGTGGGCTTGGTATCCCGGAGGTGTGGCTTGGCCAGCAGCGCGCATTTTCTGCAAGTCTTCTTCCATTCGCTTGGACTGTGTGTCCCAACTTTCGCGGTTACCACGGAAATAGGTGTCGAGGTTTTTCTCGTACCCGTTCCAGCCGTACAGCGGCGGTGGTGCCTTGTTGGCACAGCCTGCCAGGGCCAGCAGGGTCGCCACCAGAGCCAGAGTTTTGATGCGGGTGACCATGCGTGTGTTCGGCTCTGTGTGAGTGCTCATGGTGCAGCTCACAGGGCTGGACGCCAGGCGCCGTTTTCGATACCGCTGACCAGGGTGTTCACGGCGTCGCGGATAGCCAAATCCAGTACCTTGCCGTTCAAGGTGGCGTCATAGCCTGCAGTGCTGCCAAAGCCAATGACTTCGCGTTCGGACAGGCTGTATTCCCCCGCGCCTTGCGACGAATACACCACTTCCGATGTCAATGTGTTCACGATGTTGAGGTTGACTTTGGCGTAAGCCACTTGCGTTTTTCCGCGACCCAAGATGCCAAACAGTTGGCGGTCGCCTACATCCTTACGACCAAACTCCGTCACATCTCCAGTGATCACATAGTCGGCACCTTTGATGTTTTGGCTTTGCTTTTTGAACTTGGCCTCTTGCTTGATCTCGCTCATGACTGAACGGTCGAGCACATTGAAACGCTGGCTTTGCTGGAGGTGTGTGACCAAGATGGTTTGCGCTTGGCTACCCATGCGGTCTTCGTTGTTGGAGAAAACGCCGCGCATGAAGGATGAGCGGTTATCAAAGTTACCAACCGAGACGGGGACGCGTACACCCATGTGTGGGCGAGCGGCTGACTCAACTTTTTGGATGGGCAAGGTGCGCGATGCTTCTTGCACGCATGCAGTCAATGTCAGGGCGGCCAAAGAGGCCAATAAGAGTTTTTTCATGTCTGCGTAATCCTAAAAAGAGGAAATTGTAGACATAAATTATTAAAATATTAGTTATTAATATTTAATTAAAAGCGGATCGGTGGTTTTTGAGGTGATTTATAGCCAACCCAGCCATTGCCCCCAAACCAACTGACCCAGATAACGGCTGGGCAACAGCGTGAATGCGCCCGTCACGATGCAGGCCGACCCATAAAGCCATTGCATGGTTTTTCGATGGCCCTGAATATTGCCTTGAGCCAAATAACGAAATGATTGGAACAAACTTTCGTATGCCCAACAGCGATAATTCCCCCAGTTTTTGGGGAGCGATTGTGGATTTGATGTTGTTGTTCAAAGCCGCCGTGATGGGCGTGGTCGAGGGCTTAACCGAGTTCTTGCCGATTTCGTCCACCGGACATTTGATCTTGGCCGGGGCCCTGCTGGGTTTTGACGATGACAAGGCCAAGGTGTTTGACATCGCAATTCAGACCGGGGCGATCTTGGCGGTGATCATTGTCTATTGGCAAAAAATCAGTTCAACGGTGCTGTCTTTGCCGCGCAGCGCCGATGCGCAGCGCTTTGCCTTGAATGTGTTCATCGCCTTTGTGCCCGCTGTCATTTTGGGCCTGTTGTTCGGCAAGGCCATCAAGGCCCACTTGTTCACCCCTGAGGTGGTGGCCACCACGTTCATCATTGGTGGGTTCATTATTTTGTGGGCCGAACGGCGACAGGCCAGTGCTGCGCGCATTCAAGAGGTGGAAGACATGCGCTGGCAAGACGCATTGAAGGTGGGCTTGGTGCAGTGTTTGGCCATGATTCCGGGCACCAGCCGCAGTGGTGCCACCATCATTGGCGGCATGCTGTTGGGCATGTCGCGCAAAGCCGCAACGGACTTTTCTTTTTACCTGGCCATTCCCACGCTCATTGGCGCGGGGGCTTACAGCCTCTACAAAGAGCGGGCCTTGCTCAGCATGGCCGATGCACCGATGTTTGCGGTGGGCTTGTTGTTTTCTTTTTTGAGCGCTTGGGTCTGCGTGCGCTGGTTGCTCAAATTCATCTCGACCCACAGCTTTGTCGTGTTCGCCTGGTACCGAATTGTGTTTGGTCTGGTGGTGCTGGGCACCAGCGCCACCGGTTGGGTGCGCTGGAGCGCTTGATCAGGCCCCGAGGTTGCGCAGCGAGGCCTCGATGGCGGCCGCAGTGGCGAGTGGTTTTTCCATCGGAAACAGGTGGGAGCCATCCAGCATCATGACGCGACCTTTCACAACTTGGTGAGTGAGTTCGTGACCCACTTGGCGCATTTCTGCAGAGTGGGTGCCGCCGATAAACGCGGCTGGGCGCTTGAGTGGATGGCGTTTGAGCAAGCTGACCAAGTTGTCGGGCAGGGTGTTGTAGATGGCGGTTTCAACATCGCGGTCAAAGCTCAAGACCCGTTGCCCACCGGCGTTGTGCGTGCCGTGCTCAATGTAGTCGCGCAAGACTTGCGGGTCCCAGCGTGCAAAGGCCTTTTTGTGCTGAAAACTCTCCAATGCGCTGGGCGCATCGGGCCAATGGTTGCGGCGTTTTTGGCTGATGCGTCCAGGGGACAAGGCACCCACCAACGTGGTCCGCTTGGCCAAACCCAGTGTGGTGGCCTTCCAGCCGCCCAGCACGGGCGAGTCGATCAACAACACACCGCGTGCCAACTCGGGGTGTAAGGCGGCGCACATCAAACTGAGCAGCCCGCCCAGCGAGTGACCTATCAGAAAAGCAGGCTCGCCTTGGCCTTGTTTGGCGCGAGCGAAATCGGTCAATTGCTGCACCAAATGAGGCCAGTTGTTGGTGACGGGGTACTGTGGGTCATGACCCAGCTTGTCGATGGCTTGGACCTCAAACCCGCGCTGGCGCAGGTGGTCAAAGATGACGCTGTAAGTGCCTGCCGGAAAACTGTTGCCGTGCGAAAAAATAATGCGTGCGGCCATCAGATCAGTTTTTCTTCTGGTGTGGTGATCTTCTTCAACAGCGCATTGCGAACGGGGGCCACCATGAGCGGAATGTCGGTTGCACCGCCATGCCACATCGGGTCTTCGATGCTGTCGAACATTTGGCGAAGCTTGTCGCCCCAGCTGCTGCGCAACATCTGGAAGTAGGGGTTGTGCTCGTCGATGCACATGATGCGGTCGGTCTGCAGGCTGCCCGCTTTGTAGACCACCATGTCCAGCGGCAAGCCCACCGAGAGGTTGGATTTGAGGGTTGAGTCCATCGAGACCAAGGCGCATTTGGCGGCTTCGTCGAGCGGGGTGTTGGGCGTGATGACGCGGTCGAGGACGGGCTTGCCGTATTTTGATTCGCCAATCTGGAAATAAGGTGTTTCGTCGGTGGCTTCAATGAAGTTGCCGGGTGAATACACCTGAAACAAGCGCATGCCCTCGTCGCCAATTTGACCGCCAAAGATCATGGAGACATTGAACTCCACGCCAGAGGCTTTGAGGGCTGCAGCATCGCGCTCGTAAACCCGGCGCACGGCGGCACCCAGCACGCGGGTGGCGTCGAACATGCTTTTGGCGTTCCAGATGGTGAGGGGCTCGTCTTGGCCGGGCTCGACCAGCTTTTCGATTTGCAGCACTTCGCGCACCGATTGCGAAATGCTCAGGTTGCCTGCCGACAACAAGGTCATGAAACGGTCACCCGCTTTTTCGTAAACGATCATTTTGCGGAAGGTGCTGATTTGGTCCAGGCCCGCATTGGTGCGGGAGTCTGACAAAAAGACCAAACCGGCTCGGGTCTTAACGGCAACGCAATAAGTCATGACGGTGTGTTCCTTTAATTTTTGGGCAGCATGCGCTGCAGCGCATACAAAGCGTCCAGCGCTTCTCTGGGGCTGAGCGCATCGGGGTTGATTTCAGCCAGCGCCGCCTCAACAGGCGTCGGACCGGTGGCTTCGGATTCAGGGGGAGCCGCAAACAAATCGACCTGCTGGCGGTTTTGCGTGGCC
>JBJOQO010000133.1:0-3997 GCA_046049865.1 Pseudomonadota bacterium | reverse complement strand
AAACCAACGGAATGGTCGAGCGCTTCAATGGCCGCATCAGCGACGTGCTCAAAACCCACCACTTCAACAGCAGCCTAGACTTGCAGCAAACCTTGTTGCGCTACGTCACCCTGTACAACCACCAATTTCCTCAATCTGCCTTGAAAAGCAAAACCCCGGTTCAGTCAATGAAAGACTGGTTCTCTTCTCACCCACATCTGTTCAACAAGCGACCTTACGATCGTGCGGGATGTGACACTGTCGCGCAACCCCGGCTTTCGTGACATGGTGTTTGACGGCGAGCCGGCGGATGGGGACACCACGGCGCAACAGATCGCGGCGCAGTTGCAAGGTCGCAAACTGCCGATGTTGGACCGCGTGGAAGTGGCCATCATTGAAGAAGACCAGCCGCGCTGGTTGGCGTTTTTGAACGGTGAGCACCAGCTCATGCTGCGCCTGCCCGAAACCTACATCGACACGGTGTTTCAAAACGGGCAGGTTTCTCCAGACATGCAAAAACGCGGCTTTCAGGTGCAACGCAGCACCCAGCCCGAGGTGTTTTTTGCCTTCTTCAACATGAAACATCCCCTGGTGGGCGGCTACACCCCCGACAAAGTGGCGTTGCGCCGAGCCATCAGCCTGGCCTACGACAACCAGGAACAAATTCGCCACGTTTGGCGAGGACAAGCGGCACCCGCAGAGAGCCTGTTGCCCCCCATGACTTTCGGCTACGACAAGAACTTTCGCACCGAGAGCAGTTTGTACGACCCCGCCCGTGCCAAAGCCTTGCTCGATTTGTTTGGCTACGTGGACAAAGACGGTGACGGCTGGCGCGACCAGCCCGACGGTCGTCCTTTGGTGCTTGAGTTTCATTCCCGGGGTGACCAGCGTTACCGCCGACTCAACGAGGTCTGGCTCAAGTCCATGAAGGCGGTGGGCTTGCGCATCGAGTTCAAGATTGCGCCGTGGCCGGAACATTTGAAAGCAGCGCGGGCAGGGCGTGTGATGATATGGACGGTGGGCAACCAGGCCACAACCCCCGACGCCGGCGACTTTTTGTCCATGGCCTATGGCCCTGAAGCGGGGGCGGGCAACTTGTCCTTCTTTGACTTGCCCGCCTACAACACCTTGTTCGATCAGCAATCCGCACTGCCTGATGGACCACAGCGCCAAGCGCTGATGCAACAAGCTGCCGCTTTGCTGGTGGCCTACATGCCCTACAAAGCACACGCACACCGATTGGCGACCGACGTGGCTGCTTCGGGGTTGGTCGGTTACTGGCGACATCCCTTCAAGGAAGAGAACTGGCAGTTTCTCGACCTTCGGACCCCCAACACTACAGCGGCAACTCGGTGAAAAACTTTCCGCCGTGAAAAATCAAAGGCTGGGCATCTGAACGCTGGCTGCAGCGCTCCACCTCACCCACAAAAATCACGTGATCGCCTTCTTCGTACTGGCTGCGATTGAAACACTCGAACACTGCCAACGCTCCTTCCAGAATCGGCACACCAAACGCGCCCTCCTGAAACGACACCCCCTCAAAACGGGCCACATCTTTGCGCGCAAACCGTTCTGCCAAAGCCCGCTGATCCGCCGCCAAAATGTGGATGGCGTAGTGTGAACCGCGGCTGAACGCCGGCATGGTGCCCGCCGTCAAAGCCAGGCTCCACAGCACCAAAGGCGGCGCCAATGACACCGAGTTGAAGGAGTTGGCAGTCAAGCCCACCGGCTGACCTTGTGCATCACGTGCCGTGACGATGGTCACACCTGTGGCAAACCGCCCCAAGGCAGCTCGGAAATCCAGGGTGGAGAAACTCGGGGCTTGGGCGCCGCGTGGTGCAAGAGCAGGTGGGTTCATGTTCCCATTGTCGGAGATAGAAAGCGCACTGGGGCTCCGATTTGATATGACCTCACAATGCGTCGAGTCTTGTGCCCTGTGACATGTACTTTTGTGAGGAGGCCCACATGGCCGCGTCTCGGATTTCGCCCATAGACCCCATCACCACGATCCGTGAGCACATCCGAACCGTGCCCGATTGGCCGGAAAAAGGCGTGCAGTTTAGGGACATCACGCCCCTGCTCTCCAATCCACGTGTCTTTCGGGTGTTGATCGACCAATTCGTGCACCGTTATTTCGACGAGAGACCGGCGGCCATTGCTGGGCTGGATGCGCGGGGATTCATCATCGGCGCCGTGCTGGCCTATGAGCTGAACATTGGCTTCATCCCGATTCGCAAAAAGGGCAAGCTGCCGTTCAACACGGTGCAAGAAAGTTACGAGCTGGAGTACGGCAACGCCACCGTGGAAATCCACACCGACGCCGTCAATGCGGGTGACCGCGTGGTGTTGATTGACGACCTCATCGCCACCGGCGGCACCATGCTGGCCGGCATGCGGCTGCTGCAGCGCTTGGGTGCTCAGGTGATTGAAGGCGCGGCAATTGTTGACTTGCCGGAGCTGGGCGGCTCAGCCAAATTGCGGGCAGCAGGGCTGCCGCTGTTCACGCTGGTGGACTTTGCGGGCCACTGAGCGGTCGAAAGCTCAGGCGCTGAGCCCCCCGATGAAGCTCAACTGAACGGGGTTTGTCGCGTCAGGTTGGCGCGCATGCGTGTAGCCATGACGCCGCCCGCTGCACGCAGCAATTCCAAGGCCAAGGCAGGGGAGCGCTGCGAGAGTTCTTCCAAACGCGGGCCGCGTAAGGCCCAGACGGTGCAGGGCGTCATGGCCTCGACATTGGCCATGCGCAGCCCATCACCAAACAAGCCTGGTTCACCCACCACGGCACCGGTACGCAAAATCGCAATGCGACTACTACCAGGTGGCCCGCCAGTCACGAAGACTTGCAGTGTGCCTGCGCCCAAGAAATACAGCGAGCGGTCAGTATCGCCTTGTTTAATGAGCAAGTCACCGGCTCGCAGTTCGTGCTTCGTGAGGTAGGTCGCCACACTGCGCCATTGGTCCAACGTCAAACGCGCACGAAAGGCGTCGTCTGCATTCAGTGTCTGGATCGCTTGAACCAGATCGGTCAGTTCCATCAATTCTCCTGGCGGTGATTCGCACTTTTTTACTGTGGTGAGTGGGTGGCATTATTCACTGTGCGGATGGCCGCGCCAAGCACCCAACCCCGGGATGCTGTTCCCGCTCGTCGCTCGCAAGACGCCGTTGATCAATGAGCGCCCCAACGTTTTCTCAAGAGGCGTCTTGAGCATGCGGTCATTTGCCGATGCAGAACCGGCTGAATATCTCGCCGAGCAAATCGTCCGCTGTGAATACGCCTGTGATAACGCTGAGCTGTTGCTGTGCCAATCGCAGTTCTTCGGCCACCAAGTCCAATGCAGCATTTTTTGCAAGTGCAAGTTGCTGTTGAGCTGATTGCAGGTGGTTTTGAGTTTGGATCAGCGCCAACACATGTCGTTTGCGGGCGATGAAGAGGCCCTCAGGCACGCTGTGCCAACCCGCCATGGTCAAGAGCTGCTCGCGCAGCGCGTGCAGACCCTCTCCGGTTTGGGCGGACAACACCACCGCTCCTGCATGACCGCTTTCAAACAAGCACTGGGTCGCTTGCGTGATCTGCGCTTGACTCACCAAATCGGATTTGTTCAGGACATGAATCAGTCGCCCTTCGCGTCTGGCAGGTTCTGGAAGTCGATCCATGATGACAGCGTCGTCTTGCTGGTAGTCGACCTGGTGCATGCGACTCAAATCGTGCAGAAAGAGAACTGCATCGGCTTCATGGATGGCTTGCCAGCTGCGAGAAATACCGATGCTCTCCACTTCGTCTTGGCTGTCCCTCAAACCTGCGGTATCCACGATATGCACGGGCACACCTTTAATTTGCAAGGTCTCAGTTACTTTGTCACGTGTGGTTCCTGCGACAGCGGAGACGATGGCCCGCTCGGCCCCAGCAAGCGCGTTGAGCAATGAGCTTTTGCCCACATTGGGTTGCCCGGCCAGCACCACGGTCATGCCCTCGCGCAACAACGCGCCTTGTTGGGTCAAGTCCAGCACGCGAGCGACA
>JBJOQO010000132.1:0-4077 GCA_046049865.1 Pseudomonadota bacterium | reverse complement strand
CTTGCTGAAAGTTGCCGCAATCGACTCCGGCGTCACACCCTTCAAGAAAAGTTTGTCCAGGGTGCCGAAGAACGGGTTGCCTGCGGTGAAGGCCATCGAGTAGCCGTAAACCACCCACAACACCGAGATCAGCGCGAAGATCATGAAGACCTGCATCAGCACCGACAGCATGTTCTTGCTGCGCACCAAGCCGCCGTAGAACAGCGCGAGGCCCGGGATGGTCATCAAGATGACCAAGGCCGTGGCGATGGTCATGAAGGCGGTGTCGCCCTTGTTGGGCACCGGTGTTGCGGCCGCAGGGGCTGCTTCAGCGGCGGGCGCTGCTGCGGCAGCTGCCAAGGTGATTTCCACCTTGCGTGCCTCATCACCCACGCCTGCGGTGATGTCCTCAGGTTTTTGCAGAACGATGCGGTCTTCCGCCACACCCATGGACTTCAGCGCGTCGCGCACGGCCAAAGCACGTTGTTTAGCGACCTCTTTGTTGGCTTCCGGTGTGCCGGTGGAGTCAACAAAACCGGAGAGTTGAACTTTGGCTGCTGTGTCAGCCGCCAAAAAAGCGGCCACGGCCTTCAGGCTGTCGCCCGAGGCCGCCGGGACATCTGCTTTGCCTGTTTCAAACAGCACCTTGGCCGCGGGGAAATCCGCTGCATGGGCCAGGCTGGCCAGCCCGAGGGCGGCCCAGACCAGGATCAATTGAATGAGTTTTTTCATGGTTTATCTCTTGTTGTGGGCTGCTTGGGCTTAGAGCGCGTCCTTGCCGGTTTCACCGGTACGGATGCGAACCACCTGCTCCAGCGGCGAGACAAAAATTTTGCCGTCGCCAATCTTGCCGGTGCGGGCGGCGTTCTCCACGGCTGCGATCACGCGGTCGACGATGGAGTCGTCGACCGCCGCTTCGATCTTCACCTTGGGCAGAAAGTCCACCACATACTCGGCACCGCGGTACAGCTCGGTGTGGCCCTTTTGGCGGCCGAAACCTTTTACTTCAGTCACTGTGACACCTTGAACGCCAATGGCGCTCAAGGCTTCACGGACTTCGTCAAGCTTGAATGGCTTGACGATGGCAGTCACCATCTTCATGGTCATCTCCAATCGTGGTTGGGTTAGAAGGTTTTCTTGACAGACAACACCAAACCAGCCTTGCCGAGTTCTTTGTCTGTTGGAGCATAGTAATAAACCGATTTGCCGCCTGATTCCTTGGTGTCTGCAGCGATAACGGCTGCGCTGAGCAACCAGCCAGAGAAATCTTTGCTGACGGTGAGCGAGTAGTCGGTGTAAGAGAAGGTGCTGTTTTTAGCGACCTTTTGGTAGCCGACGTGAGGCGCGAGCATGACACCACCGCCAACATCAAAGCTGGCTGTCAGGTCAACGTAGCCGCTGTTCTTGCTGTCAGAAAAGCCAAACAAGTTCGTCACGCTGTGCGAGTATTTCAACGTCGCTGGACCAAAGGTCATGGCGCCGTAGACCTCGGTGGTGTTCGGGCTCACAGCCAGTTTGTGGCTCGGGTACTGATAGGTGAGCACGCCGACGTCGTAGGTGAAGTCTTTTGAAATTTCACCTTTGTAGCCGCCGTAGACGTCAATTTCGGCGCGGGCGTCACCACCGCCGTCTTTGATCCACTTGATCGAAGAAGCCCAAGCACCCACATAAAACCCACCAGGAATCGCATAGTCCACACCAGCCGAAACGGCGGGCTTCAAACGTGATTGCGAAATTCCGCGGTACCGGTAGTCACTGGTCACGGCGGCATTGAAAGTCAACGGGCTGTCTTCGGCGAAGCTCAGCGAGGGAATTGCAGTGAGGGCGACCGCGCCAGCGATCACAAACAGGCTTTTTTTCATTGCATGACTCCTAGGGTGAAAGAAACAGGGGTTCTGCACAGTGTTCAGCAGCTTCCGTGCCAGGCGTGCCACCCACAGCTCGCCACCCACGACACCACTCGCCAAAGAGGTGCGGCCTCTAGGTGTGCTTCATTGTGGTGCTGGTGTGCACCAAAAGCGGGAAATATTCAGCGACAGCCGCCGATTCGTCCTTTTGGGCGATGCGGTGGTGCGTCGGCCTGAACAGAATGCCCATGGTTGGCCCCAGCCCTCTGTCCCATCGCGATAACAACGAACAAGGAACCCCCGCATGACCTTCGCCTTGGTGCACAGCCGCGCCCTAGACGGTTTGAACTCGCCGGAAATCTCAGTCGAAGTGCATTTGGCCAATGGCCTGCCCAGTTTCACCTTGGTGGGGCTGGCCGACACCGAGGTCAAAGAAGCCCGGGAGCGGGTGCGGGCGGCGCTGCAAACCAGTGGACTGGTCTTTCCCCACAACAAACGCATCACGGTGAACCTCGCACCTGCGGACCTGCCCAAAGAGTCGGGACGTTTTGATTTGCCCATCGCGCTGGGTATCTTGGCTGCCAGCGAACAAATTGACGCTCGGCTGCTTGCAGACTTGGAGTTTGCGGGTGAGTTGTCTCTGGCCGGTGAGCTGCGCCCGGTGCGTGGTGCTTTGGCGTCTGCCCTGGCGATGCGCCAACAGAACAACAAACGCGGTCTGGTCTTGCCTATGGCCAGCGCGCAAGAGGCAGCATGGGTTCAGGGGCTCCAGGTTTATGCTTCAGCCCATTTGTTGGATGTGGTGCGGGCGCTGGTTCCGGGTGATGCGGTCAACGCAGTCCCCCTGCCGTTGGCTCAAGCAGCACCGCGCGGGGCTGCCGTGCCCGGCCCCGATCTGCGCGACGTGAAAGGCCAAGCGGCAGCCAAAAGGGCCCTCGAAGTGGCTGCCGCTGGCGGGCACAGCCTGCTGATGGTGGGGCCGCCAGGTTCAGGCAAGTCCATGCTGGCGCAGCGGTTTGCCGGTCTGCTGCCACCCTTGAATGAAGACGAAGCCTTGGCCAGTGCGGCGGTGCTGAGCTTGGCGGGACATTTCAAGCCCGAGGCCTGGGCACAACGCACCTGCCGCAGCCCTCATCACAGCGCATCGGCTGTTGCGCTGGTCGGAGGCGGCTCTCCACCGCGCCCCGGCGAAATTTCATTGGCCCACCATGGCGTATTGTTTCTGGACGAATTGCCCGAGTACCCGCGCGCCGCCCTGGAGGCCCTGCGTGAACCGCTGGAAACTGCACGCATCGTGATCTCGCGCGCGGCCAGACAAGCGGAGTTCCCCGCGCGTTTTCAACTGGTGGCTGCGATGAACCCCTGCCCTTGCGGCCATTTGGGCAGTCCTTTGCGGGCTTGCCGCTGCACGCCAGATGCCGTGGCGCGTTACCAAGGCCGCTTGAGTGGCCCGTTGCTGGACCGCATTGATTTGCAGGTGGAGGTGCCCGCTGTGTCTCCAGAACAAGTGCAAGCTGCACCTGATGGCGAAACCAGCGCTGCAGTCGCCAGCCGGGTCGCGCAGGCACGCACGCGTCAATTGCACCGCCAAGCATGTACCAATGCAGAACTCAGCGGCGATGCGCTGGACAAGCACTGCCACTTGAGCAGCAACGCAAGCCAGTTCATGACGACAGCAGCCGCCCGCCTGGGCTGGTCCGCCCGCAGTTTTCACCGCGTGCTGCGCATGGCCCGCAGCATTGCCGATTTATCCGGCAGCACCGAAGTGCAGGTCAACCACCTGGCCGAAGCGATTCAGTATCGGCGGGTGTTGCAGGTGAAGTAGAGCCAGAATTTGTAGAGGATCTGACGCGCAACATCTCCATCGTCTTGCCGTGTCAGCCGCTGTGCATCATCGGGTCGCTTTACGAGCTTGGGCGATGTAAGACCTCACACCACGCAGCAGCGCAGTTGTTTGTGTAGTGACCACAGGGCCTCAAGCGGGCAATTGAAATGAGATTTGTTGGTACGTGCTCAAAGCTGCAAAGTGCTATGAAATACTCTTGGCCGTGCTGTTCAGGGCACATCAATATCGCAGGGAAAAGAAAAGGCCTTTTGTTAAAGCAAATGTCGACAGTCTTGAGGGACAGGGCGGTTTCAAGCCTGAAGCGCGACACCGGCAGTATGAGACTGCCTGAGTTGAGAGAAGACTTCGTGCGGTGATTGGAACCCCAGGATTTTGCGTGGTCTGTGGTTCAAGGAGTGCTCGATG
>JBJOQO010000131.1:0-4097 GCA_046049865.1 Pseudomonadota bacterium | reverse complement strand
AGGCGATCTGCTCGTTGCTGCCTGGGTCTTGTTCACCAAACTCGTTGCTTGGAAATCCCAAGACCACCAAGCCTTGTTTTTGGTGCGATTGCCAGAGTTGCTCGAGACCCGCGAACTGCGGTGTGAAGCCGCAGCTACTTGCGGTATTCACAATCAACATCACCTGTCCTCGGTACTTGGACAGCGCCACCTTTTTTCCTCGGATGTCGATGGCAGCAAAGTCGGCGATGGTTTTGGCAGACATGGGCAACTCCGAAGTGAAACGCGGCAGACCGCGCGAGACCGAAAGATTCGGCATCGCCAGGGGTTTTGCAGAGGTTTGTTGATACTACGCCGAAGCAGTTTTCTTCGACGACAGGGTTGCCAAGAGCGCCGCGCTCACAATCAAAGCGCCGCCAACCCAAACCCTCAGCGTCAATTCACCCGCTCCCAGTAAGACGGCAGAGCTTGACGCAAAAACCACCTCGCTGAGCATGATCACCGACGTCACATTGGCAGGCAAACGCGCAGCACCATATTGCAAAGCCATGTTGCTGGCCAGAAACAGCAAGGTCAACACCAAGGCAGGCACAAGCCAAACGGAATTCACGGAAGGCGGCGTTGCCACCGAGCCCATAGCCGTCAGAACAGCCGCCAAAACGCCCGCCACCAACACCCCACCAAAAAACATGGCCCAGCCGCGAGCCGCTTCACTGCGATGGGCTTCTTTGCGCAACATCACGTTGTTCAAGGCAAAAGTTAAACCGCCCAGCACGCCCAATACTTCTGCCAAGTTGGTGGGCAAGGGAAGGTGGTGCCACCAAGACGGCCCCGAGCCCTGTTGCGGCCACAGCACGACGGCCGCACCCGTGAGAGCCAGCACCATCTGAAGCGCTGCACGCACAGTGAGAGGCTCATGCAGGAGCCAGCGAGCCAACAGCACGGTCCACAGCGGCATCAAATAAAACAAGAGCACAACCCGCACCACATCGCCGATGGACACCGCCCAATTGAAGGCCGCATTGGTGGTGCCGGCGGCGAGCACCAAAACCCACAGGGCGGGCGTACGCCACACCTCTTTGACGGCGTGAGGCCGCCAGCAAGTGATCACCACCGTGCACAGCGCAAATACGAACACGGTGGCCCACAGTGGATGCAGCCCCTCGGCCTGCATCTGCCGAAACGGCCACCAAGACACGCCCCAGACCAAGGCGTTGAATACCAAGGCGAGCGCTGGCCAGACCGCCGCAGGTGTGGGAAGAGACGCCAAGGACACAGTCAGAGTCTGGGAGTTTTTCGGGCGTGATGAACGGGCATGAACGAAAGACTCTCAGGCTCTCAGTGGTGGGTATCGCTGCGTGCCAACTTCAATAAGTGCTCCAGCTCGTCGCGGTGAAGCACACAGTTGCGTTCGTGCCAGCGTTTGATCCACCACATAGTGCCTGCGACCAAGGCACCAATGACGGTGATAGCGATGTAAGCAGACAGGCCGGTCGCCTTCATCAACACATACAACAAGCCCAACACCAAAATGCACGCTTGTTCATTGAAGTTCTGTACCGCAATCGAACGCCCAGCGCCCATCAAGTTGTGGCCCCGGTGCTGGAGCAAGGCATTCATGGGCACCACCAAATAACCCCCTGCGGCCCCGAGCAGAACCAAAAACGGCGCGGCAATACCTACATGCGAAATGAAGTTCAAGCCGATGACCAGGATCCCCATGACGATGCCCAAGGGAATGACGCTGGTGGCTCGATCCAAACTCATCCGCATTGATGCAAAAACCGCACCGAATGCCGTGCCAAGCGCCACAACGCCCACCAGCATTGAGGCCTGGGTGGTGTTGTAGCCCAAAGCGACCGCGGCCCACGCAAATACGATGTATCGCATATTGCCCGACACGCCCCAAAACAGCGTTGTTGTCGCCAACGAGATTTGCCCCAGTTTGTCGTTCCACAGGCGGTGGTTGCAAGCGCTGAAGTCACGGATCAAACCGACTAAACCATCGGTCACCGCCAACAAGGGTGCGGCCGTGCGAGGAATACGAAGGTTAAACAGTGCCGCCACCGCGTAGAGCAGGATGATGGACGCAATAGCGGCTTCGGGCGCCGTGTCAATGTGGGTTTGAACGCCGGGCAAATCCATGGACAACAGCAGCGTGGAGATCGTGTGCCCCACCAATTGCCCGCCCAAGAGCACGCCCAAAATGATGGATCCGATGGTGAGCCCCTCAATCCAGCCATTGGCCTTCACCAGCTGGGAGGGCGGAAGCAATTCCGTCAAGATGCCGTACTTGGCGGGCGAATACGCCGCCGCGCCCAAACCCACAATTGCATACGCCAAGAGAGGATGTGAGCCAAAGAGCATCATCAAACATCCGACCACCTTGATCAAGTTCGAAAAGAACATGACCTTGCCCTTCGGGATGGCATCCGCGAACGCCCCAACAAATGGCGCCAGCAAGACGTAAAACAACGCAAACATCGGCACCAACGCGGCACGTTGCCACTCAGGTTGACCGGAGGTTCGCAGAAGTTCAACGGCCGCGACAAAGAGCGCGTTGTCAGCCAGCGAGCTGAAAAACTGCGCTGACATGATGGTGTAGAAGCCTTTTTTCATTCAGTCCAATGCGTCGCTTCAATCACTCGCAGTCAGCGCGTGGGGCACCCGTTTTGTCATGTTTTTTGGGATGCCTGTGGGCTCGTCTCCCTCAAGGCCGGGGTTATAGCACGCAGGCTGTGAAATTCCGTGTCGGCAGAACTCACTGGCAGAATCAGGCCCGCCATCCATCGAATACCTCACGCACCCATGCCACGTCCGATACATGCCCTGATTCACCCCGATGCACTGACGCACAACTTGGTGCGGGCCAGAGCATCTGCACCGGACGCGAAATGTTGGGCCGTCGTCAAAGCCAACGCCTACGGCCACGGTTTGGAGCGTGCCTACGAAGGGCTGCAAGGCGCCGACGGATTTGCCCTGCTCGACTTTGAAGAAGCTGCCCGCATCCGGGCGCTGGGATGGCGCGGCCCCATCCTGATGCTCGAAGGTTGTTTTGAAGCCCGCGACTTGGAATGGTGCTCGCGCCTGAACCTGTGGCACACCGTGCACCATGAAGCGCAAATTGACTGGCTGGCGGCACACAAAACCAATACCGCTCAGCATGTGTTTCTGAAAATGAACAGCGGCATGAACCGTTTGGGGTTTGCTCCCCAGCACTACCGCCATGCTTGGTTGCGTTTGTCGGGTCTCACTCAGGTCGACAACATCACGTTGATGACCCACTTCGCCACCGCCGATGGCGACCAAGGCATCCAGCAACAGCTGGCGGTGTTTACTGAGGCCACCCACGATTTACCCGGCGAGCGTTCGCTGTGCAACAGCGCAGCCACCTTGCGTTATGCCGCTAGCGCAGAAACCGTGCGAGCAGATTGGATACGCCCCGGCATCATGGTCTACGGTTCATCGCCCGACTACCCAGCACACAGTTCAACCGACTGGGACTTGTGGCCCACCATGAGTTTGCGCAGCGAAATCATTGCGGTGCAAGACCTTCAAGCCGGCGACCATGTCGGCTACGGTGCCAACTTCACTGCAGCGCGCCCCATGCGCCTGGGCGTTGTCGCTTGTGGTTATGCGGATGGATATCCCCGTGTGATTCCCAACGGAACACCCGTGCTGGTCCATGGCGTGCGTTGCTCCATGGCGGGCCGGGTTTCGATGGACATGATCACCGTCGACCTCACCGCTGCGCCGCAAGCCGGGGTGGGCTCGCCGGTCACGCTGTGGGGGCAAGATGCAAGCGGTGCGAGGTTGCCCATCGATGAGATTGCCCACGCCGCAGGCACCGTCGGTTATGAATTGATGTGTGCCTTGGCGCAACGCGTACCCACCCGGACCGAACCTTTGAACCTAGATCCGGCAGTTGACCGCTTCATTCCACTGGCAAACCATGACGCACATTGAGTTCTCTACACACGAACACCCTCTCAAGTTGGGTGAGAGCGCTACGCGCCCGATTGAGCAGCGCTGCGGCACGCTGGCTGCGTTACTCCTCCTCGCGGGCACGAGCCCGCAGCGTCGTCGCGCCTTGCCAGCGCACCGCATCGCAGCCCACT
>JBJOQO010000130.1:0-4174 GCA_046049865.1 Pseudomonadota bacterium | reverse complement strand
CCGCCAGCGCGCCGCCGAACGGCTCAATCGGGTGTGTAGCGCTGTGAACCGTCAAGTGATTTGGTTCGTGCGAGGAGGTGTCAGCATTCATAGGTTTTTGCCAGCGGAAGTAAGCGGTCAACTGCCGTTTCTAGGTTGAAGGCTTGCCGTGGTGGGGATCCAGCTCCACGGGCACTTTCAATTCAGGCAAGTCACCGGGCGGCTTGCCTTTGCCAGCCATGGCTGCACGCAGCTGGTACACATAGGCGAGCACCTGGGCCACAGCCGCAAAGAGAGCGGCCGGAATTTCTTTGTCGAGTTCAGCGTGGGCGTACAAAGCACGTGCCAGCGCGGGGGCTTGCAACACGGGTACTTTGGAATCTTTGGCGATGTCACGAATCTTCAATGCCATGAGGTCTGCACCCATGGCGACGACGCGCGGGGCACCCATCTTGGTGTCGTCGTATTTCAATGCCACCGCATAGTGGGTGGGGTTCATCACCACCAGGTCGGCCGTAGGCACGGCGGCGATCATGCGCTTTTTGGCTGCTTCACGCATCAGCTGGCGCATCTTGCCTTTGACCTCGGCATTGCCTTCCATCTCTTTGTATTCTTGCTTCACCTCTTGGTGGCTCATCTTCAAACGATCAGCATGCAGGTGGCGTTGCAGCGGTGCGTCCACCAGGGCGAACACAGCCAACAACATCACGAGCAACATCAAACCGCCCAGCATGGTGTCGCCTGCATGGGACAAGGCTGCAGGCAGCGGCATGGTCAAGGTCGCCACAAACCCTTCCAAATGGGAGCGCAGGTAAAAAGCGCCAATGACGCCCAGCAACAAGGCCAAGAGCGCCGCCTTGAGCGCCACAATCATTTGGTGTTTGGAAACAATGCGGCCCAAGCCCGCCAAAGGGTTCAACTTGTTGGCCTTGGGTGCGACAGCTTTCATGCTGAAGTTCCAGCCACCAATCAAAAAGCTGCCCAAGACACCCACGGCCACCATCAACAAACCCAAGGGCAACACCACCCACAGCAGTTTCAGTGTGAGCTCAGACAAACGTTCAAACATGAACTGCGGCGAAGCCAGGCTTTGCACATTGAAGCGCAGCGCCTGCGCCAGCGCGTCTTTGAGCCAACCTGTGATTTGCGGTGCCATCACCACCAAAGCAGCACCACCAGCGGCCACCGCTGCAAAGTGACCAAAGTCCTGCGAGCGCGCCACATTGCCGTCTTTGCGCGCTTTGTCTAACTTGCGCTGCGACGCTGGATGGGTGCGGTCTTGGGAGTCTTGTTGGGCCATGGTGAAACGCCATTGGTTGGCGTGGCACCATTGTTTCTCTTCAGCCGAAAAACTTGAGCGAGATCAAAGGCAGAAAAACCGCGCTTATCGAGTGCTGAACGAGAGCCGAACCCGAACAGATCGGGTTGTGAAATCCTTCACGCGGGAACTGCGACACCCGTCGTAAGCCCCGGGGCGGCTTGGCTCCGAGACATTTGGTAGACACCGCAGCCGATGGCTTCGTTGTCGCCAATTTTCAAAATGAACGATTCTTTTTGATCGATCAATCCGGTGGCGGGGTTGCGGATCATGTACGACATCCACCCCCCACCGTGATCGGCCACGCGCCAGAATTCTGGAAGGAATTTCTCGGCATCCAGACCTGGGGACTCAAACACCGTGCTGCCAATTTCGTTCGGGCGTGCACCGTGTATGAAATAGGAGCCCTCGCGGTCAATGCCGAACAGAAACAAATCACGGTCGATGAAACCCATTTCCTTGTTCTGAAAGTCTTGCAAGGCTTGCTGGCGATCAACCGTTTGCAGGTGCTGGACCGCCCGCATGACAAGCGCGTGGGCCTCGTCGGCCGACCCCTGGCGCAGCCGGATCGTACCCACCGCGTCGCGCAGCGTTTGGGCGCGTTCCACCAGCACACGAGACGATGCGGTGGCCTCTTCCACCATCACCGCATTTTGGCGGGTGATGCCATCCAGGCTGCCCACGCTTTGCGTCACCTCACCCAAACTGGCACTTTGCTGTGCGCTGGAGCTTGAAATGTTGTGCAGCCGATCCGACACACTGCGTATGCCCGACATCACCGCATCCAGCGCTCCACTGACTTGCTGAATGTTGTTGGACGATTGGGTGACTTGATCCACCGCATTACCAATCAATTGGCGAATTTCCTCGGCTGACTCGGCACAGCGCTGCGCCAATTGACGCACTTCCGAGGCCACCACAGAAAAGCCTCGCCCCGCTTCACCGGCACGAGCGGCCTCCACGGCGGCATTGAGTGAGAGCATGCCGGTTTGAAATGCGATGTCGTCGATCAGACCGACCACTTCGGCCACTCGGCGCGACGACTCTTCCAAGCGGCTCATGGAATTGACAGTTTCCGTCATGGCGGCACCTCCTTTTTCGGCGTTATCGGACAAGGCCTGGGTCAGTGCGTTGAGTTCTTGCGACGACTCCGCATTGCTCGCAGCCGCGGTGCTCACTTGGGCGATGGTGGCCACGGCTTGCGCCAAACTCGTGGCTTGGGCTTCGGTACGCTGAGACAAGGCCAAGCTGCCCTCAGAGACCTGCTGCCCAGCCATCTCCACACGTGCGGCGCTGCTGCGCACCTGGGCCACCATGGCGGACAAGCGATTGTTCATGCCATCCACCAAACGACCAATGTCGGCCACCTCGTCACGGCCTTTGACCTGCATGCTGCGCGACAAATCTCCATTGGCAACCGCCTCCACGCCCGTGTGCAGCGCCCGCAAGGCACCGGCAAAGGCCAAGTAGTAGGACATGCACAAGTAGGTCAGTGATGCCAAACCCAGCAGCGACAAACCCAAGTTCACGGCGATGTTTTGGTAGAGGTTTTTAATGCGGGTGTCAAACGCCAGGTGCAGGGCCTCGACCATGTCTTCACCAAACGCATTGGTCGCATTGACCGCATCAGACGCCTGTTTGAAATAGGTTTCCGCGTCCACGGCCATGGTGTCGGCAGAAAATCGCTCCATCGACACACTGGTGAAGGCACGTGTTGCCGCTTGGGCGGCGCCCCAAGACTGTGGAATATCAGCACCGGTGCGCTTGAGCGCCTCCAGAATCAAGTCCACATCCACCAACATTATTTCCAACAAAAGGGTATTGGCGGCCATGGAAATGCGATCCGGCTCACCCACTTGCCCGCGCAGTGCCACCGTCCCTTTGCCGCGCAACTTGGCTGCGCCTTCGGTCAGGGCGATCCAGCGTGATATCACCACGTCCATCATGAAGTAGGTGTGGGCCTCGGGGTCAAACAACAAACCCGATCGTTCGCCCACCAGCAGCACCGCCTGGCGCATGCGCTCGATGATCTCGGTGTGGGTCTCAAACGACTCGAAAGCGCTGCCTGGGACTTGGCCGCTCGTCACTTTGTCCAATGAATCGCAGATGGGTTTCCAAACGTCTTTCATGTCAAACGGGGCTTGGGCCACCGTCGCATCCACCGCTTGCACTGCGCTTTTTAATTGGGCCCGGGATTGGGCGAGTTTGTCGTCTTGCTCTTTGTCACCTGCCAGAACCCGTCCGTGGAGACCGCGCGCCAACTGGGTGTGATGCACCACCTTGGCGATCTCCTGGGCCAGCTTGGTCCCCACCACCTCACCTTCGGTATAGGTCACCTGCCCCATGGATTGCATGGCGCTGGTGACCATAAGCCACAACAAGGGCACAAACATACAAGCGCTGATCAGGGTGAGCTTCACCGGGATGCGCAAACGGCGCATCAAGGCTGTACCTGGGCGAAACACCGCAGCAAGAAAAGTCGACATGCCAAAACCCCAAGGGCAACGCAGACGCGGGCACCATGCCCAACGCTCTTTGTGACATGTTGCCGTTCGTGGCCGAGGTTTGATCTGGTGAACAAGCGGGGGTTTTGGGTGCTATCTAAGAGCCTGTCAGGTTTTGGGATAGGTCCGACGGACGCTGGCGAGTCTTGGACGCAGAGGGTCGTCGGTGGTGCACCACACTCTTGGAGCCGGTGCTAGGGAACCTCTGCAAAACCCCTCGTGGATGCCGAGCGTTCGGATCGGGATGGGATGCAAGGCGAGTTTCGTATGCGTTCGGCGAACCCACCTTGACCGAATCAACGATCAGGTGTTGACCGGTGCAGTGTTCGGTGCGCTGGAGGTTTCAGGTGGCACCCAGCGGTGCGGCAGAAGT
>JBJOQO010000129.1:0-4205 GCA_046049865.1 Pseudomonadota bacterium | reverse complement strand
TTGCGCGTGCGCCAGCCGAGCTGTTTGTAGACACCATCGACGGTGAGCAGTTTGCTGCCATCGGGGTTCACCGTGCGTATGGCCTGGCGCACTTCTTCGTGGCTGTGGTCGGTGCAGCCGCACATGGCTTTTTTGGTGGGTGCGGCGGAGTAGTCACCACCGGCAGTGAACATCAGCAACTGCTCCACCAAGCCGGTGCAAGAGCCGCAACTGGCGCTGGCTTTGGTGCATTTGCGCACTTCTTCCAGTGTGAACAAGCCTTTTTCTTTGATGGCTTTGCAAATGGCGCCTTTGGTGATGCCGTTGCAGCCGCAGACCTCGTCGCTGTCCGCCATGGCCGCAGCTTTGTTGTGGCCTTGGTGGCCCACATCTCCAATGTTGGACTCACCGAACATCAGCTTGTCGCGGATGTCGGCGATCTTGCGACCTTCACGCAGCAGCTTGAAATACCAAGAGCCATCCACGGTGTCGCCATACATGCAGGCGCCGACCAACTGGTCATTTTGAATCACGAGTTTTTTGTAGACGCCGCCCGAGGGGTCGCTCATCACGATTTCTTCAAAGCCCTCGCCGCCGGTGAAGTTGCCCGCGCTGAACAAATCAATGCCGGTGACTTTAAGTTTGGTGCTGGTGAGGCTGCCGGTGTAGCGGCCAATGCCAAATTCGGCCAAGTGGGTGGCGCACACTTTGCCTTGCTCAAAGAGGGGGGCCACCAAACCGTAAGCAATGCCACGGTGGGCGGCGCACTCGCCCACGGAGTAAATGCGCGGATCGGTGACGGTTTGCAGGGTGTCGGTGACGACGATGCCTCGGTTGCAGTGCAAACCGATCTTGTCCGCCAGTTCGGTGTTGGGTCGAATGCCTGCGGCCATGACCACCAAATCGGCGGGGATCTCTTGGCCGTCTTTGAATTTGACGGCCATGACACGCCCGTCTTTGCCGGCAATCAGCTCTTGGGTTTGTGCCTGCATCAAAAAGCGCAGACCGCGTGCTTCAAGAGATTCACGCAACAAACCGCCCGCCACTTCATCAAGTTGCCGCTCCATCAATGTGCCGGAGATGTGCACCACGGTCACTTGCATGCCGCGCAGCATCAATCCGTTGGCCGCTTCCAGCCCCAGCAGACCACCGCCGATGACCACCGCATGCTGGTACACCTTGGCGGCTTCGATCATGGTGTTGGTGTCGGCGATGTCGCGGTAGGCGATCACGCCCTCCAGGTCTTTGCCCGGGATGGGCAGGGTGAAGGGGTTGGAGCCGGTGGCAATTAACAGGCGGTCGTATTCAGCCTCGGTGCCGTCTTCGGCCATGACCACGCGGCGGCTGCGGTCCACGTTCACCACTTTTTTGCCCAGGTGCAGGGTGATGCGGTTCTCTTCGTACCAACTCAAAGGGTTGAGCACGATCTCATCCAGCGTTTGTTCGCCGGCCAGTACAGGGCTGAGCAAGATGCGGTTGTAGTTGGGGTGGGGCTCGGCACCGAAAACCGTGATGTCGTAGAGATCGGGTTCAATTTTTAGCAGCTCTTCCAGTGTGCGCACACCGGCCATGCCGTTGCCGATCATCACGAGCTTCATTTTTTTCATGGTGTCTTTCTTTTGCTCTTGTGCCTTTTTGGTGGGCACCACCCCCTCACCCCAACCCTCTCCCCCGAGTACGGGGGAGAGGGAGAGAAGGCTCCCTCTCCCACTTGTGGGAGAGGGTTGGGGTGAGGGCCTTGATTTGCCGCCTTAAGCCGCTTTGGCTTCCACGTGCGCCTGCTTGCTGTACAAAAACTCCAGCACCGCTTCGCGTGCGGCCAGATAGCCGCTGTGGTGGGCCATCTCCAGGCGGTTGCGTAAGGCCTCGCGCAGCGGTGGTAGGGGAACCTTCAAGACTTCACCGATGGTGGCCGCAGGACCGTTGGTGAGCATGACGATGCGGTCTGAGAGCAGCACCGCCTCGTCCACATCGTGGGTCACCATCATCACCGTGCTGTTGGTGGTGGCAACGATCTTCATCAACTCGTCTTGCAAGCGCGCGCGCGTGAGGGCGTCCAGCGCGCCGAAGGGCTCGTCCATCAAGAGCATTTTGGGTTCCATGGCCAAGGCACGGGCAATGCCCACACGCTGTTTCATGCCGCCAGAAATTTCGCCCGGGTGTTTGTCTTTGGCGTGGGTCAGGCCCACCAGATTCAAGGCGGCCAGCGAGCGTTCTTTCAGTTGCGCCTTGTTTTCCTTCTGACCAAAAACGCGCTCCACCGCGAGGTAAACGTTGTCCAGGCAACTCAGCCAAGGCAAGAGTGAGTGGTTCTGGAACACCACACCACGGTCTGGCCCCGGCCCCTTCAGTTCGCGGTCTTCCAGCAAGAGCACGCCGCTGGTGGGGGTGGTGAGCCCGGCCACCAAATTGAGCAAGGTGGACTTGCCGCAGCCGGAGTGGCCAATCAGCGAAACGGTTTCTCCGCGTGCCACATCCAGGTTGATGTCGCGCAGCGCCACAAAGGGGCCGCGTTTGGTGGGGAAGACCATGCCCACGTTTTCAATTTTCAGCGTGGGTTTGGGCGCGCTTGTGTGAGGAGATGATTTCATGATGAGTGTCCTGCGCTGTCGTTTCAGTTGTATTCAAAACGTTTGGCAATGGCCATCAAAGCCCATTCCAACAACAGTCCCACCACACCAATCACCACGATGGCGATGATGATGTGTTTGACGTTGAGGTTGTTCCACTCGTCCCACACCCAAAAGCCGATGCCCACGCCGCCGGTCAACATTTCGGCCGCCACGATCACGAGCCAGGCCGTGCCCACCGACAAACGCACACCCGTCAGCATGTAGGGCATCACAGCGGGCAGCAAGATGCGGGTGGCGATGCGCCACTCGCTCAGGTTCAGCACACGGGCCACGTTCAGATAGTCTTGCGGCACACGCTGCACCCCTACGGCGGTGTTGATCACCATGGGCCAAATGGAACAAATAAAAATCGTCCAAATGGCGGCAGGGTTGGCGGCTTTGAACACCAAGAGGCCAATGGGCAACCAGGCCAGCGGTGACACCGGTTTGAGCAAGCTGATGATGGGACTCACCATGCGGTTGAGTACCGCAAAACGCCCAATCACAAAACCCAGCGGAATGCCCACCACCGCCGCCAGCCCAAAGCCCAGGGCCACACGTTCCAGCGAGAAAAGGACATTCCAACCGATGCCCTGGTCGTTAGGTCCTTTGTCGTAGAACGGGTCCGAGAACAGTTTGACCGCTGCTTCAAAGGTGGCCCAGGGCGTGGGGAAGGTGGTGCTGTTTTGCGTGAGCAAGCCCCAGATGCCGATCAACAAGGCCAAGCCTGCGATGGGCGGCAGGATTTTCAGTGCCCACTCCCGCCAGACCGAAGGCAGGCGAACCGCCGCATGGGTGTTGGCTGGCGGGACGGCTCCAGATCCCGCCACACCGGCGCTGGGCGCGCTCTTTTTTCCGAGCGCGACATCGGCGGCGGCGGTTTCTAAGGGCGAATGAAATACTGCGCTGACCATGGGGCTCTCCTTCGAATCTGGCACTGGTAACTCAGGTTGCTTTGATCTTGAAGCCGTCGGCGTACTTGGCAGGGTTGCTGCCGTCCCAGGTCACACCATCGATCATCTTGCTCGTGCGCATATCGCTCTTCGGTACGCTGATCTTGAGCTGCGAAGCCGCTTGTTTGTAGAGATCGATTTGGTTGATCTGTTTGGCCACGCCCAGGTAGTCGGGGTGTTCTTTGAGCAGGCCCCAACGTTTGTGCTGGGTGAGGAACCACATGCCATCGGACAGGTAGGGGTAGTTGACCAAACCGTCGTTGAAGAACTTCATGTGGTTGGGGTCGTCCCAGGTTTTTCCGAGGCCGTTTTGGTAGCGGCCCAAGATGCGCTGGTTGATGGCGTCCACGCTGGTGTTCACATAACTCTTGTCGGCAATCGTCTCGGCCATCTTGTTTTTATTGGACAGGTTGGCGTCGATCCAGCGGCTGGCTTCCAGCACGGCCATGATGACGGCGCGGGCGGTGTTGGGGTTTTTCTTGACGAAGTCGCCCGTGGTGCCCAGCACTTTTTCGGGGTGGTCTTTCCACACGTCTTGTGTGGTGGCGGCGGTGATGCCAATGCCGTCGATGATGGCGCGATGGTTCCAGGGCTCGCCCACGCAGAAGCCGTCCATGTTGCCTACCCGCATATTGGCCACCATTTGGGGTGGGGGTACGGT
>JBJOQO010000128.1:0-4275 GCA_046049865.1 Pseudomonadota bacterium | reverse complement strand
ACTCCGCGATAAACAGCGCGGGTGTTGGGTCAATCGGGCTAGGCTTTAAGACAAAGGTGTTGCCAGCAGCGATGGCCACGGGGAACATCCATGCAGGCACCATGACGGGGAAGTTAAAGGGTGTGATGCCCGCGACCACACCGAGGGGCTGGCGCATGGTCCAGTTGTCAATGCCGGTGGACACTTGATCGGTGTAGTCGCCCTTGAGCAACTGAGGAATGCCTGTGGCGAACTCCACGATGTCGATGCCGCGGCTCACCTCGCCTTGCGCATCGGTGAACACCTTGCCGTGCTCGGCGGTGATCATGTGGGCCAGCTTGTCTTTGTTGGCGTTGATCAACTCCAAGAACTTAAACATCACGCGGGCGCGGCGCAGGGGGGGCGTATCGGCCCAGGCAGGAAACGCTTTTTGTGCGGCGGCCACGGCAGCGCCCACATCGGCCACATTGGCCAAGCTGACATTACCCGTCACAGCGCCCGTGGCGGGGTTGTAGACAGGCTGCGTGCGGGTGCTGCTGCCCTTGGCAACGGCGCCGTTGATGTAGTGCGCAATGTGGGTGGCTTGTGTCATGGTGTGTCTCGCAATGAATAAAAGATGGGGCAGTGTAGGCAGGCCCAGATAGCAATACAAGCATGAAACCTTGAATTGATTGTTCAAAATAGTGAACAATCAAGCCATGCAAGAACAAAAAATCAACGAACTTTGGCACCACCTGTATTGGTTGAGTGTGCTGGCGCAGCAAGGCAGTTACACCGCTGCGGCAGCCCGTTTGGGTGTGAGCAAAGCCGCCATGAGCCAGCGCATCGCCGACCTAGAGCGCGCAGCCCGTGTGCCGCTGGTGCAGCGCACCACCCGCAGTGTGCGCTTGACCGAGGCAGGCCAGCGCTTGGTGGACGACACCCGCGCCTCGTTTGAGCAGATTGAACACAGCTTTGCCCAGGTGCGTGACTTGGCAGGCGTCCCAAGTGGGCTGTTGCGCGTCACGGCCCCTGTGGCATTTGCGCGCCAGCAATTGGCGCCGCGCTTGACCGACTTTTTGCGCGCCTACCCTGAGGTGCGGCTTCAATTGGATATGTCAGACCGCCTCAGCAGTTTGGCTACCGAAGGCTACGATTTAGCCATTCGCCACACCGCTCGCCCGCCCGACACGCATGTGGCGTGGACGCTGTGCCGCACGCACTCGGTGCTGGTGGCCAGCAAAGCCTATTTGCGCCGCGCAGGCACGCCGCAAACGCCCGCCGAGTTACATACCCACAACTGTTTGCACTACTTGCGTGCGCAAGACACGCCCACCTGGACCTTGGCGCATGTGGCATCAAGGGCTCAACACGAGGGGGAACGAATCACCGTGCCCGTCACAGGCCAGCTCGCCGCCAACAACAGCGAAGCCTTGCGAGAAGCCGCGCTGACGGGGCTGGGTATCGCGTTGCTGCCCGACTTCAGCGCGCAAACGGCCCTGCAGCAGGGCAAGCTGGTACAGGTGTTACCAGACTGGCAGCCTGTGGGGGCGTTTGCAGAACAGTTGTATGCGATTCGACCCTATTCACCGCATGTGCCTCGCGCTGTGACGGCGTTTGTGGACTACCTACGACAGTCGCTCACGGCGGGTTTTGCGGCTTGATTGCCGCCACCCTTAACGCGCGCCCGAGACGTCCATCAAACTCATGGTGGTGTAGCTGGCGGCATCGCTGAGCAGCCAGACGATGGCTTGGGCGACTTCCTCGGGTTGACCCGAGCGTTGCATCGGCACCAAATGTGCCAAGTCACGCGCGCGGTTGGGCAAACCACCGGAGGCGTGGATCTCGGTGTCAATCAAGCCAGGGCGGACCGCATTGACGCGGATGCCCTCAGCAGCCACTTCCTTGGCCAAACCAATGGTGAAGGCGTCAATGGCGCCTTTGGCGGTGGCGTAATCCACGTATTGGCCGGATCCGCCCAAACGTGAGGCGGCGCTCGACACGTTCACAATGCTGCCGCCCGCGCCGCCGTGCGCGGTGCTCATGCGACGCACGGCTTCACGGGCGCAGGCGAGCGAGCCCAGCACATTGATGCGCATCATGCGCTCCCAGCGCGCCCAACTCTGGGCTTCGACTTTGGCGGTGACATCGACGATGCCCGCACTGTTGACCAGACCCGAAATGCGGCCTAGTTTGGCATCGACTTCGGCAAACATACGCATGACTTGGGCCTCGTCGCCCACGTCCGCTTGCACGGCCATGGCCGTGCCGCCCGCGGCTTGGATGTGCTTCACCACGCTGTCCGCTGCTGCGGCTTGGTTGGCGTAGTTGACGGCCACGGCCCAGCCCTGTTGCGCGGCCAAGAGGGCGGTGGCTGCACCAATGCCACGGCTAGCGCCCGTGATTAATAGGATGGGCTTCATATGTGTCTCCTGTGGGTTGAATGCAGAGGTGACAAACGATACCGTGACACGGGGCAAAGACGAGTAACCTGTCGGACATTCCCTTTCCCTTTAATATTCCATTCACAAAGAGGCTTGCTATGACCGTTCGACTCCATGCCGCTGATGGCTTTGAATTCCCTGCTTATGTCGCCCACCCCAAAGGGGCACCGAAAGGTGCCATCGTGGTGTTGCAAGAGATTTTTGGCGTCAATTCACACATCCGTGAAGTGGCGGATGGCTATGCGGCGCAGGGGTATCTAGCGGTGGCGCCAGCAACTTTCCATCGTGCCAAACAAGGCGTTGAGTTGGGCTACACCCCTGATGACATGCAAGCAGGTATGGCACTGAAAGCGGCGATCGAGGCCTTGCCAGCGCCTGGCGTGATCGCTGATATTCAAGCGTCCGTCGATTACGCCGCCAAAACCAGCGGAGGCAAGGTCGGCATCGTGGGTTATTGCTGGGGCGGCTTGTTGACTTGGCGTGCTGCTGCGTTGGTCAAAGGCCTCAGCGCCGCCGCGCCTTACTACGGCGGTGGTTCAACCACAGATGAGGAAATTGCCCGTCACCCGCACTGCCCCGTGCTGGCGCATTACGCGGATCAAGACCATTGGATTCCCTTGGACACGGTGGAAAAGTTCAAACACGCGCACCCCGAAGTCGAGGTTCACACGTATCCAGCCGATCACGGCTTCAACTGTGACCACCGTGGGGCTTACCAAGAGGCGTCAGCCAAGCTGGCCGTGACGCGCACCCTGGCATTCTTTGCCAAGCACGTGGGTTGAATTTAAGCGCGTAGTTTTTTGGCGGCGTCGATGGCAAAGTAAGTCAGGATGCCGTCTGCCCCCGCGCGCTTGAAGGCGAGCAGGCTCTCCATCATGACGGCATCGTGGTCGAGCCAACCGTTTTGGGCGGCGGCTTTGAGCATGGCGTATTCGCCGCTCACTTGGTAGGCGAAGGTGGGCACTTTGAATTCGTCTTTGACGCGGCGCACCACATCCAGATAGGGCATGCCGGGCTTGACCATCACCATGTCGGCGCCCTCAGCAATGTCGAGCGCGACTTCGCGCAGCGCTTCGTCGGTGTTGCCGGGGTCCATTTGGTAGACCTTTTTGTCGCTCTTGCCCAGGTTGGCGGCCGATCCCACCGCGTCACGGAACGGGCCATAGAAAGCGCTGGCGTATTTGGCGCTGTAGGCCATGATGCGCGTGTGGATGTGGCCGTGGGCTTCTAGCGCTTGGCGAATCGCGCCAATTCGGCCATCCATCATGTCGCTGGGGGCCACGATGTCCACGCCGGCATCGGCTTGGGTCAGGGCTTGTTGGACCAACACCGCGGTTGTTTCATCGTTCAAGATGTAGCCGGTCTCGTCTAACAAACCGTCCTGACCGTGGCTGGTGAAGGGGTCGAGCGCCACGTCGGTCATCACGCCGAGTTCTGGGAAGCGTTTTTTGAGTTCACGCACCACATGCGGCACCAAGCCTTTTGGATTGGTGGCTTCAATGCCATCAGGCGTTTTGAGGTGGCTGCTGATGACGGGGAACAAGGCCATGACGGGGATGCCCAGCTTGACGCATTCCTCAGCGACAGGCAACAGCAAGTCCAAGCTCAGGCGCTCGACGCCAGGCATCGATGCCACGGCTTCGCGGCGATTGTCACCTTCGAGCACGAAGACGGGGTAGATCAAATCGTTCACGCTCAAGGCGTGCTCGCGCACCAAGCGGCGGGTGAAATCATCACGGCGCAAGCGGCGAGGGCGGTTGGCGGGGAAGGGGGCGAAGGGGTGTTGCATGGTTGAAATTGTGCCTGTTTGTCGTCTGTCACCTAGGTGCTGGTTGAGGTGTTTGTCCCCTTGAAGACCTGGAAAGTGTTTGTT
>JBJOQO010000127.1:0-4526 GCA_046049865.1 Pseudomonadota bacterium | reverse complement strand
GACGGAAAAAGAAGTTCAGATGTCTGAGCCCGCAGGGCGAGTTTCTGAACTTCCCGTCTTGTCCGAGCAGCGCAGAGCAGTCCCGGTACTCCGGGACCGCCGGATTCGGGGTCGCCTTTCTTTTGGTGACTTTTCTTTGGCGAAGCAAAGAAAAGTTACTCGGCTGTCGGGCCGACGTCCCGACGCAGTGCATCGAAAAGAGTTCCGCTCCAACAGCGGCAGCGAAAAACAAAACAACCCGCACAAAGCGGGCTGCCTCAACTCACAAAAAAACCCAGAACACTACGGCTTGGCTGCACTCGCAGCCACAGGCGCATCAACAGCCGCCGGGGCATGGGCCTCGGTGCCGTGTTTCTCACCGCCCATGTCCAGGCTGTCGCCCCCTTGCATCAACACCCAAATAGCGAGTGCCGAAAAGAGAATGAAACCTATAACGATCTTCCACATGATGTGCCTTCCGTGCTCGTGGAGTTCAATCGCCTGCGTAAATGTCCACGTCTTTGGTTTCACGCACAAAGAGCATGCCAATGACGAAGGTGACAGCGGCGATGATGATGGGGTACCACAGGCCGTTGTAGATGTTGCCTGTCTGCGCCACGATGCCAAAGGCAATGGTGGGCAGCAAACCGCCAAACCAGCCGTTGCCAATGTGGTACGGCAAACTCATCGAGGTGTAGCGGATGCGGGTGGGGAACATTTCCACCAAGATCGCCGCGATGGGGCCGTACACCATGGTCACGTAAATCACGAGCAAGGTCAGGATGGCCACCACCAGCGGTTTGTTGACCTTGGCAGGATCGGCCTTGGCGGGGTAACCCGCTGCCTTGGTGGCCTCGGCCACACCCTTCTTGAAGGCTGCAATCTTGGCTTTGCTGTCGGCATCAAAGGCGTTGCCGTCGGGGGTCAGCGTGGCGTTGAAAGCAGGAATTTCTTTGTCGCCAATTTTGATGCTCGCCACCGTGCCCGCAGGCGCCTTCACCACTTCATAGTTGACTGCACTTTGCGCCAAGGTGCGCATGGCCAGGTCGCAAGAACTGCGGAAGTCCACCTCGCGGCCAATGGGGCTGCCTTGGAAGCTGCACTGTGATTTGTCAACCACCACCGTGATCGGCACCTCACGTTGCGCTTTGGCCAAATCGGGGTTGGCGGCTGCGGTCAAGGCGTTAAAGAGTGGGAAGTAGGTGAGCGCTGCAATCAAACAACCCGCCATGATGATGGGCTTGCGGCCAATCTTGTCCGACAAGGTGCCGAACACCACAAAGAAGGGTGTGCCGATGAGCAGCGAAATTGCAATCAAGATGTTGGCTGTTGCGCCGTCAACTTTCAGCGCCTGCGTCAGGAAGAAAAGTGCGTAGAACTGGCCGGTGTACCAAACCACGGCTTGGCCTGCGGTCAATCCCACCAGAGCCAAGATCACGATCTTGAGGTTTTTCCACTGGCCAAAAGACTCTGACAGCGGTGCCTTGGAGGTTTTGCCTTCTTCCTTCATTTTCTTGAAGGCAGGCGACTCATTCATCGACAAGCGAATCCACACGCTGATGCCAAGCAAAAAGATCGACACCAGGAAAGGAATACGCCAGCCCCAATCCGCAAAGGCCTCTTCACCAAGCGCGGTGCGGGTTCCCAAAATCACCATCAGCGACAGGAACAAACCCAGCGTGGCCGTGGTTTGAATCCAGGAGGTGTAGGCACCACGTTTTCCATGCGGTGCGTGCTCAGCCACATAGGTGGCGGCACCACCATACTCACCGCCGAGCGCCAAGCCTTGCAACATGCGCAGGACGATCAGGATGATGGGCGCCGCGACACCAATGGAGGCGTAACTCGGCAACACACCCACCACAAAGGTCGACATGCCCATCAGCAAAATGGTGACCAAGAAGGTGTACTTGCGACCAATCATGTCGCCCAAACGGCCAAACACCAACGCGCCGAAGGGGCGCACGATGAAACCAGCGGCAAAGGCCAGCAAGGCAAAGATGAAAGCAGCGCCCGCGTCCAAGCCCGAGAAAAACTGCTTGGCGATGATGGCTGCGAGTGAGCCGTAAAGATAAAAGTCATACCACTCAAACACCGTCCCTAAACTGGAGGCGAAGATGACTTTCTTCTCCTCTTTAGTCATGGTGTGTGGCGCGGGTTTCGCGCCGCCTCCTGTTGAGATCACTGTGGTTGTCATGTTTGTCTCCTGTTGTGCCGCCGTTGTCAAAAACGGCCCCGCTGTGCAGTGGGGCGTGGCAGGATGTTGAGACACCGCACTGACCCCGCTCTGACGCGAAACCAACAGGAACTGACGGCTGGCTGACCGCAGACTGACAAACACCGTGCTAACCCTTGGGTTTCGGCCGCATTTCAACAAGAAGTCGGTTAAACCGCGGTCAGGCGCTGACAAAAATCCTGGGTGTGTTCCCCACGTAAAACACTCTTCTGAACTTTGCCCATGGCAATACGTGGCAACTAGGCCACCACAACAACTTGTTTTGGCAGTTTGAACGCGGCCAGATGTGTCTGGAGTGCCGCAATGAGGTGACCGGGTTCGACGCTGGCATCTGGCGTTGGCACCACCATGGCCAACACACCTTCATCCAAGCCGGCATGGGGCAGATCCACCACCGCGCATTCCTGCATGCCGGGCAGGTCGTTGATGGCCGTCTCGCCTTCAGCCGGATACAGGTTGAAGCCGCCGCTGAAATTGAGATCTTTGCTGCGGCCCGTGGTGCCGCTGGTGTCAACCATGGCAGCCCAGTCGTCTGCAGCCTGGAGCACGGGCGCGTGCTGGTCAGACTGGAAGCTGGCCCGGTCCAGCAGGGTGCCCGTGCGGTCGTCATTCAGCGTGAATACATGGGGCACGCCTGAGGTGAAGGCCAGTTTGCTGAGCCAGCCAAAGTTTTTGCTGGCGCAAACCAGCACGCTGGGTTCGGCATCACGAATGAAATGCTCCAACTCGCCGCGTTGGTAGGCGTTGTTCAAAGGCAGGTAGACCCAGCCGCCACGCAACACCGCCAAATACAACAGCAGCGCCTCGACGGACTTGTCTACATGCGCCGCAATGCGCGCACCGGCGGGCAAGTCCAGACTTGCAAGCCAGTTGGCCAACATGGCAGTGGCACGGTCGATGTCCCGCCAGGTATAGGACCGCGGCTCGCCATCCACCGGTTCAATGGCGGGGGCATCGAGATCAGCCGGGAAATCACCGCGCAATGCAGCGTAGATGTTTTGGGTTTGCATGGCGCCATCATGCCAAAACACCGGCTTGCCGCCCCATGCACGGCAGTGGGGAAACGGAACCGTACACCAGCTATCCTTCGCCGCAGCGGGAGCAACCCGTGAACAAAATCAATGGAGACACCCACATGCAACGACGACACTTGCTGACTGCAACAGCCAGCGCATTGGCCCTGGGTTCTGTCAGCACCTCGATACGCGCCGCCAACCCCAACTGGCCGAACCAGCCCATCAAATGGGTGATTCCCTTCCCCGCAGGCAGCTCGCCTGATTTGATTGGCCGTTTGATTGCAGAACCGCTGGCCAAGGCCTTGGGCCAGCCCGTGGTGGTAGACAACAAACCCGGGGCAGGCGGCAACATTGGTACCGGTTTTGTGGCCAAAGCAGCGCCCGACGGATACACCTTTTTGTTCACCATTCAAGGCCCTTTGGTGACGGCGCCGCTGCTGTCCAAGGCCTTGCCCTACGACCCAGCACGTGATTTGGCACCCGTTTCGCTCGTGGCCACCTCACCGAATGTGCTGGTGGTAGACCCCGCCCTGGGCGTGAACACATTGGCCGAGTTGGTGGCCTTGGCCAAAACCAAAAAAGGGAGCATCAACTACGGCAGCGTGGGCAACGGCAGTGCTGCGCATTTGGCCATGGAGCTCTTCAAAACCCGCGCGGGCATCGACCTCTTGCATGTGCCCTACCAAGGTTTCCCGCAGGTGGTGAACGCCCTGCTCGCAGGCCAAGTGCAAGCCGGTTTCATGGTGCCCGCCATTGCCATGGCCCAGGTGCGTGCCGGCAAACTCAAAGCCCTGGGCGTGACCACCTTGAGCCGCAGCAGCACCTTGCCCGAGATGCCCACCTTGGTGGAACAAGGTTACCCCGGGTTTGAAGCCATCTCGTGGCAAGCCGTTCTAGCGCCTGCCAAAACCCCCGCCCCCATCGTGCAGCGTGTGGCCAGCGAGTTGGTGCGCATCATCAAAAGCGACGAGGTGCGCAGCCGCATGCTGGCGCAGTACTTCAATGCCGTGGGCACCGCACCCGACGGTTTGGCCAGCATGATGAAGACGGAGCGCGAGCGCTGGGGCCAAGTGATTCTGGCGGCGGGCGTCAAACCCGAATAACGTCCAAGCAGCGTCAACCGCGTTTCACGCCAGGCCGCACCACGGCGGCCTCTTCCCACGCACCGCTGTCAATCCACGGCTCGCCGCGCAGTGCAGCGCTCAGAAGCTCCAGCCCTTCCAGGCCAAAGTAAAGACGTCCGTCCATTTCCACATGGGGCACACCAAACACGCCCAGATCGATAGCGTCTTGCG
>JBJOQO010000126.1:0-4554 GCA_046049865.1 Pseudomonadota bacterium | reverse complement strand
GCCGACTGCACGAGCTGCTGCCGCACCGCTGGGTGTCGCCCGAGACTGTCACCGCACCTCCCACCGCGTCGGTCAACACCTGATCGTTGATGTAGTCAAGGTGGGTTTGCGGAACGCATACGTTCAACCGTCGCAACGAAATAAAGTTTTCAAGCGTTCCATCTATGTCTTCATTGCTCAAGTGCGATGCCAACCGACCGCCATAGAACATGATGGAAAAGTGGATGCCTTCAATCAACTCGGGCGCAACGTGCTTGAGCCAGTAGGCAACATAGATTCGGTCTGATGGGCCTTCCACCCAAATCACGCAGTTGGCTTGAAGCAGGTCGGAGGGGTGATATCCCAAGTCTTCGCACACAGCCGACTTCTTGCTGTCAGAGGTTACGCGTTCCACTTCAGAACAACCATTGACAAGCGTGATGTGATAAATCTCAGCGCCAGGTGTGTCCATCAACGCAGCAGAGTGGGTGGTGATGAAGTATTGGTTGCTGGTTTTTTCGCCGAGGTAACGAACCAATTTCTTTTGCAGGATCGGGTTCAGGTGCAGTTCGGGTTCTTCGATGCAAACAACGTGGTCATGCAGAACGGTCGCGGCGGCGGCCAAGATGATGACTTCGTGAATCCCTGAACCCAGAGATTCAAGAGGCAATATCTTGCCGTCCATGTCAACCAGCAGCGTGTCCCGTTGGTAAGGAACTTCCAGCTTGGCCGATGGGTTGTCAAGCACGCTTTGTACAAACGCATTGATTTTTCGGAAGTGTTCCTTGTCTGCTTGTTGCGTAGCGCTGGGGCGTTCGTACTCTGCGAGCTTATCAATCAAACCATTGCCAGCAAAGCCGTCAGAGGACGAGCCTTTTTTGCCTACTTGTCTTATCGCCGGAACCATTGCAATGTGTGCACTGGGTAGATCAGGCGCAAGATGTGAAAGCAATTGACGTGTCCAACTCTCTCGATTGCCGCTCTGCATATTGGTTAGCGTGTGCCAAAGCCTGTAAAGAGCCTCATCTGTTAGGCCTTCTAAGGTTGGTTTCCAGTCGTCGATATTGGCTTGGTTTTCAGAGAATTCCGAAAAACTCCAGGCAATTGTCGTCTCGTCCGCAATGCGCTTTGCGTTGAACAAGTTGCCCAAGAGCGGGGCAAAGACACTGCGCTGGTGTTCAGTGCTGAACCGATTCAATAGTGGATGGTCGGGGCGGCACAACCAGGTGCGGTATCCGCCCTCCAGTACCTCCTCAGCTCGACCTACTAGCGGTCGTGGGCTATCGGGTTGATGTATCTCTAGTGGTTCGAGTTGAACCGGCTTCCGAGTGGTCAATTTCGGGTAAATGTCATGCAAAAACCTGAGCACGTTCGACTTGCCCGCGTTGTTCTTCCCGATGAAAAAGTTCACCTTGGAAAAAGCCGGAAAGTACTGCGGGTCTTTTCCAAAACTCCGATAACCAGCGATAGCCAAGTTTGGGATGATTGGGTTCATAGGAAGATTTCACAACGCAACGTGGGAGGCGATGCTATCCCTTCGGGGATTAGCAATGAGCTTTTTTAGTCCGAGCGAGTTGCCTACCGCACACTGAACTCCACCCTCTCATACCGTCCCTGCGCATCCAGCGCTGTCAATGCTTGGGGGCCAGGTTCGCTCAAGGTCAATCGCAGGCTGGCCTGACCGGCTTCACTCTGTGCGAGCGTGCGCCCGTTGAGTAACCACGTCACCGCCTCCTTGCTGCCAATGGCTCGTACCTGCACCGTCAGTTCGGTTCGGCCTGGGCTGGAACGCAAGACGCTGCCGGGTTCGATGCCCGTGATGCGCAGGCTGCGCTGGGCGCTGAGTTTGTTGCTGCGTGGGTGGCAGGTGCTGGCCAGTGGCAACCGTTCTACCTCGCTGCGCCATTTACCTTCCACCCAAGGCTCTAACAAGGCGGGCCATCTTGCATAGGTCAGCGCCTGCAGCGGCGTGTCGCTGACGCACCCGGCCAGCACCCGCTTCGGGGCTGGGTCGGCATTGATCCAAGCGGTTTCCACCAAACTGCCGGGCCGCACGCGGTCGGACAACGTGGGCGGGGCCGTGTGGTTGAGCAACCAGGCGCTGCGGCGCTCGCGGCAGTGCGCGGTGGGTGTTTGTGACGCCGCCAAACCCAATGGCCAGCAGATGTCCTGTGCTGTCACTTCGGGTGGTTGGTGGCGCGGCTTGGTGGTGGTAGCTTGGGTGGCGGCCAGCGCGGCGAGCACGTCCTTCACCAGCGGCGCGGCGGTGTTGGCACCGAAGTAACCCGGGTTGGGCGTGCCGTCCGGACGGCCCACCCACACGCCTACCGTGAACCGGTCGGTGACGCCGATGGCCCAGGCATCACGAAAGCCAAAGCTGGTGCCGGTTTTCCAGGCGACGCGGGTGTTGGTCTCACGAAAAGGGGCATCGGGGCGGCCACCGTTTTCCAGAATTTCTCGAATGATGAAGGCCGCGCCTTTGCTCATCAACCGGGTTTCGATCAAAGGGGCATCCGGGGTAAGGCGAGGTTTTCCTGCTACGCCGTCGCGTGCCAGTGCGGTGTAGGCCCCAACCAGTTCTTCCAGCGTGGTGCCGCCGCCGCCCAGGATCAAACTCAAATTCGGGTCGGCCCCTTGGGGCAAACGCAGCTTTAGCCCGGCGTTGCGCAGGTGCGCGCTGAAGCGAGCGGGGCCCAGCCGCTCCAACAAATCCACGGCCGGCACATTGAGTGAACGTTGCAAAGCCTCGCTCACACTCACCGGCCCGGTGAAGGCGGCTTGGAAGTTGCCCGGTGCGTAACCACCAAAATTTTGTGGCGCGTCGATGAGCAGGCTCTCGGAGTGAATCAAACCGTCGTCCAGTGCCATTGCATACAAAAACGGTTTGAGGGTGGAGCCAGGCGAGCGCACGGCGCGCACCATGTCCACATGGGCGGCGCGGGCGGCGTCAGAAAAATCAGCCGAGCCTGCGTAGCCGCGCACCGCGAGGGTCTCGTTGTCCACCACGAGGGCGGCCACAGAGACCGCATCGGGCAGGCGAGGCAATCGGTCGAGAAGGATTTGCTCCAGGCGGGTTTGCACGGCGGGATCGAGGGTGGAGCGTAGGACGGCGGGGGTGCTGCTCCCAACGCCGCTATTCCCGCCAGCTTGTAAATGACGCCGTTGTGTTTGGAGACTTTCACTCTTTAGCCGCTGCGCCGCCAGCGGCGCCAGCCAGCGCGCTTTGAGTGGCGGTGCAAAGACACGCTCTAACTTGGCATCGTTGACCAAAGCCGCATCCCAAACGCCCAAGGTTTGCATCCTTGTCAGCACTTTGTCGCGTGCGATTTGTGCGGCGCCGGGCGCGCGGTCAGGGCGCAGCCGTGAGGGTGTTTGGGGCAGCGCCACCAAGAGCGCCGCTTCGGCGGGACTCAAATCACGCGCCGACTTGCCCAGGTAGGCGCGGCTGGCCATCTCCACACCTTCGACCTGGCCGCCCATGGGCGCGTGGTTCAGGTAAAGGGTCAGGATTTCGTCTTTGCTCAAGTGCATTTCCAGTTGAAATGCACGTGCGATTTGTTTGGTTTTGGTGAACAGGCTGCGTGACGGGGCCGGTGGATCAAGCACCCGCGCCACCTGCATGGTCAGTGTGGAGCCACCCGACACCACACGCCCTTCGCTCGCCCACTGCCAAGCAGCCCGCCCCAGAGCCAAGGGATTCACGCCAGGGTGCCAGCGGAACCAACGGTCTTCGTAGGTGAGCAGCGCCTGCAGGTAGTGGGGCGACACGTCGGCCAAGGTGATGGGCTGGCGCAGTGCGCCGTCGGCGCCCGGCCAGGTGCGCAGGGGGGTGCCGTCTTCTGCGGTGACGACCAGGGTTGAAGCGGTGGCTGCCTTTGGCCGCGCCTCCGGTGGAAGGGGGTAGGCCCAGTCGAGGGCGACTGCGATGGTGAGAAGGGTTGCAATGGCGATTGCCAGGCGTTTGAGTGCTGAGGTCACGGGGTGGCCTCGTTGTTTGTTACGGGCTGCTGTTGATAGACCGCGTCGGGATATGCGCCCGACAGCGCACTCACTTTCTTTTGCTTCGCCAAAAGAAAGTAAGCAAAGAAAAGGCGACCCCGAATCCGGCGGTCCCGGGGTACCGGGACTGCTCTGCGCTGCTCGGACAAGACGGGAAGTTCAGAAACTCGCCCTGCGGGCTCAGACATCTGAACTTCTTTTTCCGTCTTGCCCTGCGCTGCTCGACGCCTCCCACGGGGACCCCAAGAGCCAACGCCAGCGGACTGCTCGTTTGGCTGCGCCAAACATCGCTGCGCGTTCCCTTCTACCCATCGCGGCGATGCGCAGCGAGCCGTGGTGTATTGGCTCTTTGGGCCCCCTGAGACGAGCTGAGCAGCGCAGCGGGAGGCGGAAAAAGAAGCGCAGATGTTTGAGCCCGTACTCGGGCGAGTTCTGCGCTTCCCGCCTCCCGCGAGCAGCGCAAGGCAGCCCCGGTACTCCGGGGCCTCGGAACCGGGGTCGCCTTTTCTTTGCTTACTTTCTTTTGGCGAAGCAAAAGAAAGTGAGTGCGCTGTCGGGCGCACATCCCGACGCAGT
>JBJOQO010000125.1:0-4874 GCA_046049865.1 Pseudomonadota bacterium | reverse complement strand
TGCAAATCAATCCCCGCGTAAAGTTCCATGTCGGCCTCCTTGGCTTAGGTTTCCATCGTCTGAATCGCAATCCAAACGATAGACCCCTCAATGGAGGCCGACTCACGGGTAGATGTTTATCAGGTCTCAAGGCCTCTACTACATCAAAGAAACGACAACCAGCTGGGAAGACAGGCTCAAGAACTCGATCAATCAGAAGAAAATCGAAGCAGGACGGGCGATCGACAATGGCATTCGCGACTGGCTGTGCCGAATCAATTGCAGAAGGTATTGAATGAGCGAGGTTCAGCGGTTCAGGAAGGCCCTTGTTTGGGCCTTGCCTTTGTATGCGGGCACGACCGCTTTGTGTGGGTGGGTCATGGTGGACTATCTTTTCCCCACGCTCTTGAGTCTGATGAATCGTGCCCCTGTCATTCGGGTCGGCGTGGCCGCATTGTTGCTGCCCTTTTTGGGGGCGATCACCTTCGTAGCTGGTGTGATTTTTGTCTTGAAGGCAATCCCCGTCGGGCAGCGGTCTGTTCAACAGCTCGTCAAGAGCTTGAATTACCTAGTGCTTGTGAGTGCTGCTGTTCTGGTGCTGGTGTTACCGGCTGCTACCTTCTCGCAACACCACTACATGCCCACACTGGGCTACACACAGTGTGAACTCTTGAAAGACAATCCCAATCTATGGTTCACCGACTGGATCAAAAATGCCGACTGGTGCGTCAAGGGCAAATCCCGTGAGTGGGTGAATGAACAAGCGGCCCGCCAAATCTCCCCTATTCAACGTTCACCATGACCCGGTACGCAATGCAAGTGCCAGCGATACCTTTCACTGTGGTGACTTATGTGGACGAGCAGGGCATCTATCAGGAGCTTCGTCCGTTAGTTGGGGAGTTGGCTGCAAGTTTTGAGCGTGTCGCTCACGGTGTTGTAGAGACCATGAGCAAACAGGCTGCGCAGCACCAGGCTATGGCTCCATTTTTTCTAGTGAAGATGCTTGGGTGAAATCGAAACCCAACCGTCCCGTCCCGTGCCGCATGCGAGCATGCGCACACGAGCAGGTCGAGTTGTTGTCGAAATAGCGCTCAGTTCGTTACTGACAGAATTCCCTGTGAGGTGAGCGCCATGACAACTCCACCAACGAACCCGCAGCGCCCACTTGCACAGCGTATCCTCAGTTCCCCGCCAGCGCGCATCCTGTTGCTGGGTTTCATCTTGGTGTTGATGATGAGCCTGAACACGGATGCGATGACCAGTTATGCCGGGCAACCCATCAAGGCTGTTTTGCACATCATCGCGTTGGCGATTGCCGGTTTTGCGGTTTATGTGGGTTATGCGCGCTGGATTGAGCAGCGTGCGGTGTCGGAACTCGAATTGCGCGGAATGGGCCGGCAGCTGGGGGTGGGTTTGCTCGTGGGCGCGGGGTTGTACGCCGCCTGCGAAATGATTCTGATGGCCCTGGGCATTTACCGCATCGTGGGCTTGAACCCGCTGAGTTACATGGTGCCGGCCATTGCCATGGCGGTGAGCTCCAGCGTTTACGAGGAATTGTTGTTCCGTGGTGTGTTGTTTGGCTCGTTGGAGCAGTGGCTGGGCAGTTGGGCCGCGCTGATGGTGTCGTCGCTGGTGTTTGGCCTGACGCACCTGATCAACCCGCAGGGCACGCTGGAGGGCGCGCTCTTCATCGCGGTTGAAGCGGGCGTCTTGCTGGGGGCCGCCTACATGCTGACGCGCAAGCTGTGGTTGAGCATCGGTTTTCACATGGCATGGAACTACACGCAGTCGGCCATTTTTTCTGGCGTTGTCTCTGGCAACGATGCCCAGCAGGGCTTGATACGGTCTACCGTGAAGGGGCCTGACTGGTTGACGGGCGGTGCCTTTGGGGTGGAATCGTCGGTGCTGGCGCTGCTGCTGTGCACCACCATAGGCATCGCGATGTTGGTCATGGCGGTGAAACGTTCCAGGGTGCTTGCGCCTGCTTGGAAGCGCGCGCGCTGACGGGCTGCCATTTTCATGGCGCTGCAACCGGTGTTGGGGCAGTGTTCAAAGCTCCCGTTTCATGGCGACCCGGTGCCATGGAACGGCTGAACAGTTTGACACCACTTGCATGCAGGCGCTGAGAGATCGCCAGCTACACTTCTTTGCACTCACTCGTCGACAAACTGTTGCGCTCAGTCTCATTCGTGTCGAGGTGTAAGTGGGGCTGCTTGCCCATCCAATCTATGTTTTTTTGAGGAGTTCTTTTTGAAACCAGTTCTGAAATTGATGGCAGTGGCTGTTGTCGCCACGTCCGCATTTGCTGTGACCAGTGTTCAGTCGCAAGCCCCTGCAACATCGCCAGCGCCAGCCGCTGCGCCGGCGCCCGCAGTGTTCAAACAAGCGGCTTTGCCTTACGCATTTGACGCGCTTGAGCCCGTGATTGACAAACAAACGATGGAGTTGCACTGGGGGCGCCATCACAAGGCGCAGTACGACGCGTTGAATGCGCTTGCTGCGCAAAACGCGGATGTGGCCAAGCTGTCCATCCCTGAGTTGCTGGCAAATGTCTCCAAGTTCCCCGCAGGCGTTCGCAACAACGCAGGTGGTGCGTGGAACCATGATTTTTTCTGGTCCATCATGGCACCTGCGGATAAGCGCGGTTCGCCATCGCCTGCGCTGTTGCAGCGCATCGCGACCGATTTTGGCTCGATCGACGCCATGAAAACGCAGTTCAACGCCGGTGGTGCAACGCGCTTCGGCTCGGGCTGGGTTTGGCTGATCGTGAAAGACAAAAAGCTCGTGATCACCTCCACGCCCAACCAAGACAATCCATTGATGGACGTTGTTGAAACGCGTGGCACTCCGATTCTTGCCAATGACGTCTGGGAACATGCGTACTACTTGAAGTACCAGAACCGTCGCGGTGAATACCTCACGAATTGGTGGCAAGCGGTCAACTGGAATGAAGTGAACCGGCTCTATGACGCGGCGATGAAGTAGTCGCGTTGTTGGCCCCTTCTCCGACACCCTAGCGCGTAGGGCCCGAAGTGGGAAGGGGAGTCGATCTTTGTATGTTTGGTCTCTGAGGCCAAACACGCGATGTGCGCGATTTATAGAGATTTCCGAAGCGCAATTGTTTGACCTTGGAACGATTTGCGGGCGGCAGCCTACACGCTGCCGCGCAAGCTGTGGTTGAGCATCGGTTTTCACATGGCGTGGAACTACACGCAGTCGGCTATTTTCTCGGGCATTGTTTCTGGCAACGATCCCCAACAGGGATTGATCAGGTCCACCGTGAATGGGCCTGACTGGTTGACTGGAGGCAGCTTCGGTGTTGAGTCGTCCGTGCTGGCGCTGCTGCTGTGCACCACCACGGGCATCGTGATGTTGGTCATGGCGGTGAAGCGCGCAAGGGTGATGCCACCTGTTTGGAAGCGCCAGGGCTGATGGGCTGCGATTCGCATGGCGGCGCAACGCCGTCATTCGAGTGGCGACCTGGTTGGCTCTGTGTTCTGTCCGCCGCTGCGCCCCATCTCAACGCGCACGCTCGCGGACGAGCAAGCATGGTCATGATTGGTTGGGCGCAAGTTCAAAGGGGGGCGTTTGCTCTCGAGCGGATTGGCGGGGCTCTTAATCTGGGAACAGAAAGTCTTCGTCGCCTTTGGCTTGAACGCCCATTTTTTCGTACCACTCGGGGCCCAACTCGCTGGTGGTATCACCGGTGCACTTCAAATTTGCGAGCGTTTTGCCGCTGCGTTCAACCACGATGCCATTTTTTTCGCGGGTTTCACCCTTGGGGCCCCACATGCCGATTCCGGAATAGGCCACGTAGCTGTAGCCGCCTTTTTTGAAGCGCAACCAGCTGCCTGCACCGCCCGCGAAGGGAACAGTTTCGCCGCTGGCGGCTTTGTTGGCGGTGAGTTGGCCTTCAGGCAACATGAGCTCCAGGGCCTCGTGGGAATCCGGTTTGCCGAAGCGGTATTGCAAATAACCATTGCTGATGGCGGCGTTTTTTGAGGCACAAACCGACACCATCTTGGCCCCGGTGCGGCAAGAAAAAACAACGGTTTCTTGGGCAGTACAGAAAGAGGTTTGCCCAATGGCGGCAGCGGGTGCAACCGGGCTGCTGGAGACCGTGTTTGCTGCGCCCAGTAACGTGAGCGATTGGACCAAGGCGACGGCTCGGGTCTTTTTGCATGACGTGTCGCCCTGACAGGAGTCGGCCATCACGCTGCGCATGGTGTAAGTCAAGCTCACGCGCCGCCCCAGGTAGGCTTTGGGCTTTTCACAGATGGCAAAGTCGGCCAGCTCTTTGAATGCCTTGCCTTGGTCGTCCTTCAGGCTCAGGTAGCACCCCAGGTCTCCGTCACTGATGTCGGTCACTGTGCCGACGGCTTGTTTGCTGATGTTGCCTACCTTGACGGTGGACGGTGCGGTGGTTTGCCCAAAAGAGGCGGCAGCAAAGACCAGGCTCCATGCGGCCAGTGTGCCTTGCATGAAGGTAGGAGCCCAGGTCGTGGAGTTGAGGTGAATCGGCATAGAAGATTCCTTCGGTTGAGTCGGAGCCCAGTGGTGCGCAGTTGGCCTTGTGCGAGTGGCCGACTCACGGGCGACTGAAAAAAGGGGCTGGGTTATTTGGACGGTGGGGTTGCCGCCAATGCTTTCACGGCGGCGGCTTGAAACGTGGCCGATGCGGCAAGCCGCGACTTGGCAACGTTGGCGAAGTCAGCACTGGACGCCGGGTTCTCGCGCTTGTCATGGCCCATGCCGCTGAGCCACTTAAATGTCCTAGCCACAACTTGATCTGACAGACGTTGTTAAACCGCATCGGCTAAAGAAGAAGGTGTCGGAGGTGTCCGATCCAGCTGCTTGTTTAGTGCCAGGGCTTTGCTATCCAGAAAGGTCTGCCA
>JBJOQO010000124.1:0-5314 GCA_046049865.1 Pseudomonadota bacterium | reverse complement strand
CAGCTTGTTCTTGATCACTTTGCTCTCTTGACTCGTGTTCATCTGCATTTCCTTTCTGGCGTCGATTCGCCATTCATGTTGAAATGTCAGATTAAGTCTAGACTAGTTCAGTTCATGAACGCCAGTGCAGGCAGGGGTGTTTGCTGGAGCTGGTTGGCGGTGGAATTGACGGCCTTGGCTTTAAGGCCGAGCAGCTTGGCTGCTTGCAGCAACTGACTCCCACTGGCCGCCTCGCGTGGGCTGATCCCCAACTGATGCAAGAGCGCTTCAGGCTGGGCTGCAATGTGGTGCAGGCGGGCCAGCAGGCACAGGGCTTGGAAGGTTTGAGTGGCGGTCGGGTGAGCGGTAGCCGAACCCGGGTCCAACAGTTGATCAATGCGACTTGGCCCCGGCTCCCCCTGGCCCGTGTCCAAATTTGCACGCACGCTGGCGCTGGCCGACCTCGTTTCGGCTGCTGTCATGAACTCCTCCTCGCTGTTGTCGTTCGATGGACGGCGGTCGCCGTCTCATTCATGTTTCAAACACTTAGAAACAAACAAAGTGTTTGCTGGAGACGACTCTAGCGGTGAAAAATCACGGTGTAGGGCAGGTACGCCCCCCCCATACAGGTGGACCCTGCAAGGCCTGACAGTCATCCGAAAGGGGGAGATCGCCGGGGCTGGATCGGCCGCGTTTTGGCCGTCGGTGGCTCTTGGTGAGTGAGGGCTTTTGCCCGCTTGGACAAACACAAAGGCGCTTTGAGCAAGCGCCGATTTTCTGCCTCAAATGCCCGTGCCGTTGCAGCGCGAGCATTCGGTATTTAGCGCATCAAGTCATTGCAGCCATGGTGAACAGGCGTGGCATGCAAAAACTTCGCGAGCTGAGCATCACCCTCGCCGGCTCTTGGCCTTGCGTTTGTCCAGCTCCAACAACTGCGACTTGATGGCGGCCATGACGACGCGGGCTTGTTCTTCGCTCAGGGTGAGCACGGAGCAAGGCTCGCCCTCGTTGGATGCAGCTTTGGGCGACACGGTGGCGTCCAACTGCAGGTAGATAAGGCCGTGGGCGTTGCGCATGCCTTTGACGCGCTCAAATTGAATGTCGTAGGTTTTCACGGGGCAGTCCTGCTGTGTGCGTTGAAATAAACATGGCGGCCTCAGAGGCCGCCATGCGGGGGAAGGACGGTGGTCAAACGCCCATGTAGTCTTTTTTGCCCACCTCTACGCCGTTGTGGCGCAGGATGGCGTAGGCCGTGGTGGTGTGGAAATAAAAGTGGGGCAGGCCATAGGTGTTGAGGTAGGCCGCACCGCCATCGAAGCGGCGTTCTTTGGGTGTACCCGCTTGAAGAATGACTTCACGGGTGTCGCTGCCATCAAAACCCGCGCGGGGCAGGCTTTCAATGAAACCCAGGGTTTTGCGAATGCGGGCTTGCAGGTCGTCAAAACTTTGTTCGTTGTCTTCGTAGGCAGGTACTTCGGCACCGGCCAGGCGGGCCGACACGCCTTTGGCGAAGTCGCAGGCGATCAGCACTTGGCGCACCAAGGTGAACATGTCGGGGTAAAGGCGGGCTTGCAGCAAGGCGCTGGGCTCAATCTTCTTGGCCTCGGCGTGGGCTTGCGCTTTGCTCAGCACATTGGCCAGGCCGCTGAGCATTTGCTGGAAGACGGGGACGCTGGCGGTGTAGATGGGGTTGGTCATGAATGCTCCTGGTATTGAGGTTGCGATGTGGATTGTCGCGGGGCGAAATTGGCGCCGGGGGTGAAGTATGGCTGGGGTGGGGAAAGTTTGCAGGAACAAGCTTTCCGTTCGATCGACGGCGAATTGAGTCAACGACCGCCGAGATGCAAGACGCAATCGCTGCCCAGAGATGTCAACCCGGACGGTCTCGCCAATTTTCGACCCGCAGCCCACCCACACGTTGAAACTCGCCCAGGTTGGAGGTGACCACCACCAAACCGCGCGCCAATGCGGTGCCTGCAATCTGGCTGTCGTAGGGGCCAATGGGCTGCCCTTGTTCACGCAAGGCGGCACGCACGCTGGCGCAGGCTTTTGCATCGACTTCTTCAAAGGGAAGAATGTGAATCGACGCCAAAAAAGCGTCCAGCAAGGGTGCCAGTTTTTTGGCCCGGGCGGCATTGAGCAATAAACCGTACTCAATCTCCATTTGCGTCACCACAGAAATGGCAATTTGCTGAGGCCGAGTCGCCTTGACCGCCGCCAAGACGCCAGACTCACCTTTCACGAAGTCGCTGACGGTGCATGTGTCGAGCAGGTATTTCATCGTTCATCAGGCCAGAGAGATCACGCCAGTGGATCGTCAGTCGCAGCGCGCAAGTGCCGACGGCCTGCTTCAAACGCAGGCATCTGGTCATCTCCTGTGTGTGCCAACACGGCCTGCGGCCAGCCCGGTTGAACTTGATGCGCGAGCCATTCCTGAACGGCACGACGGACCAGGGCATTGCGCTTTTCGCCAAATTGTTCGGCCACGTCGTTGAGTTGCTGGCCTGTTTTGTCATCAAGGTAGACGTTGAAATGCATTTCAGCCTCCGGTCATGGGGCTCCGGCCCGTATAACACGTCGTTATGTTATATGCTTTCTCGTGGTTCGGCAAACGAGAAGCGATGACTACGGCCTGTTAACACTAAAGATGCCAGATGCGTTGTTCTTCAAAAGGCCTTGAGCAAGGCGCAAAACGAAGCCGGGGCAAGCCCCCGGCGAGGCTTTGCAACGCCGCGCAAGGCCTTTTGGGGAGCAACCCCTCGGGAACGTGTCCATTGGGGCGCAGCGCGGCGTTGCACGTCTCGCCAAGGCGAATAGCCTTGGCAGCGCCGTGCGCCTTGCTCTGCGCCCCAATGGACACGTTCGCACTGGCATCTTTAGTGTTAACAGGCCCTAGTTGGCACGTCTGCTCAACTGCGGCTGGCTTTTACCAGCGACCTCACCCCATCAACCCCAAATTCGCATCAAAGTAGCGCAGCCTCGGAAACGCGGCTTCCATCACCGTGCTGTCGGCACCAAACCAGCGGGCCAGGTCGCCGCCCATTTGGTCGGTGGCCACACCGGGAATCCACACGCCTTGGCCAACGTCGTTGGCACCGCCCACGACCAATTCGGGGAACTGACCCACCAGGCGGCCACCGCGCACGCCACCGCCCACCACCAGGTGGTGGGCGCCCCAGCCGTGGTCGGTGCCTGCGCCGTTGGAGGGCAGGTTGCGACCGAAGTCGGAAGCGGTGAAGAGGGTGACTTGTTTGGCTAGGCCGAGTTCAACCGTGGCGGCGTGGAAAGCGGCCACGGCGGCGCTTATTTCGCCGAAGTTTTCGTTTTGGCGTTGCAGTTGATCGTCGCCATGGGTATCAAAGCCGCCAATGGAGCAAAAGAAACACTGGCGTGACAAACCCAGTTTGCCGCGTGCGCTGATGAGCCGGGCGATCATGCGCAACTGGCGGCCCATGCCGGTGTCGGGGAAGGCCGTGGTCACCGTGTTGCCGCTGATGGCGTCGGTGAGGATGCGCTGGTTGTCGATGCTGCGGCCCATCATGTTGAGCCAGGTTTGTTCCAGCGGGTCGGCGCGTTGTTCGCGCAGCAAGTCGGTGATGGCGACTGACATGGGGTCGGTGCCAGTGGGCTTGTAGAAGTCAAAACCAAACTCGCCGGAGGACGATACGCGGTAGGGTGTGAGGCTGCGGTCGCCCGCCTCCCACACATTGCCACCGCTGACGCTGATGGCGCTGTAGCCACGGTTGCTGGCGCCTTCGCTGACCATTCGTTCCAACAAGCGCCCTCCCCAGCCGGTGCGCGGTGGTGCGTCAACGATGGCGGACTGCCATGCGCCTTGTTGGTCGGAGTGAGAAAAAAGGTTGTCGGGCAGTGGCACCGACCGAGCGTTCCACTGCGCCTTGGTGGTGGGCACCATGAGCGGCCCCACATTGGCGACCACAGCCGCGTTGCCCGCGTTGATGAGCTGCTGCATGCCCGCCATGGCGGGGTGGATGCCATAACTGCCGGTGGCGTTGCTCAAGGTCAGCGGCAGGAGCTGGTTTTGGCCCAGGGCCAGGTTGGGCCGTGCGCGTTGGTACTGGCCGTAACGTGTGGCATCGGTGGGCACGATGAGGTTGTTGCTGTCGTTGCCGCCAAACATGAAGAGGCAGACCAGGGCTTTGTAGTCGCCGCCTTGCGTGGTTTGCGCCAATGCTTGCAATTGCGACCAAGGGCCAAGCGCTGCCCCCACGCCGACGCTGCTGGCGAGCTTCAGAAAGTGACGGCGCTGCGGGTTGTTGTTGTGGTTGTTGTTCATGGCACTGGATCTCATTTCTGAATCACAAAGTCCGCCGACATGGCCGTCAGCAGCAATGCCGCTTTGACGCGTTCTTCTTTGTTGTTGGCGGACATGGTGCTCACCATGCGGGTCATGCGGTCGCGGGTGGCAGTGCTCATTTGTTCGCAGAAAAATAGAAGGTCGATTCGAGACACCAAGGCCGCGGGGTCACCCGCCAGGGCGGTGAGGGAACTGGCGTCCAACTCCAAACGCGAATCGCCCCAGCCGTAGCCCATGCCGCTGAAGAGGGATGAGAAAAAGTTCAGCGACCCCACCACGGTGGTTTCGCTGGTGATTTGAAATTCCGGTGCCACCAAACCCGCTTGCGCGGCGGGCCCTGCAGGGCGGTAGTTGGGTGAATAAAAGTTGAACACGGAAGGGGCCAGCATGGGGCTTTGGCCCAGGGCGTCGTCGGCGCTGTCCAGGTAGTGAATGTTGTTGATGCCGTTTTTGCTTTTGGCCCCCAAGGCGCGCAAGAAGCTGGCAAAACGCACCACGGGTTCGCGCTGTTTGCCAAATCGAGGCCGGGTGGCGGCGTTGTCGCCGCGCGCCTCAGAATCCAGCAAGATGGCGCTGAACACGGCGCGCAAGTCACCCCGCACACCACTGCCGTTGTTGGCAAACACATTGGCCACGCGGCGGATGTAGTCGGGGCTTGGGTTGCTGGTGACCAAACGCTGGATCATTTGTCGGCAGAAGAATGGCGGCACATTGGGATGGTTGAAGATGGTGTCCAGCGCGTCTTTCATGTCCTGCTGCGGGCTTTGGCCAGCGGGCAGCACGCGGCCGTCCAACAAGGTTTTGGTGCCGGGTGAATGGAAGGCGGCCCAGGGTTTCATGGGCACGATCCACAGGCCTTCTTCGTTGTCGTCGTGGTCGTGAAAGAGGTTGTTTTTGGTGTTGTCCAGGCCGCCATAACTCCATCCGCTGAAGGCCTGCGCGAAACCTTTCACCACCGCCTCGTCGTAGGTCGCAATGGGTTGGCCTTGGGCGTTGGTCTGGGTGGTGCCGTCCATG
>JBJOQO010000123.1:0-5499 GCA_046049865.1 Pseudomonadota bacterium | reverse complement strand
GCGCAGCGCAATCACCAGCATCACCGCCGTCATCGCAAAACTGATGACGATGGCGGTGAGTACCAAGGCTTGGGGCAGGGGGTCGGCGTACTGGCTGAGGTCGGGTGCCTTGATGCCGTCAACAATGGGCACCGCATTGGTTTTGACGCGGCCCATGAAAAATATGAACAGGTTGACCGCATAGGACAAGAGCGTGAGGCCCAGCACCACATCAAAGGTGCGTGGCCGCAGCATCAGGTAAATTCCACCAGCGCACAACACGCCCAGTGCGATGGCGAGTAGCGCAGCCATCATGATGGGGCTCCTTGAGACGGTGCGGTTTGCGTGGACAGCTTGGCCATGGCCACCAGGGCGACCATGGTCGCACCGGTCACGGTCAGGAAAACGCCCAAGTCAAAGGCGGAAGCACTGGCCAACGGCACATCGCCCACCCAAGGCCACATCGGGTAGTCGTAGGTGCTGGTCAAGAAAGGTGCATCAAAGTACCAGCTTGCCAGGCCGCTCGCGCCGGCGATCAACAAACCCCAGCCCACCGACGGCGCAAAGTCCACCTGCATGCGTTGGCTCACGTAAGACTGGCCACTGGCCACGAACTGAAGCATCAAGGCGATGGCCAGCAGCAGCCCTGCAATGAAGCCGCCACCGGGCAGGTTGTGCCCGCGCAGGTACAAATAAACCGACACCATGGCCGCCAGCGGCAAGAGCAGGCGGCTCACGACGGTCAACATCAAAGGGTGGCTGTCGTGAGGCGCTGCGGGTAAGGTTTTTGTGGCCATGGGTTTGAAGTTAGACAGCAGCGCATGAATGATGAGGGCCGCAATGCCCATCACGGTGATCTCGCCCATGGTGTCAAAACCGCGGAAGTCCACGATGATGACGTTCACCGCATTGGCCCCGCCTCCCTGGGTGGCGGTGTTGGCCAGGTAGTAGGGTGCGATCGATTCAAACGGGCGACCGAGCACCATGTAAACCAAGGCCGCGACGCCTGTGCCTGCCGCCAGTGCCAGCACACCATCGCGAACACGGCGGGCGCGGGTGTCATCCAAGGGCTTTGGCGACTCTTCGGGCAACCAGTGCAGGGCCAGCATCATGAGGATGATGGTGGCCACTTCTACCAGCAGTTGTGTCAAGGCCAAATCAGGCGCAGAAAAATAGACAAACGTCAGGCTGACCACCAAACCCACAGCCCCCAGCAGCAACAAGGCCAACAAACGTTGCCGGTAGAAATAAACCGTGGCCAATGTGGCCGCCATGCCGATGCCCCATACGGCGGCAAACGCCAAGCTCACGTCTTGATCAGGCACCGTGGGCCCGGCTTGTGGCATGTTGTTCAAGAAGGCGTTCACAAAAGGCCAAACACCCGCCAACACCGCCAGCGTGACCAGCACGGCCAGATAACGTTGCAACTGACCGCTCTGCAGGCCCAAGGTGGTGCGCACGGCTTGTGTCACGCCACGCGCCAAAGCGGCCAGGAAGAAGTCACGCCCGCCGTGACGAGGGGCTGCGGGCACCTTTTCTAAACGATGCAAGTTCACCCTTTTTTGCAGCCCAAAATAAAGCAAGGTGCCGGCGACCAAAGCCACGGCGCTCATGGCCAGCGGAAGATTCAAGCCATGCCACAGCGCCAGGGTGTACTCCGGCAAAGCGCCTGGCACCGGTCCTAGTAGCGCAGCTTTGGCGGACACGGCCAACAAGTCGCCCACCACGAAGGCAGGCATCAAACCCACTGCCAAACACAGCAGCACCAGGAATTCCACCGGAACCCGCATGAAACGCGGCGGTTCGTGAGGCGTACGCGGGAGGCCCACTGGATCACCATTAAAAAACACGTCGTGGATGAAACGCAGGCTGTAGGCCACGCTGAAGGCGGCAGCCAATGTGGCGCCCACAGGCAGTAACCACTCCATCAGCACATGACTTTCCTTGGTGATGGTTTCGGCAAAGAACATTTCTTTGCTCAAAAAACCATTCATCAAGGGCACGCCTGCCATGGCGGCCGAGGCCACCATGGCCAAAGCACCGGTGATGGGCATGTACTTCCACAAACCATTGAGCTGGCGCATGTCGCGCGAGCCGGTTTCGTGGTCGATGATGCCGGCAGCCATGAAGAGCGAGGCCTTGAAAGTGGCGTGGTTGAGGATGTGAAAAACACCGGCCACAACGGCCAGTGGTTCGTCCAAGCCGAACAGCAAGGTGATCAACCCAAGGTGGCTGATGGTGGAGTAAGCCAACAAACCTTTCAGGTCGTGTTTGAAGAGTGCCATGTAGGCACCCAGCATCAAAGTCGCTAAGCCGGTGAGCGAAACAATCCAAAACCACGGCTCTGAGCCGCCCAGCGCCGGATACATCCGGGCCAGCAAAAACACACCTGCCTTGACCATGGTAGCCGAGTGCAAATAGGCCGACACCGGTGTGGGCGCGGCCATGGCGTGGGGCAGCCAAAAGTGAAAGGGAAATTGCGCGCTTTTGGTGAAACAACCCAACAGCACCAGCACCAGGGCCACCTCGTAAAGTGCATGCGCGCGAATCAAGTCGCCCGAGGCCAGTACCTTGTCTAAATCAGTGCTGCCGACGATGTGACCGATCAGCAGCGCCCCGGCCAACAGACACAAGCCCCCCGCACCAGTGATGGTGAGCGCCATGCGGGCCCCTTGGCGTGCCTCTTGGCCTTTGTCAGCATCGGCATGCCAGTAACCAATCAGCAAAAAGGAGGACAGGCTGGTCAACTCCCAAAACACCACCAACAAAATCAAGTTGTCGGCCAGCACCACCCCGAGCATCGCGCCCATGAAGAGCAGCAAAAAGGAAAAGAAGCGGGCGGGCGGGTCTTTCGGATCGAGATAGTAGGCGGCGTAGAGCACCACCAAAGCGCCTATGCCCAGCACCAGCAGCGCAAACATAAAGGCCAGGCCGTCCATTCGGAAACCTAAGCGCAAATCCAGGGCGGGCAACCATTCGACTGACCAGCGCAGCACCTCACCTGCGAACACCTGCGGGGCCAACATGGCCAGCAGGGCACAGCCCAGGAGGGTGATCAAACCGGCCGTCCAAGCCGCACGCCGTGGTTGGTCATTGCCCATCAAGGACAAAATCAGCGCGCCTACGAATGGCAGGGCGGCCAGGCCCGCCAACATCTCACTGTGGCTCATGCAGCGGTCTCGGGTTTTCCTCGCCGAAGCAGCACGACCACCAGGGTGATCACGGTGAGCGGAATCACAAAACTCATCATCATGCTGGAGTAGGTTCCTAAGGCATCGTGTTGTTGTGCGGCCAAGATCAAATAAGCGACATAGGCGGCGTAGTAGGCAACAAAAACGGCACCCTCCCAACGCGCTATTTCGCGTCCCGTGGTGAAGATGGGCAAACACGCCAGGGCTACTGCCAGCATCACCCAAATGTCGAAGTTCATCAGCGCAGGTGCCACGACCAGACCCAAATCACCCGACACCAATCCCGACAGACCCAAGCAACCCAGGATGTTGAAAGTATTGCTTCCCACCACATTGCCCACTGCGATGTCGCGTTCACCTTTAATGGCCGCCATGATGGAGGTGGCCACCTCAGGCATCGACGTGCCGGCGGCCACGATGGTCAGGCCAATCACCAAGTCGCTAACGCCCAAGGCTTTGGCGAAGGTGATGGAAGCGCTGACCAGCCATTCAGAACCCAGCACCAAAAAGCCCAGACCAACAATGATGAGCACTATTTGTACCCACAACTTGGCGTCCCAACTGCCCGCAGCGGCGGGTTGAACCTCCGCGGCGTACTCGTCATTGGCCGCTTTGGTTTCTTTGCGAGATTGCACAATCAAAAAAACCGTGTAAGCCACCATGAGCGCAAACAAAATGCCGCCGTCCAGCGCGCTGAGTTTGCCGTCGAGCGACAGCGCGAGCAGCAGCAGCGACGCGCCAATCATGATGGGCACCTCCTGGCGGATCAATTGCACATTCACCACCAAGGGAATGATCAGTGCGGAGACCCCCAAAATGAACAGCACGTTAAAAATGTTGCTGCCCACCACATTGCCCATGGCGATGTCGGTGTTTCCGTCCAAAACTGCACCCACAGAGACCGCTACTTCGGGTGCGCTCGTACCAAAAGCCACGATGGTTAAGCCAACCACCAAGGGGGATATCCCAAAAGAAAGTGCCAGCTTGGAGGCACCGCGCACCAAAAGGTCGGCGCCCACCACAAGTGCAATCAGGCCGGCGATGAAGGTCAGTATGGTCATGTCGGGGCTCAGTGATTGAGTTTTGTTGTGGGCACCATCAAGCGAGCCGCGCAAACACCGCTCGTGCCAAGATTTGCCGCGACCGCTGGAGTCATTGGCACATTGATGACGCTGGGCAGCGTGCACATCGGTCTTGACACATTGATCGTGAACATCTGGCGGGCGGCGGCGACGTAAGCAAAATCCACATTGTAGAAGTGGCTCGCCTACATACAGAATATTCACCCTTGCGCAGTAAGCCATTCGTCAGAGTTTCAGCCTAAGGTGACGGCCATTCTCAGAATCACAACCCGATCTAACAATTTCAGGAGACAACCATGACAGACCCGCTGACTGCAATTTATCCGCCCCCCGCCGCTTTGGCCCAAGACGCGTATGTATCAGGCATGCAAGCCTACAACGCCCTTTGCGCAGAAGCAGAAACCGACTACGAAGGCTATTGGGCCCGCTTGGCGCGTGAGCTTGTCGTGTGGAAAACACCGTTCACCAAAGTGCTCAACAGCAGTGAAGCACCGTTTTTTAAGTGGTTTGAAGACGGCACGCTGAACGTGTCCTACAACTGCTTGGACCGCCAGGTGTTGGCTGGTTTGGGTGACAAAACCGCCATTGTTTTTGAAGCCGACGACGGCACGGCCACGCCCATCAGCTACAACGCACTGCTCGCAAAAACTTGTCAGCTGGCCAATGCCTTGCGCGAAAAAGGGGTAAAAAAAGGCGACCGCGTCGTCATCTACATGCCCATGAGCGTGGAGGGTGTGGTGGCCATGCAGGCTTGTGCGCGCATTGGTGCCACTCACTCCGTCGTGTTCGGTGGTTTTTCGGCGCAGTCCCTGCGCGACCGGATTGAAGACGCTGGCGCCGTGATGGTGCTCACCGCCGACGAACAGGTGCGCGGCGGCAAACATTTACCGCTCAAAGCAATCGTCGATGAGGCCTTGGGCTTGGGGGGCTGTGACAGCATCAAAAACGTCATCGTCTACCGCCGCACCGGAGGCAACGTGCGCTTTCAAGCCGGCCGCGACTTGTGGCTGCATGAGGTGGTCGCATCCCAAGCCACCACCTGTGAGCCGGAGTGGGTGGGCGCTGAGCATCCTTTGTTTTTGCTCTACACCTCGGGCTCCACAGGCAAACCCAAAGGCGTGCAGCATTCCAGCGGCGGCTACCTGCTGCACGCCATGCTGACCACCAAGTGGACCTTCGACTTGAAGCCCAACGATGTCTTCTGGTGCACAGCCGATATCGGCTGGGTCACCGGCCACACCTACATC
>JBJOQO010000122.1:0-5713 GCA_046049865.1 Pseudomonadota bacterium | reverse complement strand
ACGATGGCACAGGCGTGCCAGAAACTTAAAGGGTTCATGGCAAACGGGTTGTGAGATTCATCGCCAAAGGGTCCGGGATGGTGGCGTCCAAGAGCGCCGGGTCGGCGAAGGCCAGGGCCACGAAGGCACTTTCAAAATCGCGCTCGCCGGTGCGTTCGCACAGCTCGGCCACGGTGCCACTGGCCACCGTGCGGCCTGCGGCCACCACCACCACGTGGTGGCACAGCTGCTGCACCTCTTGCATGATGTGGGTGGAAAACACCACGCATTTGTTGCCGCCGGCGGGGCTGGCAAAGTAGCGCAGGGCATCACGCAGGGCGCGGGTGGACAGCACATCGAGGCCATTGGTGGGCTCGTCCAGCACGATGTGGGCGGGGTCGTGCACCAAGGCGCGGGCCAGGGCGGTTTTCATGCGTTCGCCTTGACTGAAGCCTTCCACGCGGCGGTCCAGGAGCGGCTGCATGTCGAGCAACTGCGCGAGCAACTCGGCGCGTTGCTGCGCGGCGTGGATCTGCATGCCTTGGAGCTGGCCGTAATAAACAATGTTTTCGCGTGCGGTCAGGCGCGGATACAAGCCGCGTGAGTCCGACAGCAAGCCCATCTTGGCCAGGGCCGCGCGCGGTTCGGTTCGCACATTGGTGCCGCCGACAAACAGATCTCCACTGTCGGGGGTGATCAATCCTGCCAGCATACGCAAGCTGGTGGTTTTGCCTGCGCCGTTGGGGCCGAGCAGGCCGGTGATCTGGCCGTCTGCAGCGGTGAAGTTCACGCCGCGTACGGCATCGATCACGGTTCGACGACCGCGTTGCCACCAGGGGCGCTTGTTGTTGGGATCGACGCGGCCGACAAACCGTTTGGCCAGGTGATGGATCTCGATCATGGTGCGATCCCTGGTAGCGAGAAACTCAGGGGCCGTGGCAGGGACTGCAAACAACTGCCGTCGACTTGGGGGCTTTGGCCGTCAGGTGTGTCCACGTAACGAAACACCAGGTCCGACACACAAGGCAGGCTCATGAGGCCGTGGCTGGCCTGGGGTACCACCACCTGGGTGACCTTGTTGCCCAAGGCTTGGGCCACCTGCTTGGCATGCCTTGGAGGCGTGACCGGGTCCACACCACCGCTCAACAGCAAAACCGGCGCGTTGCTGGGTTTGAGTTGATAAAACGCGGACGGAATGTCTGAAGTCGGCCACAGCGGGCAAATGGCGGCGTAACGCTGCGACAAGGCGTCGCCAAAGTCTGTCGCTGTCTGGGCGGCGCCGGCTGAGGCGGGGGCTCGTTTGACGTCTTCTGCGCAAACCACGGTGAGGTGCATGCCGGTGTAAAGCTGCGGGCCGCTCTGTCGGGAGGTGCGTGGCGCAAGGGCACTGGCCAATGCGGCCAGTCCCTCCCAGCGTCCAGATGCCGCGTCGTGCAGCGCTTGTGGCAACGCGGCTGCCAAGATGGGGGCGTAAAGCGGAGCACGCACCGCAGCCAGCACCATGTCGCGTGTGATGGTGAGCACCTCGCTCTGGCCGGTGCGGGGGTCGTTGACGAGCTGGTCTCGGGGCAAACTTTGCAGCAGTTGTTGCCATGTGGTGCGCAAGTCGCCAAACCGCTTCAAGCAAGCGGTTTCGGCGCTGCATGCGGCCCACACGGCGTCAAGCGCCGCTTGGGCGTCGACCCCACTGCTGTTGTGCAAAGCCATGTTCGGAGGCACCACACCGTCAAGCACCATACGCCGCACCGTCTGGGGAAATTGGCGCTGGTAGTCCAGCGCGGCTCGGGTGCCATAGGAGGCTGCGACCAGGTTGATGGTGCGGGCGCCAAGTTGTTCACGTACCGCGTTCAAGTCTTGCATGGCCTGCGGTGTGGTGAACTGGCCGATGTCGCTCGGGTGGGTGACCCAGGGCAAGGCATTCAACTTCTTCAAACAATCCTGCGCGTCTTGCAACGACTGGGTGAGGTCGCTGCTTTGTGCCCAACTGATGAGGGTGTTGGTTTTGGGTGGGTCGCAGCGCAGCGGGGCAGACCTTCCTGTGCCGCGTTGATCCACAAACACCACATCGCGGCGTTGGTTCAAGCGTGAGAAGAGCGGCAGCACATGGGGCATCAAGTCGATGGCACTTTGGCCCGGACCGCCCGCAATGAAAAACACCGCATCCTCGCGTTTGCGCCTGGCCACGGCGGGCAGCACCGCATAGTGAATGTCGATTTGTGTGCCTTTGGGCCTTGTTGCGTCCAGCGGGCGCTGAATGACCCCGCAGCGAACTTCCTGGGCCACGCCAGGAATGCGGCAAGGGGTGAGGTCGCTCTGGGACCATGCTGGTGCCACCGTCAGCAGGCCGATGGCGGCCCAAAACCCCTTATCAGTTGCCTTGTTCATAGGTCAAATCACAGTGCGGCGCAGCCTTGAACTCAGGTCGTTGTTCGAGCATGCCAATGAGTTGCATGGGATCTTTCCAGTGCGGCTGTAGCGTCAGGCGCGAAGTATGCCGTGAGCCGGGCTCAGCCCGCATATTTCACCAGGGACGCGTCCGTGTGACGGCATCTGACGAACATTGCGCACCCACCCCATGCGCAGCCCGATGCCGCCCACTGTTACCCATGCCAGCTTGCCGCATTTGAGGATTGATCAAAAAATGACATTTGGTAACAACAATGCCCTCGTCGTTTCTCGGCATCATTCTTTATGAACGCATCAGCAGCAAGCGCGGCCAACCCTCATCTTCTTCGGCGACTCGTCAAACGTGGCGGGCAGCAACGATTCCTGGTGGCCAGCGAGGTCAGGCACCGTGATGGCCGCTGCCTGTTGGCACAAGGCGAGTACCTGACCGCCGAGACCGCCGAGGGGCTGCGCGACCAAGCCCTGCACAGTCCCTTGGAGTTGAGCCTTGCGGCGGATAACGCCCCCAGCAGCGCCGACCTCGCCCGACGGGCCCAGGTTCTGGTGGCCTCAGACGACGGATTGAGCCGCCTGGCCACTGGGATTGGCGCCAATACGCTGTTCGAGACCCTGAGAAGCTTGCGTTGGGGCCCAGCCACCCAACTGCTCGCCGCCTGCACCGCGCCCGATGCTTTTGACCATGCGGCTGCGGTCAGTTTTGTTTGTGCAGCCTTGGCCCAACGGGCAGGTTGGGATCAAACAGAAACCCAACAAGCGGCCTTGGCCGGTTGGTTGCACGACGCAGGTGAGCTCTACCTTGCCCCCGGGCTGCGTCGCCATGACCACATGTCAGCCCAGGACTGGTTGGCCTACAGCGACCACCCGCGACTCGGTCAGTTTGTGGCCGACCAGCTCGATCGTTATCCCGCAGCGGTGGGCCAAGCTGTGGGGCAGCACCACGAGCGTCTGGATGGCTCGGGCTATCCACAGCGCTTGCAGGCCCATGGCCTGTCCACCTTGGGCGGTTTGTTGGCGGCGGCGGAGGCCTTGGTGGGTGTCGTGACCCAGGTCCACTCCCATACACAAACGGGCCGTGCACGGGCCCAAGTGGCTCTGCGTTTGTTGCCCGGGCAGTTTGCTTCACCGTGGATTCAGATGGTGCAGCAAGCCCTTCCCTTGAATGCCGAGGACATCGCTGCGCCACCCGACTGGCACCACCTGTCACAACAAGCCCAAGGCTTGTCCGCATGCTTGCATCAAGCAAGCGACTTGAGTGCGGGCGTGGTGCAGGAAGAAAACCACAATTCGCCCTGGTGCCAGCGGGCCCAAGCGGCCTGCAAACGTCTACTGACCGCTTTTTACGCCAGTGGTGCGAGCCACTTGTGCCAACCCAGCGAGCAGGTGCAACCCATCGACAAACTCACGGCCATTGAACTTGAGGCGTGCTTGGGAGAGATGCGTTGGCAGATGAGCGCCCTCGCCAGGGAGCTTGGATGCGACTTAGCAAGCCCTGTGCAAAGCAGCAACGCAAAACGACTGCTTCAGGTTCTGCAAGGTCGGTTCACGGGCCATATGCAGTTTGTCACTGAGCCTGCAACAAACGTTTGATCTCACCGCTGTTCACCAAATCTTGCAACTGGAGGGCCCCGCCGATCAGGTGTCCAGCGACGAACACCATCGGAAAAGTGGGCCAACCGCTCCACAGCTTCAGCGCCAACCGGGGTTTCCACTGGCTGAAGTAACTGCCGTACTCCAGATAGTGGTGTTCTATGCCCGCACTGCGCAGCGTGTTTCGAGCTCGCCGACAAAACGGGTTCTGCGCCATGCCCACTACCAACACGGGGTGAGATCGAGTTGCCGCTTGCACGTTGTGCACGATGTCGGCATGCCAATGGGCGACACGGTCTCGAATGGCAGGATGCAAATTGGTTTCGTCCAACAGGGGGCGTGGCATGGGCCGTCTCCAAACAAACACCCACCTTACCGCACAACGGAGCGAGGCCGGCGACAGTGATGTCGACGGCTTAGCGTTGACTCCGAAGCACCACCCATAAAAAAGGCCACCCGAAGGTGGCCTTAGCCGTTGGAGTAGCGGTTGCAATGAATTACTTGTGATAGGCCGTCTCGCCGTGCGAGCTGATGTCGAGGCCTTCGCGCTCGTCTTCTTCAGGTACACGCAGACCGACCAAGAGGTCAACAACCTTGAAGGCAATGAAGGAGACCACCGCAGAGATCACGACGGTGTAGAGAACCCCTTGCGCCTGGATCCACACCTGACCACCAATGCTGCCCCATTCGCCGCATTTGTCGGTGACGTAGTTGCAGATGCCGGTGCCGCCCAGGCTGGGCGCTGCGAACACGCCGGTCAGCAAGGCACCCAAGATGCCGCCCACGCCGTGCACGCCGAACACGTCGAGCGAGTCGTCCGCACCCAGCAAACGCTTCAGGCCATTAACACCCCACAAACAGATCACACCAGCCAGCAGGCCAATCACCAAGGCGCCGCCCACACCGACGAAGCCGCAAGCCGGGGTGATGGCCACCAGGCCAGCCACCGCACCTGAGGCCGCGCCGAGCATGGAGGCTTTGCCCTTCATGAGCGCTTCACCCGCCGCCCAAGCCAAGGTCGCCATCGCAGTCGCGGCCACGGTGTTGATGAAGGCCAGGGCGGAGATGCCGTTGGCTTCCAGGTTGGAGCCGGCATTGAAGCCGAACCAACCCACCCACAGCAAAGATGCACCGACCATGGTCAGCGTCAGGCTGTGTGGGGCCATGGACTCTTTGCCGTAACCAAGTCGTTTGCCGATCATGTAGGCACCCACCAAACCAGCCACCGCCGCGTTGATGTGCACCACGGTGCCACCAGCGAAGTCGAGTGCGCCTTTGGCCCACATGAAGCCCGCGTTGGCAGTAACCGTTGCCAGAGCAGCTTCACTTGTGATGGCGTCTGGGCCGTCCCAATACCAAACCATGTGGGCCACCGGGATGTAGCTGAAGGTGAACCACAACACGGCAAACAGCAACACGGCGGAGAACTTGATGCGCTCGGCAAACGCGCCGACGATCAGGGCCACCGTCACCGCTGCGAAGGTGCCTTGGAAGGCGATGAAGGTGAACTCAGGCAGGTAAACGCCCTTGCTGAAAGTTGCCGCAATCGACTCTGGCGTCACACCCTTCAAGAAGAGCTTGTCCAGTGTGCCGAAGAATGGGTTGCCTGCGGTGAAGGCCATGGAGTAGCCGTAAACCACCCACAACACCGAGATCAGCGCAAAGATCATGAAGACCTGCATCAGTACTGACAGCATGTTTTTGCTGCGTACCAAGCCGCCGTAGAACAGTGCCAGACCCG
>JBJOQO010000121.1:0-5939 GCA_046049865.1 Pseudomonadota bacterium | reverse complement strand
CACGGGCCCAAGGGGCAGCGCCTGGCACCTTCACAGGGGGGCGGATTGTCAACATTGCCTCCACCGTGGGGCTGCGCGCCTTGAGTCAGATTGGCATCTATGCCATGAGCAAAGCGGCTGTCATCCACATGACGCGCTGCATGGCTTTGGAATGGGGCAAGTACGGCATCAATGTCAATGCCATCTGCCCGGGATACATCGACACCGAAATCAACCACCACCGCTGGGCGACCGAACAAGGCAAACGTTTGGTGGAGTCTTTACCGCGCAAACGCGTAGGTGTGCCCAAAGATTTGGATGCGGTGCTGATGATGTTGGTCGCCAATGAAAGTCATTTCGTGAACGGCGCGGTGATTCAAGCTGACGACGGTTTTTCTGTTTGACTATGCAACGACCGCTGACCCCCCTAGAAGCCCGTGTGCTGGCTGTGTTGGTTGAAAAGGCACACACCGTGCCCGACAGCTATCCGATGTCACTCAATACCTTGGTGTTGGGATGCAATCAAAAAACGGCACGTGACCCGGTGATCAATGCTTCGGAGGTTGACGTGCAGGGGGCTGTCGAAGACCTGCGCGGCCTGCAACTGGTGCTGGAGCGCAGTGGCTCGCGCGTGGCGCGTTTCGAGCACAACATGGCGCGCACCATGGGCCTGCCTTCCCAAGCCGTGGCCTTGCTCGCCACCTTGATGTTGCGTGGGCCGCAGACCTCGGCGGAGTTGCGAGCCAACAGCGAGCGTTTGCATCGATTTGCGGATTTGTCATCGGTGGAGGGCTTCCTCCAAGAGTTGCTCGATCGTGCTTCCGACAAGGGAGGCGCTTTGGTGGTGAAGTTGCCCAAAGCGCCCGGTGCAAGGGAGCCAAGGTGGGCGCATCTCTTGTGTGGGGAGGTGGATGTGAACGCCATGTCCGTCGCGCCCAGTCATGGTGGTGGCGAGGAGCTGGCTGCACTCCAATCCAAACAGATGGAACTGCAAACCGAGGTGGCTGAGCTGCGCGCCTTGGTTGAACGGCTTTTCAGCGAATTGGGCATCCAGCGCGGGTGATGGCACCGGTGTCCAACAACGACAGCAGCCAGTGAGTTTGAGCAAGGGCCACATTGATGCGCATCGACATTCCCGAAGAAAAATTCCTGGCCTACCAAACTCAGTTCCCCATCCGCTGGGGCGACATGGATGCCTTTGGTCATGTGAACAACGTCGAGTTCTTTCGCTACCTGGAGAACACACGGGTGGATTGGTTGAACCAGCTGCAGTATGTGGACCCTCGCAACGGTGAAGGCGTGGTGGTGGTCAATGTGTTCTGCAATTTTTATCAACAGCTGCTCTACCCGGGCGATCTCGTGGCAAAACTCTATTTGACTGAACTCGGTCGCCGCAGTTTTGACCACGTGGTCACGTTTGAACGAACCGATGCACCCGACACCATCGTCGCTGCGGGCGGTGCGACCATCGTTTGGGTGAATTTTGCGCAAGGCAAGGCATTGCAGCTGCCCGAAGGTTTGCTTGCAGCGCTCACTCAAATCAAAGAATCACAACCATGACATCTTCGTCCGACAAGAACCGCGGCTGGGTTCGCGAAGCGGTGCGCCGCATCGAAGCCGACTTTCAGCGCTCCAGTGACACCCACCTGATCCCCGTGGACATGCCCGGCTTTCCCGGCATTTCGCTCTACCTGAAAGACGAGTCCAGTCACCCCACCGGCAGCCTCAAGCACCGCCTCGCGCGCAGCCTTTTCCTCTACGCCCTGTGCAACGGTTGGTTGAAAGAAGGCACCACAGTGGTGGAGTCGTCCAGCGGCTCCACGGCCATTTCAGAAGCCTACTTTGCAAGGTTGCTTGGCCTGCCTTTCGTGGCCGTGATGCCGCGCACCACGTCGGCCGAAAAAGTGGCGGCGATTGAATTTCAAGGTGGACGCTGCCACTTGGTGGACGACCCGCATGCGATTTATATTGAGTCGCAGCGGCTTGCCCACGAGCTGGGTGGTCACTACATGGACCAGTTCACCTACGCGGAACGCGCCACCGACTGGCGGGCCAATAACAACATTGCCGAAGCCATCTTCACGCAAATGAAGTTGGAGCCGAATCCGCTGCCGACATGGATCGTCGCCAGCGCAGGCACCGGAGGCACTTTGGCCACCATAGGTCGTTATGTGCGTTACTGCAGCCACCCAACCCTGGTGTGTGGCGTGGACGCCGAGCGCTCCGTCTTTTTTGATTACTACCAAACCGTTGATGCCTCGCTCACGCTGCCCCACGGTTCGCGCATCGAAGGCATCGGCCGCCCTCGGGTCGAAGCCTCGTTTTTGCCTGGGGTGATTGACGCCATGGTCAAGGTGCCTGATGTCTGGTCGCTCGGCGCGATGCGGGCCTTGAGCCAACAGCTGGGACGTTTGGTGGGCGGCTCTACCGGCACCAACTTGATCGCCGCGCTGGCCTGCGCCCAGCACATGAAACAACGTCGTGAAACGGGCTCCATCGTGACCTTGCTGTGCGATGCGGGCGAACGTTATCGAGACCGTTACTTCAATGATGACTGGCTTCGAGGCCAAGGTTTGTCCTGCCACGATGAGTGCGCAGCGGTGCAGAACTTGATGAAGCAGGGCATTTGGCCCCAGGCGCTTCTTGACACCTGGCGTTTGGCTGGGCTGGCGGCCTGATGGGCATCGAAGTTTGAGTCTTCTTGTTGTTGCCGCGGAACCTTGAGCCAATGACGGGCTCTACTTCCATGCCTCTTCAATGGTGCATTTTTGATCAAGGTTATTCATGTCTTCACTCTCTGCCCGTTCGTTTTGTTTCGCGCTGCTGACGACCCTTTGTTTGGGCTTGGCGCTCCCGGCCCATGCCAAACCCAAGAACAAATCCAAGCCCGCAGCTGAGGCCCAGCGCCCAGCGAAGAACCACACCATCGAAGCGGTGCGTGCCGTCGAAGGCATACAGGAATACCGCCTCGCCAACGGTTTGCAGTTGCTCTTGATACCGGACGAGGCCAAACCCACCACCACGGTCAACATGACCTACCGTGTGGGTTCCAGGCACGAGAGTTATGGTGAAACCGGCATGGCGCATTTGCTGGAGCATTTGCTTTTCAAAGGCTCCCCCAAGCACCCCCAGGTCTGGGCCGACTTCAATAAACGCGGCCTCGCCGCCAACGGCAGCACCTGGTACGACCGCACCAACTACACCGCCAGTTTTTCCGCCAACGACGACAACCTGCGCTGGTACCTGGCTTGGCAGGCCGACGCCATGGTCAACAGCTTCATCGCCCGCAAAGACCTCGACCCCGAGATGACCGTGGTGCGCAATGAAATGGAGCAAGGCGAGAACAGCCCCGGACGCATCCTGTTTGAAAAAACCCTGGCCACCATGTACCAGTGGCACAACTACGGCAAAAGCACCATAGGCGCGCGCAGCGATGTGGAGAACGTGGACATTCCACGCCTGCAAGCCTTCTACCGTCGCCACTACCAGCCTGACAACGCCACCCTCATCGTCTCTGGCAAGTTCAACCAGAAGCAGGTGTTGGCCTGGGTGGCGGAGTCTTTCGGCCCTCTCAAGAAGCCATTGCGAGTCGGCCCCATGGCGTTGCCAACGACCTACACCTTGGATCCCACCCAAGACGGCGAGCGCAGCATTACCTTGCGGCGCAAAGGTGGCGTGCCATTGATCTACGCGGGTTATCACATTCCGCCTGCGGCCCACCCCGACTTCGCGGCGGTGGAGTTGCTGGGTTTGATTTTGGGCGATACCCCAGCAGGCCGTTTGCACCAGCGCCTTACCGAGAAACAACTCGCCGCCAGCACCTTTGCTTTCACGGCTGCATTGGCGGAGCCGGGGTTTGCCATCTTCGGTGCACAACTCGGTGCCGGGCAGAATACCGATACCGCGCGTGATGAATTGCTGCGCACTTTGGAGTCCGTCGCCAAAGAGCCCATCACACCCGAAGAACTCAAACGCGCCCAAGCCACCTGGCTCAAAGGCTGGGAGCAAAGTTTCAGCGACCCGCAAGCCGTGGGCATCGCCATGAGCGAAACCGTGGCCCAAGGCGATTGGCGGCTCTTCTTCCTCCAACGGGACAGGGTACGCGACGCTCAATTGGCCGATGTGCAGCGTGTGGCACAAGAGCGGCTACTGCAAAGCAATCGCACCGTGGGGATTTACTTGCCCTCCGAGACCGTGAGCCGTGCGCCCGAACCCGCTCGGGTGGATGTGGCGCGCGAGATGCAGTCGTTCAAACCGCAAGCTGCCGCTGCCGCAACCCAGGCGTTCGACGCCAGCCCGGACAACCTCAACCGTGCCAGCGAGTTGTGGCAAGTGGCTGGTGTGCGCGCCGCCTTCTTGCCCAAGAGCACACGTGGCGGCGCAGTAGCGGCCCAACTCACTCTCAGGTACGGCGACGAAAAATCACTCTTCGGCCAAGGCGAAGCGCCTGACTTCCTTGCAGCGATGCTCGACAAAGGAACCCGCACGCTCAGCCGCCAGCAGTTTCAAGACCGCTTGAACGAATTGAAGACCGAACTGAGTGTTTCGGCCGGCACGGGCCAGGTGACGGTCACCCTGAACTCACGGCGTGAACACCTGGCCGCGGCCATGACCTTGGTGGCCCACATGCTGCGAGAGCCGCTGCTGGCACAGGCCAGTCTCGACGAAATCAAACGCCAGGCGCTTGCCGGCATTGAATCGCAGCGCAAAGAGCCCGGCCCCGCGCTTCAAAACGCCATGGCACGCCACGGCAATGCCTATCCGCGTGGCGATGTGCGTTACGCGCCCACCTTCGACGAGATGGCGGAAGACACGCAGGCCGTGACGCTTGAAAAAGTCAAAACCTTCCATCAACGGTTTTATGGCGGCAACCAAATTGAGCTGTCGGCCGTGGGTGATGTCGATGTTCCCGCTTTGAAAGCCGCACTCACGCAAGCCTGGGGTGGCGAGGCGTCTGCTTGGAAATCGAACATTGAACCGAAGCGCGTTGCCGATCCTTGGGTGGCAGTTCCCCCCACCCAGTTGCGCGTCAACACACCCGACAAACAAAACGCCACGATGCGCGTCAGCCTGCGCCTGCCTGTGGCGGAAAGCGATGCCGACTACGCTGCCTTGATGATGGCTAACTACCTGGTGGGCAACGGCGGTAACTCACGCCTGTGGAAACGCATTCGCGAGACCGATGGCCTGTCCTATGACGTGCGCAGCCAAATCAATTGGAACCAACACGAGCCGCACTCGCTGTGGACAGCCAGCGCCATCTTCGCGCCAAGCGCCCGTGCCAAGGTGGAGGCCGCATTCAAAGAAGAAATCCAGCGTGTTCTCAAAGACGGCTTCACTGCCGAGGAGCTGCGCTCTGGGCAAAGTGGCCTGCTCAACTTCCGCCGCCTCTCCCGCGCCCAAGACGAGAATCTGGCGGGTGCCTGGGTCAACAACCTCTACATGAAACGCAATTTTTCTCGGTCTGCCGAGGTGGATCGTGCACTCTCAGCGTTGACGGTGGACCAGGTGAACGCGGCGCTGCGTAAGTACATCCAACCTGAGGGGTTTGTCATGGGGTTTGGGGGGGATTTCAAGGAGTAGTCACAGGACTCTTGTTTGATACTGACATTCTTTTTTTGCACCCTGACCGCTTTCGTTATGGACTCACTCTCGCAATTGGCGCTGGGCAGCAGCATCGCAGTGGCTGTCATGGGGCGGCGCACGGCGGTGTGGAAGGCGGCGCTGTGGGGCGGGGTGGCGGGTACCTTGCCCGACCTCGACGCCTTGGTGGATTTTGGCGATGCCGTCAGCAACATGGTTCAACACCGGGCTCAAAGCCACGGGCTTTTTTACCTGATAAACATCTACCCGTGAGTCGGCCTCCATTGAGGGGTCTATCGTTTGGATTGCGATTCAGACGATGGAAACCTAAGCCAAGGAGGCCGACATGGAACTTTACGCGGGGATTGATTTGCACA
>JBJOQO010000120.1:0-5980 GCA_046049865.1 Pseudomonadota bacterium | reverse complement strand
CCTCAGCCTCGTCCTTGTCGTTGATGACTCCGCCAGCTTTCGAGCCGTTGCTCGAATAGCGCTGGAGCGTGCTGGCCATCAAGTGATTGAAGCCGAACATGGCGAGGCGGGTTTGAAACAACTCGATGGCCCCCGCCTGTCTTGCATCTTGAGTGACTTGAACATGCCACGCATGGACGGTGCCACGTTTGTCGAAAACGTTCGTCTGCACAGCAGACAAGCCCAGGTGCCCATCATCATGTTTTCTACCGAGGCCAACGTCAGCAAGATGGCACGCTGCAGAGATGCGGGTGTGCGGGCTTGGTTGTCCAAACCTTTTTTGCCTCATGTTCTGGTTCAAGCGGTTGCGCAAGTGACTGGCATGAATGCCCACAACAAGTCTGACCACGCAGTATGAAAACAATCTCGCTGACCCGTTGCAGAAAGTTATTCTGGTGGCCGGCACAGCGCTGTCTGGCCCTGCCCTCTCGGGTGGTGACCCTCACCACGCGGCTCGTTGTGCCCCTGATGGCCGCCGCTGCGATTTGGCCGTGGGCCGGCGTGCCTGCGGCGATCGGCCTGGCCGTCATCGTCGCCTACCTGCAAGCGGCAACCGCCATGAAACGCCACGAAGACTTGGCCAACATAGTCACCACCTTAGAGCAAGCTGCGAGTGGCCAACTGGATGCACGCGTCGCGGTTCCGGCGCAAGGCCACAACGCCAAACTCGGTATCGCCGTCAACGCCATGCTGGACGGACTGCAGGGCTTGGTGGGCAACTTGGTTCAGGCCTCAAGCCAAGTGGCAGGCGCTGGGGATCAACTGACACTGGCCGCACAAACACTGGCCATCCGCTCCGAGGAACAGGCTTCGGTGATTGGCAACACCACCTTGGCCATTGACGACGTATTGGCTTCTGTGCGCATCACCTCCGACATGGCCTCGCATGTGGACCAGCTCAGCCAAGGCCTGTGTGATGAAGCCGACCGCAGCCGTGTGGTGGTGGATGGTGCGGTGGACGCCATTGGCCGCATCCGCAAAAGCACGGGTGAAATGTCCAAGGCACTCACCGTGATCGACGAGCTCACGTTCCAAACCAATATCCTGGCGCTCAATGCGGCCATTGAGGCCGCCCGCGCAGGCACAGCGGGCCGCAGCTTTGCAGTGGTTGCCGGTGAGGTGCGTGCTTTGGCCGCCAGAACAGCGGCAGCGGCCACCGAGATCAAAAACGTGATTGAACGCTCCAATCATGAAGTGTCGGCTGGCGTGCGGGAGATCGAAACCGTCAAAACGAAAATTGCCGACATCGGTCAAGGCTTTCGCAACGTGTCTGGCCAGATGCGCGACGTGACCCAAAACAACCTGAGCCAAAGTGCCGCCATTGGCCTCATCAGCCAAGGCTTGGAGCAGCTTTCAGCCCTGACTCAAGCCAATACCGAACTGGTCGTGGAATCTGTGGGTGCCTCAGAACAACTGCGCGGCAGCGCGCACCAGCTGGACGAGTTCATGCAAAAACTCAAAGGGGAAGGAGCAAGTCCGACGGGTGGGTCGGCAGCCAACAACGCTTCGGGCGAACAACTCGCTGCCTTGGCGCCTGACGGGATTGAGTTTTTCTGATCCGTCGATCAGTCGATTCACTCAAACATGTCGAGCCCAGACAAGTCCGAAGTAACCGAGCGCAGCCGCAACCAGAACAGATAGCGCAACGCCTTCAACGGGAAAACTAAGGACAAGACCAAAACACAGACCAGCAAGTGCCGACAACAAAGTTCGCAACACGGGTCTGCCCTCTCCTCGCTCACTGGGCTCCGCATCAAACGCGAGAATGCTGCCAAAGAGAAAGCCGAAACAGGCAAATACCGCAGAAACTTTGAGCAAGGGACCTAAAGCGTGTCCGCTAAAGGCGCCTTCGACAACACCGTAAATCGCGAAAATAGCCGCACAAGAAACTGCTATGACGATTCCAACGGTTCCTGCAGTGCGTTTATCACTGCCCATGTCATCTACCCCTTCTTCGGTGCCTTAAACCCCGGCATACCCGGAAACAAAGTTCCCGCCTGTTTGGCCATTTGTTCTTGCATCTGGGTGAACATGGTCTTGGACTGCTCCAGATAACTGCCCATCACACTTTGCATGCCCGGGGCCTGGCCTTGCAGAAACTGCGACCACAAGTCGGGTGACATCGCACGCGGGTCGTACAAGCCCTTGGACTGCTCGGCCAACTTGGCCTGAATGTCGGTGAAGGTCTGCAGGTTCTTCTCCAAGTAGGTGCCCATCATGCCCTGCATGGAGTGGCCATAAAAACGAATGATCTGCGCCAGCGCCTGGGCGGAAAACATGGGCAGACCGCCACTTTCTTCTTCCAAAATAATTTGCAGCAGGATGCTGCGCGTGAGGTCTTCATTGGTTTTGGCATCGACCACGACAAAGTCTTGCGTTGCCAGCACCATGGCTTTCACATCGGTCAAGGTGATGTAACTGCTGGTTTGGGTGTCGTAAAGACGCCGGTTGGGGTATTTTTTGAGCACCCGCTGGGGCAAAGAATCTGCGCCCCTGGCCTTGGCGGATGGCTCGGTGGCCGATGAAGATGCCGCTGCTTTGGCAGCGGCGGGTGCAGCGCGTCGGGGTTGAACCATGGTGAGCATCTCCGAGAGTCACCCCCATTCTAGGAGTGCTCGTTTAGGGGCCAAAAAGGGGTTTACCCGCTTGGCCCTGCGATCAGCGCGGCTTGACCAAAGGTTTGAGCGGCTGATTGGCCTGGTGCATCAACCAAGGTGCCACATCGTGCAATGAAACCACGTCGTCGGCCGCGCCCAATTTGATGGCTTCTTTGGGCATGCCAAACACCACGCAGCTCGCTTCATCTTGCGCCGCCGTCATCGCACCCGCTTCACGCATCTCGCGCAGGCCACGCGCGCCGTCGTCGCCCATGCCGGTCATGATCACGCCCAGAGCATTACGCCCGGCGCAGGCAGCGACCGAGCGGAACAATACGTCAACCGACGGTTTATGGCGGTTGACCAAGGGTCCGTCGAACACCTCCACCACGTACTGCGCACCGCTGCGTTTGAGCTTCATGTGGCAACCGCCGGGGGCGATCAACACACGGCCGTTGTACACACGGTCGCCGTCCTTGGCTTCAGACACATCCAGGTCGCACAAACCATTGAGCCGCGCCGCCAACGAAGCCGTGAACTTCTCTGGCATGTGCTGCACCATGACCACCCCGGGTGAGGTGCGCGACAGCATCTTGAGCACCACCTCCACCGATTGCACGCCGCCGGTGGACAGGCCCAATGCAATCACACGGTCGGTGGTGACAGACATGGCGGCTTGTGCGGCATGGGCAACCCCTGAAGGCACTGCCGTTGCAGATGCCACTTGCGCACGCGCCGCAAAGGCCGCTTTGGAGCCCGATACCGCGCGCAAATTGGCGCGGGACGCTGCACGCACCGCGTCCACCAGCCCGTTGCTGGTATCTTCCAAGAATGTCTTTAAACCCATCTTGGGTTTGGTGACAAAACTCACCGCACCAGCAGCCAGCGCCTGCATGGTGGTTTCGCAACCGGCCTCGGTCAAGGTGGAGCACATCACCACAGGTGTGGGCCGCTCGGCCATGATTTTCTTGAGGAAGGTGATGCCATCCATGCGCGGCATCTCCACATCCAGCACGACCACATCGGGCCAGTTTTCTTGCATCTTGGGCCAGGCAAAAATCGGGTCACTGGCGCTGGCAATCACTTGCACGCCGCCGGCAGTCAAGGTATCGGCCAGGTGCTTGCGAACCACTGCAGAGTCGTCAACGATCATGGCTCGAACGGGCATGGGTGTACTCCGGTACTTCAGTTGCTTTTCTAATGACTTCCACCACGGCGCATCAGCACCTCGCCGGTAGCGATTTCTAACCGCACGTTGCGCGGCATGTTCTCGCCCACGTCAACCCCGACGAGCGAGAAACCGTACTTTTCAATCAAATTCCAACCTTGCTCGATGTTGCGTTCGCCCACATTGAGCTTGACTCCGGCTTGATCCGGCATGGTGTCCGCCCCGCCATACAGATGGCAGTCGTACTCCGATGATTTGGTGTTGGCGCGCATCAAGGCCTGCACCAGCAACTCGACCGCTTCGTCGCCATAACGGCCATCAGCAGGCATGTTCTCGCTGCGCGGCCTGGACGGCAAAAGGTAGTGGCACATGCCGCCAATGCGGCGCGTCGGGTGCCACAGTGTCAGCGCCACGCACGAACCCACCAAGGTTCTCAGGCTGCGGGCTTTGGCACCGAAGTACAGCTGACCCGGCATCAAAAAAAGGTCGGCGCTGTCCGCGCTTTGCAAGGGCGCAGGCCGTGTTGACTTGAGTGCGGGTTTAGAGGCGCTCATACACGGCAGGGCGCAGGGGTCGAACTTCAAGACCGAGGTTGCTCAGCGACTCGGCATGGCCGGGCAACAAGTAGGCGCCTTCTTTTAACAAAGGCAGCACGCGGCGCACGATATCTGCCTTGCCAGCGTTGTCGAAGTAGATCAACACATTGCGCAGAAAAATCACGTCGAACGTGCCAATGTCTGGCAGCGGTTGTGTCAGGTTGGCCGGTTGGAAATGCACGTTCTTGCGCAACTCCTTGCTGATGAGCAAATGACCTTCGTACTGGCCATGGCCCTTCATGCAAAAACGTTTGAGGTAAGCCGGTGACACGCCCTTGGCCCGCGACATTGGATAAAGCGCACGCTTTGCGGTGGCCACCATGTCGGTCGACAAATCGGTGCCTATGATTTCCCAACCGCTGGAGCCCAAACGATCGGCGAGCAGCATGGCAATGCTGTACGCCTCTTCGCCCGAACTGCTCGCGCCGCTCCAGACACGAAACAGGTCTTTCGATCTGCGGGTTTTGACAAGATCGTCCAGAAACTCGAAATGCGCAGGCTCACGAAAAAAATACGTCTCATTGGTCGTGAGTTTGTCCACCACCCGGACCAACTCATTTCGGTCCTGCTGCTTGAGCAGGTCTTTGACGTAAATCTCCACGTCTTGCAAACCCCGCTCGCGTGCCAGCTTTTGCAGACGCCCTTCGACCAAAGGCTTCTTGGCCGCTGTCAGGCGTATGCCCGACACGCTGTGGAACATGTCGGATACCGCGTCGAAAGAATGTTGAGACAGGGTCATATGGTTCTCTTTGAGTGCCAGCGTTCAACGCACTGTGACCGTGGGTTGCTGGCCAATCAGATGGGCCAAGTCGTCAGAGTCCAGCACACGGTCCATGGCCAGCACCGGCAAAAATTCACCGCGTATGCGCGCCATGCCGCAGATGAATTCGGGCGGAATATGCGTGCCCAACTGCGGAACGGCTTCAATCTGGGCGGCACCCGCGTCAATCACTTCGTTGACCGAGTCCACCATCACACCGAGTTTGTGCAGCAATGCGTCGGGGCCGTTGCCCACGGGCAGCTCCACGATGATGATGCAGGTGCGCCTGTCCACGCCCATCAGGCCCAGGCCCAGGCGCGCGGACAGGTCAATCACCGGAACCACTGCGCCGCGTAAGTTCATCACACCACGCACAAAACGAGGCATGCGTGGCAACTCGGTGGTGGGCACGGCTTTGAGAATTTCTCTGACCACGTCGATTCCAACCGCGTAGCCCCTGTCGCCAAGGACAAAACACAGCAACTGTTGCTCGGCCAACATCGCCAGCGGCGAGGCCGATGCAGTACTGCTCGGTACAGCCAACTCGTTCATGAGGGCTCCTTAAAAGCGACCGAAACTGTTTTCGTCTACTGCGTCGCCGTGGTTGGCAGACGTCCCATTGACCTTGCCGCTGCTCCATGGCAAACCACTGCTTCCGCCAATCACGCCGGTTTCAAAGTCGTCGCCTTTGCTCTGGCGCGGTGCGGCGCGTTTGGGTGAAGAGGCCGCTTTGGCGGAACGTGCAGGTGCTTCGCGGCGCCCCCCCGTTTCCACTTGGAAGAAGGACATCAGCTCTTGCAGCTGCGCCGCTTGGGCCGAC
>JBJOQO010000119.1:0-6083 GCA_046049865.1 Pseudomonadota bacterium | reverse complement strand
CGCCGCGCTAGAGATGGTGGGTTTGAGCCATGCGGCCTTCAAACGACCCGGCGAAATCTCAGGAGGTATGAAGCAACGCGTGGGTATTGCCCGTGCTTTGGCGATGGAGCCCCAAGTGCTGCTGATGGACGAGCCGTTTGGCGCGCTCGATGCTCTCACCCGTGCCAAACTGCAAGACGAGTTGCTCGCCATCGTGGCCAACACCCAAAGCACGGTGGTGATGGTGACCCACGATGTGGACGAAGCCGTGTTGCTGTCCGACAAGATAGTGATGATGACCAACGGCCCTGCCGCGACCATCGGTGAAATGTTGCACGTCGAGCTGCCCCGCCCGCGCTCACGGGTCACGCTGGCTGATGACGCTGCCTATTTGCATTACCGCAAAGCTGTGATCGACTTTTTGTACACGCGTCAAGCACACGTCGAGAAACACTGAGGAAACGCGCATGACAAACAAACTCAAACTCGTGATGGTGGGCAACGGCATGGCCGGTGTACGCACCTTGGAAGAACTGATCAAGCTCACACCTGACCTTTACGACATCACCGTCTTTGGCTCAGAACCACACCCCAACTACAACCGCATCCTGCTGTCGCCGGTGCTCGCGGGTGAACAAACCTTGGATGAAATCATCCTCAACCCACTAGCCTGGTACAGCGACAACCACATCAGCCTGCACACCAGCTGGACGGTGACCGAGGTGGACCGCGTCAAGCGCGTAGTACACGCCAGCAACGCAGCAGGCGAGGTCAAAACTGCAGCTTATGACCGTTTGATTTTAGCCACTGGCTCTAACCCTTTCATGTTGCCCGTTCCGGGGCGTGAATTGGATGGTGTGCTGGCCTACCGTGACATCGCCGACACACAAGCCATGATTGATGCGGCCACGAAGTACAAACATGCCGTGGTGATTGGTGGGGGTTTGCTGGGTCTCGAAGCAGCCAACGGATTGATGAAACGCGGCATGCGCGTGACGGTGGTCCATGTGGCTGAATGGCTGATGGAGCGTCAGCTCGACAAAGTCGCGGGTGGCTTGTTGCAACGCTCGCTGGAGGAACGCGGTATGCAGTTCCGCATGGGCGCACACACCCAAGAATTGCAAGCCGACAAACACGGCCGCGTGGCCTCGGTGTTGTTCAAAGACGGTACGCACGTCGCCGCTGAATTGGTGGTCATGGCCGTGGGCATTCGTCCCAACACAAAACTGGCCGAGCAAATGCACTTGCATTGCGAGCGCGGCATTGTGGTCAGCGACACCTTGCAAACCGTGACCGATCCCCGTATCTATGCGGTTGGCGAATGTGCCGCGCACCGAGGCATTGCCTATGGTTTGGTGGCGCCCTTGTTTGAACAAGGCAAGGTGCTGGCCAACCATTTGGCGGAGTTCGGCATTGGCCGCTACACCGGCTCGCTCACCTCGACCAAGCTCAAGGTAACGGGCATTGATTTGTTCAGCGCAGGTGAATTCATGGGCGCTGACGATGGCAGTACCGAAGAGATCGTGCTGAGTGACCCGCACGAAGGGGTCTACAAAAAGCTCGTCATCCGCAACGACCAACTGGTGGGGGCCTGCTTGTATGGCGACACGGTAGACGGCAGCTGGTACTTCAAGCTGCTGCGCGATGGCCGCAGTGTGGCTGACATTCGCGAGAAGTTGATGTTTGGCGAATCCAACATCGGTGACGTGGGCCACGAAGGTCATAGCAAAGCTGCCAGCATGCCAGACGATGCTGAGGTCTGCGGTTGCAACGGCGTGAAAAAAGGTGCGATTTGCAAAGCCATCAAAGACAAAGGCTTGTTCACCTTGGACGAAGTGCGCAAGCACACCAAGGCCAGCGCGTCGTGCGGCTCCTGCACAGGTTTGGTCGAACAGATTTTGATGTTCACCGCCGGCGGCGACTACTCGGCCACGCCGAAGAAAAAAGCCATCTGCGGCTGTACCGAGCACAGCCACCAAGAAGTGCGCGATGCCATTCGCGACCACAAGCTGTTGACCAACGAGGCCGTCTTCACATTCATGGATTGGAAAAGTTCTACGGGTTGCGCCACCTGCCGCCCCGCCATCAATTACTACCGCCTCAGCAGTTGGCCCAAAGAAGCGGTGGACGATCCGCAAAGCCGCCTCATCAACGAACGCAGCCACGCCAACATCCAAAAGGATGGCACCTACAGCGTCATCCCACGCATGTGGGGTGGCGAAACCACAGCCGATGAATTGCGCCGCATCGCTGACGTGGTAGACAAGTACAAGATCCCCACGGTCAAGGTCACGGGGGGTCAACGCATTGACTTGCTCGGTGTCAAAAAAGAAGACTTGGTCAATGTCTGGAAAGACATTGGCATGCCCAGCGGTCATGCCTACGCTAAAGCCTTGCGCACCGTCAAAACCTGCGTGGGCAGCGAGTGGTGCCGCATGGGCACGCAAGACAGCACCACCATGGGCAAGGACTTGGAGAAAGCCATGTGGCGCATGTACGCGCCGCACAAGGTGAAGTTCGCGGTGTCGGGCTGCCCGCGCAACTGCGCTGAGGCGGGCATCAAGGACGTGGGCATCATCGGCGTGGACAGCGGCTGGGAGATGTACATCGCAGGTAACGGCGGTATCAAAACCGAAGTCGCACAATTTTTTGTGAAGGTAAAAACCTCTAACGAGGTGATGGAGTACACCGGTGCCTTCATGCAGCTCTACCGAGAAGAAGGTTGGTACCTCGAGCGCACCGTGCATTACGTGAACCGCGTGGGCATGGACTACGTTAAGAAAAAAATCTTGGACGACGAAGCGGGTCGCAAAGCCTTGTGGGCACGTTTGCAATTTGCACTCGACGGCGAACCAGATCCCTGGTTTGAGTTTGACAAAGCGAATGTCGACACGCGTCAGTTTGAAGCCATATCCCTTTAAGGACCACCTATGACCGAATGGAAAGTCATTTGCAAAGTTGACGATATCCCCAGGCTGGGGGCACGCCGCGTGCAGCGTGAGAAGGGCGTTGAAGTAGCGATTTTTCGTAACGCTGAGGACAAAGTGTTTGCCTTGCTCGACCAGTGCCCCCATAAGCGTGGTCCCTTGAGCCAAGGCTTGGTATTCGGTGAAACCGTGGTCTGCCCACTCCACAACTGGCATATCGGCTTGGTCGATGGCTGCGCTCACGCCCCAGACGTTGGTTGCACCACGCGCTTTGCGGTGCGTGTGAAAAACGATGAGGTGGCTTTGGACACGCATGAGCTCCACACACTCGCCATTGACGCTTAACGAAACCCATCACGCAGGCCATGAAAGAAACCCGCTCGACTTGTCCCTACTGCGGCGTGGGTTGCGGCGTCATCATTGAATCGAAAACGGGTCGCATCACGGGCGTGCGGGGCGACCCTTTGCACCCGGCTAACTTTGGGCGTTTGTGCAGCAAAGGGGCTTCGCTGCATCTCACCGCCAGTCCCGCTATGGCCGCACAAACGCGCTTGCTTCAGCCGATGCGCAGACTGGTGCGCGAAGGCAGTTTGCAACCTGTGACGTGGGACAGTGCCATGCAACTCGCCAGCCAAACGCTGGCCAATATCGCGCGCGCACATGGGGTCGATGCACTGGGGTTTTATGTGTCGGGCCAGCTGCTGACCGAAGACTATTACGTATTCAACAAACTGGTCAAAGGTTTGCTGGGTACCAACAATATCGATACCAACTCACGCCTGTGCATGAGCAGCGCCGTGGCGGGCTACAAACTCACGCTGGGTGCTGACGCCCCGCCCGCTTGCTACGACGATGTGATGCATGCCGATTGTTTGTTCATTGCAGGCAGCAACGCGGCGTATGCGCACCCTATTTTGTTCAGACGCATCGAAGACGCACGCGCTAAAAATCTCAACCTCAAAATCATCGTGGCTGACCCACGTCGTACCGATACCGCCAGTAGTGCGGACCTGCATCTGCCGTTGCAACCCGGCACCGATGTGGCGCTGTTTCATGGGATGTTGCGTGTCATGTTGGACGAGGACTGGGTGGACCACGACTACATCGCGGCACACACCGAGGGCTTTGAAGCACTAAAAGTCTTGGTAGCCGACTACACGCCTGCGCATGTACATGCTATCTGCGGCATCACACCCGAACAACTGCTGCAGGCTACGCGCTGGTTCGCCACATCCAAAGCCACCCTGAGCTTGTATTGCCAAGGCTTGAACCAATCGACCAGTGGCACCGCCAAAAACGCATCACTCATCAATTTGCATTTGGCCTCGGGGCACATTGGCAAGGCGGGCGCAGGCCCCTTCTCGCTCACGGGTCAACCCAATGCCATGGGCGGCCGCGAAGTGGGCGGTTTGGCCAACCTGATCAGCGCGCACCGCGACATGAGCAAGCCCGAACACCGCGCCGAAGTGGCCACCCTTTGGGGCATTGATGACATACCCTCTAAGCCAGGAAAAACAGCAGTTGAGTTGTTTGAAGCCGCTGCCGATGGTGAGGTCAAAGCCCTGTGGATTGCCTGCACCAACCCCGCACAGTCCATGCCCAACCAAAGCACGGTCCGTCGTGCCCTCCAGCGCGCCGAGTTTGTGGTGGTGCAAGAAGCCTTCGCCACTGCCGAAACCTGCGACTTTGCTGACCTGTTACTGCCCGCCACCACCTGGGGCGAAAAAGAAGGCACGGTCACCAACAGCGAGCGGCGTATCACCCGCGTTCACGCCGCTGTGCCCGCCCCCGGCCATGCACGACACGATTGGCAGATCGTGGTCGACTTGGCCGCACGCTTGGCGCAAGAGCCACGTATCGCAGAGAATAAGAAAGGCCTATATATGGCCTACACCTCAGCCGAGGAAATTTGGCTGGAGCACCGCGAATCCACCCGAGGCCGCGACCTCGATATCACGGGTTTGAGCTATGCGCATTTGAATCAAAGCCCAGAGCAATGGCCCATGCCCGAAGGCGCTCCACAAGGCCAGACACGTTTATATGAAGACGGGGTGTTTGCCACTGCCAATGGCCGCGCCAAATTTGCCGCCCTGCCCTATGTACCAACGGCCGAAATGCGTGAATCACGTTTTCCGTTCTCACTCAACACGGGTCGCTTGCGCGATCAGTGGCACGGCATGACACGCACAGGCTTAGTGGGCAAACTGTTTGGCCATGTGACGGAACCGGCGGTGCAACTTCACCCCGATGACATGAAGCGCTTGGGGTTTGACGAAGGCACCTTGGTGCACGTCACCAGCAAACGCGGCTCGGTCGTGCTGCCCGCACAAGCGAGTGCCGATTTGGGGGCAAACCAAGCCTTCATTCCCATGCATTGGGGCGCTGCCTACCTGAGCGGGCGCGACCACCAAGGCAAACCCCTGGCGGGCGTGAACGCCATTACCACCTCGGCCTATTGCCCGACATCTAAGCAACCGGAGCTCAAGCATGCGGCAGTCAAGGTGCTGAAGGCTGAACTGCCCTGGACCATGCTCGCCGTGGCTTGGCTGCCCGAGCACAAATCGCAAACAATTTTGCAAAACCTACGCGCACGCATGGTGCAGTTTGAATTCGCCAGTTGCGTGCCGTTTAGCGACTCACCCTCTGAAGAGCCTGCGCATCAAGGTGTGTTGATGCGTGCAGCATGTAGCGAAGCCCCCGACATGGCGCTGCTGCATGAGATCGAACAACTCTTGGGGCTCAACAATTCAGACAGCCTGCGCTACCTCGATGGCAAGCGTAGCCAACTGCGTAGCCTAAGGCTTCGACACAGTGAAGCCAACCTTATCAAAGACTCACAGTTGGATGCCTTCATCCTCGCGGGTGACACCTCGGCAGAGACATGGCTCAAAGCCCTGTTGCAAACCCAATCGTCTACCCAAGCCTATGGCCGACGTTTGTTGATGACAGGCAGCCAACCGCCTGTAGCCTTGGTCGATGCAGGCACCACGGTGTGCAGCTGCGTGGGCGTGAAAGAAGTGGCGATTCGACAGCATCTCGACAAGTGCGAAGGCGACAGCGCGCAGCGCTTAGCGTCACTCCAAGGCATGCTCAAGTGCGGCACTCAGTGCGGCTCTTGCGTGCCTGAGCTGCGGCGCATGATTCAACAGACAGAGAGCACGGCATGAAGAAACCAAA
>JBJOQO010000118.1:0-6237 GCA_046049865.1 Pseudomonadota bacterium | reverse complement strand
GAATGTGTCATGCCGCCAGTTTGCCAGACCGTGGCCTCAGTCCATGCACCAGAGTCAATCCTCGTAAGAAGCAGATCGAGGGTCAATGTGCAACAGCGCCTGAGTCAACTCCCGCAAGGTGTTTTGCACTGGAACAAAACCGGCGCTGCGCTCCAGTGTGACTTCGTCCATGTACAGCCGCTTGTTGATCTCCAGTTGAATGGAGTGCTGGTGCTCAGAAGGCTTGCCGTGTTTGCGGACGATCTCCACCCCTTTGTAGGGGTGGTTGACGCTGACGGTGTAACCCCGGCTGTTCAGGAAACGCTCGATCCAGTGGGTGAGCCGCGGGTCGGCGCTTGTGCCGTCGCGGTCACCGAGCACGAAGTCGGCATGCACCAGCCACGGGTGGTCGGTGGAATAGGCCTGGGCCACCGCAGGCATGGAGTGGCAATCGATGTGGATCACAAAACCGTGTCGCTGGCGTGCCGCTCCCACTGCTTGTTCTAGCGCCTGGTGGTAGGGAAACCAGCAGCGGTGTATGCGTGACTGCACCTCCTCTACTGTCAATGTGCGGTTGTAGATCGGGCTGCCGTCGTCCAGCATCCGCCACACCAAACCTTTGCCCAAACGTACTTTGGATCCGCCGCTCACAGGCCCAGGCCAAGGTGCATCCAGCAAGGTTTCATCAATCTCGTCCACCGCTCGGTTCACATCGACATAACTGCGCGGAAAACGGGCTTGCACCAGAGAGGCCCCCATGTCCACGGCGAAGCCCCAAAGTTCCTCCACATAGGTGTCTTCTGCACCGCGCAGCGCGCGTTGTGGGCAGCTGTGGCCAAAGTCGTTGGGGTAGGTGGTACCACTGTGGGGGGAATCCAGCACCAAGGCGGTATTGCCACGGTCCACATCCACGTTGCCGGTGTACTTGGTTGAAGTCATGATCGATCAAAAAACAAAGAGGTAAAGAACGAGTTCGCGGAAACAGATCGATTCAATCGACGATGCGTCCGTCACGCCCGATCAAGGTAATGTCCACAAAACGCGAACCGTGGTGTTTCTTTGGCCCAAAGCGCAGGGTGTAGCCGCCCAGATCGAACTCGTTCATTCGATCCAACGCTTGCACCAAACCTTCTCGACTGGGGTTGCTGCCTGCACGCCGCAGGGCCTCCACCATCGCCTTGGCAGCCATCATGCCTTCCAGGCCCATGTAGTCGGGTTTGGCCTGAGGATTGAACTTCGCCAGCACCTGGCGGTACTCCACCGCCACGAGTTTGTTCTTGTGCGGGTTGGGCGCCGTTTGGCTGATGGAAATTCCAGCCGCCAGTGGGCCCAACTCGGAGACGAGCTGTTTCACACCAATCAAGCTGCGCGCGTAGTACTGTGTCCTGCCCGCACGCACCTTTTCAAATTCACTAACAAAGGCCACCGCATCGCTGCCTGAGGCACCGATGATGAGGGCTTGTAAGTCCACGCCTTTAAGGGCTTCTATGGCAGCGGCAGGGTCTTTGGACGTGGTCTTCATGCTGCCAATGGCTTGCAACGTCAAACCGGCGGCGCTCATGCGGACTTGGGTTTCCGCCAGCAACTCTTTGCCCGACGCGCTGTCGTAGTGAAGCAGGCCAATTCGGGTGAGGCCTATGGTGCGCAGGTGTTGAACGATTTGCCCCAACTCATCAGAAAAGCTGGCACGGGTGGTGAACACATAAGGAGAGTGTTTGGCGTACAGCTCCTCGTAGCCGGTATAGGGGGCGAACATGGGCACAGCAGCAGCTTCCGCCATCGGGATCGTGGCTTTAACGGTGTTGGTCCAGGTGTAGCCGAAGAGAGCCAGAACTTTGTCGTTGTTCAGCAGTTGTTCGGTGTTGGCTTTGGCTTTGTCCACGACATAGCCGTCGTCCAAGCTGACCAGGCGAATCTTGCGCCCGGCCACGCCGCCCTTGGCGTTGATGTGCTCAAAGTAGGCCAATGCGCCGTCGCGGTAAGACGTGGCTTGCGAAGCGAAACTGCCTGTGAATGAAGCCGACTGGCCGAGAACAATTTCGCGATCCAGCACCCCTTGGGCCCAAGCGACACCGGCCAGCAGGGCCAGTGCAGCAACGCTGACCCGGGGGATCCACATCAAGAATTTGTTCATGTTCACTCCAAGAAGGCTGGCGCTCAACCCAGGCCGAAGAGGCCATGGGTTGTTGCAAGGAACAGGGAAAGAAATGGCCGAGCGAGGTGCCAGGCGGCGTCAACTCAGTCGAGCTGAATCTTGGCGAAACGCGAAGTGCGCTGCATGCGATCGATCTCTTTGCGGATCTGCACGCCGAACTGCTGGGGCGATGTCAACGTGGACGGGTACAGGCCCTGCGCCGCAAGCTTCTCTTTCATACCCGGCGTTTTGAGTGCAGCGACCACGCCTGCGTGAAGGCGCTTGACCACGTCTTCTGGCGTTCCGGCCGGTGCCACCAAACCAAACCAAACCAAGAGGGCAGGTTGTTGCTGTCGTTGCCTAAATCGCTGAACGTAGGCACATTGGGCAACACGTCCAGCTTCTCCGGCCACGACACCGCCAGTGCCTGCACACGGCCTGATTTGATGTGGGGCAAGGCGGAAGCCACTTGATCGAAATAAGCATTCACTTGGCCCGCGATCAAGTCCGTCATGGCGGGCGCAGCACCTCGATACGGAATGTGCAGCATGAAAGTTTTGGTCGAGGCCTTGAAGATCTCACCCCACATGTGGCCAATGGTGCCGTTGCCTGGCGAGGCATAGGTGAATTTGGCTGGGTTGTCGTTCAACAGTTTGAGGAAGGACGCGTAGTCCTTCACGCCAAGCTTGTCAGACACGATCAGCACCCCAGGGGCTTTCACCAACTCAGCCACGGGCGTGAAGCTTTTGTCTGCATCGTAGGGCAGGGTTTTGTAAACAGCGGGGTTCACACCGTGGGTGGACAAAGTGGCCACGCCCAAGGTCAAACCATCGGGGGCCGCGCGTGCCACCTCGGCCATGCCGATGGAACCACCGGCACCGGCTTTGTTTTCAACGATCACCGGTTGACCCAGTTCTTTGGCCAAAGCCTCAGCCACCAAACGTGCTGTGATGTCGGTGGCACCCCCTGGAGGAAAGGGTACGACAAACCGAATTGGTTTGGCCTGGGCCCAAGAAACACTGGGAACCACGGCGGTTGCGGCCAAGGCGGATGCGGCTGCGATGAGGTGGCGACGTTGCATGGTGAAGCTCTCTGGGTTGGGGTTGAGGGAAGTTGATGACCGCATCTTGCTTGCACAGATCCGTCTCAACAAGCGAAAATGCGGCAAGAGAACATTCCAGTATGGAATGAAAATCCCCATGACCAAACGCCTGCACCCCCCTACCCAATTGCTGCGTGCTTTTGTCACGACAGCCGAGCTCGGCACCATTTCCGCGGCGGCAGACACCTTGCACGTTACTCAAAGTGCTGTCAGCAAACAGGTGCAAGAACTTGAGCAATGGTTGGGAATTTCCTTGTTCGCTCGGGTGCGCAAACGCCTGCAACTCACCCCACCCGGCCAACGTTATTTGCTGGCGGTACAACCACTGCTGGCGCAACTGGAAGCCGCGACGCTTGATGTGATGAGCACGCCGATAGATGGCGGCGTGCTGCATCTTTCCGTGTTGCCCACCTTCGGCGCCAAGTGGCTCATTCCGCGTTTGCCTGCGTTTCAAGCGGCGCATCCCAAAGTACTGCTGCAGTTTGTTCCCTATGTGCAGGGTTACGACTTCACTCGAGCCGACCTCGACTGCGCCATTCGGTATGGCGAAGGCAACTGGCCAGGTGCGGTGTCAGAGTATGTGATCGGCCGTGACATGACCTTGATCGCGCCCAAATCCAAACCGGGCGACGCGCCCTTGAAGCGACCAGCCGACATCGTGCACCACCGCCTGTTGCAGCATGTCAGCGTGCCCACGGCATGGGTGAATTGGTGCGAGCGACACCAAGTGGCAGGTGTGAACCCACACAGCGGCATTCAGCTCGACCAGTACGTGGCCATCATTCGTGCGGTGGCCGCAGGCATGGGGCTGGCGTTGGTGCCCACCTGTTTGATCGAAGAAGAATTGGCGCGTGGCGAAGTGGTCTCTCCCCCTTGGGGCGACGCCCAATACGAAACTGCGCAAGCGGGGTACTTCTTTTGTTACCCCGAGAACAAAAGCCACCTGGAGCCGTTGGTCATTTTCAAACGGTGGTTGACGTCGCAACTGGTCACTGCTTGATCGCAAGCCGGAAAGCAGACGTCACGACAACGTCACGCCCCCGTCACGCTGCTGCCATCTGAGGTGAGCACATTGGGCAGGTATCGCGGCCACAGGCCGCGGAGGCCAACCAACCCAAACGACGGAGGAATATATGACTACACGATTCGCCCTTGCTGCCCCGATCACACTGCTAGCTGCACTTTGCGCCATGCTGGTGGCATGTGGTGGCAGTGATGACACGACCGCAAACGCCCCCTGGGGCTCGCAGGAAGCGCAGCCTTTGGTCACCGGGCACCGAGGCGCTTCGGGCTACCGCCCCGAGCACACCATTGAAAGCTACACCTTGGCCATCGACCAAGGGGCCGACTTGATCGAACCCGACTTGGTTGCCACCAAAGACGGCATGCTCATTGCCCGCCACGAGCCCATGCTGGGCGGCACCACCGATGTGGCCAGCCGCCCCGAGTTCGCCAGCCGCAAGTCCACCAAGATGGTCGATGGCATTGCCACCACGGACTTCTTCGCCAGCGACTTCACCTTGGCCGAGATCAAAACCCTGCGCGCGGTGCAAGCCTTCGCCGAACGCGACCAGCGTTACAACGGGCAGTTCCAAATTCCCACCTTTGACGAAGTGCTGGCTTTGGCGCAAGCGAAGGGCAAAGAGAAGGGTCGCACCATTGGCGTCTATCCCGAAACCAAACACCCCACCTTTCACCAAGACCTGAACCTGGCGCTGGAAGACCGCCTGTTGGCAGCACTTACCAAGGTGGGCTGGAACAGCGCCGAGGCACCGGTTTTCATCCAGTCGTTTGAACAAGCCAACTTGAAATCACTGCGAAACAAAACCAAAGTACGTTTGATCCAATTGGTGGACGCTGACGACGTGAACGTGGTTACCGGCGCCATCACCTTCGCCGCCCCCTATGACCGCCCCTATGACTGGACACGCGCCGGTCGCACCGGAACCTTTGGCGACTTACTCACCCCCGCAGGCCTGGACGAAATCAAGACCTATGCCGATGGCGTGGCCCCCTGGAAGCGTTACATCGTGACCGTGAAAGCCACCCTGGACGCACAGGGCAAACCGCGTGACATGAATGGCGACGGGGCTGTGAACGACGCTGACTTCGATGCCGTGGCCAACACAGCCTTGCCCGCCGAGGTAAAAAAACGCGGTCTCTTGCTGCACACCTGGACCTTCCGCAACGAAGCACGCCGCTTGGCACGCAGCTACGGCAATGACCCTGCCAAAGAGTATGCGCAGTTTTTCCAGTTGGGCGTCAATGGCTTGTTCAGCGATTTTCCCGACAGCGCCGTCACCGCACGCGATGCGTATTGGACAGCCCGCAAGTAAGTGCGGCCCTCCATCATCGGCACCGGGTTTGCGCCAGATCAAAAGCGTGCGCGACACCATCGGCGGGCCCATAGGTTGTTGACTTGGCGCAATTGGCAACGGTGATGGCGGTTGTGAAATCTTGTTTGAGGAACACCCCTCTCACAACAGGAAAACAACCATGAAAACCACTGCATTTCGGCTGGCCGTTCTTTCGTTGTCCTTGGCCAGCGGCGCGATCATGCCCTTGGCTGCACAAGCACAAAACTCGCCTTGGCTCGTGCGCCTACGTGCCGTCAACCTCGACAGCAGCAACAAGGATTCGACGGGCTTGGGCCTGTCGATCAATAACAGAATCATTCCCGAGTTCGACATTTCTTATTTCTTCACCCCGAACTGGGCGACCGAACTCGTGCTGACCTACCCGCAAAAACAAGACATCCGCTCCAATGGAACCAAAATTGGTAGCTTCAAACACTTGCCACCCACGCTGACAGCGCAGTACCACTTCACCGGCATGGGCGCGTTCAAACCTTACTTGGGTGCTGGGGTGAACTACACCTTAATTTCCAGCGTGAAATTCGTATGCGTTCGGCGAACCCACCTTGACCGAATCAACGATCAGGTGTTGACCGGTGCAGTGTTCGGTGCGCTGGAGGTTTCAGGTGGCACCCAGCGGTGCGGCAGAAGTTCTTGAAGCCTGCTGT
>JBJOQO010000117.1:0-6428 GCA_046049865.1 Pseudomonadota bacterium | reverse complement strand
CCTCGGCAACCCAGGCTCTGGTAGGCGGCCAGCACGATGCGCTGAATTTCATCTTCCTCGTTTTGCGGCAAGCCACTTGGGCACAGGTATTGGACGGTGTCGGTGAAGTACTTGTTTTGGTAGTCGTAGGCTCCTTCAGGCGCCTTGATGCGGATCACAGGCAAAGCGCGTGCCGATTCCCCGCTGCCGACGACCGCGCAGGTGACTTCTTCGCCGTCGATGAACTCTTCGCAAAGCACATCGGGGTCGTACTGGGCCGCCAGCTTCACCGCAGCGTGCATGTCCGAGTAACCACGCACCTTGCTGACACCAATGGACGAACCCTCACGCGGCGGCTTGACGATCAGAGGCAGCCCCAACTCATCGGGCACAACGCGTGTCTGTTCGTTGTTTTGCCGACCGGGTGCGAGCCAGACATGGCGCGGCGTGGGCAAGCCTTCGGCGATCCAGACCCGTTTGGTCATCACCTTGTCCATCGCAATCGCAGACGCCATGACGCCCGAACCGGTGTAGGGAATGCCGAGCAACTCCAAGGCGCCTTGCACCGTGCCATCTTCACCATGGCGGCCATGCAATGCAATGAAACAGCGGGCGACACCTTCTGCCTTCAACTCATGCAGGCCGCGCTGGGCGGGATCGAAGGCGTGGGCATCCACCCCTTGCGATTTCAATGCAGCCAACACACCGTTGCCCGACATCAAAGACACCTCACGCTCGGCCGAGGTGCCGCCCATCAGCACGGCGACTTTGCCGAAGTGTTGGTTCGTGCTCATACGGCCTCCTTCAGCAAATCCACCACCTGGCCAGGCACAGCGCCTATGGTGCCCGCACCCATGGTGATCACCACATCACCCGCATGAACTTGCTCAAGAATGGTTTGTGGCATGTCGTTGATGTCGTCTACAAATATTGGATCTACTTTTCCCGCCACCCGTAAGGCACGCGCCAGCGAACGGCCATCGGCCGCGACGATGGGCGCCTCGCCTGCGGAATACACCTCGGACAGCAGCACGGCGTCGGCGGTTCCAATGACTTTCACAAAGTCTTCGAAACAATCGCGCGTGCGGGTGTAGCGATGGGGCTGGAATGCAAGCACCAAACGCCGCCCTGGAAACGCACCACGTGCGGCTGCCAAAGTGGCCGCCATCTCCACAGGGTGGTGGCCGTAGTCGTCTATCAGCGTGAACATGCCAACAGCCTCTTGGGGTTGACGTGCGGTCCAGTCGCCATACCGCTGGAAGCGGCGGCCCACCCCGTTGAACTCGGCCAAACCTTTGACGATGGGGCCGTCGGGCAACTCCAGCTCGGTGGCCACCGCAATGGCGGCCAAGGCATTGAGCACGTTGTGCTCGCCAGGCAAATTCAAGGTGACCTGCAACTCTGGCATGACAGCACCGTTGCGCCGCTGCACGGTGAAGTGCATTTGCCCCGCATCGGCGCGCACGTTCACCGCGCGCACCATGGCGTCTGCGGCAAAACCGTAGGTGATGGCGGGCCGGGAAATCATGGGCATGATGGAACGCACGCCTGGATCGTCCACACACAACACGGCTGCGCCGTAAAACGGCATGCGGTGGATGAAATCAACAAAGGCGGACTTGAGACGCGCAAAGTCGTGCCCATAGGTGTCCATGTGGTCGGCATCGATGTTGGTGACGACAGCCATCACGGGCAGCAAATTCAGGAAGGAGGCATCAGACTCGTCAGCCTCGACCACGATGTAGTCGCCCGAGCCCAAACGCGAGTTGGCCCCAGCCGCATTCAATCGGCCCCCGATCACAAACGTGGGATCCACACCGGCTTCGGCGAGCACGCTGGTCACCAAACTGGTGGTCGTGGTTTTGCCGTGGGTGCCCGCAATGGCAATGCCTTGTTTCAAGCGCATCAACTCCGCCAACATCACGGCACGTGGCACCACGGGAATGCGTTTGGCACGCGCGGCCAGCACTTCGGGATTGCTCGGTTGCACAGCCGTGGAGGTGACCACGGCCTCGGCACCTTGAACGTGGGCCGCGTCATGGCCCAAATAAATGCGGATACCGATCGACTTCAAACGCGTCAAGGTGCTGCTGTCGTTTTGGTCTGAGCCCGACACCACATAACCCAGGTTGTGCAGGATTTCGGCAATGCCACTCATGCCGGCGCCGCCGACACCTACGAAGTGGATGTGCTTCACTGCGTGCTTCATGCAACCACCAGTCTTTCCAGTTCATCGGCCACACGCGCAGCCGCTTTGGGTTTGGCCAAGGCACGTGCCTTCATGGCCATGGTCAACAAGGTCTCCCGAGTCAACGACTTAAGGAGATCAGCCAGATACTTGGCGCTGAGTTCGGATTGCGGCAGATGAATCGCCGCACCTTGTGCCGCCAACCAAGCGGCGTTGTCACGTTGATGGCGGGTCGTGCTGACCACCAAAGGCACAAGCACGCTGGCCACGCCGGCGGCGCACAACTCGCTGACGGTGATAGCACCCGCGCGACACACGATCACGTCGCAGGCAGCCAAACGTTCGGCCATGTTGTCTATAAACGGCAGCACCTCCGCTTGCACTTGGGCTGCTGCATAGGCCGCTTGCACGGCTTCGACATTGCTTGCACCGGTTTGATGGGTGATGGTGGGCCGCTGGTTGGAGACCAACAAAGACAGCGCTGCAGGCAGCGTTTCGTTCAAGACTTTGGCACCCAAACTACCGCCCACCACCAGGATGCGCAAAGGACCTGAGCGTCCTTCAAACCGCTGCTCTGGTCGCGGCAGGTTCTCGATCTCAGCCCGCACGGGGTTGCCCGTCACCACGCCTTGTTTGACCTTGCCAACGGCCGGGCCTTCGAAGCCAAACGCCACTTTGTCAGCCACGGGCAACAAGCTCTTGTTGCTCATCAGCAATGCCGCATCGGCGTTGACCAGCATCAGTGGTTTGTTCAACAAGGAGGCCATCAAACCACCCGGGAAACACACATAACCGCCCATGCCCAGAACCACGCTGGCTTGGCGGCGACGGATGATTTGCAAGCAGTGCCAAAACGCCAGCAGCAAACGCAGCCCACCCGTCATGGTGTGCAGCAAACCTTTTCCACGCAAACCACTGAAGGTGATGGTGTCCAGCGGAATATGCGCAGGCGGCACCAGCTTGTTCTCCATGCCATGCGAAGTCCCCAACCAACTGACCGTCCAGCCACGGCTTTGCATTTCCTGCGCCACAGCCAGGCCTGGGATGATGTGACCGCCGGTGCCTGCGGCCATGATGAGCAGGTGCTTGGGGGAGGTCATGGCGCGACCCCCTTGTTGGCGGGTTGTGTTTTATGTGCGTTTTTGTGAAGGCGTTCTTTGCGTTGCACTGCGTCGGGATATGCGCCCGACAGCGCAGTAACTTTTCTTTGCTTCGCCAAAGAAAAGTCACCAAAAGAAAGGCGACCCCGAATCCGGCGGTCCCGGAGTACCGGGACTGCTCTGCGCTGCTCGTGCAAGACGGGAAGTTCAGAAACTCGCCCTGCGGGCTCAAACATCTGAACTTCTTTTTCCGTCTTGCCCTGCGCTGCTCGACGCCTCCCACGGGGACCCCAAGAGCCAACACCAGCGGACGGCTCGTTTGGCTGCGCCAAACCTCGCGGCGATCCGTCCCCCTTCAACCACTGCGATGCGCAGCGAGCCGTGGTGTATTCGCTCTTCGGGCCCCCTGAGACGAGCTGAGCAGCGCAGCGGGAGGCGGAAAAAGAAGCGCAGATGTCTGAGCCCGAAGGGCGAGTTCTGCGCTTCCCGCCTTCCGCGAGCAGCGCAAGGCAGCCCCCGCAGGGGGCCTCGGAACCGGGGTCGCCTTTTCTTTGCTTACTTTCTTTTGGCGAAGCAAAAGAAAGTGAGTGCGCCGTCGGGCGCATATCCCGACGCAGTGTTGCGAGAAACAACAAAACTTCCATTCGAACCGGCCCTTCGACAAGCTCAGGGCGAACGGAGAGGAAGGAGACCCCAGCGCGGCGCGCCACCGCGCTGTCTGCGCTGCGCTTGAACAACGAAGTCATGCGCGACCTCCGCGCATGAGGGCTCGATTCTCAATGTCTATGCGCAGAACAATCGCCAGCGCCACCATGTTCATCATGATCGCCGAGCCACCAAAACTCATCAAAGGCAATGTCAATCCCTTGGTAGGCAACACGCCCAAATTCACGCCCATGTTGATGAAGGCCTGACCACCCATCCACACACCCACGCCTTGCGCAAACAAACCGGCGAAGACGCGATCCAGCGCAATCGCTTGGCGGCCAATGACGAACATGCGGCGTGCCAGCAAGAAGAAGGCAAGCACCACGCAGGCCACGCCCACAAACCCGAGCTCTTCGCCGATAACGGCCAGCAAGAAATCGGTGTGGGCCTCGGGCAGGTAGTGAAGCTTTTCGACACTGCCGCCCAGGCCTTGACCGAACAGTTCGCCTCGACCAAACGCAATCAACGAGTGTGAGAGTTGATAGGCCTTGCCCAAGGTGTATTTTTCGTCCCAAGGGTTGAGGTAGGCAAAGATGCGTTCACGACGCCAATCACTGAGCGTGATCATCAGCACAAAAGCACCCACCAGCACGGCGCTGATGAGTAAAAACATACGGCCATTCACGCCACCCAAGAATAAGATGCCCATGGCGATGGTGGCAATCACCAGGAATGCGCCCATGTCAGGCTGAGCCAAGAGCAACAGCCCCACTACAGCCACCGATACGGCCATGGGCAGCACGGCTTGCAGGAAGTCTTCTTTGACCTCCATCTTGCGAACCATATAACCCGCCGCATACAAAGCCATGGCGAGTTTGGCCAATTCGGACGGCTGAAAGTTCATCACACCAATGGGTATCCAGCGGCGGGCACCGTTCACGCCTTTGCCAATGGCAGGAATCAACACCAGCACCATCAGCAACAACGAAAAGGCAAACAACCACGGCGCAAAACGCTCCCACACAGAAATCGGGATTTGAATCACCACCAAAGCGGCCAAGGTGGCGATCACGATGGATAGGACGTGGCGCGACAAAAAGTGTGTGGGCTGGTAGCGCGCAAATTTGGGGTTATCGGGCAGCGCCACCGAGGCGCTGTAAACCATGACCAATCCCAAGGCCAGCAAGGCCACGACCAAACACACGAGCACTTGGTCAAACCCCGAGATTCGGGTGGGCTCGCTGCGGCCCACGCTGACCCAGTCGCGAATCGGCACCTGCGCGCCACTGGCCTCGTTGCCCGCGGAACGGCGCTTGCGCCACCACTGCCCTAGGCTGCGCAAGGGATTCCACCCAAATTTGGAGGCGAGACTGCTGTTCACGCCTGCCCCCTGTCTTGTGCTCGGGTCAGCACCGTGTTGACAAAAACTTCGGCGCGGTGAGCGTAGTTTTTGAACATGTCCAAGCTGGCACAGGCCGGGCTGAGCAACACCGCATCGCCGCTTTGCGCTTGGTCAAAGGACCAGTTTGTTGCCAACTCCAAACTTTCGTGCCGCTGCACCGGAACTTGCAAAGCCGCCAACACGCGTTCAATCACCTCGGCATCACGGCCGATGGTGGCCACTGCGCGAGCATGGCGCTGCAGCGGAGCGAGCAAGGGGGCGAAGTCTTGGCCTTTGCCGTCGCCACCCAGAATCACCACCAGCTTCGCCGGAGTGCGGTCGGCGCCGAGCCCTTCAATGGCGGCGACGGTCGCACCCACATTGGTGCCCTTGCTGTCGTCGAACGCATCGACCCCGTCTATGATTCCCACATGTTCGACGCGGTGGGGCTCGCCGCTGTATTCGCGCAAACCGTGCAGCATGGGAGCCAAAGGGCAGCCCACGGCGGTGGCCAGGGCCAACGCTGCCAAGGCATTGGCAGCGTTATGGCGACCGCGCACACGCAGTGCATCGGCGGGCATCAGGCGCTGGATGATGATTTCTTCTTCGAGCACCGCGCCCCGTTTGGGTTTGATGGTTTCATCGGCTTCCATGGCGCGCACGAGCCAAGCCATGCCGTTTTCTTGGATCAAACCAAAGTCACCTGGGTGCTCGGGGGCGTTCAAGCCGAAGCGCACCACCTGACGAGGCGTCCACTTGGGCGTCTTGTTTTTGCCTTGGGGCGTGGGTGCTTTGGGCACCATGTCCTCCACCAAAACATCGTCGCGGTTGATCACCATGACGGCCTGCTTGCCAAAGACACGGGCTTTGGCTGCCGCATACGCGGCCATGTCGCCGTGCCAGTCCAAATGGTCTTGGGTGAGGTTGAGAACGGTGGCACTGCTGGGCTCAAAACCTTTGGCTTCATCGAGCTGAAAGCTGGACAGCTCCAGCACCCACACGTCGGGCAGGTGCTCAAACACGGGGCCGGGAGGTGGCGGCGGAATCAGGCCAGGCGGAAGCTGGCTGTCGATGTTGAGAGGAGTGTCGTCGCTGGGTTCTGTCGACGGAGTAGTTTCTTCGGTGACTTGCT
>JBJOQO010000116.1:0-6832 GCA_046049865.1 Pseudomonadota bacterium | reverse complement strand
CCAACAGCCGACTGCACGAGCTGCTGCCGCACCGCTGGGTGTCGCCCGAGACTGTCACCGCACCTCCCACCGCGTCGGTCAACACCTGATCGTTGATGTAGTCAAGGTGGGTTTGCGGAACGCATACGTCACTTCCATCAAGGTGGCTGCCAGGCGAGGGCCTTGTTTGAAATCGGTCACGGTCACCGGGTGGCGTTTTCCGCGTTGCACGGTGCGGGGTGGGCTGGCCTGGGCACCCGCGGCTTCGGCCCACAACTGCACCGCCGCATGGGCGTTGTTCACGGCCACGACGGTGTCCATGGCCCCGTGTATCACCAGCAAGGGTGGCCACTGCGGCGGTATCGGGTGCCCCTTTTGCGTGGGCGGTGGCGTGAGTGTTTGTGCGCTGCGCCGGCCCCGCATCGCACTCAAGGCGGACAAGGTGGAATGGGCCGTGCCCGGCGGCACACCCGAGTGCATCACCACGGCTTTGAATTGGTCGGGGTGTTCTGTCGCCAACAGCGCAGCCATGCCTGCACCGGCGGACAAACCGGCCACTGCGATGCGTTCAGGGTCAACGCGCTGCTGTTTGGTGACTTGTGCAACGGCTTTCATCAAGAGCGCCGCTTCGCTGTGCGCGCGGCCCGAGCGGGTTTCAAACCAGTTCCAACAGCCGTGTGAATTGGCCAAACGGTCTTGCTCTGGGTACAGCACCATGAAACGTTCGCGTTCAGCAATCCGGTTCATGCGGGTGCCGACCGCAAAACTGGCGGCGTCTTGGCCGCAACCGTGCAGCATCACAAGCAAGGGCAGTTGTTCATCAGCACGGACATGGGCGGGCCGGTACAGCCGGTAGTGGCGTGTACCGGCCGCACTCATCACGACACCTGCCAGCCAATCGCCTGGGCCTTTGGGAACGGGTGGCGTCACGACCTTGATTTTTTTGACCAAACGCGCCGTTTTGAGCGCAGCCGCGCCCACACCGGCTCGGCCCATGTTGCGGGCCAAGGTGCTGAGGTTGCGGGTGAGGGCTTTTCGCCAAATGGAAGAAATGCTGCGCTGCGTCATTTTTCGCATTCTGCGCCTGAACTGTTGTGGATGGGGTGTTGCCGCCATCACCAGCGCGTGTTTTTTCAGCCGATGGTGACAAATACGGTGTGGCGTTGTCGTGATGTGGAATAGCCCCTACATGGCGACACCGTTTGCGTGGAACTTTGAGTGAACTGCGCTGCTCAACCGCTCCGCATGCCTCTCCTTGACACCATGGCACCACTCGCATTGGAGTCCACATGAATGACGAACACCCTGCACCGCCACCTCCAAAAGGGTCGCCAACTTCAGCCCCGCGATTGCTGGTGCGCCTCTATGCCACATCAAACCAAACCCTGCGTGCGCAGCTGCTGACGTGTTTGTTGCGCCCCTTGGGACTGCTCGGTGCAGTGGGTGCAGCCGCCGGAGCATTCTCAGCTTTGGTGTTGCGACGCGCGGGGCCCGAGGTGATGGTGCGTGCGGATGATCTGAACCAGATCACCACCGAACAGGTACTGGAGTTGGCGCGTTTTGCCGAACAAGTGAACCCCGACGTATTGCGGCAAGCCGCTCAATTGTTTTCACAACAACAAATGGGCATGGCCGCCTTCACCGCAGCGGCGCTGGTATTGCTGCACCGAAAGTTGTCGCTGAAAACGCGAGCCGTACAGAACGACGGATAGAACGACTGAGCTGCATCCCTGCGGGCGGGCCTGTCTGGATCGCGCAGCGATAATTCTTTGAGCATTGAGATACTCGTGATCTTTTCTCGCCCACAAGAATTTCGTCACGTCCCGGCACGCCATGCAGCAACACGACACCGCTTTTGAACAAGCCAAGGAACACTTTCTGGCGGGACTCTCCCATTTCGAGGCCAGAGAGTTTGAGCCCGCCGAACGGTGTTTTCGCGCTTCGCTCGCCCACGTGCCCGCACGCGTCTCCACCTTGGTGAATTTGGCTGCCACCTTGTTGGCGTTGAACAAACCGCAGGACGTGCTGAGTGTCACGGCTGACATCCTGGCCCAAGAAGCCGACAACCAAGACTCCCTGTTGCACCGCGCCACGGCGCTGGGTTTTTTGGGTCGGATGGACGAAGCATTGGTCCAGTTTGATCGGCTGTTGGCATTGAATGAGGGCGTTGGCGAATTCTGGTCGCGCCAAGCGCAAACGTTACAAGGCTTGAAGCGCCATGGTGAAGCACTCAAGTCCTACCAACGTGCGTTGTCGCTCGATTCGACACTCGTCACCGCCTGGGTGAATGTCGGCAGTTTGTTGCGGGAGGCCGGTCAACGCCAAGAATCGGCCCATGCTTTTCGCCAAGCGATTGCCCATGGTGCCGATAGCGAGTTGACGCGTTACTACCTGGCTTCGGTCACGGATGACAACAAGGCGCAAACGGCCCCGAGCAGCGCACCCCAGCACTATGTGCAAGCCCTGTTCGACGGTTATGCCGACAACTTCGACAGCCACCTGGTGAATGTGCTGGGCTACAAAACCCATGTGCTGCTGAACCAGCATTTGCAAGCGGTAGCTCCCGCGCGCAGTTATCAGTCCACCTTGGATTTGGGCTGCGGCACCGGTTTGTGCGGCGGGCTGATACACCCGCACACCACACACTTGGTTGGCGTGGATTTATCGCAGCAGATGTTGGACAAAGCGGCCCAACTCGGCATTTACGATGAGTTGGCGCAGGGCGACATCGTTGAGCATCTGCGCAAGAAGATCGCCGCCCACACTCCGCCCCACGATTTGGTCATGGCCACCGATGTGTTCGTTTATATCGGCGACTTAAAACCCACCTTTGAAGCGACGCATGCGGCCATGCAAGCCGGGGGCATTTTTTGTTTCTCTGCCGAAGCGGCGAATGACGAGGCACAAGACTTCGAGCTGCTGCCCAGTTTGCGGTATGCCCACAGTGAACGTTACTTGCGCAGCTTGGCAAGTGCCCACGGTTTTGACGTGGTGCTGCTGCGGCGCGAGCCCATACGCGAAGACCAGCGCAAACCCATCATGGGTTTTTTGGTTTACTTGCGCCGCCTTTGATTGCCACCACCCCACACCATGCGCACCACCGCCCGCCATTTGACCCGCATTTTCCTCACCGGTTTGTTGACGGCTTTGCCGCTGGCGGCAACGGTGTTCATTTTTGTATGGGGTGTGCGTTTGCTTTATGGCTGGGTGGGGCCCAGCAGTTTGGTCGGTGGTTGGTTGGCCCGTGCGGGCTTGGGCCACAGCTCTGAAGTGGTGGGTTATTTGATTGGCGTTGGCATCTTGTTGCTGTGCATTTTTGTGCTGGGGCTCTTGGTGCAAACACGGCTGCGCGGTGTGTTGCAACGCACGCTGGACGGCGCCATGCAGCGCATTCCCGTGGTCCGCAACGTGTACGACATCGTGAGCAAGCTGGTGGACTTGCTCTCGCAGCGCGACAAAGACGGTTTGGCCTCGATGCGGCCGGTGTGGCTGCAGTTTGGCGGCCCCGGCAATGTGGCGGTGCTGGGTTTGCTCTCCACCCCCGAGCCCGTGCTGGTGGGTGGTGAGCCCTATTTGGGTGTGGTGGTGCCCACCGCCCCCGTGCCTGTGGGCGGTGGTTTGCTTTATGTGCCGCAAGCCTGGGTCACGCCGGCGCCGCTCGGGGTGGACGGCTTGACCAGTATTTATGTGTCCATGGGCGTCACGTCAGCACAGCACCTGGGCAAGGCGGTGGTGAGCCCGCCTCCCGCCAGCGCGACGGTCAAGCCAAGCGGGCCTGAGACTCCAACTCTGCTTTGAGGCCTGGGGCCAGTTGCAGTTGGCGGGCCAACTCGTCCAGGTAAGCCCGTTCCATGTAGGTGGTGTCATCCACCATCAAGAGGCTGGCCAAATACATCTCGGCCGCCAGTTCTGGCGTGGTGGCGGCGCGGGCGACTTCGGCGGGATCCAAAGGCCGGCGCAGTTCTTCTTCCATCCAGCGCCTTTCTTGGGCATCGGCTTGAAGGCGGTCGAGTTCTGCATGAATCAAACCCTGCTCCCGTTCATCCAAATGGCCGTCTGACTTGGCCGCCGCAATCATGGCCTTGAGCAAGGCTTGGCTGTGCACCTCGGGGGCAGGCAAGAGTGGGGTGTTGCGCGGAGGGGCGCTTGCTGAGGCCACGTTGGGCGCAGCCGATGGCTGCTGTGACTGTTGCTTTTGCTGGTCTTGCCAATGGTTATAGGCTTTGAACGCCACCGCACCCAAAGCTGCGATGCTGCCGTACTTCAGTGCCGTGCCGCCCATGCTGCGGCCGCGTTTGCTGCCCAGCAACAGGCCCAGCACGCCGCCCGCCGCCGCGCCCGTACCAAACTTAGCCCAGCTGGGATCACCTGGGCGGTTGTTTGACGAGGCAGAGCCTGAGCCGCTGCTTTTGTTGTCCATCATGGACAAACCGGATTTCAACAATTGTTCGAGCATGGATTGAGCACTCATGGCGGGGTCTTTCTTGGTGGTCGTGAAATGGGATTGAGTTGAAGCAATGGATGAAGGCTGCGCAAGTTGGGTGATGTCAGATGAGTATTCAGATCAGCAAGGCGGCTCCAAAAATACCCACCATGATGAAAGCCAATACCACCTTGGCAATGAGCCCCACCATGATCCCGATCCAGGTGGCCATGCCGACTTTCACCGCACGTGTTTGGTCTTTTTGCGCCAGGTACTCGCCCACGGCGGCACCCACCAGCGGCATGAACAACACGCCGACCAAACCCATGAAGAGGCCGAGCACCGTGCCCGCCGCCGCGCCGATCAGTGCCTGTTTGCTGGCGCCGGCTTTTTTGGCGCCCATCAGCCCAGCCACGTAGTCCAAACCCCAGGCCAATACCGCCAGCACGCTGACCACCACCACAGTGGTCATGCTGACGCGGGTGAAATCGTCGATCCAAGCCCCGAGCACAATGCCGCCCCAAACCAAAATGGTGCCGGGCAATATCGGCAGCACCGTGCCCGCCAAACCCACCAGAATCAGGGCTGCACACAGAATCCACAACAAGGCTATTTCCAAGGTAAGCTTTCTTCGCTGGAAAAAAATTCAGCGCCCTTCCTATCTGATACCCCTGGATTGAACTTCAAGGGTTGGCCTGCTGCCAACATGGGTTTGACCGGGATGTTTGTGACCCCTCGGAGTTCTGATGCACTACCGCTCGCTAGGAAAAAGTCCATTGCAGGTGTCGTCCCTTTGTTTGGGCACGATGATGTTCGCCGACCAAACACCGCTGGAAGACGCCCGAGAAATCGTGGCCCATGCGCGCGGTATGGGTGTGAACTTCATCGACACGGCCGACGTGTATTCGCTCGGCGCCTCAGAAACCATGGTCGGCGAGCTGCTGCAAGGCACACGCGATGAATGGGTGCTGGCCACCAAGGTGGGCAACAAGATGTCGGGGCGGCCCAATGAGTCCATGTATTCGCGGGCTTGGGTGCAGCGCGAATGTGAAGCCAGCTTGAAGCGTCTGCAAACCGACCACATCGACATCTACTACCTGCACCGCGACTACAACGGCATGGACCTGGAAGAACCGCTGCGTGCCATTGACCTGTTGCTGCGTGCGGGCAAGATTCGTTACTGGGGTGTATCCAACTTTCGCGGCTGGCGCATTGCCGAGATGGTGCACCTGGCGAAGGCGCTGAACATGCCAGGCCCCGTGGTCTGCCAGCCCTACTACAACCTGCTCAACCGCCAACCTGAAGTGGAGGTGCTGCCAGCCTGCATGCACCACGGGTTGGGGCTGGTGCCTTACAGCCCAATTGCACGCGGTGTGCTGTCCGGCAAGTACATGCCCGGCGAGGCCCCGGCCAGCCACACCCGTGCCGGGCGCGGTGACAAACGCATCATGGAAACTGAGTTCCGCAACGACTCGCTGTTGATTGCGCGTGTGCTGCAAGAACACTGCGAGCGCACCGGGCGCTCACTCACCCACTTCGCCACCGCCTGGGTATTGGCTCACAAAGGCGTGAGCAGCGTGATTGCCGGGCCGCGCACCTTGGCCCAGTGGGTGGACTACGGCGGCGCGCTGGACTGCGTCATCACGGAAGAGGACGAGGCGCTGATCGACCGATTGGTGAGCCCAGGGCATCCGTCTACGCCGGGGTTCAATGATCCGGCTTATCCGTTGAATGGGCGGTAGGCGGCCCCATATGCGAACCTCCGAGCAAGCGAGGCAAGCCGCAATGGCGTATCTTGCGGCGAGCGAGTTTGCGACCGCCAATCCTGTTCTCCTCGACTCAAAGACCGAAGAATTTGGCGCAGGCTGGGTTTTCTACTACCAGTCGGCTCGTTACCTGCACACGAAAGAAGTCGGCGACATGCTCCTTGGAAACGCACCTCTCTTTGTTGCTCGGAGCGACGCAAAACCAAAGCACATCAGCCCTCACAGATCAACGGCAGAGTCTATTGAAGCATTTGTCTCTTGCGGCGACCCAAACGCGAGCGCAAACGCTCAGGTGCAACTAGACGGCTGGGAGGAAGGGGCTTTGGCGGTGTCTGCCGTTCAGGCAATTCGAGGTCATTCGTCGCTTGGCTTAGGTGCAGCGAAGCACGCTGTCGATCAATGTCTTGTTGGAGCGGTGGTACGCGTAAACACGCCAAGTGTTCCCGCTGCTCGTGAGCTCGCTTTGGAGCTTCAGCGCTTTCACTTCTACGCAAAGGTCACCTACGGTGGCTAACCCCTACACCGAGAGGACGCCTTATTCCATTTCTATATCAACAAGGCATCAATAATCCAAGGCCAAGCGACAATGGAATGGATGCGCTGGGTGTCTAGCTCAAAGTCTTTGAGTGCGACTTCCAGGTGATCCTCAAGGGCATCCAGGCTG
>JBJOQO010000115.1:0-6917 GCA_046049865.1 Pseudomonadota bacterium | reverse complement strand
CCTTGATATTTGGTGCCGCCTACAACTTGTGGATGGTCAAACGCGTTTACTTCGGCCCTGTGGCCAATGATGATGTCAAAGGCCTCACCGACCTCAACCCGCGAGAGTTTTTCATGATGGCCGTGCTGGCCGTGGCTGTGTTGTGGATGGGGGTGTATCCCAAACCCTTCACCGACACCATGCATGTTTCGGTGACGCAGCTGCTCAAGCACGTCTCCATTTCCAAACTCCCATGAGTCCGCGGACAGCAACCCGGCAAGACGCACCATGAACGAAATGAATTGGCTGTCCATCTACCCGCAACTGGCCTTGTTGTGCTTCGCACTGGTCATCGCTTTGGCGGATTTGTGGCTAACGGATGCGCGGCGCACCACCACCTATTGGCTCACACAACTTTCTCTGGCTGTAGTGGCCGGCATGTACCTGTATTTTGTGAACGTGGGTACCAATCAGGATGGCATGCAAGGCATGGTGGTATCAGACCCCATGGGCAATTTGCTCGGTTTCTTTGCCTGCTTGGCGACCATGGTCACACTGGCTTATGCGCGGCCCTATGCCGGTGAACGCGACATGCTCAAGGGCGAACTTTTCACCTTGGCCTTGTTTTCCTTGCTCGGCATTTGTGTGATGTTGTCGGCCAACAATTTCCTGGTGATTTACCTGGGCCTGGAGCTGATGAGTTTGTCGCTCTACGCGCTGACGGCACTGCGCCGCGACCACGCCATCTCCACTGAAGCGGCGATGAAGTACTTTGTGCTGGGTGCTTTGGCCAGCGGCTTCTTGCTTTATGGTTTGTCGATGATGTACGGCGCGACCGGCACGCTGGATATTGACGATGTTTTTAAGGCCATCGGCTCAGGGCAAATCAACAAATCGGTGTTGATTTTTGGCTTGGTGTTTGTGGTCGCTGGCTTGGGATTCAAGCTCGGCGCCGCACCGTTTCACATGTGGGTTCCTGACGTTTACCAAGGCGCACCCACCGCCGTTACCTTGCTCATTGGTGGCGCCCCCAAGCTGGCGGCCTTCGCCATCATGATGCGACTGCTGGTGGACGGCATGCTCGGCCTGGTGGTGGACTGGCAACAAATGCTGGTGGTGTTGTCATTGGCGTCTATGACCCTGGGCAACTTGGCGGCCATTGCGCAGACCAACATCAAACGCATGTTGGCCTATTCAACGATTGCCCACATGGGCTTCATGTTGCTGGCCATGACCAGTGGGGTCGTGCACAACAACGTGTTCTCGGCTGTGAATTCTTACGCGTCTTCCATGTTCTACATGGTCACCTATGTGCTCACCACCTTGGGCACCTTTGGCATGGTGATGTTGCTCTCCAGCAAGGGTTTTGAAAGCGAGCACATCGACGACTTCAAGGGCCTTGCACGCCGCAGCCCTTGGTACGCCGCAGTGATGGCCATCTTCATGTTCTCCTTGGCTGGCATTCCGCCTACGGTGGGGTTCTACGCCAAGCTCAGCGTGTTGCAAGCCTTGATCACCACCAACGTTGAAGCCTATTTGTGGCTGGCCGGCGCGGCGGTGTTCTTGTCGCTGATCGGTGCTTACTACTACCTGCGCGTCGTCAAGGTCATGTTCTTTGACGAACCACGTGATGCCACACCATTGAACAGCCCCAGTGACGTGCGGGTTCTGCTGTCACTCAATGGTGTCGCCGTGGTGGTGTTGGGCCTCTTGCCCAGCGGCTTGATGAACTGGTGTGCCCAGGCCATAGGCAAGTCCTTCGGCAGCTGAGTCTCATGTCCGGTATGACAGGCGAGGTCTGGAGCGTCTTGCTGGTGGCTTTGCTGGCCGCGAATTGGCCGTTCTTCTCTGAACGTATTCTTTTGCTGGGACCACGCCGTGCGCCCAAAGCTTTGGCCTGGCGTGCGCTGGAGCTGCTGCTGCTGTGGGGGATCACCCTGGGCCTGGGGACTCTTCTGGAAGCACGCCTTGGGCAACGCCACGCACAGGGCTGGGAGTTTTATGCAGCCTTCGGTTTCCTGTTTGTCACTTTTGCCTTCCCGGGTTTTGTGTGGCGTTATTTGAGGAAGTCCAGGGATGGCCGACCCAGTGAATGACACCGCCCCGCAGGACCACCACCTGCGAGAAACCCAGCTTGAAAGCCGGCAGGTTTATCAAGGACATTTTTTGGATGTGCGCTGCGACCAAGTGCGCTTGCCCAGCGGTGCAGTGGCTCAGCGTGAATACATTCGTCACCCTGGCGCTGTCATGATCGTGCCGCTGCTGGACGATGGCCGTGTGGTGGTCGAGCGCCAGTTTCGCTACCCCTTGAATCGCGTCATGACCGAGTTTCCCGCAGGCAAACTCGACGCAGGCGAGCCGCCCATGCAGTGTGCTGCGCGAGAGCTGCGCGAAGAAACCGGCTACAGCGCCCGCCACTGGGCGCGCGCTGGCATTTTGCACAACGCCATTGCCTACTCCAACGAAGGGATCGAGGTGTGGTTCGCCCGTGGATTGACGGCGGGTGATCGTCACTTGGATGAGGGGGAGTTCTTGGACGTTGGCACCAGCACGCTGGAAGCCCTGGAAGAGCAAGCCTGCAGCGGCGAACTGACAGACGCCAAAACTTTGATCGGTTTGTTGTGGTTGCGCCAGTGGCGAGAGGGTCGCTGGCCCTTGGTTTGGCAAGAGGTCTCCGAGCAAACCGTGAATTTGCCGGATGCACGCTGAAGCCGTCTGCCCGACAATCGCGATATGAAAGTACTGAATCTGCGCTGCGCCCATGACCACCGATTTGAAGGTTGGTTCTCGCACGAAGACGACCTGGCGCAACAAACCCAAAACGGATTGCTCACCTGCCCGTTGTGTGGCAGCGCTGAGATTCAGCGGCTGCCCAGTGCACCGAGGTTGAACTTCGGTGCCGTTGCGCCGACGCAAGAATCGGTCGTGTCCCAAGGCCATACAAATTCGCCAGCCACTCCTACCTCGAGCGAGCGCGCCACCGTCGCACCTGTGTCCCAGCAAACTGAAGCGTCGAACCACACCTTACAAAGCCTGTGGCTTCGAGCCGTGCAGCATGTCATGGCCAACACCACCGATGTGGGCGAGCGTTTCCCGGAGGAGGCGCGGCGTATTCACTATGGCGAAGAACCGCACCGCCCGATACGTGGGCAAGCCTCACAAGAAGAGGTACAAGCGCTGCATGAAGAGGGCATTGAGCTGATGAGTTTGCCGATTCCTACAGCACTCAAAGGACCGCTGCAATGAGAGCCCGCGCACGGATAAGCACCTCAACGAATCGCTAACCCTAGATCCAGCAGTTGACCGCTTCCCTCCGCTTGCAACTCCATATGAACATTGAGATTTCCGCACACGAAGCCCATCACCTGTTGGGTGAAAGCGCGACGCACCCGATTGAGCCGTGCTTCGGGTTGCTGGCGGCGTTGCTCCTCCTTGCGGGCTTGAGGCCGCCGAGTCGTCTCCCTCGCAGGGCGCACCCACGCTTGCAAGCGTGGGTCGTTCCGCAGGCGGACGGCATGCCGTCCGAAAGCCCTGCCACACCCTTGCCATCATCCCGAATCACAGCCCACTCGGGCGCGTCCAACCGCCGGATCTAGGTTAACTGGCTGCGCTCACGCTCTGGGTGACAATCACCCATCCACCGCCCGGGTGGTGAAACTGGTATACACAGCGGACTTAAAATCCGCCGCTTCCTGAAAAGGGGCGTACGGGTTCGACCCCCGTCCCGGGCACCATCATCGAGGTTGACCACTTGCCGGTTGCAGGCGCTGCAGCGGCAGCCAGCGCTGCGTGATCTGCACCAATGTTCCGACATCGCCGCTGCTCTCCAGTCGTAACGCGGTGGCTGCAGTGGCGGGTAACGCCGCATCTGAGCTGCAGGCCATGGCAACGTGGTCTCGAACACGCCGCCTTGTTTCGCGTGCCACCGCTTCTGCGGTGTCCACCACCTGCACCCCGGGGCCGACGGTTTCCTCTATGGCGATGCGCGCAAAGGCGTAGTGGGTACAGCCAAGCACCACGGTGTCTACACCCGCTTGGCGCAGCGGCGCGCAGTGGCGTTGCACCAACTCCAGGATCTGTGGTGACTGCAGGTCGCCAGATTCAATGGCCAAGGCCAGGCCCGTGCAGGCCTGGGTAACGATGTGCGTGCCTTGGCCGTGCAACGCGAGCAAGCGTTGAAAACGCTGGCTTTTCAAAGTGCCGCTCGTGGCCATGACGCCTACACGATGATTCTTCGACGCGAGAACGCCGGGTTTGATGCCAGGCTCCACGCCCACGATGGGTATGTGTGGCCAAGTTTGACGCAAGGCCTCGGCCGCGACCGCAGTGGCGGTGTTGCAGGCGATGACCAAAACCTCGTTGCCTGCGGAGATGAGGTGCGCCGCGATGTGCTTGGATCTTTCAAGCACATAGGCGTCGTCGCGCTCCCCGTAAGGCGCATGACCAGAGTCTGCGAAATAGTGCAGGTTGGCCTCGGGCAAGGTTTGTTGAATGGCGCGCAGAACCGACAAACCGCCCACGCCGGAGTCGAACACACCGATACGCGGGCTGCCTTTGCTGCCCAGAGCGCTCTTTTCTGATTGCGACAACGAGGCCACTGCTGGCAAGTCAAGTTTCATGGGTGTGATGAGCGTCTGGGTCAGGCGGCAAACTTGGTGTCTGCCATTTAAGAATTATCGACCTGTGCTGTCGCTGAGCTGGGGCCAGGAGCTACAGCAGAGAAACAACAAGCATTTGGTATGGCCACCTAAAAAATTAGAACGATCGTGCTATTTCGGTGTTTTCCCTCTATGCTTGTCCGCTCACAATGCACGGCAAGCCGCGAATATCGCTCTAGAATCAACCTTACGTATACGTCAACTCAAGCGGAGTCTCAACGATGAAAGTTTTGGTGCCAGTCAAGCGGGTGGTGGACTACAACGTCAAGGTGCGCGTCAAAGGCGACGGCACCGGTGTCGACATCGCCAACGTCAAGATGAGCATGAATCCCTTTGATGAAATTGCCATTGAAGAGGCGGTGCGTTTGAAAGAGAAGGGCGTGGTCACGGAAGTGATCGCGGTGTCCTGTGGCATCGCGGCCTGCCAAGAAACCTTGCGCACGGCCATGGCCATTGGGGCCGACCGCGCCATCCTGGTCGAAACCGACGCCGAGTTGCAACCCCTGGCCGTGGCCAAACTGCTCAAAGCCTTGGTCGACAAAGAACAGCCCCGCCTCGTGGTGCTGGGCAAACAAGCGATCGACGACGATTGCAACCAAACCGGCCAAATGCTGGCCGCGCTCACCGGCTGGCCTCAGGCCACCTTCGCCTCCAAAGTGGATGTACAGGGCGAGCAAGTGCATGTCACGCGTGAAGTCGATGGCGGCCTGGAAACCTTGGCCTTGAACCTGCCTGCTGTCATCACCACCGACTTGCGCTTGAATGAGCCGCGTTATGTGACCTTGCCGAACATCATGAAGGCCAAGAAAAAGCAGCTTGATGTCGTCAAGCCTGCAGACCTCGGCGTGGACGTGACCCCGCGCATCAAAACACTGAAGGTGAGCGAGCCGCCCAAACGAGGTGCCGGTGTGAAGGTGCCTGATGTCGCCACTTTAGTCGCCAAACTCAAAACCGAAGCCAAGGTGATCTGACCATGACTGCACTTGTGATTGCTGAACACGACAACCTCTCCATCAAAGGCGCCACGCTCAACACCGTGGCCGCCGCGGCCTTGTGCGGCGGCGACGTGCACGTGCTGGTAGCGGGCCACAACGCCCAGGCGGCTGCGCAAGCGGCGTCAACGATTGCTGGCGTGAGCAAGGTCCTGCATGCCGATGGGGCAGCACTGGCCCACGGTTTGGCCGAGACCTTGGCGGCCCAAGTGTTGGCCTTGGCCCCCGGCTACAGCCACATCCTCTTTCCCTCCACAGCCAGCGGCAAAAACACCGCCCCCCGTGTGGCGGCTTTGCTGGATGTGGCGCAAATTTCAGACGCCAGCAAAGTCGTGAGCAGCGACACCTTTGAGCGCCCGATCTACGCTGGCAATGCGGTGGCCACGGTGCAAAGTTTGGATGCCACCAAAGTCATCACCGTGCGCACGACGGGGTTTGATCCGGCTGCAACGACGGGTGGTTCTGCTGCAGTGGAGTCGATTGCTGCTGTCGCTGATGGTGGATCGTCCCGTTTCGTGGGCAGTGAAATTGCCAAGAACGACAGGCCCGAACTGACCGCGGCCAAGGTCATCGTCTCTGGTGGCCGCGCCCTGGGCAGCAGCGAAAAATTCACCGAGGTGCTCACGCCGCTGGCCGACAAACTCGGCGCCGCTTTGGGTGCCAGCCGTGCGGCGGTGGACGCTGGTTATGCGCCCAACGACTGGCAAGTCGGCCAAACTGGCAAGATCGTTGCGCCGCAGTTGTATGTCGCCATCGGCATCAGCGGTGCGATCCAACACTTGGCTGGCATGAAGGACTCCAAAGTCATCGTCGCCATCAACAAAGACCCCGAGGCCCCGATTTTCAGCGTCGCCGACTATGGGTTGGAGGCCGATCTGTTCACCGCAGTGCCTGAGTTGCTGGCGGCACTTTGAACTGATCTCATGGCTTAGAGACCAGCCCGTCACTGCCTACCCTGCATGACGGGCTTTTTTGAGGCCGCACCCAGCCCACAAAAAAGAAGACAGGAGACATCCATGAGCTACACCGCCCCTCTTAAAGACATGCTGTTCTGCATAAAGGAACTGGCCCAACTTGACGCCATAGCCCAGCTCCCTGGTTTCGAAGACGCTGGCCTGGAAACCGCTCAGGCGGTGCTGGAAGAGTCGGCCCGCTTCAACCAAGAAGTGTTGGCACCTTTGAACTGGGAAGGCGACAAGAACCCGTCGTCTTGGAAAGACGGCAACGTCACCACCACCCCAGGCTTCAAAGAAGCCTTCAGCCAGTTTTCGCAAGGTGGCTGGCAAGG
>JBJOQO010000114.1:0-7252 GCA_046049865.1 Pseudomonadota bacterium | reverse complement strand
GTTGGCATTCGACGGTGAGGCGGCCGCACCGCCGTCACCGTCGAATGCCAACACCTCCCCATGCACCCAAAGCGCCACGCTCATGGTTTGGGTTGAGGTATCAAAGGCCAGCAAACAGCTCATGTCGCAATCGTGGGTGACAGGGAAGGAGGGGGCGAGTTTATCGCCCGCACAAACGGACAAGCATCTGCCACTGCGGTGGCGGACTTTGTTCGCATGCGATGATCTCGCCCATGAATTTTTACTCGCTCCGTGACCTCAACTCGGCCAGTGTCATGCGTCTGGTCGCGTTCACCTTGGCGGCGCTGGCGTGCTTCCCATGCAAAGCACAGCCTGCGGCGCAGCAACTCACCCTCCCCGCTGCCGTTGAAGCCGCACTGCAACGTGCCCAAGTGCCCAAAGAAGCCATGGTGGCGGTGGTGCACGACCTCGGGGCACCGCAGCCCCGTTTGTCCTGGCAAAACCAAACACCGGTCAACCCCGCTTCACTGATGAAGCTGCTAACTACCACTGCAGCACTTGATCTGCTGGGCCCTGCCTGGACATGGAACACACCGGTGTGGTTGACCGGCACGGTGCAACCCAATGGTGTGCTGGAAGGCAACCTGGTCATCAAAGGAAGCGGCGATCCGAAACTGGTGGTGGAGCGGCTGTGGCTGCTGCTGCGCCGCGTACAGCAGTTGGGCGTGCGCGAGATACGCGGCGACATCGTGCTGGACCGCAGCGCCTTTGTGGTGCCTGAGCAAAATCCAGCCGACTTCGACGGCGAACCGCTGCGCCCCTACAACGCATCGGCTGATGCGCTGTTGATCAACTACAAGGCCATGGTGATGACCTTCACCCCCGATACCGCACGCGGTGTGGCTTGGGTCAGCCCCGATTTGCCCTTGGCGGGCCACGGCCTGCCACCCAACGTGCCTTTGAGCACGGCCGCTTGTGGTGACTGGCGCGGTGGCCTGAAAGCGGACTTCTCCAGCGCCACCCAATGGCGCTTCGGCGGCAGTTACCCCAGCAGTTGCGGCGAAAAATTTTGGCCCGTCGCCTACACTGATGCCAAAACTTACAACGAACGCGCCGTGCTGGGCCTGTGGCAAAACCTGGGCGGAAAGCTCACGGGTGTGGTGCGTGACGGAAATGCGCCCAGCACGCCCCCAACGTTTGAATTCGCATCACCTGCCGTGTCTGAAGTGATACGCGACATCAACAAGTACAGCAACAATGTGATGGCCCAACAGCTCTTTTTTACCTTGGCCGCACAGCAACGCAGTCCTGCGGGACCGGAAGCAGCGCGCGAGGTACTCAAGCAATGGGTACAAGAACAAGTGGGTGATGCCGGACGCGGCTTGGTCGTGGACAACGGCTCCGGCCTGTCACGCAACAACCGCGTCACCGCCCAACTGCTGGCCCAACTGCTGCGCCGAACGTGGAACAGCCCCACCATGCCAGAGCTTGTCAGCTCTTTGCCAATAGGTGGCGTGGACGGCACCATGCGCCGCAGCAAATCCGCCACCGGCCGCACCCATCTGAAAACTGGCTCCCTGCGGGACGTGGCAGGTATCGCCGGTTACGTGCTCGCCCCCAGCGGACAGCGTTTCGTCTTGGTCGGCATCATCAACCACCCCAACGCCAATGCCGCACGACCTGCACTGGATGCCTTGGTGCAGTGGGCCGCCAACCCCAACAGCGCCGCCGGCAAGGAAACCCGATGAGTGCTTGGACCGAATGGCTCGGATATGCAGCCGCTACGCTCACAACGGCTGCCTTTGTGCCTCAGGCATGGTTGACTTTTCGAACCCGCGACGTCAGCGGCATCTCTCTGGGCATGTACAGCGTGTTCACCGCAGGAGTTGCGCTTTGGCTGGCCTACGGCTGGGTGCTGCAGGCATGGCCCATCGTGGTGGCGAACTTGGTGACACTGCTGCTGGCAATCAGCATCTTGCTGATGAAATTGTTCTTGCGTCAGTCGCCGCCGAAGTAAACCTCGCCACAACAAGCCTGTGACTCGTGCGGCGTTTCAGGTAATCACGCCGATCCTCTTCCACAAAATCAAAGGCCCAGGCGCGTCCAGCGCCTGGGCCTTCAAAAAACCGCAAAAACTCAGATCCAACCCAGGGCGCGCAACACCTTCACGGCTTCATCGGTAAAGACTTTGTGTCCACCGGTGGTCGGGTGCACACCGTCGGCGAAGAACCAAGTGGTGGCACTGGCGCCCGTGGCCAAGCCATTGAACGGCGCGCCGGCGGTGCTGTTGCAGAACAAGGAAGAGCCATCGGTGATCGCACCCGCAGTAATGGCTTGAATCTTCGCAACATCACAAGCCCGCGAGGTGATGTTGGTGATGCCAAAGGCTGCCGGGTTGGCGGTAATGTTCTTGAAGATGGCGTTGGCATCGATGATGCCCACCGGTTGGCGGTTCAAGCCCTCTTTGAGCCACAGGTTCAACACATCCACCATGGCGGTCAGTTGTGGCCGGGCCGAGGCAGGCACCGAGGCACCGAATGGTGTGGTGGCCAAATCAGGGACTGTGACGACGGCGACGTACTTCGCACCTTTGGCCAAAATTTCGGTGCGGACATAACCCGCCAGCTCTTGAGCCGCCTTTTTCACTTCGCCTTGTGCGGCGAAAGCGTTGGCCTGGTTGGCGGCATCGGCTTGAGCTTGTGTCAAGCGCCCAGCGGCCACATCGATTCCATTTTGCGTGGCTTTCGCGGCGAACACACCGAACTGCGTGAACACATCATTGGCGCCAGCCAAGACCAGCACCAACTCCGTGCCCTTGAAGTTTCCGAAACGCGCCAAATGGTTGGCGATTTGCGTTTTGACAGGCACCGTCAACGCGCCAGTAGACTTACCAATGCCATTGGGGTCTGTCACGCGCGACCCGCCCATGCCATAGGCGGTACATGAGTTCGCGAGCGCCGGATTGGCAGCAGCAGGGCATTTGGCCGACGCACCGGCAAAACCCACCTCATGGGGCGTGAGTACCAAACCAAGCGACGTCGCAACGTTCTCGACCCACACGGTCGAACCCGCAGCGTTGGTGGTGAAACGACCCCCAACGAAGGGCGCTTGTCCGTTGGCGGTGGCTGACGTGGCCGGCGTGTAGGCCCCGGCATCACTCAAGCTGTCGCCGAAAGACACCACCGATACAAAGTTACCTTTGGTGGTTGGCGCACCCGCTGGAGCCACCGTGTCCGGCGTGTCGGAGCCACCACCGCCGCATGCGGCCAACAGTGCTGAAGCAACGGCAATGGCCGCCCAAGTACGAATCAGTTTCATGGAGTCCCCTTCTTGTGATGTGCCGCGTGATTGGTTATGAAAGCCCAGGACGGGCGGTCATCGCCACCCATGACAAGAAAACGAACGACCGTTCGTTTTCTTGCTCGACTATAGAACCGCTGGCACTCAGCCATAAGCAGGGCAAACCCGAAAAGGCAGATCAAAGCACTCGCTAACGCGCGAACACCGACGATCTTGTGCCAGAACGGGTCTGCACCAGCCTCGGACCTATCAGAAGGGATTTCCCGTCGCCCTCGACCTGGCCGCCTCACCCAAACGGGAGTGCCCGCCCGCAGAAAGGTGCGTCGCATCCGACCACAACCATGCGCTCGCATCGGCACCGGTAACCAAGGTCGCGCTGGTGCAATTGGGGAGCACCGCCGTGCTCAGGCAAGCGGCGGCGTTGACATTGGAATAACTAAAGCTGGCAGGGAACTGCACGAGTTGTTGGGTCATCTCGTCGGCCAACACCAGACCGATTCGGTTGCCGTCGTTGATGAGCGTGGTGCGCAATTTCAGATGAAACGCGCTCATGAGGCGTTTGATCAATGCGGCCCTGTCGGTATCAGTGAATGCGGCTTTTTGGGCTAAAGCGAAGGGTGTAAGACTTTGGTCTGGAATGGTGGACACGATCACCCGCGCGCCAGCGTTGGCTACGCGATTCACTTGCTCTGCATAGAGGATGCCTGCAGCCTCCATGGCGGCGATCAAAGTCGCTTCGTTGCTGCCGTTGTAGAGCGCGTACTGCGCCCACAAATCGTTCTGGCCGACCAGCACAGAAACCAAGTCACTGCTGCCAAAACGATCCGTGGTGAGGAATTGGTCGATTTGGGTTTTCACATCGGCTACTTTGGCCATTGGCACTGCCAGGATGCGGCTGTTGGTCACCGTGGCTGTACCTGCACATTGTGGAAAACTCAGGCCATAAGAATTCGCCAAAATTTGATTCCAGATGCGGTTCACACCGCAATCAATGGCGGTTTTTCCCGCATTGAGTCCGTTGACGCTGTAGTTCTGGCCACTGCTGGTGATGACGCTGTTTTCGTCGCCAAAAGAAAGAACACGCACGGGCTCAAAATTTTTCACCTGATCGCCACCGCCGCAAGCCGCCAACAGCCCGCAGATCACTGCCGTGCCCCAAAAAACCCTCTGACGTACCAAAAACTGTTCAACCATCTCACGCAATACGAACATACAAACTCCAGTTCAACTCGCTGCAGCACGCAGCAAACGGTCACGCACACCTTCCCATTCGGGTGCGTCGGGGGGCTCTTCCACCCAGATCAATTGAGCGCCTTGCTCATCAAAACTGCGCAGCACGGCGAAGAGTTCGTGTGCTACAGCATCCGGCGCATCGGGCATGCGGTGCACCTGCATCCCAGGCGCAGGGCGTGTGAGGGGATGACGGGAATATACCGCCAGCCTCAATGGCACCTGACTGCTGTCACCCAACAGCACCGCCAAAGCCTGGCCAATCATGGGCGCAGTCATCAAGCGCAGCGGCGCGCGCGGCGCATAGTGCGACGCCAGGTTGCCAGAAACACGCGGGGAGTGCGCATCACGCACAGCCAGTGGTTGGCTCAACAACGATTCGAGCTGAGCGCGGCTGATCTGCCCGGGCCGCAGCAGCACGGGCTGGTTGGGTCGACAGTCCACGATGGTTGATTCAATACCCACATCGCAGGGCCCTCCATCGAGCACCCACAGTTCAGGGTCAAAGTCAGCCTCCACATGCGTCGCAGTAGTCGGGCTGATGCGGCCAAAACGGTTCGCGCTGGGCGCCGCCACACCAGGCACACCCAGGTCAAACGCGGCTCGCAGCAAGGCTTGAGCCACGGGGTGAGCGGGGCAACGCAGACCTATGCTGTTTTGCCCGCCTGCTGCTGCCGCGCCTATGTGGGGATGGCGATCCATCACCAGCGTCAACGGACCGGACCAATGAGCCTTGATCAGCTTTTGCGCAGAGTCGGGTAAATGCGGGGTGAAAGCCAGCGCCGCTGCAGCATCGACCACATGAACAATCAAAGGATGGTCGCTGGGCCTGCCCTTGGCTGAAAAAATCTTTGCTACCGCAGTGTCGTCGTCCGCACGGGCGCCCAGCCCATAAACCGTCTCTGTAGGAAAGGCGACCAACTCGCCTTGGGCAAGGCGCTGCGCCGCCTGTTGGATGACGTCCGCAGAAGTGCCGTCAAGCCGCATGATGATCTATGGCGCAGCTCAAATCAAAAAGCGGGCAAGCCCAGCAGGGTTGCCGCTTGCAAGGCCACTTTTTTGGCGTCAAAGGGTGAACTGGCCGTGACGGTCAGATGCCCCATCTTGCGCCCGATTCTGGCCTCGGTTTTGCCATACAGATGCAGATGCACTCCGGGCAAGGCCAGAACGTCGACCCAAGGCGGCGGACACTCGCGGCCTTCAGGGTCAAACCACAAATCACCTAACAAGTTCAGCATCACCGCACTGGAGTGCAAACGAGGTGCCGTCAAGGGGTTGCCCGTCATGGTGCGCACTTGCAACTCGAACTGCGACACATCACAAGCATCCATGCTGTAGTGGCCCGAGTTGTGCGGGCGGGGTGCCATCTCGTTCGCCACCAACGTGCCATCTTGCAGCACAAAAAACTCCACGCACAACACGCCCACGTAGTTCATGGATGCCGCCACCGCGTAGGCTTGTGCGACGGCTCGTTCTTGTAAAAGCGCACTAACGTCGGGCGCTGGCACTTGGGTGACGGCCAAAATGCCGTCACGGTGCAAGTTTTGTTGCAGCGGCAAATGCACCGCCTTGCCATCGTGTCCACGTGCCACGATGACGCTGACCTCCAAAGCCAAAGGCAACATTTTTTCAAGCACGCAGGGCGCTTGTTGGAGCCTTGACCACGCCGCAGCCAACTCCTCGTGCGTGTTCACCCGGGCCTGACCTTTGCCGTCGTAACCCAGGCGCGAGGTTTTAAGGATACCGGGCAAGACGTCGCCAGACACGGCAGCCAGTTGTTGTCCGGTTTCAATCACCGCATAGGGTGCGCAGGGCACGCCGCATTGCGTGAAGTGGGCCTTTTCAAGAACGCGGTCCTGGCAAATAGCGACCGCATGCGCAGGTGGAGAAACCGGACGCTGCTCAGCCAAAGACTGCAACGCGGCCGCAGGCACATTTTCAAACTCAGTGGTAACAGCCGCAGAGCACTGTGCCAAGGCCACCAAAGCCGCTTCGTCCAAATAACCGGCTTGCAAATGGTGATGTGACACCGTTCCAGCAGGGCTGTGCGGATCGGCGTCTAGCACCGCGGTGAAGTAACCCATTTGTTGCGCCGCATGCGCCCACATCCGACCCAATTGGCCGCCGCCCATCACGCCAAGGGTGGCACCGGGCAAGATGGGCAGTTCGGGGCCCGTCACTTCAATTCGGCGCTCATGGCGCGGGCTGCTTCGGTTTGGCGTGTTCGGAAGGCATCCAGTTGGGCACGTAAAGCTGGGTTGTGGTTGGCCAGCATGGCGACCGCAAACAAGGCTGCATTGCCTGCGCCTGCTGCCCCAATGGCGAAGGTGGCCACCGGAATGCCTTTGGGCATTTGGACAATCGAGTGCAAGGAATCAACCCCAGACAAATGGCGGCTTGCAACCGGCACGCCCAGCACAGGCACCGTGGTTTTAGCGGCCAACATGCCCGGCAAATGTGCTGCACCACCCGCACCAGCAATGATGGCTTGCAAGCCGCGCGCCGCCGCCGTTTCAGCGTACGCAAACATATCGTCAGGCATGCGGTGGGCCGAAACGACACGGGCTTCATACGGAATGCCGAACTCAGCGAGAATGTCGGTCGCAACGCGCAGGGTTTCCCAGTCGCTGCTTGACCCCATGACCACACCCACCAAGACTGCTTTCTCGCTGACGTCCCCACTCATGCCACTGTGCTCCTGAAAGTGGCTTGAATTGTAGGCTGCACGCCACCATCTCATTTCCACTGCGCCGAGCTTGTT
>JBJOQO010000113.1:0-7352 GCA_046049865.1 Pseudomonadota bacterium | reverse complement strand
GCCCGAGGCCAGCCAGTAGTACAGCCACATGGCATGGGTGCCGGTGGGGAAAGTCTGCGCAAAGGTGTAGTCGCGTTTGTCGGCGGCCATCACCTTGGCCAGGCTGGCCACATCGACTGCACCTTTGTCGGCGAGTTTTTTGGACAAGGTGAGGGCTTGGCCGTTGTGGTTCAGGTTCATCAGCACGGCCATGTCTTTCTTGGGGCCGCCAATGCCGAGGTGTACGCCGTAAATCAAGCCATACAGCACGTGGGCCATGTCGAGTTCGCCGTTGACGAGCTTGTCACGCACACCGGCCCACGAGGCTTCTTTGCTGGGGATGATTTTGATGCCGTATTTTTCGTCGAACTTCAGCACCGAGGCCATCACCACCGAGGCGCAGTCGGTCAGCGGAATGAAGCCGATCTTGACTTCTTTTTTCTCGGGTGCATCCGAGCCTTGCGCCCATGCGCCAGGAACGGCAGCGGCGACCGCTGCGGCGGTGCCTCCTTTGATGAGTTGGCGACGCTTTTCACTCATGAGACCCTCGCGATTGAAGTTGTTGCTGCTCGACATGAATCACTCCTTGGTAATGCTGAATTGCCTGCGCGAAAAACAAAAAGGCGTCTCGACCACGTGGACCGGGGTTGTGAGAAACAACCTGCCCATGCAGTCGGACGCCTTTGCCCGAAATCATCAGAGTCCGCACGCCGTTGTGCAGCCTCTGATCAAGGGTAAGCACTTAGCGTGCCAGCTTGTTCGCGCTGCTCAAGCGATCAAGCCGAGTGGGACGTTGCCTTTTGATTCCCGAGGGTGTCGTCATTCCCGCGAAGGCGGGAATCCAAGGGGTGGCAACAACTGAGCCAGTGGAGGCGGCTCGGTGCTGTCACTGGATTCCCGCCTTCGCGGGAATGACGGATAAACCTGCGCCGCTCTTGGTGCACCAAACCAGAACCCATGTCGTCACCTTGGCGCGCTCCGTGCGCGATCTTGGTGCGGCGCAGCAAACCCGACGCGCGCTGCGCTTGGGAGGGCTCAGCCTTTGGGATGCAGCAGGCTGTGGGCGTCAATCACCCGCTGAGCAATCTCGGCCAGGCGCAAGCCCTTGTCCATGGCCAAACGGCGCAGGTGTTTGTGGGCTTGGTCTTCGTCCATGCTGCCGTCGCGCATCAAGATGCCCTTGGCGCGTTCGATCAGTTTGCGGTCCGACACCTGCAGGTGGGCTTGTGCCAATTGCTCGCGCAGCAAATTATCTTGCTCAAAGCGGGCAATGGCCACTTGCAGCACGGGCGTCAGGCGCTCGGGTTTGAGGCCATCAATCACATAAGCACTGACCCCTGCCTTCAGAGCGCGGCGCATGGGGTCTTGGCTGGCGTCCTCGCTGAACACCACCACGGGGCGTGGTGTGGTGGAGGATAAGACGGCCAGATTTTCCAGGGTATCTCGTGTGGGGGATTCGCTGTCCACGATCACGACATCCGGTTGCAAACGAAGCACGATGTCGTGGACAAGTGTGGCCGAGTTCACAACACCCACTACCTCGTGGCCCTGGCGCTTGAGCTCGTCACGAATCAAATCAACGTGGCGTGCACCATCCCCGATGAGCAGCACACGCAATTGGGATGGCTGGTCTGCTGGTGGATTGGGTGTTGCTGATATTGAGCGTGTGGTGGGCTTTTTCACTTTGAATGCTTGGCAAGATTCATGCCGAATCTACCGCAACAGGCCTACCCAGTAAGCCTGGGCGTGTTTACCAGACCCTCGCCGCTAGGCCCTCGGCCAGCCGATCGGATTGCAGTTGCAGCAAGCCTTCAAAAATAAGGGTGTCCACGGTGTCAAAGGGCAGGTCGGTGATGGGGGCCAGCTTGACCGCCGCGCCGCCTGTCATGAAGAGGGCCGGTGTTTGGCAGGTGCGCTGCAACAGCAGCCGGTGCATGCGCTCCACGGCACCCGCAATGGCGTTGGCGCCACCGCTCATCAGGGCATCACTCGTGTTGGTGGGGAAATCGACCACCTCACCCGTGGGCACTTTCAGGCCTGCTGTGCCGTGCTCCAGTGCGCGCAGCATCAGGCCAAAGCCGGGCAGGATCAACCCACCCAAAAAACGCCCTTGGGCGTCCAGTGCGTCCACCGTGACGGCTGTGCCCACCATGACCACCAAGGCCGGGCGCTCCATGCCCTGCGCGAGCACGCGCTGCCGCGCACCGATGAGGGCCACAAAACGGTCGCAGCCCAAACGGTTGGGGTGGTCGTACCCATTGAGCACACCGCCAGCTTGTGCGCTGGGAACCACCCACTTGGGTTGCAGTTCCCACATGTCCATTTGTTCTTCAACCCGCCGCCGCACGCCCTCTCCCGCAACCACGCAACCGAGCATGCTGGCCGGTGCGTGCAGGCCCTTCCATTCGGTGTCCGCCAGTTGGTCGATGTTCTCCAGAAACACCGCACCGTGGCGCAACAGCGCTGCGCCACGTTGATGCGATTCGTATTCCGCCCACTTGAGTCGGGTGTTCCCAACGTCTATCGCTAAAAAGCGCGCTGGCGTCATTGTGGGCGGCTGGATGCAAGGATGAGCAGTTGTTTGACGTTGCTCATCAATTGCTGCGTGAGCAAGCTGCGGTTGGGTTTGCTGATGCGCTGTTCCACTTCGTCCAACAAGCTGTTCACGGTTTCGATGGACTGGGCACGGCGAAGACGCAGCAGGGTCAGCGCACCTGTGACCGGCGCTTCTTCTTGAACGGCGCGGATCAACATGTCTTTGGCTTGGCCTAAAGGGTCTTCGTTGGAAAAGTCGAAGCTGCCGTGTTTGGTTTGGCTGGCCTCGTGGGCTTCCATCACCGCTTGCAGCACGGGCAGGTCCACGGGGGGCTGCGCTGTGCTGTTGGCCGCCAGGGGAGGCAGTGGTGGCAGGAGGGAGTCGTCAAGGGGAATGTCCGGTATCGCGCCCCTGCTTGTCGTGAATGTGTCCGACAGGGACGTGTCCAAAGTGCCGGACTCGGTCACGGCGACCAGATTCAGCGACAACAGTTCGTCCAGCAGGGCTTCAGACGCCCCTGCTGCCACGGCCATGCGCTGCACTTCGGCGCTGCTTCGTTTGCCGTCGACCAAAAACAGCACCGTTCGGTGGCGCTGGCTCAAACGACGCGCACGGGTGGCCATTTCGGCCACTCCGTCTGCGGTTTTGTACAAGATGGACTCAGGATTCACGGGGCGGATTGTGCAGCCGAAATTGACCCTGCGGACGGGGTCAGGGTTTGCCAAGGGGCGACAAAGTGCCGGTTTGCAATTGACGTATACGTCAATTAGACTCCAGAATTGAAGCGAATCGCTGATGGCGCCTCAAGGCTCCAACGGCCGACTTACTAAAGCAACAAGGAACGAGGGGACACCCATGGTCACAGCAAAAAAGCCGACAACCACGCCGTGGGACGGGTTTCGCTGTGCCACAGCGAGCCATGCCAAATCAGCGCCGTTCGATCTCAGCACCATTGACCCGCGCAGCAAGCCCTTCAGCAGCGGGGACAAAACCGCAGACCAAACCCAGGTTCAACAACTGGCGCTGGAACTCGATGGTTTACAGAACTTGTTTTTCGCAGACAAACGTTACAAGTTGCTGGTGATTCTGCAAGGCACAGACACCAGTGGGAAAGACGGCACCGTCCGCAGCGTGTTTGGCCAAATGAGCCCCCTCGGGGTGCACACCGTAGGCTGGAAAGCACCGACGGAAGACGAGCAGGCCCACGACTATTTGTGGCGCATCCATGCGCAAGTGCCGCGTGCCGGCGAGGTCATGATCTTCAATCGCAGCCACTATGAAGACGTGCTGGTGCCGCCGGTCAATGGATGGATCACGCCCGCACAAACCAAGCAGCGTTACGCACACATCAATGACTTTGAACGAATGCTCACAGAGACAGGCACCATCATCTGCAAGTTTTTTCTGCACATCTCCAAAGATGAACAGCGCGAACGTTTGATGGCCCGCCTCGACGACCCCACCAAACAGTGGAAGTTCGCTGCCAGTGATTTGGAGGCACGAAAACAGTGGGATGCCTACCAAGCTGCCTATGCCAACATGATCCAGGCTACCGGCACCGCTTGGGCCCCGTGGACGGTGGTGCCGGCTGACTCGAAAACCCATCGCAATTTGATGATCGCCCTCTCGGTTCACCAAACCTTGAGCCAACTTCAGCTCCGTTTTCCGCCGGCCAACCCGGCGCTCAAGGGACTGAAGGTCACCTGACGTTATCGCGTCATTCTTTTTGAGAACTGCTCCATGACCGACCTGTCCGCCGAGTACAAAGCCCTCGCCCAATACCGCCCCACTCACAGGGTGCGTTTCGTCACCGCTGCAAGCCTCTTTGACGGCCACGACGCAGCCATCAACATCATGCGGCGCATCTTGCAAGGCATGGGTGCCGAGGTGATTCATCTGGGGCACAACCGCTCCGTCGATGAGGTGGTCACGGCCGCGTTGCAAGAGGACGTGCAAGGCATTGCCATCAGCTCCTACCAGGGCGGCCATGTGGAGTATTTCAAGTACATGGTGGACTTGCTGCGTGCGCGGGGTGGTGCCCACATCCAGGTTTTTGGTGGTGGTGGCGGCGTCATCGTGCCGTCTGAAATTGCCGAGTTGCAAGCCTATGGCGTGACCCGCATCTACAGCCCAGAAGACGGCCAGCGCATGGGTCTGCAGGGAATGATCGGCGAGATGGTGATGCGCTGCGACCGCGACCTTTGCGTGTTTGCGCCACAAACCCTCGCCGCCATTCAAGGAAGCGATGAAGTCAATCGCCGCGCCCTGGCGCAGTTGCTTACCGCTTTGGAAAATGGTCAAGCGCCTGCGGCCTTGGTTGCGGAACTGAACGCCGCAGCGGCGGGCGTCAAAACACCCGTGTTGGGCATCACCGGCACGGGCGGCGCGGGCAAATCGTCTCTCACCGACGAATTGATCCGCCGTTTGCGCCTGGACCAAGGCGACGCGTTGCAGATGGCCGTCATCAGCATCGACCCTTCGCGTCGCAAGAGTGGTGGTGCCTTGCTTGGTGACCGCATCCGCATGAATGCCATCGGCCCGTGGGGTGGTGCGGCGCAGAACCAGCCGCGTGTCTTCATGCGGTCCCTCGCCACCCGCGACTTCGGCAGCGAAATCAGCCAAGCCCTGCCCGATGTGCTGGCCGCCTGCAAGGTGGCAGGGTTCGACCTCATCATCGTGGAAACATCAGGCATCGGCCAAGGTGATGCCGCCATCGTGCCTTTGGTGGACGTGCCGATGTATGTGATGACGCCCGAATTCGGCGCCGCCAGTCAGCTGGAAAAAATCGACATGCTGGACTTCGCCGAGTTCGTGGCCATCAACAAATTTGATCGCAAAGGCGCACTCGACGCCTTGCGTGATGTCGCCAAACAAGTGCAGCGCAACCGCGAAGCCTGGAACACCAAACCCGACGCGATGCCCGTGTTTGGCACCATGGCCAGCCGCTTCAACGACGATGGCGTGACGGCGCTCTACCAGGCCTTGCTGCCGCGTTTGGTGAGCTTGGGACTTCAAACCACCGAGAGCCGCTTGCCGCAGGTCGCCACCCGCCACAGCACCCATCAAGTGCCCATCGTGCCCGGCAGCCGTGTGCGTTATTTGGCCGAGATTGCCGACGCGGTGCGGGGCTACAAAAAAGCCGCTCGTGCGCAAGCGACCTTGGCGCGGCAAATTCAGCAGTTGAACGAGTCGGCCCGCATGCTGGTTGAAGCCAACCCCGAGAAAACCAATGCCGTTCAAGCATTGGGCGACCTGGCTGCGAAGCGCTTGCAACAACTCGACGCAGGCAACCAACAACTGTTGGCCCAGTGGCCTGACATGCAGCGCGCTTATGCGGGTGATGAGTATGTGGTGAAGATTCGCGACAAAGAAATCCGCACCCAACTCACCACCACCTCGCTCAGTGGCACCAAGGTGCGCAAGGTCGCGCTGCCCACGTTCGAGGACCACGGCGAGATTTTGAAATGGCTGCTGCTGGACAACGTGCCCGGCAGCTTCCCTTACACCGCAGGCACTTTCGCTTTCAAACGCGAAGGTGAAGACCCCACCCGCATGTTTGCTGGTGAGGGCGATGCCTTTCGCACCAACAAACGCTTCAAACTGCTGTCTGAGGGCATGGCGGCCAAACGCCTGTCCACCGCGTTTGACTCGGTCACCCTCTATGGCAACGACCCTGCCGTTCGCCCCGACATCTATGGCAAGGTGGGCAACTCGGGTGTGAGCATTGCCACGCTCGACGACATGAAGGTGCTCTACTCGGGGTTTGATTTGTGCAACCCCAGCACCAGCGTGAGCATGACCATCAACGGCCCCGCGCCCACGATTTTGGCCATGTTCATGAACACCGCCATCGATCAGCAACTGGATAAATTCAAGGCCGACAACGGCCGCCTGCCCACGGCCAATGAGGCGCAAAAGATTCGCGCCTGGGTGCTGCAAAACGTGCGCGGCACCGTGCAGGCCGACATCTTGAAAGAAGACCAGGGCCAAAACACCTGCATCTTCTCCACCGAGTTTTCACTCAAAGTCATGGGCGACATCGCCCAGTATTTTGTGCAGCACCAGGTGCGCAACTTCTACTCGGTGAGCATCAGCGGTTATCACATTGCCGAAGCGGGGGCCAACCCTGTCAGTCAATTGGCATTCACCTTGAGCAATGGTTTTACTTTCGTCGAGGCCTATTTGGCGCGCGGCATGCACATTGACGACTTCGCGCCCAACCTGAGCTTTTTCTTCAGCAATGGCATGGACCCGGAATACACCGTGCTGGGCCGTGTGGCGCGCCGCATCTGGGCGGTGGCGATGCGTGACCGTTATGGGGCCAACGAACGCAGTCAAAAACTCAAGTACCACGTGCAAACCTCGGGCCGTAGCTTGCATGCGCAAGAGATTCAGTTCAACGACATCCGCACCACCTTGCAGGCCTTGATCGCCATCTACGACAACTGCAACAGCCTGCACACCAATGCCTTCGACGAAGCCATCACCACGCCCACTGAAGACAGCGTGCGCCGCGCCATGGCCATCCAGCTCATCATCAACCGCGAGTGGGGCTTGGCCAAAAATGAAAACCCCAGCCAAGGCGCTTTCATCATCGAAGAGTTGACCGAACTCGTGGAAGAAGCCGTGCTCAAAGAATTCGAGAAAATTTCAGAACGCGGCGGCGTGCTCGGTGCCATGGAAACCGGCCACCAGCGCAGCCAAATTCAAGAAGAGAGCATGCATTACGAAATGCTCAAACACACGGGCGAGTACCCCATCATCGGTGTGAACACTTTCCGCAACCCGCACGGTGACCCCACCCCCACGACGTTGGAACTGGCCCGTTCCACAGACG
>JBJOQO010000112.1:0-7400 GCA_046049865.1 Pseudomonadota bacterium | reverse complement strand
TCCATGCGCTCTGCAACCTCTTTGCCGCCGGGGCCAAAAAACAGCAAAGTGGGCGTAATGGAGACTTTCCACAGGCGTGTCAGTTGGTCGTGCGTGGTGAGCTTGCCGGCAAAGTCGAGCACCGGCAGGTTTTGGCGCATATCCACTTGAACAATCACCGTCCCGCTTTTTTGCATTGGAGATAGATGGCTTTGCCGAGCTTGGCGGCAGAACACACACCCCTCTAGACTCACCATGACGATCAAGGGCTGTTTGTTCTTGACGGCTCGGGCGAGTTCATCGGGCAGCGACTGGGCAGCAGGCAAGTTGGCGGCAGCCGGCTGCGCATGCAAAAGTCCGCCGCCAAGAGAGGCGCCCGCCAGCAAGAGCCACTCGCGACGGCGCCAAGCTTGAGGGGGAAAGTCAGTCGGAATCACAACCATGAGTCAAGAACAGTGGACAATAGCGGGTTTTGTGCTGGCGAGTCGAGTCTTTTGACCCGCCGCTGCTGAATATAAGAAATCAATGAATTATTGGAGAAATCCATGAATCTCGCAAGCTTGATTGAAACTTGGGGCGACTCCAACATGCTGCTCATGGCAGGCGCATTGGTCGGTTTCATCTTTGGATTTGCGGCGCAACGTACCCGATTCTGTGCCCGCGCCGCCGTGATTGAATGTTGCGAAGGCCAAGCCGGTGATCGTTTTAGCGTGTGGTGGCTCGCCTTTGGCGCCTGCTTGGTGGGTGTACAAGTGTTGGTCTTGGCCGGCTGGCTAAAGCCTGCAGATGCCCGTTACATTGCGCCAGTCGGCAGTATTTCAGGTGCCGTGTTGGGCGGCTTGTTTTTTGGGGCAGGCATGATCCTCACCCGAGGCTGCGCCAGCCGATTGCTGATCTTGTCGGCGAATGGCAATTTGCGCGCCTTGCTGTCGGGTTTGGTGTTCGCCGTGATTGTGCAGGCGACCATTGCTGGATGGCTGGCCCCCATTCGACTGGGCATGGCAGCATGGTGGACCGTGGACGGAGGACCCTCGCGCGACTTGCTACAGATTACCGGGATCGGCCCTAATGGCGGACTGGTTTTGGCCCTGCTGGCCTTGGGCACCGGGTTTTTCTTTTTCTTCAAAACCCACCCTAGGCGTTGGGCCTTAGCGCTGGGCTCAATCGTGGCTGGCTTGAGCATTGCACTGGGCTGGGGCCTGACACAGGCCATTGCCTCTCAATCTTTTGAAGCCGTACAAATTCAGAGTTTGAGTTTCAGCAGTGGATCGGCTGAAATGCTCATGCGGGCCCTGTCCAGCAGCACCTCACCCAGCCTTGGTTTTGATGCGGGCTTGCTGCCCGCTACATTCTTGGGTTCATTAGTGGGCGCCTTGGTCGGAGGTGACTTCAAGTTCGAGGGTTTCAAGACCGAGAACAAACTGGGTCATTACTTGCTTGGCGCAGTGCTGATGGGCTTTGGCGCCGTCTTGGCGGGCGGCTGCACTGTTGGGGCCGGCATGACAGGCGGCTCTTTGTTTTCACTCACTGCTTGGTTGACATTGATCGCCATTTGGCTGGGTGCAGGCATGGCTTGGCGTATTAACCGCCACATGGGCTGGCCCATCTGACCGTCCCAACCCTTGATGCGCATCAATTGCGCACTCGGTTTTCAAGCTTACATTTCATATCAGTTACGACTGATATGAATGGAGCAGCTTATGGCCATGGCGCAATGGTTAGAAACTTATGGGCAAGGAACCGTCCTGGCGGTTGGCGGGGGACTGATCGGTTTATCCTTCGGATTTTTAGCGCAACGCTCTCGATTTTGTTTACGCGCAGCCGTCATTGAATTCTGGCATCGCCAATTTGGTGAAAAATTGTCGGTGTGGCTGCTGGCATTTGCCTCGGCGGTTATCGGCGTGCAATTGATGGTGTTGATGGGCTGGCTGGACACCAGCAGTGCACGACAAATTTCGGCCAAAGGGAGCTTGTCCGGCGCATTGATTGGCGGCCTGCTGTTTGGCGTGGGCATGGTCATGACGCGCGGCTGCGCCAGCCGCTTGTTGGTGCTGTCGGCCAACGGCAATTTGAGGGCATTGCTCTCTGGTTTGATCTTTGCAGTCACGGCGCAAGCTTCTTTAGGTGGGGCCTTATCGCCCTTGCGCACCATCATCAGCAGTTGGTGGACCGTTGAAGGGGGTGCCTCGCGGGACTTGTTGGCGGTGATGGGCTTGGGGCACTGGGCTGGATTGGCGATGGGTGGCATCTGGTTGCTTGCCGCCTTGTTTTTTGCGCTTCGCAGCCCCCAACGCAGCGCGTGGATGTGGCTGGGCGGCATTGGCTCCGGTTTGGCGGTGGCTGCCGCGTGGGGCTTTAGCCAGTGGGTGACCGCAGAGTCATTTGACGCCGTTCAAATTCAAGGACTGACTTTCAGCGGTCCCTCCGCCGAATGGCTGATGCGGGTCTTGCATTGGCCAGCCCCTGCGGTGGGCTTCGACTTTGGGCTCATGCCCGGCGTGTTCATCGGCTCTTTGATAGGTGCGCTCATCGGCCGCGACTGGAAGCTTGAAGGCTTTACCGACGGCTACAGCATGCGTCGCTACATCGGGGGTGCAGTCTTGATGGGTTTTGGCTCGATGCTGGCAGGCGGCTGCGCCGTGGGTGCTGGCGTCACCGGCGGCGCCATATTTGCCCTGACCGCCTGGCTCAGCTTGGTCGGTATGTGGCTAGGCGCAGGCCTGACCGACCGTTGGCTCGACGGTGGGGTTTCTTTGGTGACGGCTGTTGTACCTGCCGAGGGCTTCAAACGGCCTTGAAGGTCCTGCTCATTTACCGCTCAAGTACTCGGCCACAGCGGCCATTTCAAGCGCTGACATTTTGCTGGCGATGGCGTGCATCACCGCATTGTCGTTGGTTCGTTCACGTTGGTTAAATTGCTTGAGCTGGGTCTCGGTGTACACGGCATATTGCCCCGCCAGACGTGGCAAGGCGGTGGTGCCTTTGGCCTCCGCGCCGTGGCAACTGGCGCAGGCCGCCAAGCCACTGAATTTGTTGCCATTGTGGTAAATGTATTTGCCTACCGCCGCTAGACCAGCATCTTTGGGTGGCTCGACATCGACCGTCTTTTTCTCAAAAAACTTGCCCAACGCCACCATTTCATCTGGGGTCAACTTGGCCACCATGTCGGCCATGGCCGTGCTTTTGCGTTTACCCGACTTGAAGTTTTCCAACTGCTTGGCGGTGTATTCCCAATGCTGGCCGGCTAAGCGAGGGAAAACTTCACTGGAAGACTCCCCCTCTGCGCCGTGACACACAAAACATACACCGCCCACGATTTTCTTGGCGCGTGCTTCGTCGGCCTGGGCCATCGCCGAAGTGGCAACCCCAGTGGTGCACAGCGCCAGTGCCAAAGAGGCCCAAAAAATGGGCTTGGTCCATGTGTTCATAAGCACTCCTCAAAAAAGCACGCACCACCGCTTATGGGCCTGCGAGAAACATAAAAACTGTCGTAAAAAAACGCCGCTGGCCCAAGGACCGCGGCGTTGTTGAGGTGGGACTTCAAGCCAGTGTATCGGCCCAAATGTTGCGTGCCCAAGCCAATGCGTAACGTCCCTCAAGCTCGTTGGCAGCACTTGACACACCGCCCGATCCTGGCACGGTCAACATGGTCTTTTTCTCGGCATCGTAGCGGTGAACGCTGGCCACGTGGACCACATCTTCCGAGCTGACAAAGCTGTAGCAGGTGTTGTTGTAGATGGGCATCGGATTCACTTCTTTGCCCATCAGCAAAGCCACCACGGCAGCGGCACAGGTTTTACCGTGCTGGTTGGCCATGTGCCCCGACTTGGGCATGCCAGGCGCGATTTGGATCGAGTCGCCCAGCACGTGGACATTTTTGGCCGCCTTGGACTCAAAGGTCAGGAAGTCAACTTCGCACCAGCGCTTGTTGGCGGTCGCCAAACCTGCGTTGACCGCGATGTCGCCAGCACGCATATTGGGAATCACGTTCAAGACACTGGCCTTGATGTCGTCGTTGAACTCAAACTTCAAAGTGTTGGTGGCCGCATCAACATCGGTCACATTGTGTTTATTGCGGTATTCGATGATGCCCTTGTAACGCTCAGCCCAAGCTTTTTTGAACAATGGACCTTTGGAGGTGACATCTTCGTTGGCATCCAAGATCAGCACTTTGCTTTTTGGTTTGGCTTTTGTGAAGTACTCGGCAACTTGGCAAGCGCGCTCGTAAGGGCCGGGAGGGCAACGGTAAGGGGCCAATGGAATCGACATGGCAAACACACCACCATCGGGCATGGCTTCGAGTTGTTTGCGCAGCGTAGCGGTTTGCTCGCCTGCTTTCCAAGCGTGCATGACTTTTTCTTTGGCGCCCGCCTTGTTCATACCGGGCAACGATTCCCACATGAAGTCAACACCGGGCGAAACAATCAAACGGTCATACGACAGCTCGGTGCCACCGGCCAGCTTGACGATGCGTTTATCTGCATCGATGCTGTTGACGCGGTCTTTGACAATGTTGACACCGTGACGCTTGTTTAGGTTGTCATAGGGCGTGGTGATATCGGCAAGCGTCTTACTGCCACCAATCACCAAGTTAGAGATGGGGCAAGAAATAAAGGACGAATTGGGCTCGACCAGTGTGACTTGGATTTTTTGCTCAGACCAAAGACGCAGGTATTTGGCTGCCGTAGCGCCGGAATAACCACCGCCGATGACCACGACTTTGGGGCCACTTCCGCTACCGGTAGTGGCACAACCCGAAACCAAGCCCATGGCGCCTAAAGCGGAGCCGGTCTGCAAAAATTGACGACGTTGCATGGCAGTTTTCCTTATTTTTTCTGTGCGGCAAAGTAAGCAGCAATCGCAACGATTTGCTCGTCGGAATAGCCCTTGGACAGTTGGTGCATGATGGTGGCGGGCTTGCGACCGGCTTTGAAATCCAGCATTTTCTTGACCATGTCGTCCTTGTTAGCGCCAGCCAGTGACTCCATGCCGGGTTGAGCACGGCCGTCGGTGCCGTGACAGGCCGCGCAAGAAGCAGCCCAACTGCGGACATGCAATGGATCGACCTGGGCTTGCGCCAAGCCGGACAAGGCCAGCAAAGCAGCCGCTGTCAAAGTGTGTTGAATCTTCATGGTTTTTCCTCAGTAAACAGGTTATGCGCTGAACAAACTGACCGCTCAGGGGCGCAGATAAACAAATTTTTCGTTGGCCTGCAATTTGGCCACCTCGGCAACACCCGACGGCACCACCTTGGTCTCCATCAGGAGTTTGTCTGGGGAGATTTTCCGAGAAACCAAGGTGTTGTTGCAGACCCGAAATTCCACGCCTTTGGAGGCCAGATCGCTGACGCTGCCAGAAAAAGGCTGGTCCATTTGGTTGGTTGCACCGTCCAACAAAAAGTCGATGCCCAAGCCATGGGTCACGACAACAATTTTGGCCGTGGGGTCGGCAGCTAGGTGGTTCCGAATGTTGCCTATAGCTCGAGACGCTTGTGGGATGCCTTCGCTCAAGTGGTAAACCACCTTGATTTCAGCCCAGGACAATGCACAGGCTAACAAGCCGCTGATTAACAGTACCGCTCTTTTCATTCGTGACTCCTTATGTATGGATATTAGCTTGAACCGCGTCGGTCAGATGCCCGTGAAAACCCGGCTCCAAACTGACGCAAATCTTTCATTCGGAGTCGCTGGCAATTTGTACACACACAGCTCGGCAGAGGGTAACCACGCGGTCATTGACGATGCGGTAATAAATTTGCACTCCCTCGCGCCGCTTGCCCACCACCCCTGACTGGTAGAGGGTGTTCAGGTGTTGGGACATGTTGGGCTGGGTGGTGTCAATTTCGGCCAACAACTCACCCACGTTTTTCTCACCATTGCACAGCGCGCTGATGATGCGCAGGCGCATGGGCGCCGACATGACACGAAACACCTCCGCGGCTTTTTCAAAGACCTCTTCAGATTCGGTCAAGACGTTGTCGTCAACTGGAACATTTTTGCGCATGGTGAGCTCTTCAAATTTTTTTTGCTGCACGATTGTGCGGCAAAAGTTCAAGGCGGAAATGACAAGGGCACTGAAAAACGGGGGCCTTGAGAATCACTGCCGAATTAACTCAGAAATGGACTCATTGTGTCCATTTTTAGAGAAGTTTCAAACCATAGAAAGGTTCTATGCTTATGCCTCAAACCCATAAGTCACAGGCCGCACAAAGCCAGCAATACATGGTTGCTGTCGGCACCCATGGCCTCGCCATCTTGGCTAATATGCGCGGATGAATGCACAGCACACCTACAGACACCGACTTTTTTTGATCCTGGAGCTCAAAAGCCACCGGGATGAAAAAGCCGCGTGGGTTTTTTCTTGGGTTTTGACTTTGATGGTGTTGTGCAATGTGGTGGCCGTGATTTTGGAGTCGGTTCCCAGTTTCGAAGCCCAGCACCACCGCTCATTGGCTTGGTTTGATGCCGCCTCGATCGTCTTTTTCAGCATCGAATACCTGCTGCGCATTTGGACCGCTGCCGAAAAATCGCACCCCCTGCACCAGAGCGCTACCCGACGCCGGTTGCGCTATGTGCTGAGCTTTCATGGCTTGGTGGATGTGCTGGCGATCTTGCCTTTTTTCCTTCAGTCGCTGTTCCCCGGCTTGGACTTGCGCTTTTTGCGTCTGCTGCGCGTCATGCGCATCTTGAAGTTGTCGCATTTTTCAACCGCGTTAGAGGACCTGTTGGCCTCAATCTACGCCGAGAGAGATGCGTTCATTTCCGCGCTGTACCTGCTGGCCTTGTCGATCCTGATCACCGCCTGTTTGATGTACTACGCCGAGCACGCCTTGCAGCCTGACAAATTTGGCACGATCCCTGATGCCATGTGGTGGTCCATCATCACCATCACCACCGTCGGCTATGGCGATGCGGCCCCCATTTCGGCATGGGGCAAAGTGATTGGTGCCTTCACGGCACTGTCGGGCGTGTTCACCGTCGCGTTGCTCACGGGTATCGTCGCATCGGCATTTGCCACCCGTGTCAGAACGCAAGAAATTGAATTCACCACTGAAGTAGAAGAAGTGCTGAAAGACGGCCACCTGAGCGCCAAAGAACGGCGCACCATCGAGCATTTGCGCCAAGAATTCAGCCTCACCGAAGACCACGCGCGGGCCATAGTTCGACAAATCATTGAAGAAAAATCGCTGCGCGAACGACAGCCTTGATGCTTCACTGCGGGGTGTCAGCGGCAAATGGCCATGAACCCGAGACCCGCGCTGAGGACTGTTCAGCTTTTGGGTTGGCGCAACGTGGTGCTCAACAAGATCACCGGAATCAACCCCACCAGCACCAGTGCCAGCGAGGGCAACGCCGCTTCGCCCAAGCGCTCATCACGCGCCAACTGATAAGCCACCACGGCCAACGTGTCGCTGTTGAAAG
>JBJOQO010000111.1:0-7635 GCA_046049865.1 Pseudomonadota bacterium | reverse complement strand
GAACAGCAGGCTTCAAGAACTTCTGCCGCACCGCTGGGTGCCACCTGAAACCTCCAGCGCACCGAACACTGCACCGGTCAACACCTGATCGTTGATTCGGTCAAGGTGGGTTCGCCGAACGCATACGCAAGACCGGCGGTTCTGCCGGCGCAGACTGAACGGGGTTCTAGACATCGCAGCTGTTGTTCATCGCCCAGGCCGTGGTCATTCCAACCATCGTGATCCGGGAGCGCGATGGGGTGGTTTGTCTTGACTATGCGGGGAAATAGCCGAGGGTGGCTTGGTTTTCAACTCGTAGCGTGCGCAATACCGCGACAGATTCCGACACCAGAGACAGTGAACTCGAATGCACATTAGTTTACATAATATACAGGGTGGCTCTGCTGTGAAGCAGGGGCGGGCGCGGCTGTCGAGGCAAGTGCGCCACCATCCGGGCCACCACTCCAAAAACCCAGCGACAAAATGACGCAAGCGGCCACCGCGCCGCGTTGCAGGCGCTCGGCCACGCTGCGCCACAGGGCGCGGGTGCCGTCATCGCGGGCGCGGGCTGCGTACATGCTGGCAAGCACTGCGCCTGGGTCAGCCCCGATCAACTCGGCAGCGCGGGCGGCTGTCTCGTCACCCATCTGGCACTTGCCCAAGCGGAATTTGCTCACCTGTGAGCGCGTGAGCCCGAGGGCGGCAGCGGCAGCGTAGTCGCTGGGCAAATTCTTTGCCGTTCGTACGGCGTCGAGCAATTCGATGGTGTTCATGGTTTCCCCTTGGTTCCTGTACGTACGGGAATGTAGGTCAACAGTGGTGTGACGTGCAACGTGTCAAGGGTGTTGACACGTGTCGTGGGTTGACACTACCATCCGCTCCGTCACGGCCCCGAGTCCTTCAAAACTCAACCTTCCCCCGGTTCTGCTCGGGATGCCGTGGCCCTTCGGGGCATGGGGCGAGGTTGCAAGAAACGGGGGTTTCTGTGGGAATCAAGACTTTCGCAACCGTCACCGTGGGCTTGCCGTCCATGGTCAAAACCGTGGCCGTTCAACAGGTGCCAGGGTCTGAACATCAGGTTTCAATCAACGTCCAGGGCTACGGCTTCGGCCTGCTGGAGCGGATCGACACCGTACAGGCGGAACTGCTGGCATCCGGCCTGCTGGCCGCTGTGGATGCTGCGAGGGCGGCGCGATGATCCCTGACCGCATCAAGGAAAAGATAGCGGCTGCAAGGCGCGGAGAGATTGACTGGGATGTCAGGCAGCGGGCGAAGTGGGAAACGGTGCCAGAACCACTGCGCCACGCGCTGTGCGATATGGCAAGAGTCGCCCGCGATGTGCCAGTGAAGGACTACACCGAGGACGAACGGGCAAGGCTCTACAGGGCTGCAAACATCGCGCATCAGCAGCACACAAAGGTAGCAATGGGAACCTTTGTCAACACCTTCAAGCCATCAGCTTGATTCCTTTCTCGTTGCAGAACTCCATGAAATCGGGCTCCATCAGGTCGTACCCCATGACACCCATGTCATGGGAGTCATGTGAGGGAACAACTTCGACGGAAAAACGAGCATCACCGGGTGAAAACTCGGGATCATCGGTGAGGTCGTGGACGGCTTCGATCAGGTATCGGGTTCCGTCGATCGCTTGCAGGATGGTTCCTTGTGTGGGTGTGTTCATGGTGCCTCCGGTTCAGGGGAAAGCATGATAAATCGACTCACGCCGGATGCAGACTGGGCCAAAGGGCTCACCGCTGCAATGCCTGCGTCGTGGGCCTCCAAGCTGCTGCACCGCTGGAACGTGGCGCACCGCGAAGACCACGCCAAGGGCAACCTTGAGCACCTGCGCACCTGCAAAAAGATCAAGCAAGCCCAGGCGGCGGGCGTGCGTGCGGACGCGAACGATGATGACTTGGTTCAGCAGGCCAAAGACAGCGCACGCGACGCAACGCGGCGCATTGATGCCGTGAAAGCGCGGGCCCGTGGGATGGCCGCTGCGGTGGTGCTGTCGGCCTGCCTGTGGGCGGTGCAGGACTGGCTGGAAATCATGGGCCTGGATGATGCGTGGGAGCGTCTCGCCAAGTGCAAAACAGGCAAGGGCGCATTGATGCGGGTGCAGTGCGACCGCTGGTGGCGTCGTGTGCTGCGCCGGGTGCATGCGCAGGCCGTGGAAGGAACCGCCAGGGCAATCGGCCTTGTCCACAAGCGGGCGGGCTGCTACGTGTCAAACGATGCGCTGAAGCGCAGGCGCGGCCAGATTGCCCGCAACGCGGCGGCGCTTGAATCGGTGGTGGCCGTCAACGAACGGGCGCAGCAATACACGCTTGCAGAGTTGGCCGCAAAGGGGCAAGCCAACAAAGAGATTCGGCGGCATGAACTCATGACGCGAATCGCTGGCTTTGAACTCATCGCTAAGGACTGCGGGCACGAAGCCTACTTCGTCACCGTCACCTGCCCAAGCCGCATGCACGCCTTCAGGACCGCAGGCCACGGCGTTGAAAAAAATCCCCGCTATGACGGCACCAAACCGGATGAGGCGCAGGCCTATTTGTCGAAGCAATGGAGCAGGGCGCGGGCTGCGGCAAAACGTGCGGGCCTGCATTGGTATGGATTCAGGATCGCGGAGCCGAATCACGATGGCACACCACATTGGCATGCACTGTTTTTCTTCCCGAGGCGCACCGGGGAACAGCAATTGGCCTATCGGCAGTTGGTGCGCATCCTGCGCCGCTACTTCCTGCACACACAAGACCCCGAAGAGCGGGGGGCAAGAAAACACCGGGTTAAGTTGGAGCGCATTGACTGGACGCGGGGATCGGCGGCGGGCTACGTCGCAAAGTACGTCGCCAAAAACATCGACGGGTTCAAGGTAGAAAAGGACTTGTATGGGAACGAGGCAATCACCGCGAGTCAACGCGTCGAAGCATGGGCTTCGACGTGGCGCATTCGACAGTTCCAGCAAATTGGTGGAGCGCCAGTCACTATTTGGCGAGAGATTCGGCGGCTGCATCCGGATCAGGAAAACGCTGCGGGGTTGTCAGTGGCGAAAGGGATTGTGGCGTGCAACGTGGCGGCGGGTGCAGAGGAACACCACAGCGAGGCCGTGCAGCGTCACACGGCGGCGCATGGCTGGCAGAAGTACACGCAACTTCAAGGCGGCGCGTGCGCTGGCCGAAGTGCTCGGGCAATCAGCCTGGAGAAAGCGGCAACAGGAGAGATCGGTAGGTATGGGGAACTGATGCCGCCCAAGGTGGTCGGCGTCGTCGCCACTGACACGATAAAAACGATGCTCCCGGCGATGGGGATCATATTGAACCCTGTCCCGCAAATTCGGCGCGTCACCACGGTGGTCGAGTCTGAGCGGTGCGACTGGATCATTGTCCCCAAGGGGGATGCAGCCTTAGCGGTGCAACGAATGACGCCTCCGGCGCAGGCCGAAGGCTTGCGCCCTTGGAGTCCTGTCAATAACTGTACCCGGGCCGATTGGCTAGACCATCACCCGGACCCGCTTTTTGAGCCAAACACGCGCCGCGTGCCCAAGCTGGGGCGCACGCCGATATGGAACCGGGGGCGGTCAAAGGAAAAACAGCATGAAAAACCGTAGTCACAGCGTCCTGACGCTGTTCATTTTTGCCGTAGCGTGGGGTGCGCTGGTAACGCTTTTGCTAAGTGCAATGCCTGCGCGGGCGCAGTTCATAGGTTTCAACCCAAGCGTAAACATCAACAAGCCCACTGTGTACCGGCACCAAGTGTGCAACCTGCCATCCACGACAGCCTACACCGAGTTTTTGATGACTGGCGGGGCCTATCTGGGTGATGTGTGCATGGTCACGCCACACGCAGGCTTCCAGCAAAACGGCATCGCTTCATCATCACGCGTGATGATGAATGGCCTGCACGGTAAAGCGGTCGGGGCCTATTTCTCCGCAGAGGGATTCGGCAATGCCACCACCACACCGGGCGGCTATGGCGGCGAGGTGATCGGCGTTTATGCACGAGTCGAGCCACAGGGCAACCACTGGACCACTGCGCTGCATGGCGAATGCCGGAACCGGGCCACCGGGCCGGGCCTGTGCATGGGGCTCAATGTCGAGCTACGCGACCACACCATTGCAGAGACTGGGCGGCAAAGTCAGCAAACGTTCATCGGTATCAACGTGCAACCCGGCGACGATCAACGCGGCGTGATCGGGCAGCAGTTTCAGAACCCGCAAGCGTATCGACACAGCATTGATTTCGCGGGCACGTTCATCAAGTTGGGCGACGTTGACGGCGTAGGCTTTTGCATGAAATTCGGCGGCAAAACAGGCCGCGAACAAGTTGTTGAATTTTGGCGCGGCTGTGGTGATCCAGGCGCAACGCGGCACGGCTTTTTGAACATGAACTGGAACGCACCGGACACCCAGCTAAACCGCTGAAAAAAACCTTTGAACCGGGGGCGGTCAATCAAAGGAACACAAATGACACCAATGGAAAAACTCGCAGTCATTGCAGCCACTGCACGTTATGAACCAGATCCACGCAAAGGTCTTGCAGAGCTCGCAGCCGCAGTGATCGACCTCGTGAACGAGGGGCCGCACGGCGCTGAACCGCAGGCCGAAGCGGCTACCAAAGCCGAGGGCTGAACATGGCAAGCGCCCAACTGATTGGGCGCGGTCAGTGCCCGGTATGCGTGCACGATAGAGCCCGGTTTTCACTCTCAAAAAAGGGCCTCGTGTGCGTGACTTGCGACCGTTGCAACGTCCAGATATTCGCAAGGTCTAGCGAGTCTGACCAGCGACTGCGCAACCGCATCAAAGAAGCCGCGCCAGAAGCCGCGCCAGCACCTGAAGCGGTGCCGGAAACACCAACACCACCACCAGCAGCGCCAGCACCTGAGCCATCGGGAAGCTTTGGCCTCAAGTGGTTTTAAGCGAGAAAAAACATGGTCACAAGAATCACAAAGGAAGAGGGGCAAGAGCCCGCATCACCGCTGGATTCGCTGCTCGAAGCGGCAGATTCCAACTTACCGCCAGCACCACCGCCACCACCTGAGCCAAAGGACAATTTGGAAGAGGACTTGTTCTCTGTCCTGAAGATGGCGCAAGCGGCGGCAAAGCCTGGGATGTGGTGGCTTTCGCATGAGCAATTTCATGGACTGTGGGGGGACAACACGCTGCAAAACATCGCAGGGCCGGGCGCGGAAATAATGCGCCGCAACGGCTGGAGCGTGGCCGGGCTGATGGGCAAATATGGCCCCTATATCGCGCTGCTCGGCGCGGTGGCACCTCCAACGATGGCAACGGTGCAGGCTTACAAGATCGCAACGCGCCACCAGCCGCAACCAACACCAGCACCACCACCACAAGGGGGCGGCGATGGCGTCACAGGAGATTAAACGGGCAGACGTGCGGGCCTACATCGGGGCCACCGGAACGGGCAAGGGCGTCAGCATCGTTAAACACCTCCAGGCGCAGCGTCCTTCGAGGCTGGTGGTGTTTGACCCGCTGCATGAGTACGGCGCACTGGCGCGGCCTGTCACAACTGTTCGTGAGGCCATAGAAGCGATGAAGGGCAAAACCTTCAAGGTTGCATGGCAACCGCCTGACGAAACCGACTACACGGCCAAGAAGTTCAAAGGGGACTTTGAGTTGCTATGCCGTGCGGCCTTCATCGCGGGAGACCTCACGCTGTTGGTCGAAGAATTGGAGTTGGTGACAAGCCCAACATGGGCTCCGGCTGCATGGCGCAACTGCACCAAGCGCGGGCGGCATGTCGGGTTGCGCATCATCGGTGCAAGCCAGCGACCGGCAGATTGCGACAAGGCATTCTTGTCATCCTGCACCTACGTCCGGGCCTTCGCCCTGCGTGAACACAAAGACCGTCAGCGTGTGGCACAGGCACTTGATGTGCCAGTTGAACAAATCGCAAAGCTGCGCACGCTGAACCAGGGCAACAAAACCACCATAACCCTGTACGAAAAAAACTACTCCGAAGGCACCGAGGGTGAAAAAACCATCGTTTTGCAGCGCTGAAAACGGCACCCCTACGTAGCCCCCTACGTACGGGCGCTGCCCCTATGAATGTACGGAAAGCGGTGCTTTACTGGCGGCGCTTATCTCTCACACACTGGCAACCATAGGAGCAACAGCCATGCAAGCAAACATCAAAAACGCCTTGATCTCTACCGGCGTCGTCCTCGCAACCATCTACGTTTTGAACATGTTCGGGCCGACTCGCGGCATCGTCCAAAAAGCAATCATCGGTTAAACAACGGAAGGCAACACCATGACACGCAAAGTACAGATCGTTCAAGTCCAAAACGTTGGCCCCGGCCAGCGTGTCACGGTGCGCTTGCCGCTTGGCGTGACCTATTGGAAATTGGCGATTTTCACGGCGGGCAACATCAACGCTGCATTGATCTCGAACATCGTTTTGAAAATAAACGGCGGTGAGCGTCAGCGCTGGCTTTCGCAAGCCCACTTGCAAGCCCGCAACAGCTACAACGGCGGCGCGTCTGATGCCAACGTGCTGGAGCTGGATTTTGTCGAGCGTCAAGCCAAGGAAGAGGCGGCCATGACCATCGGGGCCATTGCGGCCACAGCCGAAGCTGGTGTGCAAGACATGACGCTTGAGTTTGATCTCGGCACATACACGGTAACGGCTGCTTCCGTGATCCGCGTAACCGCCGAAGTTGACGTGCCAAGCGCAAACAGTTTGATCGTGCGCAACCGCTACTTCCAACGAGTGCTTTCTGGCGCAACTGAAGAGCAAATCATTTTGCCAAGTGGCCTCAATGGTGAGTTGCTGAAGCGGCTGTATATCTTCGGCACGCTTTCACTGATTCAAAACGTCCGAGTCCGTCGCGAGGGCGCGGATGAATTTGAGCAAATTCCACAAGTGCAAAACGAATATTTCCAACGCACCTACGGCAAAGTCCCACAGGCTGGACTCTTCGTTGTTGACTTCATTGAACACAACCTGCAATCGCACATGCTGAACACCGGCTCCATCATGGGCCCGGGTGGAAAACCAATTCCGATTCAAAACCTGGATATCAGACTGGCAACCAGCGGCGCGGGCACCTTCAATATCTATACCGAAAGCATCACTGCAAACGGTCGTCCGTAAGGGGCAAACAATGGACGCATACGGTTTTCAGTCGTCTTTTTACAACCCGGGCACGTTCGCTGATGGCGTCTCCTACGGCGAGTCCGCCCCAAATGTCATTGGGGGCGGGGCAGTGTGGGGCAATGTCGCAACGCCTGGGTACTCGCCAACTTTTTTTGGCGATACCGTCGAAAGCACGCGGTTTGACCAATTCACCCCCCGCGCTGGTCAAAACGATCAGCGGCCATGGTGGGAGCGAGTCGCTGAATATGGCCTGGGTCGATACATCGACAACAAGTGGGGGCCAACAGCGGTAAACCAAACAAGCCAGCCGGGCACATTCGCGGGCCAAAACGGGCGCACCTACACAAACGTGCCGGTGCAGTCTGGTGCGGCTGCTGCTGGCATGCCGAACGGCCTGCTTCTGGCTGCCGCAGCTGTCGCGGCATTTTTTTTTTTGTTGATTATAGATTCGGCCCACAAATAGAGTGAACTTTATGGGTCCAGGGTGGTCAGAGTGTTCATGGAAAAAGACGACGCCAGAAAACTCAGCCCTGCGGCGCAACA
>JBJOQO010000110.1:0-7874 GCA_046049865.1 Pseudomonadota bacterium | reverse complement strand
TGGAAGCTGGGAGGTTTGTCAACCACCGTCACGCCGACCCACTCTCGCTCTTTTGAATGGACAGGAGATGGTTGGGGTGTGTGTTCGCGCTCACCGGAAAATTGCATCAAATAAAAAAAAAGCCCTCAAGTTGGCCACTGGTGATCCGATAACCGATCAAGCGTGTATCCCCTGAAGGAGTTTCTATGGCCACCGCAACTTCACTTTCATCCCCAGGCATTGGCAGCGGACTGGATGTCAACACCATCATCAGCGGATTGATGGCGGTAGAGCAGCGTCCGATCGCGCTGCTGCAGCGGGCAGAGGCGAAGTTACAGGCCAAGCTGTCGGGGTTTGGTCAAATACAAGGCTTGGCCTCCTCACTCAATGATGCACTCAAGGTGCTGAAGTTGGGCGACGTATTCAAACAAACCATCGCCAACTCGTCAGACTCGGCAGCGGTGTCAGCTGCTGCCACCGTCGCAGCCACAGCGGCCAGCTACTCGGTCACGGTGCAAAGCCTGGCCTCATCGCAAACCCTGGTCAGCGGTGCGGGCCAGTTCACGGTTCCAACCGATGTGGTGGGCACGGGAACGCTGACCCTGCGTTTGGGGGCATGGAATGCACCGGTGTTCCCCTCCACCACACCGACCGCGTTCACACCCAAGGCGGGCAGCAGTGACATCCCCATCACCATCGACACCGCCGACCAAACGCTGGAGGGCGTACGCGACAAAATCAACGCTGCTGCAGCGGGTGTCACTGCCTCGATCGTCACCGACGCCAGCGGTTCGCGCCTGTCCATTCGCTCTAACGAAACCGGCGAAGCCAATGGATTTCGTTTGACAGTGGCGGAGACAGGTGCCCCTGGCCTGGGCCGCTTGGGGTTTGACCCCGAAAACGCCGTCATCGACATGGCCTACGCGCAAGGCGCGGCCAACAGCCGCGCCACGATCAACGGCATTGCCATCACTTCCACCACAGACAGCGTGTCAGAGGCGATCACAGGAGTGAGTTTGCGCTTGGGCAAGGTGACCACCTCGCCGGTCAATGTGACGGTCAGCACCAACACCGAAGCCGCCAAAGCGGCCATCAACCGTCTGGCTAGCGCCTACAACGACTTCACCAAGTTTGTCGGCGAACAGACCAGCTACGATCCCGCCACCAAACGAGCTGGACAGTTCCAAGGCGACAGCACGACGGTGAGTTTGCTGAACCAGGTGCGTGGCTTGATCACCCAGTCGAGCACCGCCTCGGCCACATTCGGCAGCTTCAGCAGCCTTGGCCTGGAGCTGCAAAAAGACGGCTCCATCAAGGTCAACAGCACCAAGCTCGACAACGCAGTGAAAAATTTACCTGAGGTGGCCAAAGCGCTGGGTTTGGACAGCGGTGAATCTGCCACCACAGGGCTGGCCACCCGGATGGGCCAGTACATGACAGGCCTGCTGGATGCGTCCGGCAGTTTCAGCACCCGTACCAAGTCGCTACAAACCAGCATTGCCTCGAATACAAAAGACCAACAAGCGGTGTCAGCGCGACTAGCGCTGACCGAACAGCGGCTGCGGGCGCAGTACACGGCGCTTGACAGCACGATGTCGAAGTACAACGCGTTGAACAAGTACGTGACGCAGCAGTTCGCCAACTACAACGTTGGCAACGACCGCTGATTCGCTTCGCTATCTGTGAAGCAGGAAAATTTTGCTAGCTGCTGTATGTGACTAGATTCGTGACACCGGACAAGAAATTCTCGTGAGAAAACACGGGGCCAATCCGAAGCTTTCTCGACCCCAGAAGTCACGAATAGGCATTTATCAGTGGAATACCTCACTAGCGCAGTGCTCAATAGGCACGCCGGGGCAGGTGGCGTAGGCGCGCTGGCGATCTGCATCGAACGCATGCAAAAAAAAGACCCTCAACACCGGTTGAATCGACGCTAAAGAAGCGTCAGGGCGCGCCGATAAATCATGTACGTTGCTGGAGATTCACATGATGTTCACTGTCCCGACCGCCCACTTCGCGTCCAGTCCCAAAAAAGCAGTCCCAGGCGGCGCTTACCGCCAGATCGGTATAAGCACCGCGGTGGATGGCGCCAGCCCGCACAAGCTGGTGAGCCTTCTGTTTGATGCGCTGCTCACCGACATCACCTGCGCCCGAGGTGCCATGGCGCGTGGTGACATGGCCGAAAAAGGACGGGCCATTGGCCATGCCGTGCGCATATTGCAAGAGGGGCTGATCGCACCTCTGGACATGCAGGCCGGAGGTGCACTGGCCAGCAACTTGCACGACGTTTACGACTACGTGGTAATTCGTCTCACACAGGCCAACCTCAAAAACGACCCGCAAGCGCTGATCGAATGCCACGCCTTGCTCACCCCCATTCAAGACGCTTGGTCGCAAATTCAATCATCCGTCACACCCCAAGCGGCCGCCGCCTGAAGGAAGCCGACCATGAAGCGCGACGCCTTTACCCCACGGCCTGAGGCCGAACCCGACAGCACACTGTTGGCCTATTACGAGGCGATAGAAAAAGCCAGCAGCGACATGCTAGAGGCTGCGCGCACCGGCAACTGGGACCATGTGGTGAAACTGGAGGGTGCTTGTGCCTTGTTGATTTCTCAACTCAAGCATGCGGCCGCGAAAATGCCGCTGGGCCCAGAGGAAGCGCAGTTGAAGTCGCGCATCATGCAGCGAATTTTGGTCAACGATGCCGAGATTCGCCATTTGGCCGAGCCTTGGTTAGAAAGCCTGGATGATCTGCTCGCCGTTCGCCCCAAAACCATTCATTGACCACTTGCCTCCAAGTGCACAGCCCATGCACACTCCCACCATGGACACCGCTCCCAGCCCGCTCGACGTCTTAGCCGCTGAACACGGCGGATTGGACGATTTTCGAATCACTAAAACCGCCGAAATATTGGCGATGCTGCGCAAACTGCAAGACGGCAACGTGACACTCAACATGAATGGACCCAATGGTTCCTCGGTGAGTGCCATGCTTTGGGCGATCGACAGTGAACGTCAGTCCATCAGCCTGAGCGTGCACGATGGCGACCCCCAGCTGCAAGCCGTGCTGGACGGCAACGAAGCCACCATCGTGGGTTACCTGGACAGCGTGAAACTGCAGTTTGATTTGCAAAGCATGGTGCTCGTTCGCGGCGCCAACGGCTGTGCACTGAGCTGCAACCTGCCGCGAGAAATGTTCCGATTCCAAAGGCGCAGCGCCTACCGCGTGCGCCCTTTGCTTCGCAACTCTCCCATGGCCCAGTTGCGCCACCCCATGATTGGCGACATGCAGCTGTCGCTTCGAATCTTGGACGTGAGCCTGTCAGGCTGCGCCTTGTTTTTGCCCAATGACGTGCCAGCGCTGGACCCTGGCGTGCTGATCAACAATGTGCACATCGACTTGGACGCCGACACCCATTTCAGCGCCAACTTGCGCCTGCAGCACATCACGGCACTCAATGCCGATGTCGGTGGCACCCGGCTCGGTTGCGAACTGGTGAGTTTGGCGCGCGATGCCGAGCGTGCACTGCAGCTTTACATCGACCAAACCCAGAAACGTCGGCGCTTGATGTCGCTGGACTGAGCACCGCGCGCTTGGGGTCGGGCGCGTCCTTTCACGGACGGTCATTCCCGTGCAGGCGGGAACGACGACGGCAGTGCCAGAACGAGTCAAGCGGTATGCACCAACCCGCTCCAAGCCTTGACCGCACCCGAGCCCGCAAACACCTGCCCATCCAACACCGCTGGCGTCATGCGCCAGTGTTCGGCGAGCACCCCTTTGAAAACGGACCGCAGGTCGGCCGTGGGACGCAGGTCGCGCCCGTCCAAGAGCTGCCCACTGGCCAAACCAGGCCAGTCGCTGAGTACCCGGCCGCCCCGCACGGCCCCCCCGGCCACCAGGGCCGCCATGCCCACACCGTGGTCGGTGCCATTGGTGCCGTTGGTATGCACGGTGCGGCCAAATTCGGTGGCCACAACCACCACTGTTTTCTGCCACGCCGCACCCAAGCCGGTTTGCAGCGAGGCGATGGCCTGGTCCAGCGCCGCCAGGTTGCGCATCAACTGGCCTTGGGGCAAGGCTTGGTTGATGTGTGAGTCCCATCCACCCGCTTCCAGCACCGCCAGGCGTGGCCCTTTTGGAGCGGCCAAGAATGTTGCGGCTTGGCTTGCTGCAGCGCCCAGGCTGGCTGCCCCTGCGGAACCACGGGGCCGCTTGGCCTCCAGGCCGCGCATGTTGACTGCGGTCATGTTGCTCGGCGATTCGTCGCCCATCTCCATGGCGGACCTGGCACGCGACAGCGCCGTGGCCAAGGCGGGGTCGTCGCCATAAAGCCGCGCCAGCCTGTCTAAGGTGTCGCCTTGAACCTCACCCAATCGTGCGCCCGACCAGTTGGAGACGGAAGCGCTGCCTTGTAAAACCAGCGGAATGGCGGACGCCATTGCCACCGCCTGGGGTTGGGTCGCAGCCGTCGAACCGCGTGCTGCGTCCTGCGATGTCAATGCGCGGTTGAGCCAGCCATCTTTCAATTCAAACGGACGGGTGGAACCCGTATCGAGCACGTTCTGCGCATCAAAGTGCGATCGCTGCTGATAGGGCAGCCCCATGGCATGGGCCACCAGCAATTGTTTTTGCTGGTAAAGGCCGTGCAGATGCGTGAGCGACGGGTGCAGCGCAAACAAACCATCCAGGGGCAGTGGCGCACTGTCATAGTTGGCGAGCTGCCCACGGCTGCTGGCAAAGTTCGGGTCACCGATCGCGGGAACCGCAAACAAACCATCCAGTCCCCCACGCAGCACGATGAATATCAAACGCGCATCGTCGGCGGGGTCGTCTTTCGATCCGGACTGAGCGAAAGTGGGCCAGGCGCCCAAGGCCAAACTGGCCCGCGTGCTGTGTTGCAGAAAATCACGACGGTTCATGGGTTTCCTTTGCGTATTTCCGGATCAGCTTATCGACGCAAAAACTCAGGGCTGGCCAGCATCAGCACCAACGCTTGTTGTGGACTTTCTGCGCGGTCAATTTCCCGCCGCGTGGCTTCAGACAATTGCGGCCCCAGCACATCTGCCGCAAGCAGGCGAACATCTCTGGCGGGCACACGGTGGGCTGCGGCGTCAACCCACTCCAGCCGCTTCAGCAGCGAATCGGGCGCGACCCAGACACTGGCTTGGTCGGCCCAACCCTGGGGCGACGGTGGGTAGAACTGTTGCTGGCCCATCGCCCGCGAGGCCAATTGCAATGCGGGACCTGGCCATTGGGTCACGCCCAACGCGCGCAGGCTGGACACCAGGTACTCATCGGGTCGCTTCACCTTGGCAAGCGCCGGCAACCATGCTTGCGGTGAATCCACCAACCCTTGATGCAAAGCCGCCAAGGAGCCACCCGTTTCCAAGAAGATGTCGGACAGCCGCTTGACCAAGTCCACCGGGGGATCATCAGCAACAAAATGGCGCGCGAGTTTGTACGCCACAAAACGAGCAGTGGCCGGGTGTGCCGCCAAGTCGCGCAGCACCGCTTGCGCCTGCTCTGCCCCGCCCTCGGCATAGCGGCGCCCCAGCACGGTACGCGCGCCCGGTTCGTGCCGCGCCGCATCAAAAACAAAACGGTCTTCATCCGTAGACACTGGGTTGTAGCGAACGCCCCAGCCGGTGAGCGCGCGTGCCAGTTCGGTGACGTCGGCCTGGGTGTAGCCTCCGTTGACACCCAGGGTATGAAGCTCCAGGGCTTCACGCGCCAGGTTCTCGTTCAAGCCTTTGTCGCGGCGCTGGCCAGCGCGCGAATTGGGACCAAAGGACTGTTGGTTGTCCAGGTAAATCAACATGGCCGGGTGCCGCATCACGGCAAGCAACATGTCGACAAAACGGCCGTTGACATGCGGACGGATGGCTTCCCGCTCGTAAGGGCCAATCAGATTGGTCGCCTGCGCTCGTTTGGCTGACACCGCAAAGTGATTGCTCCAGAACCACACCAAACGCTCGTGAAAGCCAGTTTCAGTTTCCACTGCGGCCGTGAACCGCCCCGCCACTTCGGCTGCCAGGCCGGGACCAAAACGCTTGCCAAAACTGGCTTCGATGCCTGGCGCGGACGCCCCGCTCATGGTGGGAGAACTGCCAGACATGTTCATGGGCGGCGGGCTTTCAGGAGGGGCTGAACCCTGAGGCCGAATGTTTTGTGCCGCCAAAAACTTGGGGAATTCCAGCAACACATCCACCGTTCGCGGCAAAAGCGCGAGGGCCTTGGGCAAGGGCTGCGGTGACAGCTGAGCCACCAGCCAATCGCGGGCCGATCCGATACTGGCCGCCTGCCCTGGCCTGGCGCCCAGTGCAAAGCGGTTCAGCGCCAGGTGGGCGGTGGCAGCCGATGAGGGCCGTCGATCACTTTGAATGTCGTTCATGGGTTTCAGGCTGGATCGGAACGTTTGGCATCATGCGCCGAGCGAGCGAGCGTTTCATTGCCGCAGCGTAAAGTATCTTTTCTCCTTCGCCATGACATCGCCTGCGCATAATCACCGCACCCTCACAGGAGTCCCACACATGAGTGAACCGTCCCTTCAAATTGACCTCGTATTCACCCCAGAAGACCAAGCCTGGATGCGCCGCAGCGGGCAAGCCGTCCCCGCCTTCTGGAGAGGCCACAACTCGGCCCCCTTCGTGGGCGATGTACTGCGCATCAATGGCCGCCAGTTCGTCATTCGGGCGCGGGTTTGGGACCATGACGACAACAATCCGCACCTGCGCCTCTTTCTGAGCGACGCGCAAGCACAAAGTGACACCACCTTTGGTTGATCTCTGAGGGCCTGTTCAAACTAAAAGGCCAAAATTGACTTCGCCGATCACGACAAGAATCCTGGCCATCGGTGGCGGAGGCTTTCTGATGGAAGACAGCCCTTCACCGATAGACCGCTACGTGCTGCGTCTTACGGGTCGAGAAAAGCCGCGTATTTGTTTCATCGGCACGCCCAGTGGCGACCTGCCTGAACATGTGTCCAAGTTCTATACGGCGTTCGACGCATCAATTTGCACCCGGTCTCATGTGGCTTTCTTCCGCCCAAAGGAAGTCGGCAGCTTGGATTTGTTTTCTTTGCACAACACGCTGTTAGAGCAAGACGTGATTTATGTCGGCCCGGGCAATACACGCGCAGCCCTGGCCGTGTGGCGCAACTGGGGCGTTGATCAGGTCCTGAAACAGGCTTACAGCAACGGTGTCCTGATGTGCGGCATGAGTGCCGGTGCCATGTGCTGGTTTGAGCAAGCCCTCACCGATTCTTACTGGCAAGCGGACTACGAGGCTTTGCCCGGCCTGGGGTTTCTGCCCGGCGCCTGCAGCGTGCACCACCAATCAGACCCAAAGCGCCCGGAAAGGCTGTTGGACGCAACACGACTGGACAAGGTAGTTGCATCCATCGCCATTGACGACGAGGCCGCCGTTTTATTCGAGAACGGCGCTTTGACTGAGGTGGTGGCTTGGCGCGCAGACGCTGCAGCGTGCCGGGTGTCGAATCAGTGTGGCCGCGTCGTTGAAGATCGACTCCCAGCAACCCTGCTCTAGCCCGCATATTTCACCAGGTCGCTCTTCTATGCCCCGCAACACCTCATGAATGCTCACTTTGTTGGCTTCGAGTGCCAAATCCAATTTGGTCCGAGCGCTACGCACCCGAATGCGCCGTGCTGCGGCCTGCTTTCCGCGTTGCTCCTCCTTGCCAGCGCACCGCATCACAGCCCACTCGGGCGCGTCCCTGGTGAAATATGCGGGCTAGCGAACTGGCACCTTCACGCATCTGCAAACCGATAGGCCAGGCGCAATCCGCCCCAGTGTTTTTTGTTCACATAGATGGGGGCGGTGGCCTCTTTCATCAGCACAAACTGACCACCACCCATGTCGCGGCGGTAGGTTT
>JBJOQO010000109.1:0-8046 GCA_046049865.1 Pseudomonadota bacterium | reverse complement strand
AGGTTAGAAACCATACCCGCTTGCGCGTCCACGGTCAGCGTGAAGCCAAAATTCTGGTAAGTCAAGCTCGTCGGAATCGTGAGCAAGAGGCCCTGCGCCAGAACCGGACTGCCAGTGGCATTCTGCAAAGCCAATACAAGCGCTTCGTCACTGGATCCATAAACCGTCTGGGCGATAGACGCCCATGTGGCCCCGGTGGTCACGTAGAAATAGGGGCGCAGAATCAAGTCGGCCTGGGCCGATTGAATGAAGCTTGCAGGCAAGTTGATCAGCGTGGTTCCGGCAGTCAGCGGTGGGTTACCGAGCGCAGTTTGCAACTGGCTGGCCACGGTGGCGGTGCCGTACACCGCTTGCGCAATGCTTTCCCAGGTATCGCCCGACTGGATCACAAGTCCGCGTACCGTGAAGTGCACCTCGTCGTTCAGCGTGGCTGGCAAGCCCGTAAGCTGCGCCCCTTCGGTGAGCGCCGGATTGCCCAGCAAGGCTTGCAGCTCATCGGCCACATCCTCTGTGCCGTACAGCGCCAGCGCCACGCTGGCCCAGGTCGCATCGGCGGGCACGCTGTAGTAGGCAGGCACCGTCGTGGTGATGTTGTAGTCCAGCGTGGCCGGTAACCCGCTGAGTTGGCTTCCCACCGTCAGTGCCGGATTACCAAGCAGCGTTTGCAGTGCACTGGCTGCATCGACTGTGCCGTATAGCGCTAGCGCCACGCTGGCCCAGGTGGCTCCTGCGGGCACCAGGTAGTAGGCACCACTGGCCGCATTGAAGCGGCTTCCAAACAGACTGTTGACGGTCTCGGCCGCGTTCTTTTGCAGCCACAGGGTTTGCACGTTGCCTTGCGCATCGATGGCCACGCTGGGGGTGTCGGTCACGGCGGTGCCGACGGTGTTGGCATTGCTTTCGAGCAAGCTGGCTCCCGCCCAGGCCCCACCACTGAAGCGGTTGGCGTACACGTTGTTGAGCGTGCCATCGACTTGGGTGAAGCTGACCACGGCTTGGCCGTTGTCGTTGATGGCAGCAGACGGATTTCTGGCCGTCCCTGTGCCTGTCTCCAACAATTCTTTGGCACTACCCACCCACGCGCCAGCACTGAAGCGGCGGGCGTAGATGCTGCCGGTTTCGGTCCAGGCAGCGATGGCATTGCCGTTGCTGCTGATGCTGACAGTCGGCACACCGCTGGCAGTCGTGCTCAGTGTGGTGGCCGCACCCCAAGTGTTGCCCGCACGGGTGTAGGTTCTGGCGAACAGGCTGGTGCCTTGCAGCCACAGCACCAGGCCGTTGCCGTTGCCATCGAAGACGATCTTGCTTTGGGTGACTGCGGTGGTGGTGTTCTCTAGCAGCGTGGAACTGGGTGGCGTGCTCCACAGACTGGTCGCCACATCAAAGCGGCTGGTGTGAAGACTGTCGGTGGTTTGGGCACCGGCCTTTTGCAACCACACCACGCCGACATTGCCCAAGTTGTCCAGTGCCACGCTGGGCACCATGGTGGTGGTCAGTGCGTTGTTGTTGGCCGTGCCCAGGTCGTCGATGTTGCTGGCGCTGGTTTGCCAGGCTGTGCCGTTGTAAATATTGGCGTACAGGTTGTAGCGGGTGCCATCGGTTTGCGGGAAGATGACCACGGCGCGGCCCGCATCGTTGATCGCACCGACGGGGTTGACGGCTGCACCGGCGAGGTTCTCGAGCAAGGGGATGGCGCTGGCGCTGCCATCCCACACGCCAGCTATGTTGCGACGGGCATAGACATTGTTGTTTTGCAACCAGGTGACGAGCAGGTTGCCGTTGTCGCTGACGGACAGGTGGGGTTTGCTGGGGGTGCCGGTGAGGCTTCCATCCAGCGCGCTGGGCGCGCTCCAGCTTTCGGTGGTTTTGTTGTAGCTGCTGGTGTAAAGATCGCTGCCTTGCACCCACACGGCCAGGCCGTTGCCGCTGGCGGCGTACACCACTTGGGGCGCACTGGCCGCCGTGCTCAGGCTCTCATTCAGAACGGCTGCGCCCCAACCGGGTTGGGTCAGTACCGTGTTGATGAGCCCGTTGGGCAGCGAGGTAGTTTGCGGGATGTCGCTCAGGGCGGCATCGTTGACTGTCCGTTGTACCTGGTAGTTCAGGTTCGCGGGTACCGTCAGCTGCACCCCTGCAGTCAGGGCCGGGTTGCCCAGCTCCGCTTGCAGTGCAGCACCCGCCTCCACCGCACCCACGCCCATCACACCGTAGACCGCACCCACCACCGACTCCCAGCTCGCACCCGCAGGGACTGCGTAGTAGGGGGAAGTGGCTTGTGTAGACGTCAGGGCGGTGCTGTTGGCGTTGACCGTCACTCCCACCGATCCTGCAGAGTCCGTGTAGTCATAACGCGTGACTTGAGGAACACCACCCACATCCTGGGCCACCTGGGTAACGCGATACTTGCCATCGAGCAAGGTGTAGGTGAAGTTGACCTGGGTGCCATCGGTTTCAGTGATGGACGCAATACGGCGGCTGGTGCCGTCATAGGAATACAGCGTGGTGTACACCTTGCCATCGACCACGCTGTTGTCGTCCGGCGTGAGGTCCACAGTCACTTGGGTCAAGCGGTTGCTGCTGTCGTACCCGTAACGCACGCGCACGGAACTTGTGCCATCGGCACGAACCGTGCGAATTTGACTGAGGTTGTTGCCGCTGTAGTCCAGGTAAGTGGCTTCACCACTGGCATTGACCACCTGGCTCAGCAGGTTGGCCGAGTAGCTGAAGGTCAAACTCTGTCCGTTGCTGTCGGTCTGGCCGAGCAGCTTGCCGCGACCCAAGTTCCAGTCATAACGCTCGGTGGTTTGTGTGTCGCCGTCAGTCCACGTCCATGTGCTTGTAGCCGCGTCATAGCGCAGCAGATCAAAGCTGCCAACGCCGTCCTTGTTGACATATTGCGCCTTGCCACTGTCATACCGGTAGAGGCTTTCCGCGCCATCTGCGTCAACGCGGACGATGGTGCTGCCCGCTGTGTTGACGGAGCCGGTCAGGTTCCTGATTTCTCGGTAAAAACCAATGCGCCAGTTGTCGCCGTTGTCATCGTCAAGCAAACCTTGGCTGTTGTAGGTTCGAAGCACACCGATATCCGACCCCAAAGCCATCAGCAGTTCGTCTTGCCGCTGAACCACCAAGTTGCCGGTCGCCGCGTTGACAAAGGCCAAATCCCCGCCCCGCCCTGTATTGGCCACACCCCCACTTTGGCCCGTGACACCCAAGGAAGTGGAGACCAAACCAAGACTGTTGCCGCTGACAATAGCTACCATGTTGTGTGCGCCTGAACTGAATTTGTTGCGTATTGGAGAAATCGCGACGCCGCACGTGCGGCATGCATCGATGGATCAACCAGTACATCCAGCCGTTTTGAAATTTGTTTAGGCAACACTCCAAAAATAACCACAGCGCGCTTTTATTCATTTAAAAACAAGCAGTTAGACCATCTTTTTTTGCAACGAACAACAGGCCCACATACCCGAGTAAAAAAACTTGGCTTTTGACAACAAGACACTGCCACCATGGGCATGCCAAACGGCAAGACGCACCCGCGCAAACAAACAATAGGCGATGCCATCAGGGCGCCGCTAAACAAATCCAAATTTGGCCGGATGTATTAGAAAAGATTGGTCTTGCTTCCTCCGGCAAACATGTCGAGGATGCGTCGCTTGCTTGCTCGCTACAACAAGGTGTCAAGCGATGCAAAAGGCAAAATCTGATGCGTACCGTCTTGATCGTGACGCTGCCAAACCAAGAAAGACACACCCCTATGACGATCACTTCCCCCTTACGCCCCGTGAACTGGGACCACGCGCAGCGCATCAAGCAGCAAGAGCATGAAACGGCTGCGGTATTACTGCAGCAGCTGCGCGAGGCCGCCGTGCGGGATTTGGCGCTCGTGCAGATGGACGATTTTTTTCGTGACACCTACCTGCGTGTAGAAGACATGTTTGCGTGGACAGACTTCACCAGCTGCCGCCAGCTGGTGATGGTGGGCAGCGGGCCTTTGCCCGCCACCTTGATACACATTGCCAAATGCCAGCCACAGATTGACCTGCTGGGCCTGGACATTGACGCGCAAGCCCTGCAGGTGGCGAGAAAACTGGTGGATATGCTGAGTCTGGACCGGATTCGCTTGACCCAGAGCGATGGGCTGCACCACGACTATGGCGATGTGCAGATCGTTTATGTGGCCAATTTGGTGTCGCCTAAGGCCTTGATCTTGCAGCGCATTGCGCAAACGGCTGCCCCTGGCACGTTGGTGGTATTGCGAGACCCGACGCCCTCAGGAAAAGACCAAGCCGAGGCGGGCATCGAGGACTTGGATCCTCGTTTGCAGCTGGAAGGCACGGGCCCTGAGAGCCAGCGTTTTCAATCGCGCCATGTGTTCTTGCGAGTGCAACCTCCGCCCCCAACACAGCGCTAAGACCCAACGCCAAAGCACCACGAGGACTTGGTTTTGAAGCGCATTTTGGTGGTGGGCGGGGGCGGGCGTGAACATGCTTTTTGCCGCCACTTGGCAGCCTGCGCCGATGTGGCGCAGGTGCATGTTTACCCCGGGGGCGATGCCTTTTCCTTGATGCCTCGAGTGACGTCTTGGCCTGATGTGGGGCTAGACGCGAGCCAGGCGGCCGCCTTCGCCCAGGGCCTGGAGATTGACCTGGCCCTGATCGGTGCCTCGCGGTGGATGAGCCGAGGCTGGGCTGATGCGCTGCGTGCCGCAGCCATTCCAGTGGTGGGCGCGAGCCAAGCGGCGGCGCGCCTTGAGCGATCCAAAGATTTTGGCCGGCGCTTCATGGCTAGGCATGGGCTGCGCACCCCAGCTACCCGTGCCCATGCGTCGCTGGCGGCTGCGGCGGCCGATTTGTCCGGGTGCACATTCCCCGTGGTGGTCAAAACCGACTTTGCCCAAAGCAGCCATTTGCAAACACGCATCTGCACCGATCTGGCCCAGGCGAAGGCGGCTTGCGCTTATGCGATCGACCCTCGCGGCACCGGAAAAGGCACGGGCCTGGCATTGATACAAGAGTTTGTACCGGGCTGGGACTTGGCAGTGTCAGTGGCATTGGACGAAACCCATCACGTCATGCTGCCCGCCTGCATGGAATACAAGCGCATGGGCCTGGAGGAGACCGGCATCAACACTTGCGGCATGGGCACGTTTTCGCCCGTGCCCCCCTATGACTCCGCACTGCAGCAACGTGTGCTGAAAGACATCGTACTTCCCACGCTCGAAGGTATGCGCGCAGAAGGCTTGCGTTACCGAGGTTTTTTGTTTTTTGGGGTGCGTATCGCCGACGATGGCACGCCCTACCTGCTGGAGTACAACACCCGCCTTGGCGACCCTGAAGCCCAATGCATTTTGTCTCGCCTTGTTGGCGATTTTTGCTTCAGCGTGCAGACCATTGCATCGGGACAGCTTCAGCATTGGAAACCAACCTGGGACGAGCGCTATGCTGTGAATGTGTATGCGGCCTCCCCCGGCTACCCAGGGGCCGGCGTGCGCGGCCAGCCGATCGAGGTTTCGCCAGAGCTGGACACTTTCGCCTTGGCATGGGCCGATGTGTCGTATTCCAACGGGCAATTTTTCACGGGCAGTGACCGCACGGTGTTGGTCACGGGCATAGGGCCAACGCTCGAAAATGCCCGAACCAAGGCCTATGAAGACCTGAAAAAAATCAATTACGCCGGTATGCAGTACCGAGCCGATATTGGCGCCAATATTGTGAGAACAGCATGCTAAAAAGTTACAGTTTGATGCATCATTTCAGGGAGCTGTGGGCTGCCATGGAGAAGCAGGGTTTCCAAGGTTCGATTCGGGTCAAGGACTTCAAGCTCGCAGTTGCAAACCATCAAAACGTGCTCGAGTTGCACCCACAATTCGTAGCCAAAGTGAATGGTCAAAAATGTTATGTTCAGGCTCCGAGTTCAAAAATTGAGGCATTTTCCGGTTGGCGTGAAAACTCGGTTAGACGATGGGATATTTCAACCGAAAAAATACTTTTTAAAAATTATATAGTGCACTGTGGACTGCCAACACCAAAATTTTGCCTGGACAGCTCCAAGCAGCTTGATAATGTAATTATTAAGACCAGTAGATCTTCTTTTAGTAGAGGTATAAGAGGCCCATACTTGAGTTCTAAAGATGCCAAAATTGACCCATCAAAAGGGGAGTTTTTTGAGCAACTTGTTATGGGAAGAATTGTCAAAATTTGGTATTGGAATGAAAAACCAGTGGCCGCAGAATTGCTCGAAATGTTAGGTGTTTTTGGAAATGGAAAATCTTCCATTTTTGAGTTGCTGGAAACCCACCGAGTGATGATAGGTGAATCCCCAGTAAATTATGATGCCCTTGTGCCATTCTTGTCTCTTCAAGGAATCTCATTGGAAACCATTCCGAGAAGTGGCCAAGAAATAAAAGTCGATTTCAAGTATGCCAGCATATTCCCTATGTCTTACCGGGCCAGAGACATCAGAATTGGTGAGGAAGAATTTTTCGGTTTAGAAGATTTTTTGAAAGACGTGGGCGCGAACCTTTGGTTGGCTATACCCGAAGAGATCCGGTACAACTTGGTTTACTCAGTGGATGCCATTTTGGATGATAAAAATAAGTTGTGGCTGCTGGAAATGAACAGCAACCCGTATGTTCACCCCTATGTGTACCCGCACATGTTGCAAGCACAAGAATAAGCGGTGATCCATGGGGGAAGATATTCTCAAGCTGACGCTGTCCCACCTGGACGCTTTGGTGCAGCGATTGTTGACATTGGCGGCAGCCCCAGCACCCGTCGATTTTTTGGCTCTGCAGCATTGCTTTGGTGTGATCGACGCCTGGGTGGCCACCCCACCGCCCCACGCATCGCCTGAAACGGTGCTGCCGTCTCTGTCGGCACCCGGTGCGCTGGCGTCTTTGCACCGTTTGCGGGGCCGCTACGAAGCTTGGCTGGAGCTGGCGCAGGCCCGGCAGCTCGTGGCCTGCACCCGTAGCGCACACGGCCTACGAGAGTATGTTCAAAAGTACTGGCCGCAGACGGCGATTCATTCGCAGGCCTTTAGGCGCCATGTGCGCGGCAAACAGTCTTGCCTGTTGGTGGGCTGTGGTGCCTTGCCCAGCACCGCGTTGCTGTTGATGGAGCACACCTCGCTGCGCCTGACCAGCATGGATCGCTTGCCAGAGAGCTGCCTTTTGGCGCAAAAGGTGCTGTCGATGTCCGGTCGCCCATCGGGTCTGGTGCTGTGTGAGGACGCAGCCGACCGCACCCATTTCGGCGAGTGGGATGTTATTTTTGTCGCCGCTTTGGCCGGTGTGAGCGAGGCTGGCCAGGCTGGCAGCCGGCATACCTTGATTCAACACCTGCTCCGTCACGCCGCACCAGGAACCTTGATATGTCTGCGTTCTGCCAATGGCTGGGGGCGGCTGATTTACCCCACCGTAGCTCTGGAGCAACTCAGTGGCTTCAATATCGACGTGATTCACGCACCTGTTGTGGGGCGAAGTGATTTGGTGTTGGCCAAGGCCCACTCACACCGCACGGCACCACATCCACCTCAACCCTAAGGCGACACGATGAAACTCGGAGAAGTCCGACAAGAAAAGCTCACCAATGGTCGAGTACGCTTGAGTGGCGAAGCCATTTACGACACTGCGGTTGATGGCGTCCAGTCAGAGTGGTTTTATTTCGAATTCCCTCCAGAAATGCAAGGCAAGCTGACGGACTCTGGCAATCCGTGGCTGGTATTATTTTTGCCCATCAGTGCGGCCCTGGGCGAGCCGCTTGAAATTTCACGGCCGGTGGATGCTCTGTTATTGGAAGGTTGCTGTGAGTTGCTGGAGGTTTGGCACACCTGGATGCCCGAATTAAAAATCATTGATTTAAAGGTGCAACAAGGCGATACGGCCAAAGTTCAAGAAAATCGCACGGCAACATTCTTCTCAGGAGGCGTTGATTCCTTGTACACGCTGCTCCAGCACGAAGATCAACCAAAAGCTGCTCGCGCCGAAATAATCGACGATCTCATCACCATATTTGGAATATACGCCCGAGAAAAAGAAAT
>JBJOQO010000108.1:0-8482 GCA_046049865.1 Pseudomonadota bacterium | reverse complement strand
GTCAAGCTGATCAACCCGATCGCGATGGAAGAAGGCTTGCGCTTCGCCATTCGTGAAGGCGGCCGCACCGTCGGTGCGGGTGTTGTGGCCAAGATCATTGAGTAATTTTTGATTGATTCCTGGTGCCTTTGTGGTGCCAGGGATCGTCTGTTCGGACCCAGGCGCTGGCTCTCAAAAGGAGTCGGCGCTTTGAAGTCTCAAAGTTTGAAGTTTTGATATCTGGTTTGAATCGTTAGGGGCGTAGCTCAATTGGCAGAGCGCTGGTCTCCAAAACCAGAGGTTGGGGGTTCGATGCCCTCCGCCCCTGCCAAGTCTTCTTGTGACATGGAAGGCTGGTGGCTAACGGTTCAGGGTTGTGGGCCGCGGTAGGTCGCAATGCACCGAAGTGTGCGCGAGCTGTGCCGTTGGTGGCAACGGTCTGCCTTGATGTTGATGCTGAAGACGATAGTTTTTGCCTCGGAGTGGCCGTGTAAAGGGCTGCTCTCTCGGTCAGTTGAAATAGAGAACACATGTCCAACACTTCTGTAGAGACCATTTCCACAGGCGCTGACAAGGCCAAGCTGGTGGCCAGCGCGGTGCTGGCCGCAGCCGCCGTGGTGGCGTTTTATGTCTTGGGCAAACAAGATCTGTGGTTGCGTGTGTTCGCCTTGCTCGGTTTGTTGGTCGTCGCTGCTGCTGTCTTTTTTGTCTCCGAGCCCGGAAAACAACTCATTGCTTATGGTCGCGATTCGGTGCGCGAAGTTCGTAAAGTTGTTTGGCCCACGCGAAAAGAGGCTGGGCAAATGACGCTCTATGTATTTGCTTTCGTTTTTGTGATGGCGTTGTTTTTGTGGGTGACGGATAAAACCGTGGAGTGGGTGCTTTACGACCTGTTGTTGGGTTGGAAGCGTTGAGGACCAAAACATGAGCGACCAAAACCTGCTGCCTGAAGCCACAACCGCGGCAACACCCTTGGAGGCGCCGGCCTCTTTCGCGCCAGCTTCCAACAAACGTTGGTATGTGGTGCATGCTTATTCGGGCATGGAGAAGGCGGTCGAGCGCAATTTGCGTGAGCGCATTGACCGCTCAGGCATGCAGGACAAGTTTGGCCGCATCTTGGTTCCCATGGAAGAAGTGGTTGAGCTCAAGAACGGCAAGAAGTCCGTGACCGAGAGACGTTTCTTTCCTGGTTACGTGCTGGTCGAAATGGAAATGGCCGACGACTCTTGGCATTTGGTGAAACACACCAACAAGGTCACCGGTTTTGTCGGCGGCGCAAAAAACCGTCCTGCCCCCATCTCGGAAGCTGAGGTCATGAAGATCGTCAGCCAAATGCAAGAGGGCATTGAAAAGCCTCGGCCCAAGGTCGAGTGGTCTGTGGGCGAAATGGTTCGAGTCAAAGAAGGCCCATTCACCGACTTCAACGGCGCTGTCGAGGACGTGAACTACGACAAGTCCAAAGTCCGCGTTTCGGTCACGATTTTTGGTCGTGCAACGCCTGTGGAATTGGATTTCGGACAGGTTGAAAAAGTGTGACGACTTCGTCGGCACACTTTTCGTCGATCAGTTGTTTTGCGTTTGTATTGAGACAAAAAGTCTGACGATTCCATCGTCAGACTTTTCACCAAAGGCCCGAAGGGCCTGCAGGTAAAAGGTTGGAACGAGCTGGTGCGTGCTCGGGTTGGTTTGAATGCCAACAAAAACGCACCCGTTGCTGCTGGTGACGAGATACCGGCAAGAGGAGCCCCAGTAACCAATCTGGGGCGTTTGAACTCAAGGACTGCACAACGCGCAAGCGTCGCGTGGTTCGATTTAGAGAAGTGAAACATGGCAAAGAAAATCGTCGGCTTTATCAAGCTGCAAGTACCGGCCGGTAAGGCCAACCCATCGCCCCCGATTGGCCCCGCTCTGGGTCAGCGCGGCCTCAACATCATGGAGTTCTGCAAGGCATTTAATGCCCAGACCCAAGGCGTTGAACCCGGTCTGATGTTGCCGGTGGTGATTACCGCTTTTGCGGACAAATCCTTCACCTTCATTCTGAAGACGCCACCAGCGACTGTGCTGATTAAGAAGGCCATCAAGTTGGACAAGGGTTCGCCCCGCGCCAACTCGCAAAAGGTTGGCAAACTCACCCGCGCTCAGATTGAGGAAATCGCCAACATCAAGTTGAAAGACCTGACTGCGGCCAACCTGGACGCAGCGGTTCGCACCATTGCAGGTTCTGCCCGTTCCATGGGCGTGACGGTGGAAGGAGTCTGAGATGGCCAAGCTCACGAAAAAACAAAAAGCGCTGGTCGGCAAAGTCGACAGCCTGAAGCTCTACGCCATTGACAACGCGCTGAGCATTGTCAAAGAGTGCGCCACTGCCAAGTTCGATGAATCCATCGACGTGGCGGTGCAACTTGGCATTGATGCGAAGAAGTCTGACCAAGTGGTGCGTGGCGCCGTGGTGCTGCCGAACGGCACCGGCAAAACCAAACGTGTGGCCGTGTTCGCCCAAGGTGCCAAGGCTGAAGAAGCCAAGGCCGCTGGCGCTGACATTGTTGGCATGGAAGACCTGGCCGAACAAATCAAGGCCGGCAACATGAACTTCGACGTGGTGATCGCGTCGCCTGACACCATGCGCATTGTCGGTACCCTGGGTCAAGTGCTGGGTCCTCGTGGCCTGATGCCTAACCCCAAGGTCGGCACCGTGACGCCTGATGTCGCCCAAGCCGTCCGTAATGCCAAAGCCGGTCAAGTGCAGTTCCGTGTGGACAAAGCCGGCATCGTGCACAGCACGATCGGTCGCCGCTCGTTTGACTCGGACAAGCTCGTCGGCAATTTGCGCGCGCTGATCGAAGCTTTGAACAAAGCCAAGCCAGCATCGAGCAAAGGTATTTATCTGCGCAAAGTGGCGGTGTCCTCCACCATGGGTGTGGGTGCCCGTGTGGATGTCGGGTCTATCAACGCGCAAGCGCAAAGCTAAAAAATGCAGGGCGAGCGCTGGTCTGGCGCTCGCTTGAAGAGTTTGGTGGACTGAGGGCGAAAGTTCTCAGGTCATCCAAGACCGCAGGTGCAACTGAGAGGTTGCTTAAATTCAAGGCGGGGTGCAAACCCCCTTTGGAGCCAGCGCAGATGGCGATCCCACTGATCAAGGAATTCAAACTCCTGAAAGCAGAGGTCGCTGATTCGTGGTGTGTTTGGAGATTGCTGCGTTGCAAAAGCGGTGGTCAAAGAACACGTGATGTGAGGAGTAGACCTTGAGTCTCAATCGCAACGAGAAAGCAGCCGTAGTGACGGATGTGGCAGCCCAAGTGGCACGCTCGCAAACGCTCGCGCTGGCCGAATACCGTGGCCTCACCGTGGCCCACTTGGACGCGCTGCGTAAGCAGGCGCGCGACAAAGGCGTGTACCTTCATGTTTTGAAGAACACCCTGGCTCGCCGCGCTGTGGCTGGCACGCCGTTTGAAGTGGCCGCTGAGAGCATGGTCGGTCCGCTGATCTATGGTTTTTCAGAAGACGCCATTGCTGCGGCCAAAGTCATCGCTGACTTTGCCAAAGGCAATGACAAGTTGATCGTCAAAGGTGGAGCCTTCGGTGGCAAAGCATTGAATGCGGATGGCGTGAAAGCCCTCGCTTCTGTGCCGAGCAAAGAAGTGCTGCTCACCCAAGTGGCTGGTTTGCTGCAGTCGCCCATTGCCCGCTTCGCGCGTGTGCTGGGTGCAGTGGCTGCCGCCAAGGCCGGCCCCGCCGAAGCCGCTGCTTGATCCTGACAACGCACCCTGGCGTTTCAAACTCGCGTTTCAAACAATTCAACCTCTGTATTGAAGGATATTAAAAATGGCATTCGATAAAGACGCATTTTTGTCTTCCCTGGACTCCATGTCCGTTCTCGAACTCAACGACCTGGTCAAGGCCATCGAAGAGAAATTCGGCGTGTCTGCCGCTGCTGTTGCTGCACCTTCCGCTGGTGGCGGCGGTGGCGCAGCTGCTGCCGTTGAAGAGAAAACCGAGTTCAACGTGATGTTGCTCGACGCTGGCGCCAACAAGGTGTCGGTCATCAAGGCCGTGCGCGAACTGACGGGCTTGGGCCTGAAAGAAGCCAAGGACTTGGTTGACGGCGCTCCCAAAGCGGTCAAAGAAGCTGTTGCCAAAGCTGATGCTGAAGCTGCACTCAAGAAATTGGTCGAAGCCGGCGCCAAAGCCGAGATCAAGTAAACATTGTTTTGCTCAAGGGCTGGGTGCTTTTTGGCATCCAGCCTTTTGTGCTTTGTTCAAGGCTTGTTTTTTTTGCCTTGACGACAGGTGAGACCCACTTGAAAACCCATCACGTGACGCAGTGATGGGTTTTCAAGTGAGTTTTGAAGTTCTCTGAACCGACTGCAGAGAGCGAGTTTGGTCGGACTGTGGTGCAAGGCCACGGTTGTCCGCCAGCGATTGGTAGTGGCCAATCACCAAACTTGAGAAGCCGACCCTTTGGCGTTGTCCAAAAGGTTCAGGCAGACAGTTGCCGACGAATGCGCTCCCTAGGCCAGGGAGCAATTTCTGAGATGGAGTGAGAGTACCAATGGCACAGCAGCACGCAAATCCCTACAGCTACACCGAACGCAAACGCATTCGCAAAAGCTTCGGCAAACGCGAGAGCGTTCTCAATGTTCCTTATTTGTTGACGATGCAAAAGGAGTCCTACGTCGCCTTCTTGCAAAAAGACGTCCCGCCGCAAAAACGCAAAACTGAAGGGTTGCAAGCCGCCTTCGTGTCTGCTTTCCCCATCGTCTCGCACAACGGGTTTGTGGAGATGAAGTTCATCGAATTCAACATGGCCAAACCCGCGTTTGATACGCGGGAATGCCAGGTGCGTGGCCTGACTTATGCGTCTGCCGTGCGTGCCAAGTTGCAAATGATCATTTACGACCGTGAGAGCCCACAGGCCAAGACGGTCAAAGAAATCAAAGAGCAAGAGGTTTACATGGGCGAAGTGCCGCTCATGACCGACTATGGCTCTTTCATCGTGAACGGTACTGAGCGCGTCATCGTGTCGCAGTTGCACCGCTCACCTGGCGTGTTTTTCGAACACGACAAAGGCAAAACCCACTCCAGCGGCAAGCTGTTGTTCTCGGCCCGCATCATTCCTTATCGCGGGTCGTGGTTGGACTTCGAGTTTGACGCCAAAGACATTCTGTACTTCCGCGTTGACCGCCGCCGCAAGATGCCCGTGACGATTCTGCTCAAGGCCATTGGCCTGAACCCAGAGTCCATCCTGGCGCACTTCTTTGTGTTCGACACTTTCCGCTTGATGGACTCTGGCGCGCAACTGGAGTTTGTGGCCGACCGTTTGCGCGGAGAAGTGGCACGTTTTGACATCACCGATAAAAACGGCAACGTGGTGGTGGAAAAAGACAAACGTATTACCGCCCGCCATACCCGTTCCTTGGAGCAGTCCGAGACGCAATTCATCTCGGTGCCCGAGGACTTCCTGACGGGCCGCGTGCTCGCCCGCAACATCGTTGATGCTGACACCGGCGAGATCATCGCCAAGGCCAACGAAGAACTGACCGAAGCGTTGCTCAAAAAGCTGCGCGTGGCAGGCATCAAGGACATCCAAGCCCTCTACACCAACGAGCTGGACGAAGGCGCCTACATTTCGCAAACGCTGACCGCAGACGAAACCGCTGACCAGTTGGCCGCGCGCGTGGCCATCTACCGCATGATGCGCCCTGGCGAGCCGCCCACTGAAGATGCTGTGGAAGCTCTCTTCAACCGTTTGTTCTACAGCGCCGACACCTACGATCTGTCACGCGTGGGCCGCATGAAGTTCAATGCCCGCGTGGGCCGCAACATGCCCGAAGGCCCCATGACCTTGTCCAACGAGGACATCCTCGATGTGGTCAAGATCTTGGTGGAATTGCGCAATGGCCGTGGTGAAGTCGACGACATCGACCACTTGGGCAACCGCCGCGTGCGCTGCGTCGGTGAGTTGGCTGAAAACCAATACCGCTCCGGCTTGGCACGTATCGAAAAAGCCGTGAAAGAGCGCTTGGGTCAGGCGGAGACCGAAGCCCTGATGCCGCATGACCTGATCAACTCCAAGCCCATCTCTGCGGCATTGAAAGAGTTCTTCGGTGCGTCGCAGTTGTCGCAGTTCATGGACCAGACCAATCCCTTGTCCGAGATCACGCACAAGCGCCGTGTCTCGGCCCTGGGCCCAGGCGGTTTGACCCGTGAGCGTGCTGGCTTCGAAGTTCGTGACGTGCACCCGACCCACTATGGCCGCGTGTGTCCTATCGAAACACCAGAAGGCCCGAACATCGGCCTGATCAACTCGTTGGCGCTGTATGCGCAGTTGAATGAGTATGGTTTCTTGGAAACACCTTACCGCCGCGTCGCCGACGGCAAGGTCACCACGGACATCGACTACCTGTCCGCCATTGAAGAAGGCAAGTACGTCATTGCTCAGGCCAGCGCCACGCTGGATAAGGAAGGCCGCTTGATCGACGAGCTGGTCAGCGCACGTGACAACGGTGAATCGGTGCTGACCTCCGCAGAGCGCATCCAGTACATGGACGTGGCGCCGACGCAGATCGTCTCGGTCGCCGCCTCGCTCGTGCCCTTCTTGGAGCACGACGATGCGAACCGCGCATTGATGGGCGCCAACATGCAGCGCCAAGCCGTGCCGACCCTGCGTCCCGAAAAGGCGTTGGTGGGTACCGGTGTAGAACGCGTGGCCGCGAAAGACTCCGGCACCGTGGTGGCGGCCAAACGTGGTGGCGTTGTGGACTATGTCGACACCAACCGCATCGTGATCCGCGTCAACGACAAAGAAACCGTGGCCGGTGAAGTGGGCGTAGACATCTACAACCTCATTAAGTACCAGCGTTCCAACCAGAACACCAACATTCACCAGCGCCCCATCGTCAAACGCGGTGACAAGGTGTCTGCTGAGGACATCATTGCCGACGGCGCATCGACCGACATCGGCGAATTGGCTCTGGGCCAAAACATGCTGGTGGCCTTCATGCCTTGGAACGGCTACAACTTCGAAGACTCGATCCTCATCAGCGAACGTGTCATCGCCGACGACCGCTACACCTCGATTCACATCGAGGAGTTGGTGGTCATGGCGCGTGACACCAAGCTGGGTTCCGAAGAAATCACCCGTGACATCCCGAACTTGTCCGAGCAGCAACTGGCTCGCCTGGACGAATCGGGCATCGTGTACGTGGGTGCGGAAGTGGGCCCTGGCGATACGCTGTGCGGCAAGGTCACACCCAAAGGCGAAACCACGCTGACGCCAGAAGAGAAACTGCTGCGCGCCATCTTCGGTGAGAAAGCCTCCGACGTGAAGGACACCTCCTTGCGCGTTGACCAAGGCACCATGGGCACCGTGATCGACGTGCAAGTCTTCACCCGTGAAGGCATTCCACGCGACAAACGCGCCCAGCAGATCATCGACGACGAACTCAAGCGCTACCGCCTGGACTTGAACGACCAGCTGCGTATCGTGGAAGCCGACGCCTTTGACCGGATCGAGAAGCTGCTGGTTGGCAAAGTGGCCAACGGTGGCCCGCAAAAAATCGCCAAAGGCACGACCATCGACAAGGCCTACTTGACGAGTTTCGACAAATACCACTGGTTCGATATCCGTCCTTCCGACGAAGAAGTGGCCAACCAGTTGGAGTCGATCAAGAACTCGCTCGAGCAAACCCGTCACAGCTTCGACCTGGCTTTTGAAGAAAAGCGCAAGAAGCTCACCCAAGGCGATGAGTTGCCAGCGGGCGTGCTGAAAATGGTCAAGGTCTACTTGGCCGTGAAGCGTCGTTTGCAACCCGGTGACAAGATGGCCGGTCGTCACGGCAACAAGGGTGTGGTCTCCAAGATTGCACCCGTGGAAGACATGCCCTACATGGCCGATGGCACACCGTGCGACATCGTGCTCAACCCACTGGGCGTGCCTTCGCGCATGAACGTGGGCCAGGTGCTGGAAGTGCACTTGGGCTGGGCAGGCAAAGGCATTGGCCAGCGCATTGGTGACATGCTGCAAGCCCAAGCCAAGGTGGCCGAGATGCGCCAGTTCCTGGACGAGCTGTACAACAAGTCGGGCGGCAAAACCGAAAAACTCGACCACTTGAGCGACGCCGAAATTCTGGAAATGGCCGGTAACCTGAGCAAAGGCGTGCCGTTTGCGACGCCCGTGTTTGACGGCGCTGCCGAAGAAGAAATTCGCGGCATGCTCAAGCTCGCATACCCCGACGACATCGCCAAGGCCAAGGGCTTGACCGCTACGCGCACCCAAGCCACCTTGCACGATGGCCGTACCGGCGACGCGTTTGAGCGTCCCGTCACGGTGGGTTACATGCACGTCTTGAAACTGCACCACTTGGTGGACGACAAGATGCACGCCCGTTCGACTGGCCCTTACAGCTTGGTTACGCAGCAACCGCTGGGCGGCAAGGCACAGTTCGGTGGTCAACGTTTCGGCGAGATGGAGGTCTGGGCACTCGAAGCCTACGGCGCCAGCTAC
>JBJOQO010000107.1:0-8623 GCA_046049865.1 Pseudomonadota bacterium | reverse complement strand
CAACCCGCACGGTGACCCCACCCCCACGACGTCGGAACTGGCCCGTTCCACAGACGAAGAAAAACAAAACCAACTCACCCGACTGGCCGACTTCCAAACCCGTCACGCGGATCAGGCGCCCGCCATGCTGCAGCGCCTGCAACAAGCTGTGATCGACAACGTCAATGTGTTCGACGTGCTGATGGATGCGGTGCGGGTGTGCAGCTTGGGCCAAATTACCGCCGCGCTGTTCGAGGTGGGCGGACAGTATCGGCGCAGCATGTGAGTGTTGCGTAACTCCCTTGACAGGCTGTGTGTGCTGCTTGCACTCGCCGTACTGCGGCTAGTTTTCGAGCAATTGCTTCAGCATGGCCACAGCCAAGTCAGTTTCATTTTCGAATCGCTGATATCCAGGAACCGCAGGCGCGTCGTAAATGCTCAAGACAGGCTTGTCCCACTGCAGTGCGAGTGCCATTTCGGACATGGTGCCCAGACCGCCGCCAACGGCCACCATCAGGATGCAGCCGCGAGCGATCAAAGCATTGCGGCTGATGCCCATGCCGGTGGGCAGCGCCACGGTAAGGTGGTCGTTGGCCAGCGCATCGTCGTCCTCGGGCAACAGGCCAATGACGATGCCACCGCTTTGTTGGACACCCTGCGAGGCCGCCTGCATCACACCACCTTTGCCGCCGCACAACACCGGCACCCTGGACTGACCTAACAACTCACCCAGGCGTCGGGCGCAGGCCAGTTGTTCTGCGGTGGCATCGCGCGGCCCGACGATGGCCACCGGCTGGCGCAGCGGACGTTTGTCTTTGCACAAACCGAGTTGTCGTTGATGCAGGCGTTGCTGTGCAATCGCAAGCGCGTCTGTCTGGACGGCGTCCACCGAGTTCAGTGTCAGCACTGCCGGTGCAGGTGATTTCAACGGGTGTGAGTGGGAGGTTTGAGATTCAATGACCAAGTTTGTGCTCCCTGTCTCGTGTGACCCAGTCCCCCAAACTCAGCACCAGCAAACACAGTGCCAGCAAGAGCAAGGACAGGGCTGCGGCCAGTGCAAAGTCGCTGCCGCCGTCTGAGATCTTCAAGTAAATGAACAAAGGCAAGATGTTGACTTGTGTGCCTGCCAGCGCGAGTGCCGTGCCATAGGTGCCCATGGCTATGGCGGCGATCAAACACCAAACGCTCACGAGTGAGGGAGCCAACTCGCGCAGATCGGTGTCCACCCAGGCGCGCCAGGGCGTGGCACCCAGCGTCAACGCGGCGTCAAACGGGCGTCGATCCAGGTTGGCGAACAAGGGATAAAGCAACAAGGCTACGCGCGGAATTAAATAGTAGGCGTAGGCCACGGACAAACCGGCGGCGCTGTAAATGAAGCCACCCACCACGGCGGGGTCTGCGCCCAGGTGGGCCAATAAAGTGGTGATGAAACCGGCACGCCCAAAAGCCAAGATAAATCCGTAGGCGATGACCAAACCAGAAAAAGTCAGCGGGATGCCCAACAAGGCCAGCATGACCTGCCTTCGCCCCGGGCTCAGGCGCGCGACCGCACGTGCCAACAGCGCACCCAGCAAAACCGACAGGGTGGAAGCGGAGAACCCCAACCATGCCGAATTTCGCGCCGCACTCCAAAACAAAGGGTCTTCCAGCAGGCGTCGCCACAAACCCTTGTCCGCTTGGGCCGTTTCCCACATCAAGGCCAACAGTGGCAATCCAATGAACAGCGCGAGCACCGCAAATGCAGGCCAGACACCCACCCGACGAACCGCACCCACGCCGCCGATGGGTGCAGATACGGTTGGTGAAGAAGGGTGTGCGGCCATGCTTGAACGGATCACGTTGGGTGGGTGAAGGCGGTGCCTGCTGTATCAGCGAAGGGCTGCTGCAGCCCAGTCGCGGTCGATGTCGGCCTTTTTGGCGGCGGCTTTGACCACGTCCAGCGGTTTCATTTGCGGGGCGTCTGGCATCTTGGCGCGTACATCAGCTGGCAGGTTCACGCCTGGCACGGAAGGACGGACAAAACCTTGGGCGAACAAGGTTTGCCCCATGTCGCTCATGGTGAAGTTCAGCCACAACTTGCCTGCGTTGGGGTTGGGTGCACCTTTAACGAAGCTGATGGCGTAGGGGGCTGCCACACTGGCCTCTTTGGGAATGACCACTTCTACTGCGTGGCCCATGCCATCGACGTGTTTGGCTTTGAGCCCGTCGTTCTCGTAACCGATCCACACGGGAATTTCACCCTTCAGGAACTTGGCGTAAGGCGTGGTGCCTTCCACACGCAGCACGTTGCCAGCAGCGTGCAATTTGCCAAACCAGTCGGTACCAGGCTTGGTGTTGTCCATGTTGCCGCCGTTGCCAAAGGCGGCCGCGAAAACACCCACTTGACCCACACCGGTAGAACGTGGGTCCAGATAGACCACGCTGTTTTTGTACTCAGGCTTGAGCAAGTCGGCCCAGCTTTGCGGCACGTCTTTCACCAGCTTTTTGTTGACCAAGAAAGCAATGTTCAGCGTGTGGATGGTGAACCAGCGGCCTTCGCTTTCACGGAACACGTCAGGCAGTTTTTCGAAGTTGACGGGTTTGAAGGGGGCGACCACGTCTTTCTTCACCGCATCCACTGCCGATGCAGCGAAGTAGTAAGCCGTGTCTGCTTGGGGACGGCGGCGCGATTTGTCCAAAGCCACCACCGTGGCGGCTGAGCCCAGGTCGTTGTAGGTCATTTCGACTTCGGGGTAACGTTTTTTGAATTCGCGGAACAAGACTTTCCAGTTGGCCCATTCAGGGCCGGTATCAAACGACACCACCAAACCTTCTTTGGCGGCTTCGTTGTACAGGGCGCGTTCGCCCGGGTACATTTCAGCACCTTCGAAAGCGAAGGCGCTGCCCATGGTCGTGAGTGACAGGGCAACAGTGGCCGACTGCAGCAGTCGACGGCGGGTCAGGTGAAAAAACGATGTCATGGCTGGCTCCTGGTGGTAGAGGTTGCTAGGGGGAGAGATCAGTGGGGTAACACCGTGACGGCGTCCGGTGGGATGGCGATGCTGTGAGTGGCTGCTTGCGCTCCTTCGCAAAGCAAGATTGAATCGGGATGCCCTTGCAGGCTGAAGTCGTAGCGGCAAACCGGTCCGAGGTAACGCATGCGGCGCACCTGGCCGCTGAGGGGTTGGTTTGATCGCTGCTTGGGTCGGGAACGATTTTTTCGGGGCGTACCAACAGAGTCACCTGACTGCCCACTTCATGCCCTGCGGTGGAGGCACTGAGGTGCCCCCACGTGGTGACCACTTCGTTGTGGGCGCTGACCGTGGCTGGCCACAGGTTGGCGTGCCCAACAAATTTCGCTACCGCAACGTTCGCGGGCCGTTCATAGAGCTCCCGGGGGCTGGCCAGTTGCAGCACTCGCCCGCCGTCCATGATGGCCACCCGATCGGCCACCATCAACGCCTCCTGTTGGTCGTGCGTGACCAACAGGGTGGCTGCGCCGAAACGCTGCTGCATGTCCCGAATTTCGTCACAAAGTTGCCCGCGAATGTGGGCATCTAAAGCTGCCAGTGGTTCGTCCAGCAACAACACCGATGGCTTGAAGGCCAAGGCCCGAGCCAACGCTACCCGCTGTTGTTGACCGCCGGAGAGTTGCGCGGGCCTACGACGAGCGTGTTCGGCCAGCCCCACCAAACTCAGCAACTCCAGCGCCGTGTTGCGTCGGCTGGAGGTATCAACGCCACGCATGCGAAGGCCGTAGGCCACGTTGTCGATCAGGTCGAGGTGGGGGAAAAGTGCGTAACTTTGAAACACCATGCCCACGCCACGTTGCCACACCGGCACGTGCGACATGTCCCGCTCAGCGATCTGGATACGCCCCTCATGCAACGGCAGCAAACCCGCCACCATCCGGAGCAAGGTGGATTTGCCACAACCGCTGGCACCAATCACCGCCACCAATTCGCCGGGCGCGATGTCCATGCTGAGTTGGTGTACCCCTTGGCCCGAACCGGCATAACGATGCGAAACTTCAGACAAACGCACACTCATCGTGCTGCTCCTAAAGACGGCGTTGGCCTGGAGGACACACCTGCCGCCATCAGCGCCAGCACCAGCAACACCACCGTGGCAGCGCAGGCATAACCGGTCGCGCCGTAAAACGCCTGCAGCAAGACGATGGGGTAGGTGCGATGCTGAAAGCTGGCAATCAAATTGGAGAGCTGAAACTCGCCAATTGACAGCGCCACCACCATCACTGAACCGGCCACCAAGCTGTGTCGCAAGGCGGGCAGCGCGATGGTGCTGAACTGACGCCATGGCGTTGCGCCAAGCGTTGCTGCACTTTGCTCCAGGGTGTGCAGCCCCAAGTGCCGCAAATCCGACAACAGCGACTGCGTGAGATAGGGCAAGGTCAGCACCGTGTGGGCTGCAATCAAGAGTGGCAGCGAGCCCAGCCAGGGCAAGGTGTCGCTGCTGAAGACCAGCACATACCCAAAACCCAAGGTCAGCGCGGGCACGGCCACTGGCAGTGCTGCGATCAATCGGCCTGCTCCAGCGCTGACGCGTCCGCGTCCGCTGGCAGCTTGGTGATGCAGCGCATAGGCCAGTGGGGTGGCCAGCAATGCGCAACTCAAGCAGGTGGCGGCTGCAACGATCAAGCTCGTGATGAACGATCGGCGAAATGATCCATCTTGCAAGATCTCAATGAACCAGCGCCAGGTGAAACCGCTAGGCAACAGGGTGTTGGTCCACGATTCGCCCACGGAGCCCACCAGCAACAAGGCGATGGGCAGCAGCAGGTAAATGAGGTAAAGAAAGATGGTCATGAATACGATGTGCAAAAACTGGTGGGAGTATGGAAGCCCGATGGCGTCAACCGGATGACATTTCAATGCGGCATCGTCACGGTACTGTGCCGTGACGGCACAGATCGCGGTAAGCTGCAGGCCATGCAAACTGCACTGCCTACGCTAGACGAACTGGTCGCATTCAACGCGGCCGCGCGCCACTTGAACTTTTCTGCGGCAGCAAGAGAGTTGGGTCTCACGCCCAGTGCGGTCAGCCGCCAGGTCGCCCGCATCGAAGCGCTGTTGGCCCAGCCCTTGTTTTTGCGCCAGGGCCGGTCGCTGAGCTTGACGGTGGGTGGGCGCGCGTTTCACCAGCGAACCGCGGCGGCGCTGCGCGACATTGAGGCCTCCTGCTTGGAACTGCGGGTGTTGGGACAGGGCAGCAACGTGCTTCAACTGGCCAGCGTCCCGACGTTCAGCACCCGCTGGCTGGTGCCCCGGTTGCCAAAGTTTCTGGCCGAACATCCGGGCATCACACTGAACTTTAGGCAGCACCTCGCACCCGGTGATGCGTTTCCACAAGACTTGGACGTGGCCATACGTTATGGAGATGGCCAGTGGGAGGGTGTACGAAGCGACTACATTGGCGGACATCGTTTTGTGCCGGTGGCATCGCCCCGCTACAAACGGGCCCAAGGTTTGCGAAGGGTCGCCGATGTGGCTCGTTGCCTGAGATTGCACCACGTGCAATCGCCCCATGCTTGGGGGCAGTGGGCGCAAACACATCACCTCGCCGCCTTGAACTCACAAGACGGCCCGCACTTTGAACAGTACTCGGTGCTGATCCAGGCGGTGATCTCCGATCTGGGCTTGGCCCTGGTGCCGGAGTTTTTGGTGCAAAACGAGTTGAGCAGCGGTGCCTTGTTGCGGGCCTTTGACGCCCCCGTGGATCTAAACGAGGGGCACTACCTGTGTTACCGCGCGGAGCGGCTGGAGGCCAAGCGCGTGAGTCAGTTCCGCCAATGGTTGCTCACCCAAGCCAGCCAACCCCACCCATAATCGCTTGCCATGAACCTTGGCTCTGTCTCCCCGAACGGCGGATTGGTGTGCGAACTTTGCCATCAAGACGGCGGCATGCTGCTCTGGCGTGACTCTGGTTGGCGACTGGTGCGTATCCACGATGCTGCTTTCCCTGGCTTTTACCGCTTGATCAGCAACCACCACGTCGCTGAATTCAGCGAGCTTCCGGCCGATGCACGCCAACGCTGCTTCGAGCTGCTGGCCTGGGTGGAAGCGCTGGTGATTCGGCACTTAAGTCCCACCAAAATGAACCTCGCGTCCCTGGGCAATGTGGTGCCTCATGTGCACTGGCATGTGGTCGCCAGGTTTGACTGGGACAGCCATTTCCCGAGTCCCCTATGGGCTGCAGCGCAGCGCACGGCACCTCCCGAACAGTTGGCCCGAATTGAGTCGCTCCTGCCTGCGCTGGATGCTGTGCTGGCCGCTGGACCTGGGGCAGACACAGTCGCCCGGTAAACTCGGGGTTTTCCTGGGCCAATTCGAACTCCCCCATGGCCGGTCTTTCGCCTCAATCGCCAACCCCCAGCGCCATCACCCTGCACCAACAGTCCAAGCTGTTGGAAGTGGTGTTTTCCGATGGCGCGGCGTTTCGCATTCCCTTTGAACTGATGCGCATTTATTCGCCTTCGGCTGAAGTGCAGGGGCATGGGCCGGGTCAAGAGGTGCTGCAAACAGGCAAACGTGGTGTTGATGTGGTGGCGCTGGAGCCTGTCGGTCACTATGCCGTGCAGCCGACGTTTTCTGACGGCCACAACACGGGTTTGTTCTCCTGGGACTACCTGTATTTTTTGGGCTCGCAGCAAGAGGCCTTGTGGCAGCAGTACGCGCAGCGCCTAATTGATGCGGGTGTGGACCGTGATGCAGACATGACCCCTGCGGCAGCCAAGGCCTGCGGCAACTGACCTTAAGAGAAATCCATGTCCAACACCCACTTTGGTTTTGAATCTGTCGACGAGGCCCAAAAGGCGCAGCGCGTGCGCGGGGTGTTTGACTCGGTCGCATCCAAGTACGACCTGATGAACGACTTGATGTCGGCCGGCTTGCACCGCGTGTGGAAGGCCTACACCGTCGGCGTGGCGAACCTGAAATCCAACAGCCGCGTGCTGGACATTGCCGGTGGCACCGGCGACCTGGCTCGCGCTTTCGCCAAACAAGTGGGGCCGCAGGGCATGGTGGTGCACACCGACATCAACGAAGCCATGCTGCGAGAAGGCCGCAACCGGCTCATCAACGAAGGCCAGGTCTTGCCCACGGTGTTGTGTGATGCGGAAACACTGCCTTTCCCGAGTGACCACTTTGACCTCGTCAGCGTTGCGTTTGGACTTCGCAACATGACGCACAAAGACCGCGCTTTGGCCGAGATGTGCCGGGTGCTCAAACCCGGCGGTCGGCTGTTGGTGCTTGAATTCTCCAAAGTGGCGCAGCCGCTGGAGAAAGCCTACGATTTTTATTCCTTCAAAATTCTGCCCCGCCTTGGGAAATGGGTGGCTGGTGATTCGGAGAGCTACCGCTACTTGGCCGAGTCCATTCGCATGCACCCGGGGCAAGAAGAGCTCAAGGCCATGATGAAAACCGCAGGTTTTGGCCATGTGGATGTGCACAACCTCAGTGCGGGTGTCGTGGCGCTGCACGTCGGCATCAAATGTTGAATTCCTTGTTAAAGAACTGAACCATGAAAATTTTGCTCACCGGCGCGGCCGGCTTTATTGGCATGACCACCTGCTTGCGCCTGCTGGCGCGTGGCGACGAGGTCGTTGGCCTGGACAACCTCAATAACTACTACGAAGTCGCGCTCAAAGAAAACCGCCTCAAGCGCCTCACCTCACACCCCAACTTCCGTTTTGTGAAGATGGACGTGGTTGACCGCATGGGCATGGAGCACTTGTTCGCCACCGAAAAATTCGACCGGGTGATTCACCTGGCCGCCCAAGCTGGTGTGCGTTATTCGCTGGAGAACCCTCACGCCTACATCGACAGCAACATCGTCGGTTTCATCAACATTTTGGAAGGCTGCCGCCACCACCAGGTGCAGCATCTGGCCTATGCCTCTAGCTCCAGCGTGTACGGTGGCAACACCGACATGCCGTTCTCCGAGCACCAAAGCGTGGACCACCCGGTGAGTTTGTATGCCGCCACCAAAAAAGCCAACGAGCTGATGGCCCACACCTACAGCCACCTCTATGGTCTGCCTACCACCGGCCTGCGTTTCTTCACGGTGTATGGCCCCTGGGGTCGCCCCGACATGGCCCTCTTCTTGTTTACCAAAGCCATACTGGAAGGCCAGCCGATCAAGGTCTTCAACCACGGCAACATGCTGCGTGATTTCACCTTTGTAGACGACATCGTCGAAGGCGTGATCCGCGTCATCGACCGCACCGCCGAGCCCAACCCCAACTACTCGTCCAAAACACCGGACCCCGCCACCAGCAACGCGCCTTACCGCGTGTTCAATATCGGCAACCACAACCCGGTGAAGTTGCTGGACTTCATCACGGCGATTGAAGACGCCATCGGCAAGAAAGCCGAAAAAATCCTGATGCCTCTGCAAGACGGCGACGTGCCGCAAACTTATGCGGATGTGGATGCGCTGAAGGATTGGGTGGGGTTTGTCCCTGCGACGTCGATCCAAACCGGGATTGGGCGGTTTGTGGAGTGGTATCGGGGGTATTACGTGAACTAGTCTAGACTTAATCTGACATTTCAACATGAATGGCGAATCGACGCCAGAAAGGAAATGCAGATGAACACGAGTCAAGAGAGCAAAGTGATCAAGAACAAGCTGGGGTTGTTGAAGCTGG
>JBJOQO010000106.1:0-8692 GCA_046049865.1 Pseudomonadota bacterium | reverse complement strand
CGCGCGCCGGCGGGGGGCGCGGCCCCGCGTGCCGGCCCAACGCCGCCAGAGCGCCGAAACGCGGCTCAATCGGGTGTGTAGCGCTCGGTACAAACTGCATTGGCCACTCGAAGCCAGGAAAGTGAGCATTCATTGGTTGTTTCGGAAGATGGGAGAGCGACCTGATGAAATATGTGGGCTAAGAGAGAAGGCCTGCTTTACGTGCTTCATAGAGTGCGGCCTGCAGGTTGTTGACGCCCAGCTTCTCGAAGGCACGGTTGGAATACGTTTTGATGGTGCAGAGTTCTACGCCCATGAGTGGCGCGCACTCCTTCTGGGTGATGCCTTTGTTCAGCAATTGCAGGTACTCGAACTCGCGTGGCGAAAGCTCGGGGCCAGCTTCCTGAAAAGCGTCGTACACGGCCCGCAGGTGCTGGCCAACAAGCTGCTCGGTGATGTTCAGTTGGAGGGCTGTATCAGCGAGTGTGGCGCCTTCGGCCGCATACGAGAGCACTTGATGCCGGGTTGGGTTGGTTCGGACTGCGGCGAGCGCACAGTCGGTGGCCCTGGGGGTGGCCTGCAATCGTGTCAAAAACGCTTTTGCCAGGGCACTCGTCATGGTGCTTTGGCCCGTGGCCAAGCGGTGGATGGTGGGAAGCCACTCGTCGGGTGGATCCAGTTTGAACAGGTGGCCTTTGGCACCTGCTGCGACTGCGGTTTGTAAGTTGTCGATGTTGAGTGTTTCTGTGAGCACCGCACTGGCGCAGCGGGAGCCCCATTGCAGGCGAGCGGTGCGTATCACTTGCAGGCCAGAACCGGACGGCAAGCCCAAATCCACCAGCAACACATCTGGGCACTCGCGCTGCACCAGTGCCAAACCAGCGGGTTGGTCGGTGCACATTTCAAGCAGTCGTATGCCCGGTGCGTTGGCGAGCGCTTGTTGCAGCGCTTCTCGAACTGTTGGCAGATCTTCAACAACGGCAACGGTAATGGCTGGGCTGGTAGGGGTGAGCGGCATGGCGTGGCGACGGTCGTGTAACTGAACGAACGGCGGAGTTTAAGGCGTGGGGTCTGTCATGCAGTGTGTTGCGTTGTTGCAGATCGAACCACCGGATTGAACCGAGCTTGACAGTGTCTTGCGGGCTAAATACATTACTGACCAGTCAGTCAGTTAGTCCTGCCTTTTCTTCATCTTCTCGCCCGACAAGTTTCCCCAGGGGTCACCATGCGCTTATTGACGTTTTCGTATTGCATGAGAAAACCAAATCCGTTCGCACTGAGCTTGTCGAAGTGCCTCACCGAGGCAGGCGCTGGCTTCGACAAGCTCAGCCCGAACGGTGGGGGGCGTCACGTTTTATGAAAACCTCAATAGTTTCTGCCCTTCTTGCCGTCACGACCTTGCTGGTGGCCTGCTCGCGGCCCGCACCAGCGCCAGAGCCTGTGCGCGCGGTGCGTACCCTCACGGTGCAGGACCAGTCTGCTGCGTCCCACTACGAATACGCGGCGGAGGTACGTGCCCGTACCGAGTCGAAGTTGAGTTTTCAAGTGGCTGGCAAATTGGTGAAGCGGCAGGTGGATTTGGGTGATGCGGTCAAAGCAGGCCAGGTGCTGGCCCAGCTTGATCCACAAGACTTGAAACTCGCGCAGGACAGTGCCCGTGCGCAACTGGCTGCAGCTCAGGCCAACTACGATTTGGCGGCGGCTGACTTCAAACGTTTCAAAGACCTGCGTGACCAGAACTTCATCAGCGCCGCTGAGCTCGAGCGACGAGACACCACCCTGAAAGCCGCGCTTGCGTCCTTGACCCAAAGCAAGGCGCAGACCCAGGTTCAAACCAACCAGGCCGGATATGCGGCGCTGGTCAGCGACGTGGCTGGTGTGGTCACAGGCGTCGAAGCGGAGCCCGGGGCGGTGGTCAGCAGCGGCAGTACCGTCTTGCGAGTGGCGCAGAGCGGGCCACGCGACGTGGTGTTTTCGGTGCCCGAAGACAAAGTGGCGCAGATTCGTGCGCTGGCGTCGTCACCCACCGCCTTCAAGGCGCGGGCCTGGGGCGAAGGCAAACCGTGGTGGCCGCTCAAGGTCCGGGAGATCGCTGCCGCTGCCGATCCGGTGACACGCACATTTTTGGTCAAGGCTGATCTGGGCAGCAAGGCGTCCGATCAGGCTCAACTGGGGCAAACCATGTCGGTGGTGGTGGACCTGCCCCAAGTCGCTGGCGTGAGCAAATTGCCGCTGTCTGCCTTGAAGGAAAACCAAGGCCAAACCGCGGTCTGGTTGGTGGATGCCTCCAGCATGACAGTCAAGCTTCAAGCCGTGTCGGTGGCAGGTGCCGATGGCAATGAAGCGGTGATATCGGCCGGGTTGAAACCGGGTGATGTGGTGGTCACGGCGGGCGTTCACGTGCTGCAGCCGGGGCAAAAAGTGAAGTGGTTGCAAGAGGCGAACAAGGGGCAGGCAACTGGCGGCGCAGCGCCATCGGCCGCGACGATGGCGACCACTTCCAGCGCTGCGAAGTGAGCCCTGCATGAATGCCTCCAATCCTTCTCAGGTGTCGCGTTTCAACGTTTCCAAATGGGCCCTCGACCACCCCGCGCTCACGCGTTACCTCTTGGTGGTGCTGATGTTGCTGGGCTTGGCGGCCTACTTTCAACTCGGCCAAGACGAAGACCCGCCCTTCACCTTTCGCGCCATGGTGGTTCGTGCCTATTGGCCTGGCGCCACGGCGCAGCAAATGGCTGAACAGGTTACGGACAAGCTGGAAAAAACCCTGCAAGAAGTGCCCTACGCGGACAAGATCCGCTCCTACGCCAAACCCGGCGAGACCATCATCATTTTTCAGGTGAAGGACTCGTCTCCACCCAAAGAAGTGCAGCAGATCTGGTACACGGTGCGCAAGAAGATAGGTGACATGCGCGGCACCTTGCCGCAAGGTGTACAGGGGCCATTTTTTAATGACGAATTTGGTGATGTGGTCGGCTCTATGTACGCCTTGGTGGGGGATGGCTTCAGTGCGCCCGAGCTGAAAGCCCATGCGGACGCAGTGCGCCAACGACTGCTCAAGGTCAAACACGTCAACAAAGTAGAAATTTTTGGCGCACAAGACGAAAAGTTATTCGTTGATGTCTCGCACCAGCGTTTGGCGCAATTGGGCCTGGACTTCAACCAGGTGCTGGCGCAGTTGGGGCAACAAAACGCGGTGGAGTCTGCGGGCACCATCAATTCACCCACTGACAACTTGCAAGTGCGGGTGAGTGGCCAATTCACCTCTGAGGAACAACTGCGTGCTTTGCCCATACGTTCTGCAGGCAACAGCTTTCGCCTGGGTGACATTGCCACTGTGACCCGAGGAACCATCGATCCCCCCCAACTGCGCGTGCGTCACCAAGGGCGTGAGGTGCTGGCACTCGGGGTGTCCATGACCAAAGGCGGCGACATCATTGAAATGGGCCAGGCATTGGCCGTCGCCTCCAAAGCCATACAGGCCGATCTGCCCGTGGGTTTGGAGCTCAAACAGTTTCAGAACCAGTCCACCGTGGTGGCCCGTTCTGTGAACGAGTTTGTGGGTGTGCTGATTGAAGCGGTGCTGATTGTGCTGGCTGTGAGCTTCGTCTCACTGGGTTTGCACTTCAAACCCAATTCATGGAAATTCACCATCGACTGGCGGCCGGGTTTGGTGGTGGGTATCACCATTCCGCTGGTGCTGGCTATCACTTTTGTGGCCATGTATTACTGGAAAGTGGGGCTGCACAAAATATCACTCGGCTCGCTCATCATTGCACTGGGTTTGCTGGTCGATGACGCCATCATTGCGGTCGAGATGATGGTGCGCAAGCTCGAGGAAGGTTACGACAAAGTGCGTGCCGCCACCTTCGCCTACGAAGCCACGGCCATGCCCATGCTGACGGGCACCTTGATCACTGCGGTGGGTTTTCTTCCCATTGGTTTGGCGCAGTCTACGGTGGGTGAGTACACCTTTGCCATCTTCGCGGTGACCGCTGCGGCCTTGATGATTTCTTGGTGGGTGTCGGTTTATTTTGTGCCCTACCTGGGTACACGTTTACTCAAAGCTCCCGTCCATGCGGCGGGTGACCAACCGGTCGTTCACGAGTTGTTTGATTCACCTTTTTACACACGATTTCGGGGTGTGGTGAACTGGTGCGTACAGCACCGCTGGATCACCATAGGCCTGACGGTGCTCAGCCTCGTGCTCGGTATCGTTGGCATGGGCAAGGTGCAGCAGCAGTTTTTTCCAGACTCCAGTCGCTTGGAAGTATTGGTGGATTTGTGGTCCCCCGAGGGCACCTCATTTGCGGCCAACGAAGCCGTGGCGGCCAAGGTGGAAAAGCGCCTCATGGGTCTGGAGGGTGTGGAACACGTGAGCACCTGGGTGGGCAGTGGTTTGCCGCGTTTTGCGCTGACGATGGACCAAATTTTCCAGCACAGCAACGTCAGCCAACTGGTCGTGCTGGCCTCTGATTTGGCTGCCCGGGAGCGGCTGCGCAAAGAGTTGCCCGAGTTGTTGGCCAGCGAATTCCCAGAGGTGCGTGCCCGCGCCAAACTCTTGCCCAACGGCCCCCCGGTGGCTTTCCCCGTGATGTTCCGCGTGGTGGGGGCTGACCCTGCCAAGGTGCGTCAATACGCAGACCAGGTCAAAGCCATCATGCATGCAAACCCGAATATGCGCGGCGTGAACGACAACTGGAACGAGGCCATCAAGGCGCTGCGGCTGGAGGTGGACCAAGACAAAGCACGTGCACTCGGGGTGTCCAGCCAAGCGATTGCGCAGGCGGCCCGCACACTCAACAGCGGCAGCACCGTGGGCCAATACCGTGATGGCGACAAACTCATCGACATCGTATTTCGCCAGCCCTTGAGCGAGCGTGATGCGATTGCCGACCTGGCCCATGGTTATTTGCCCACCGCCAGCGGTCGTGTGGTGCCGCTGAGCCAAGTGGCCACGGTTCACTTTGTATGGGAGCCCGGTGTGCTGTGGCGTGATGCCCGCGACTATGCGGCCACGGTGCAAGGTGATGTGGTGGATGGCATTCAGGGTGCAACGGTGACCGCTCAACTCAACCCGTTGTTCGATGCCATACGCAAAGACATGCCGGGTGGCTATCGCATTGAAGTTGCAGGCGCCGTGGAAGAAAGCAGCAAAGGCCAAGGTTCCATCTTGGTGGGCGCGCCCTTGATGCTGTTCATCATGTTCACCTTGCTCATGCTCCAGTTGCACAGCTTCAGCCGCGCGGTGCTGGTGTTCCTCACGGGGCCTTTGGGCATCTCCGGTGTGGCTGCGGCCTTGCTGCTGCTGGATCGTCCTTTTGGTTTTGTTGCTTTGCTCGGTGTGATTGCCCTCATGGGCATGATCATGCGTAACTCGGTGATTCTCATTGCGCAAATTGAACACGACCGAGAGCGCGGCATCGATGCCTGGATCGCCATCGTGGAAGCCGCCGTCATGCGCTGCCGCCCCATCGTGCTCACCGCCGCCGCCGCTGTGCTCGCAATGATTCCACTCTCACGCAGCGTCTTCTGGGGACCCATGGCCGTGGCCATCATGGGCGGTTTGGTGGTGGCAACGGTGCTGACCTTGCTGGCTTTGCCTGCGATGTATGCGGCGTGGTTCAGGGTGAAACGGTAGTCGGCAGGGCGGGCCTGAAGATCGGGCGGGTTGAGGTCGGACCTGTGGTTGTTTCAGTGGGGCAGAGTTGAGGAGGGCATATTTGCTATTTTAAGATTGAATATTAAAATAGCAAAATGAGTTCTCCTTTTTACCCCCGAACCTCTGCCGCTTTGTTGGGGCGTTCTTTGCGTGACTATCCCGTGGTGGTGGTCACCGGGCCCCGGCAGGCGGGTAAGTCCACCTTGCTGCGTCAGTCGCTGGCTGATTGGCCCATGTTGTCGCTTGAAGACTTGGACACCCGCCAGTTTGCGCAAACCGATCCCCGTGGTTTCCTGAGGGCCCACCCTGCGCCCCTGATTCTTGACGAGGCACAAAGGGTGCCCGATTTGCTTTCTTACATTCAGACCGAAGTCGATGCCAGCGGCGGCATGGGGCAATATGTGTTGTCCGGATCCCAGCAGTTTTCCTTGCTGGCGGGCGTCACCCAAAGTTTGGCCGGTCGGGCCAGCTTGATTGAACTGCACCCACTGCGCCTCAAAGAACTGGCCGATGGGGGAGGGTTGCCCCGCTCGCTCGACCAGTCTCTCTGGCAGGGTGGCTACCCGGCGGTACACGCTCGCCAACTGGACCCGCAGCGCTATTACGCTGACTATGTCGCAAGCTACGTCGAACGCGATGTGCGCAGCTTGTCCGCTGTGCAAGACCTGGGTACCTTTCAGCGCTTCATGCGCCTGTGCGCCGCACGCACCGGCCAGTTACTCAACTTGAACGCCTTGGCCAACGACTGCGGCATCAGTCAGCCCACGGTCCACGCGTGGATGAATTTGCTCGAAGCCAGTTTCATCGTCAAACGCATCGCGCCCTACCACCGCAATTTCGGTAAACGCTTGGTCAAAACCCCCAAGCTCTATTTTTTGGACACCGGCCTGTGCGCTTGGTTGCTTGGCATCACCTCCGAGCGCGACATGCAAACCCACTACGCCCGAGGTGCTTTGTTTGAAACCTGGGCCGTCAACGAAGCCCTCAAATGGCGCGCGGTGCGTGGCCTGGCACAACCACTCTATTTTTGGCGCGACAACATTGGTAACGAGGTGGACCTGCTGCTGGAGCAAGACGGAGGCATCACCTTGGTCGAGGTGAAGTCCGGGCAGACCTTTCAGCCCGAGTGGTTCAAGGGTCTGGCCACGGTGCAACGCCACATCCATGCCGACACCCCCCAAGCCACCCGCCAAGCGGTGCTCTACGGCGGCGATGTCAGCGCCAGCCGCCAGGGGGTGGAAGTGGTGGGGTGGCGGGATGTGGTACGGGCGGATTGATCGCGGTGCGCTTGGTGCACCGTTCGATCAAGCGTTGGTGCACCGCTATGTCAGTGCGCCACCTCCAACACCCGATCCAACCCCCCACTGTTGATCGCCACCATGGCCTGTTCCCTGACCTTGGGTTTGGCGTGGTAGGCCACCGACAGGCCTGCGACGCCCATCATGGGCAGGTCGTTTGCGCCGTCGCCCATGGCGATGGCTTGTGACGGTTTGATGCCGAGCTGTTCGCAGGTGGCGAGCAGCATGCGGCGTTTTTCTTCGCCGTCGCAAATGTCGCCCCAAGCTTGATCGACCATCTTGCCGGTGAGGTGGCCGTTACTTGTCTCCAGCACATTGCTGCGCGTCCAGTCGATCTTCAGCAGATCACGCACGTGGTCGGTGAAATAGGTGAAGCCGCCAGAGACGAGCAGGGTTTTGAGGCCCGCCGCTTGGCAGGCTTGCACCAGGGCTTGCGCGCCAGGGTTGAGTTGCAGTCTCTCGGTCAGCACTTGTTGCATGGCGCTCACCGGCACGCCTTGGAGCAACGCCACGCGGCGGCGCAGGCTGTCTTTGTAGTCGGTGATTTCACCGCGCATTGCAGCTTCGGTGATGGCCGCGACTTCTGCTTTGCGGCCAGCCGCATCGGCGATTTCGTCCACACACTCAATGTTGATGAGGGTGGAGTCCATGTCGAATGCGATGAGTTTGAAGTCGCTTAAACGCAGCGGGGGTGCGAAACCTTGGATGACGAGGCCGGGGGCGTGTTCGATGGGCATGGTGGTGAATAGACGGTTCGTTTTAATGCAGGAGGAAAACTCTGGCGCTGTTCGGTCAATCCCTGGCGTATTTTCCCGTCATTCCCGCGCAGGCGGGAATCCAGTCGGTCGTGGATGGGAAAGCGGTGGGTGCGACTCGGCGCATTCCTGGATTCCCGCCTGCGCGGGAATGACGGCAATGGGGCGTGTGGCGCGTGAGGTTGCAGACATCAAACCTCGGCCTTGATCGGTCCCAGCGCCCGCAGCACATCGCGAATCATTTGAGCGCGATCTTGGGGTTCTTTGGTTTCGCGTTCAATGCGCAGCTTGTCGTTGCCCGCCAGTTTGATGTGGCGGTTTTTTTGTACCAAGTCGATGATTTTCATCGCGTCAATCGGCGCATGGGGTTTGAAGCTGAGCACCATCAATGCCGGCGCGGCGTCGATTTTGATCACACCATAAGGTTTGGCCAACACGCGCAGGCGGTGTACATCAAACAAGGTTTGGCCTGCGGGTGGTAGCTTACCGAAACGGTCGGTGATTTCCTCCAACAAGGCGTCGATCTGGTCGGCTTTGTCGGCACTTGCCAGGCGCTTGTAAAGGCTCAGGCGTGCGTGCACGTCGCCGCAGTAGCTGTCGGGCAGCAGGGCGGGGGCGTGCAGGTTGATTTCTGTGGTCACGCTCAAGGGGCTGAGCAGGTCGGGTTCCTTTCCGGCCTTGAGTGAACGCACCGCTTCACTGAGCATGTCGTTGTAAAGCTGGAAGCCCACTTCCATCATGTTGCCGCTTTGGTTCTCGCCCAGCACCTCGCCCGCACCGCGAATTTCCAGGTCGTGCATGGCGAGGTAAAAGCCCGAGCCCAGTTCTTCCATGGCCTGGATCGCGTCCAGGCGCTGGGTGGCTTGTTTGGTCAGGCCTTCCACATCAGGCACCAGCAGATAGGCGTAGGCCTGGTGGTGGCTGCGGCCAACCCGGCCGCGCAACTGGTGCAGCTGGGCCAGGCCGAACTTGTCGGCGCGGTTGATCAGGATGGTGTT
>JBJOQO010000105.1:0-8714 GCA_046049865.1 Pseudomonadota bacterium | reverse complement strand
TGCGATCAGCCTCAGAAATGTGCGAGTAGTTTGTTCCCATTGGAGTGACACCTTACAGGTTGTAGGGTGTCGCACTTCAAATTTGAGCTCGCCCAGCCCAAGGTGGGCGGTGGGCAATGTGTCCGATTGGTTCAGCACTACAGTGCTGGAATTGGTACTGCGTCTCAATGGCGCGAAGGGGCGGTGGTGATGGGCAATACTGCTCTAGCCAAAGGCACTGCGATTGCAACGTTTGTTAACGGCGTTTATCCCAATCAGGCCAGCGGCAATCACGCGGCCCATTACATCTCCCAAGATGCCGGGGGGATTACTGTCATGGATCAATGGGCAGGCCCGGGCAAACCAACTATCTCGTCGCGCTACATATGATCCAAGGGGAAAGACAAGAGCGGAAACTTTGTCAGCCCTAGCGACAACGCAGATGCGTTTTCTGTTATCGAGCATTGAGCCCTGACATGAAAGCAATACTGGTCGCTCTTGGTTTTTTCTCCTTTCACTCAGCCAGCCAAGCGGATGAGGTCGTGATTTGTCCCGAGTATGTCGTGCTGTCATCGGCTACGTTGCAACTCGACAAGTTGACACCGGGCTTCGAGGCGTTTCCTCGCCTGGATCGGGCTCACTTGGAATCCGCAGGGCTCTATAGCGGACCGCCCAGCCTGCGCGCGCAGCTACGAGGTGAAGACAAGCCCGGTACGCTGGGCTTTTGGCGGTTGCACAGAAGCGATCCACAAACAACCAAGGTCGTCGACCCTCGCTTTCTGGACTATTGGGCAGTTTGCCGGTATGCCCACTCCTCGGTCGACGTCGCCAAGAAGCTAGAGAATTCTCAGTTAACCCAGTGCAGCCTCAAAGAAGTCAAGAGCAGCGAGCCCCGCAAAAGAAGCGCTCCGAAAGACAAGACCATACGACTCGGGTTTTACTGCGAGTAAGAAGGTCGATTGGAACCTCAACGGCAACGGTTGCTGCTGAGTCTCAGTGATCTACCAGAGCTGCAGGGGTATTGGCAGGCCAGACTCGCGCCCAGTTGCGTCAGCGTCAAGCCACCTCATCACCCCGATCCCTCCACGTCAAGAATTCATGAACCCAAGGTTGCGTTTGGAGGCATCAAAGTTTGCCAAGCTCGGGAACACATCGCCGAGCTGGCCGTCGGCCACACCAAACCAACGCGCCAAAGTCGCGCCCATTTGATCGACCGACACCTCGGGCAACAAGCTGCCGTTGCCGAGCTGATTGGGGCTGCTGTCGAAATTGTTGTTGTTGGTGTTTTTGCTGCCGAGCACGGGGAAGGTCCCGTAGATGTCGCCGCCCTTGACCGCCCCGCCCATCACGAAATGGTGGGAGCCCCAGCCGTGGTCGGTGCCGTCGCCGTTGCTGGTGAAGGTGCGGCCGAAGTCGCTGGCGGTGAAGGTGGTCACTTGGTTTTGCGCACCCATCGCGGCCAAGGTGGTGTCGAAGTAACGCAGCGCGTGTGACAGGCGGGCCATCAGGTCAGCCTGGTTGCGGTTTTGGAAGTCGTGGGTATCAAAACCGCCCAAGCTCACGAAGAAGACTTGGCGTTTGGCGCCGATGCTGGCGGTGCTGCTGGCATCGATCATGCGGGCCACGATTTGCAACTGCTGCGCCAAACCGTTGAAGGACTTGGTACCGGTGAGTGGGTTGTCGTACTGCAGTTTGGGGTCGTTGTTGGCGTTGTAATTTCCGCTGGCGGGGGCCGTGCCAAAAAGAGGATCTCCCGGTGCTTTGAGCGCCGTTCGTAAGGCGACCTCGGCGTCCAGGGAGCGTTTGGAGACGGCTGCCAAATCGCTGTCTATCAAGTGGCCGCTGCGGCTGTTGCTGACGATGCGCTCTAGCGTTGCCGCCACATCGGTCGAACCGTACACCCGGCCGCTGCTGTCGGCACCCAAGCGTATTGCCCCGTTGGTGCCGACCTGGTACTGCTTGACGTTTTGCCCCGACAACCAAACTGCGTTACCCGCCGCAGAAATGCTGGTGAAGATGGCGCGGCTGTTTTGCGAGGCGAGCAAATCGCCCAAGCGACCGCCCCAGCCCACGGTGGCGCCTTCGGTTTTGAAACTTTGCCAGGTGTTTTGCTGGTCGTTGTGCGAAAACAAACTCGCCGGTTTGGGGTGGCTGCTTTGACCGTATTGCGCTTTGGTGGTGGGCAGTATCAATGGGCCCACGTTGGCGACCACGGCCAGCCGTTTGTCGGTGTTGAACATGTCACGCAGCGTGCCCATCACGGGGTGCAGTGCAAAGGTGCGGCCTTGCGCATTGGTGGGGATGATGGGCAATACGCCTCCCAGCCGAGCGGGTGAGGCGGCAGCCGCACCAGCATTGATGGCGGTGCCTGGTGCGAGCAAAGCAATCGAGTCGGGCGCTTGGTTGCGAATGGCTGAATAGTTGGCCCATGATGCTGCATCGGTGGGCAGCACCATGTTGAAGGAATCGTTGCCACCAAACAAAAACAAACACACCAAGGCTTTGTAGTCAGACGCGGTTTGTGCGGCTGCTGAGCCGATGGCGGCCAGGTTCAGCGCCAGCGGTGCGCCGGCTACGCCCAAGGTGGACAAGGCACCTGCTTGCTGCAGGAACAATCGGCGGGAGGCTTTTTGCAGGCCGGTGTCGTGGTGTTTGCTCATCTTGACCTCAGGGAGTGACTTGGTATTCGGGTGCGGCCAGCACCAGCAGCAACGCGGCATTGACGCGCGCACGTTTGGCTCTGTCGACTTGGGCTTGGTTGGAGCCGTTGCTTGTTAATGCGGGAATGGCCATCTTGCTGACTGCGCCCACGATTTCATCGCGTAAGGCGTTGGACATGCGGCCCTGCAAAAGCAACGTGTTGGCGCGTGCGACCAAATCAGCGGGTTTGTCCGCGAGGGCCACATCCGCAGTGAAATTACCCTGCAAGTCGCGGCGGTTCAGGCTCACGCCATTGACGACACCGTTGTTTTGCCCCAGCCCAAAGGCCACCGCATCCCGAATGAAATTCACATAACCGGCGGCTGTGGTTTCTTGGGCCAGTTGCATTTCCGGCGACACCAAACCAGCCGCTGCGGTTTGTGTGCCCGGTGGCACGTACCCCGGGCGGAAAAAATTAAACACCGAGGGTGAACGCATAGGCGACATGCCAAGCGCAGTGCCCGGGTTGTCGGTATTGCCCATGCGGAAGTTGCCGGTATCCGAATTGAAACCATAGGCCCGCATGAAGGCCGTGGTGCGCAAAAGTGGGTCACGCAACTGACCCGATGTATTGCTCGTCGCCTTGGCTTGTGGGTGCAGCAACACCGCTTTGACCACGGCTTTCATGTCGCCGCGCACGCCCTGACCGTTGTTGTTGAATGTGGCGGCCACCGCAGCAACGTAGTCGGGGCTGGGGTTGCTCGTGACCAGGCGCTGAATCAACTGCTTGCCGATGAAGGGGCCCACGTTGGCGTGGTTGTAAAGCGTATCCAGAGCAGTTTTTAGGCTGGCATCGGGATTGGCCGTTGCCTGCGCGGGAATCACCGTTCCCAAGAACCGCTTTTCTTCTTGGCTGTGAAAAGCTGGGTAACCCACCATGGGCTTCAAGGCGCGGTCAGGATCGCTCACGCCGCCAGAGCTGCCGCTGGAGAAACAGTTGTTGTTCATGGCCGGGCAGACCCAGCTGAAACCGGTGAACACCTTGGCCAAACCGCTGATGTCGGCGGGCGTGTAGGTATCCACGGGTTTGCCGCTTACCAAACGTTGGCGGCCATCGGATTGCAGTTCATGCACACCAATCGAGAAAAGCTGCATCACTTCACGCGAGTAGTTTTCGTCGGGCACACGGCCTGTGCGTGGGTCGGCTTTTTGATTGCGCAAGTGAGACAAATAGGTGCCCATCATGGGGTGCCGCGAGACTGCTTCCAACAAGGTGCGGTAGTTGCCCCCAGCGTTGTCCGCCAGCATGTCCATGTAGGCGGCCACGGCACGCGGGTCGTTGGCGACGGCACTGTCCACCAAAGACACCACAAAAATTTGCGACAACGCATAGGCCACACGTTGGCGCAGTTGGTCTTCACCAACCAAGGCCGCTTTCCAGAACGAGTTGGTCACCCCGTCTTGACCGATGCTGTTGCTGCTATTAACCGCTTTGACTGCGGCCTCCCAGGCCTCCCAGTTGGCGCGGTGGGTGCTGCGTGGTTTGGTCCATTGGTCCTCAATCCAGTTGCTATAGCCCGAAGCCATCAACTTGTTGAGCTCAGCCTCATTGGACCCAAAGGTGGCTTGGTTCAAAAAACGGGCCGCTTCTGCGCGGGATGCTGGCGGTTCCCCCGCAGGCGCTGTGGTCGTGGATGAACCACCGCCACCACCACCGCAGGCGGACAATGCCAGCGCCAAACCCAGGGCGGTCGCCGCCTGCGCCTTTTGCATCTTGGGGCCCATGCGGGCCAGGGAGCGCAGAATCACAATCACATTCATCTCCTCATGAGAAAACGCTAGGCCGCCCACAAGTTTTTCATCCGGGGGCTGGCGCAAAGCGACAGGTCTGGGGGTGCTCTACAGAGCCGTCGCTCCACCGGTCAAAGCCGGGCCAAGCGCCAAAACCGAATGTTGACCGCAGCAACAGTAGAAAAAGCGGGAATTATTCTCAAATAACAAGTTACTTACATCCGGTGCCAATTGTTTGACTATTGAACGCAGCCCGTCACGGCGCCAACCCATCCGAATCATTCGTCATGTCCCTGAACCTCATCTACGTCGCCGACCCCATGTGCTCTTGGTGTTACGGCTTTGGCCGCACCATCTCTGAACTGCTGGCAGAACCAGGTGAGCTGCAACCCTTGCACCTCGCCTTGGTGATGGGTGGCTTGCGGCCCTACACCACCGAGCCCTTGACACCCGAGCGCGCTCAAGAAATTTTTGGCCATTGGCACCATGTGGCGCAAGCCAGCGGTTTGCCCTTTGCTGCGAGCCCCCATACCGCGTTGGACGAGCCGGGTTTTATCTACGACACCGAACCTGCCAGCCGGGCCGCCATCACGGTGCGCACACTTTGGCCACAGCACACTTGGCGTTATTTCAAAGCGGTGCAAACTGCTTTTTACGCCGAAGGAAAAAACGTCACGCAAGCGGCGGTGTTGGCCGACGTGGCCGAGGCGGTTGGTCTGCCCCGTGCTGACTTCGCCAAAACTTTTGCCTCCACCGCGCTGCGTGAAGCCACCGCCAAAGACTTTGCGCAAAGCCAGGCTTGGGGCATCACCGGCTTCCCTGCTGTGATCGCGCAAAAGGGTGACGAGCTGCATTTGGTGTGCCGCGGCTACGCCCCGGTGGAGACCTTGCGGGCGCAGATTGCTGCGCTGATGGCTGCTGGCTGAATCGACGCATCGCCTTAGGGGCACGCTGAATAAGTCCCTGCAGATGCGCGGGCCTCGAATCGGCATGGGCTGCAAGGTGAAAAGCGCAGCAATACCCGAAGGTATTGCGAGCATTTTTAACGGCGCGTGGGGAACAGAGCCACGAGCGACCGCCCGAGTTCGAGGGTGCGCGCGCTGCGAGGGACTTGTTCAGCTTTTCCTCAGATCAACAGCGTATTTTTTTTCGCGCTGCGGCGAGTTGTTCTGCCGTCATTTGCGCTTGTGTTGTTTTGTCGATGCTGTTTTCAATTTCACGCAGCAGTTTGAACGAACCATCCGCTTGTTGTTGCCAGAACAACTTGCCGCAGTGAATGTCAGCGTTGCGGAATTTGCCGCTGTGATCGATCGCTGCAAACACCTTGCCCGGCCCCCCGGGGACGGGTTCTTGTCCCCAGGTGATGTTGCGAATGCTGCGCCCCACCACCTCACCCATGCGGGCATTCAATTCAGCCTGCCGTATCGACCAGCGCTCTAGGCTGATGGTTTGCTGCAGGTCTTTGGACAACATGGCATAAGCCGCAGTGAAATCCCCCCGCTCGCTCAGGCGGAAGTACTGCTGTGTGGCCAGATTGACGTTCAACTTTTGCTGCTCGCTGGGTGTCCACGAATCATTTGCATGACCTGGAGTCACAACGAACATCAGAAACACCAAGCAGAGTAGCCTCATTTTTTCGATGGAGGTTGATGACTGTTTGCGCAAAGCGTCATTCCAGTCGCTGAGCAACTGAATGATGGTGAAAGATCAAGTTCTTGTGAAAGTTTCGACATATTCTGGTGCGCCAATCAGCTCGAGTTCAATGCTGCGAGCAGTGATCTGAATGGAGCAGCCGTTTGCAAAAGAGAATTGCGCACTGACTGCCTCCGAGAAACGAATTGGCAATGGCACCACGCTCATCGACTTGTTTGACCCGATCCGGAGGTCACCATCAATGATCCATCCATCGCCTATCAATGTCGTTCCATGCCACTCAGCGCCTCGAAATACAAGCGTTCCTTGTTGCACCCACCCCGAACCGTTGTCTACTCCCGGTTCGCCTTCTGACTTGTGAAGGTAGGCGGCCCGTAGATGCAGGGTCAACTGATCCCCGGCAGTTGTGATGCTAGACACTCGAGTGTCGTGAAATTCGAGGGCAGTATTCATATGCGCGAGTAGGCTATCCCAATGTCAGCAAGACTTCCACTCAACTCCAAGCCGCCAACGAACGTTTCACCACCGCCACGTCCAGCCCTTGTCGGTCTGACCACTCCTGCAACTGGTCGTCCCCCACCTTGCCCACGTTGAAATAAGCCGCTTGCGGGTGGGCCAGGTAAAAACCACTGACGCTGGCGGCTGGGGTCATGGCCCAGCTCTCGGTCAGGCCCATGCCGATGTCGTCACAAACCAAAGCGTGGAACATCTCGGTTTTGACGGTGTGGTCAGGGCAGGCGGGGTAACCGGGGGCGGGACGTATGCCTTGGTACTTTTCGGCAATCAAGTCATCAAGGATCAAGACCTCGTCCGGCGCATAACCCCACAACTCGGTGCGCACACGCTGGTGCATACGCTCCGCAAAGGCTTCGGCCAATCGGTCGGCCAGGGCTTTGAACAGGATGCCGCTGTAGTCGTCTTGGGCATCTTGGAATTGCTTATCCTTTTTCTCGGCGCCGATGCCCGAGGTCACCGCAAAGAGGCCGATGTAGTCCGCGACGCCACTGTTTTTGGGGGCGATGAAGTCGGCCAGGCAGCGGTTGGGGCGCTTGATGCCATCCACTGTTGGCCGCTCGCTTTGCATGCGCAGCGGTGCCCAGCGCAGCAGCACCTCGGTGCGTGACTCGTCGGTGTAGACCTCGATCACATCGTCATCGACGGTGTTCGCGGGGTACAGGCCGATCACGCCGTTGGCGGTAAGCCAGCGGCCTTCGATCAAACGTTTGAGCATTTGTTCGGCGTCGGCCAAGACGCGGCGGGCCTGTTCGCCGACCACTGCATCGTTCAGGATGGCCGGGTAGGGCCCTGCCAAGTCCCAGGTTTGGAAGAAGGGGCCCCAATCGATGCAAGTCGCCAACTCCGCCAGGTCGTAGTTTTTGAAAACACGGCGGCCAAGGAATTTGGGTTTGGCCGGTTGGTAGGTCGCCCAGTCGATGGCGGTTTTGTTGGCCCTTGCCTGCGCCAAACTTACCAAGGGCGTTGCTTTTTTTCCAGCGTGCAGTGCACGTACTTTGTCGTAGTCCGTTTTCAGCTCGTCGATGAAGGACTTGGCGCGTTCATCCGACAACAAATCACTGCACACGCCCACGCTGCGACTGGCATCGGGCACATAAACCACCGGGCCTTCGTAGTGGGGCGAAATTTTCACCGCGGTGTGCACGCGACTGCAGGTGGCGCCGCCAATCAGCAGTGGCGTTTGGCGGCTGCGGAAGTAGTCGTCGCGCTGCATTTCAGCGGCCACGTACTGCATTTCTTCGAGGCTCGGTGTGATCAGGCCCGACAAGCCAATGATGTCGGCCCCTTCTTCTTTGGCTTTGGCGAGGATGTCCTTGCAGGGCACCATCACGCCCATGTTGACCACTTCAAAGTTGTTGCACTGCAGTACCACGGTGACGATGTTTTTACCAATGTCGTGCACATCGCCCTTGACCGTGGCGATGACGATCTTGCCCTTGGCTTTGGCCTCTCCACCTGCATCGACCAGGGCTTTCTTTTCTTCTTCGATATAAGGCAACAGGTGGGCCACCGCCTGCTTCATCACACGGGCGCTCTTGACCACCTGGGGCAGGAACATCTTGCCTTGACCAAACAAGTCACCCACGATGTTCATGCCCGCCATCAAGGGGCCTTCAATCACATGCAAGGGGCGGCCACCGCCTGCCTTGATGCGCTGGTAGACCTCTTCGGTGTCGGCATTGATGAAGTCGGTGATGCCGTGGACGAGCGCATGGCTCAGGCGGTCGTCCACTGCCTTGCTACGCCAGGCCAATTTGGCGCTGTCGTCTTTGGCAGCGCCTTTGGCGTTCTCGGCCACGTCGATCAAACGCTCGCCCGCGTCGGGCCGGCGGTTGAGCACCACGTCTTCCACACGTTCGCGCAGCTCCGGCTCCAGGGCGTCGTACACGCCCACCATGCCGGCGTTGACGATGCCCATGTCCATGCCCGCTTGGATGGCGTGATACAGAAACACGGTGTGAATGGCTTCACGCACGGGGTCGTTGCCGCGGAATGAAAAGCTCACGTTGGACACACCGCCGCTCACCTTTGCGCCGGGCAGGTTTTGTTTGATCCAACGCGTGGCTTCAATAAAGTCCACCGCGTAGTTGTCGTGTTCTTCAATGCCGGTGGCAATGGCGAAGATGTTGGGGTCG
>JBJOQO010000104.1:0-8728 GCA_046049865.1 Pseudomonadota bacterium | reverse complement strand
CTTGTCCAGGCGTGTTGTCATCCGTGGCCGCGTAGCGCCCCATGCTCAGGGTCACCGCGTCGGGTCGGGTGCCTTGTTCTGCGAGCAGGCGCGCCAGCTGTTTGGCCACGATGGCCGCAATTTTTTTCCCTAAACCGATGTCAGTGAGCAACTCGCCTCGGTTGCGGCTGTCACTCCACCGCGTGAGTTGTTGCCAGATGGCTTGTCCGCTCTCGTCGTCCACAGGCAAGGCCAATCCCTCGTTTCGCAGCGCTTGGGCCAACATGCGCTCGCCCAGCTCTTGCGACTCGTCCTGCTCCATGGTTTTGAGGTAGTGGCGAATCTTGGATCGGGCTCGGCCGGTGCGAACGAAGTTGAGCCACGCGGGGTTGGGGCGCGCGTTGGGCGTGCTCACGATTTCCACGACATCCCCGCTGCGTAACTCGGTGCGCAGGGCCACGGGCTCGCCGTTGACCTTGGCCGCCACGCAGTGGTCGCCAACGTCGGAGTGAATCGCGTAGGCGAAATCAACAGGGGTAGCCCCCCGTGGCAACGCCAAAATTTTTGACTTCGGGGTGAAAACGTAGACCGCATCGGGGAAGAGATCAATCTTGACGTGTTCCAAGAACTCTGCGGCATCGCCGGTTTCATCCTGAATGTCCACCAGCGACTGCAGCCACATGGCGCTCAGGCGCTGCGCATCTTGAACTTGCATCGCGCCTTTGCCCTTGGTTTTGTAAAGCCAATGAGCGGCAATTCCGCTTTCGGCCACGGTGTGCATCGGCTCTGTGCGAATTTGAAACTCAACAGCGGTGCCCAGGGGGCTCACCAAGGTGGTGTGCAGCGACTGGTAGCCATTGGCCTTTGGGATGGCGATGTAGTCCTTGAAACGTCCCGGAACGGGTTTGTACAGCTGGTGCAAGATCCCCATGGCCACATAACACTCAGTCGGCGTGCCCACCACAATTCGAAAACCAAATACGTCATTGACCTGCGCGAAGCTGAGGTGTTTCGCCCGCATTTTTTTGTAGATGGAGAACATGGTTTTCTCCCGCCCAAAAACTTGCACGGCCAATTTGGCCTGGGAAAAAGTGCGAGTGACGTCGGTTTGTATGCGCTCGACGATGTCGCGTCGATAACCTCTTGCCTTGAGAACCGCTTTGGCCAACGCCGCCTGTCGCCAAGGTTGCAGGTGTGCAAAAGCCAGATCTTGCAACTCGCGGTAGATTTGATTCAGACCCAGGCGGTGCGCAATGGGTGCATAGATGTCCAGCGTCTCCCGCGCAATTCGGGCGCGTTTGCTGGCCACCACCGCGCTCATGGTGCGCATGTTGTGGAGCCTATCTGCCAGCTTGATCAGAATGACTCGCACGTCCCGCGCCATGGCCAAGAGCATTTTTCTAAAACTCTCGGCCTGGCCTTCTTCTCTGGTGGAGAACTGGAGTTTGTCGAGTTTGGTCAATCCGTCGACCAACTCTGCCGTGGGCGCTCCAAAGCGCTCAATCAACTCGGTTTTGGTGATGCCGCAGTCTTCCATGGCATCGTGCATCAGCGCGGCCATGATGGCTTGGGCATCCAGTTTCCAGTCGGCGCACAAGCCAGCGACCGCGATCGGGTGGGTGATGTAGGGCTCGCCACTCGCCCGAAACTGGCCTAAGTGGGCCTCGTCTGCAAAACGGTAGGCCTCGCGCACCAGACGAATCTCGGCGCTGTCGAGGTAACTCAGCTTGTGGGTCAGTGCATCGAATGACGCTGCTTCTGCTTCTTGTATGGGCGCCGTGCGCAGCAGTCCCCGAGCGGCCGCTTTGGCCTTCTCGCGGATGTCGTTCATCAAGTTGGCAGTACGTGCGCGCATTCCTCGAATTTATCTCGGATTCAGTACCGTGATCTCGAAAACGGGTTTTGTGTTCCTACCCGGGCAAGGCAGCGCAACAAAAAAGCGGCCCGTGGGCCGCTTTGTCTGGGTGCAAGGCACCTTTTTCAGACCGGAACCTTGCGCAGCATTTCAATGCCCACTTCACCAGCGGCAATTTCGCGCAACGCGGTGACGCCGGGTTTGTTTTTGGTATCGATCTTGGGGGCATGGCCTTGGCTGAGCATGCGTGCGCGGTAGGTGGCAGCCAAAACCAGTTGGAAACGGTTGGGGATCTTGGTCAAGCAGTCTTCAACGGTGATGCGGGCCATACGGATTCCAAAAAAAGTGGGCAGAACGTCAGTTGAGATTGAGCGCACCAAAAACGCTGGGTTTGCTGCGCTGTTGGGCTCGGTATTTCAGACGCTGCGAGTGAACAACAGTTTTCAAGTCGAAAAGTGCCGCCTCGAACAAGCTATTGATTATAACGAAGTCGAAGTGTTCGGCTTGGGCGACCTCGTTGCGGGCATTACGCAAGCGCTGCTCGATCACCTCGGGTTGATCCTCGCCGCGTCGATTCAGTCGTTGGGCCAACTCATCCCAACTGGGCGGCAAGATGAAGATAAGAACAGCGTTGGGAAAGATTCGTTTGATTTGCAGCGCGCCTTGCCAGTCGATTTCAAGCACAACGTCTTGGCCGCCCGCAATACGTTCCTCGATCGCCACTCTGGAGGTGCCGTATAAATTTCCGTGCACCTCTGCCCACTCGAGAAAATCGCCGCTTTCGATTTTCTGGCGGAAGCTGGCTTCGTCAATGAAGTGGTATTCCCTGTCGTTTTGCTCTTGTCCCCGTGGCGCCCGGGTGGTGTGTGAAATTGACACCGCCAAGTGCGAGTCCAGTTCCAGCAGCGCATTGACGAGGCTGGACTTTCCCGTGCCACTTGGTGCGGCCACGACGAACAGGTTGCCGGGGTAGTCCGTCGTTGATGGCTGCATTGAGCTGTTGGAAAATTGTCCGGGTGGGATGCCAAAAGATGCCACGTGCTACTCCAAGTTTTGCACTTGCTCGCGCATTTGTTCGATGGCTACTTTCATTTCCACCGACACATTGGTCAACTCCAATGATGCCGCTTTCGAGCCCAGCGTGTTGGCTTCGCGAAGCAGCTCTTGGATCAAAAAATCCAGGCGTTTGCCAACTTCGCCACCCTTTTTCAGCAAGCGGGCGATTTCGTCCAAGTGCGAACGCAGCCGGGCCAGCTCCTCGGCCACATCAATGCGGATGGCAAAAGCGGCTGCTTCATTCAGCGCTCTCTCTTTTAAGGCTTCGGGTGCTACGGTGTGGGCCGCGTCGGTCGCCGTCAATGCTTCCTGCCAGCGATCCAAGAATCGCTGTTGCTGTTTCTGAACCACGACGGGCACCAGGGGCTCAGCCAGTGCGGCCAGCTCGTGCAGGCGAGCGATGCGGTCTTGCAGCACTTGCACCAAACGTTCGCCTTCCCGAGCCCTGGCCTGCATCAGGCCAGCCACCGCCTGTTTGGCGGCTTGCAGCACCACCTCGTCGAGCCGTTCGGCAACGGTGGCGCCTTTGCACCATTGCATCACTTCGTTGACCGACAAAGGCCGTGCCTGGGGTAGCCAGCTGACCACGGTGTTTTGCATGTTGGCCAGGCGCATCAACTGCTCGGCTTGTGGTTGCGGCCAGGAGGAATCGTTTTGCTGGCTGCTGGACAAACGCAATTCAATCTTGCCGCGCTTGAAGGATTGGGTAACTAACTCCCGCAGTGCGGGCTCCAGGCCACGCATTTCGTCTGGCAAACGCAACACCAAATCCAGGAACCGGCTGTTCACCGAACGCAGTTCAATGTTGACGCTACCAGTAGCGTGGGCCTTGTGCGAAGCCTCACCTTCGGTGTTGGAATCTGGTGCCGAGCCGAGGCTGGCTGAGGCACCGGCATAGCCGGTCATGCTGTAGACTGCCATTGAACTCATTGCCCATCCAAATCCCGATTATGTCAAAGCCCAAACCTGCTCCGTTGCCCTCAGGCACCGTCGTGGGCGGCTATCAGGTCATCAAAAAACTGGCGGCCGGTGGTTTCGGGGTGGTTTATCTGGCGGAAGATGCCGATCGCCATTTGGTAGCGGTCAAAGAATACCTTCCCGCTTCGCTGGCTGAGCGTTCGCCGGGCGAATTGACTCCGCGAATCAAGCCTGAAAAACAGCCGCTGTACCGTTTGGGGTTGAAGAGCTTCTTTGAAGAGGGCCGCTCACTGGCTCAAATCTCGCACCCGAGCGTGGTGTCGGTGCTGAACTTCTTCCGCGAGAACGAGACGGTTTACATGGTGATGAATTATTTGCAGGGTGATACCTTGCAAGACTTCATCGTCACTGCGCGCGACATGAAACGTGACAAGGTGTTCCGCGAGTCCACCATTCGGTCGCTGTTTGATGAAATCCTGCGCGGGTTGCGCATCGTGCATCAGCACAAAATGCTGCACCTGGACATCAAACCCGCCAATATTTTCATCACCAACGACAACAAAGCGGTGCTGCTCGATTTCGGCGCCGCGCGTGAAGTCTTGAGCAAAGAAGGCAACTTCATTCGCCCGATGTACACGCCGGGGTTCGCTGCGCCCGAGATGTACCGCCGTGATGGAACGCTGGGTCCGTGGACCGACATTTACGCGATTGGTGCTTGTATTTATGCCTGTATGCAAGGCTACCCACCGAACGATGCACCACAGCGCATCGAGAAAGACCGCTTGGCCTTGAGTTTGTCCAGGCTGCGAAATGTTTACTCTGACAATTTGATCGAGGTTACCGAGTGGTGCATGTCGCTCGATCCCTTGTCTCGCCCACAAAGTGTTTTTGCGCTGCAGAAAGAGTTGGCGCGCGAAACCGAACGCCGTTACACCAAACTCAGTTTCAGTGAACGTTTGAAGCTGCAGTTGGAAAACCTCACCGCCAGCGCAAAAAGCTGACAACCCAAGAGAAGACGCATGCGCTTTTCCGTCTACCAAATCAGCCGCAAAGGCGGGCGTGAGAAAAATGAAGACCGCATGGGGTATTGCTACACCCGTGATGCCGGTTTGTTTGCCCTCGCCGACGGCATGGGCGGGCACCCGGAGGGCGAGGTGGCATCGCAGTTGGCGCTGCAAACCATGGCGGCTTTGTTCCAGCGTGATTGCAAACCCAAGCTGCCCGATCCGCTGCGTTTCTTGCACGAATCCATCATCGCCGGCCACCACCAGCTGCTGCGTTACGCCACCCAAAAAGCGCTTATCGACACGCCCAGAACCACCTTGGTGGCTTGTTTGCTGCAAGGCAATCAGGCTTATTGGGCGCATTGCGGCGATTCCCGTCTTTACTGGGTCCGTGGTGACAAGTTAATTGCTCGCACCCGCGACCACTCCTACTCTGAGCTGCAAGACACGCTCAACCAAGTCGTTCCCATGGGCGAAAAGCTCAACCGCAACGTCTTGTTCACCTGCCTGGGCAGCCCCGGCAAACCTGTAGTGGACACCGTGGGGCCGCTGATCCTTCAACCAGGCGACAGGCTGCTGCTGTGCTCTGACGGGTTGTGGGGCACGGTCAGCGATGCCATCATCACGGAGCAGCTTTCACGCAACATCATCTCCGAGTCCGTTCCTGAATTGGTGGAACTCGCGCTACGAAATGGCGGAGCCAAGAGTGACAACGTGTCGGTGCTGGCCGTAGAGTGGGAGGCAGCCGAGGACACGGACAGTCAAGGTGTGAGCACCGAAGCGCTAGGCGAAGAGGTGTTTGCTTCAACCATCCAGGCAAGCGTTTTGGGGTCAGACGCCCAAGACGAATTGGACGACGCCGAAATTGAGCGCTCGATCAAAGAAATCAACGAGGCGATTCGGCGCTCGTCTGCTCAACGTAAACCTTAAGGCTCCCGGTCATGTCATTCATTCGCACGTCAAACCGTGCTGTGGACGCTTTGCGTCCTGTCACCATTACCCGCCAGTACACCAAACATGCCGAGGGCTCGGTTCTGGTGGCTTTCGGCGACACCCAGGTGCTTTGCACCGCTTCCGTCGAGGAAAAAGTGCCGCCGCATCGGCGTGGCACTGGCTCTGGCTGGGTGACGGCTGAATACGGCATGTTGCCGCGCGCTACCCATACCCGCAGCGACCGCGAAGCGGCCAAGGGTAAACAAAGTGGACGCACCCAGGAAATTCAGCGCCTCATTGGACGGTCTCTTCGCTGTGTGTTCGATCTGGATGCCTTGGGGGAACGCACCATTTCGCTGGACTGCGACGTGCTTCAAGCCGATGGCGGCACCCGCACCGCAGCCATCACCGGCGCCTATGTGGCAGCCCATGATGCTGTGACTTGGCTCATCGCTCAGGGCAAGCTGAAAGCCTCCCCGATACGCCAGGCTGTGGCTGCGGTGTCGGTGGGCATCGTTCAGGGCACGCCCTTGCTCGATTTGGAGTACGTCGAAGACTCTGCTTGCGACACCGACATGAATGTCGTCATGACGGCCAGCGGCGGTTTTGTGGAAGTGCAGGGTACGGCCGAAGGGGATGCTTTTTCGCGCGATGAAATGAGCCAGCTTTTGGCTCTGGCGAGTAAAGGCATCAGTGAACTCGTGGCCTTACAAACGAAAGCATTGGCCGTTGCATGACGGTGGGCATGAAGTTGGTTCTGGCGTCCAACAACGCCCACAAACTCACCGAGTTGCAGTCGCTGCTTTCGCCGCTGGGATTGAGTCTGATTTCCCAAGGTAGCTTGGGCATCGCTGAAGCCGAAGAACCTCATCCCACCTTTGTCGAGAATGCCTTGGCCAAAGCGCGTCATGCAGCGAAGGCCTCTGCTTGTGCCGCCATTGCGGACGATTCCGGGCTTTGCGTAGACGCGCTGCAAGGAGCGCCCGGCGTGTTGTCTGCACGTTATGCCACCTTGTTTGGCCAAGCCAAAAGTGACGAAACCAATAACGCCGTGCTCCTACAACAAATGCAGGGCCAAAAGCAGCGCAGTGCCCGTTTCATCAGCGTTTTGGTGGCGGTGCGCAGCGCAGAGGATCCAGAGCCATTGATCGCAGTCGGCCGCTGGTCCGCTGAGGTGCTGACTGAGCCCAGAGGGCAGGGCGGTTTTGGTTATGACCCGCTCGTGTTTGTTCCATCTCTTGGTTTAAGCGTCGCCGAACTCAGCCCGGCGCAAAAAAACGAACATAGCCACCGTGCCATTGCAATGCGACAGATGCGCCAGTTGATGCGTGAGGTGTGGCGACTTGGCTGACATTCCAATTCGGTCGGATTCTGAGCTGCCCAAGGCGCTCAGTGGCGCCGAACGACTGGCCTTTGCCATCCGGCCAGGAACACTCATGTTCTCGAGTTTGCCGCCGCTGTCGCTTTACGTGCATTTGCCGTGGTGCTTGAAGAAGTGCCCCTACTGTGATTTCAATTCCCACGAGTGGGGTGCACGTTCAGACCATGCAGGCGTTTTGCCCGTCCAGCCCTACCTGAGCGCCCTTCGCGCCGACGTGGAGAGCAGCCTGCCCTTGATCTGGGGTCGTCGCATTCACAGCATCTTCATTGGCGGTGGCACGCCCAGTTTGTTTCCCCCCGAGGCCATCGACCAACTTCTGGCCGACCTACGGGCACGTTTGCCGCTCGAGCCGGGCTGTGAAATCACCCTGGAAGCCAACCCCGGCACATTTGAGCGCGATCGTTTCAGGGGGTATCGACAGGCTGGCGTGACCAGGCTCTCGGTGGGTGTGCAAAGTTTCGATGATGAGAAGCTGCGCTCCATCGGCCGTGTGCACGATGCGAACCAAGCGCATGCCGCGGTTGAAGAGGCTCGGGACGCCTTTGATACCTTCAACATCGACCTGATGTACGCCTTACCCGGGCAGACTTTGCGTCAATTCGAAACCGATTTGAATCAAGCACTGGCGCATGCGCCGCCGCACCTGTCCATCTACCACCTCACGATGGAGCCGAACACCTACTTCGCGGCGCATCCACCGGCCGGAGAGCAGGCTTTGCCTGACGAAGACCTTGCGTTTGACATGCTGGACATGATTGTTGAACGCACAGCAGCACACGGATTGCAACGCTACGAGGTGTCTGCGTTCGCACAAGAAGGCCACCGCTGTGCGCACAACCTGAATTACTGGCAGTTTGGCGACTACCTGGGCATTGGTGCAGGAGCCCACAGCAAGCTGACATTTCCGCACCGTGTGATCAGGGAGTTGCGCTTTCGAGAGCCGCAGCGTTACATGGCGCAAGCGGAGCGGGGTTTTGCGGTATCCCAAACCCTGGCCATCAAACGATCGGAATTGCCATTTGAATTCATGCTCAATGCCATGCGACTCAAGGACGGTGTTGACTTGAGTCGGTACAGCGAGCGCACCGGGCTGCTGCTCAACACCTTGGAGCCCGGTTTGCACACCGCTTTGGAACGCGGTCTGGCCGAGAAGGACGGCACGCGCTTGTTGCCGTCGGCCCGAGGGTTCGATCTGCTCAGTGACTTGCAGTCACTCTTTCTACCCTCTGGTGACTGACCCAGGGGTCAGTCACCAACGGATCAAGCGCCGCGACGAGCGCGGTATTGTTTCCATCCGGCGACGGCAAGCAGCAACAGGGCCATGGTCACCAGCATTTCCCGCGAGTTCATCGGGATGGCTGCGACTGCGCCAGCAGCCGCAGGCGATACGGTGATGGTCACAGTTGTGATGGAACAAATCGGGACTGGCGAGGTGTCGCACACTTGATAGGTGTAGGTGTCCACCCCTTCGAAATTCGTGTTGGGCGTGTAAGTGCAACTGCCGGACGCATTACAAACAACGGCGCCGTTGCTTGGGCCGGTTTGTATCGCGACACTGGCCGGGTTGAGTGGGAAACCGGATGCTGACACGTCGTTGGCGAT
>JBJOQO010000103.1:0-8786 GCA_046049865.1 Pseudomonadota bacterium | reverse complement strand
ATCGCTGTGGTTTGCGCCTTGCCCTCGGAGCGAATCCATCGTTTTCATTTGTCTCGATATTTCTGACTCGCGACACTAGCCTGCGCTCGCACTATTTTTTATTTGCTGCGTGATGGACATCGTGCTTTCTGCGGCCACAATTCGGCTCTCCTTTTTTTGATCGCTGTTTTCTTTTTTTCAGTTCCCATCCATGTCTGTGTTTTCTTCTCGCCCCGCTACCCTTCGTGACGCCAAAGCCATTGCTGAAATCCATGTCGCTTCATGGCAGCAAGCCTACAAAGGCATCCTCTCTGACGAGCATTTGGACTCGTTGTCCCTGGACAAACGTCAGGCGTTCTGGCGCGAAGCCATCGACCTGTGCGAACCCCAGGTGGTGGTGGTGAGTGAAGGCACCCAGATTGCCGGTTTTGTAGCCTTTGACCGCTCGCGCGACAAAGGAACCCCGTCTTCTACGGGTGAAATTTGGGCCGTCTACGCTCACCCTAAGTATTGGGGCCGGGGTGTTGGTTTAGCGCTGTGGGACGCGGCCCGGGACGGCCTGCAAGAAGAGGGCTGCACCAAGGTTACCTTGTGGGTGGCGCTGCGCAACGAGCGGGCCCTTCGGTTCTATGACCTGGCTGGCTTCAAGCGCGAACTGCCTTCCGCCAAAACGGTGGACATTGGTGGTACACGGATTGAAGAGATCCGCTTGCATCGTTCACTGGTGTAACGCTTTTGCGCCTTATGGGCTCAATTTAGTCCTGCAATCTTGAGGCAGTTGCGCTACGCTGTTGCTTGGGAAACCTTCCTTTGGTTGTGTTGAAGGGTGGCTGTGGCTAACAAGCAGTTGGATCAACAAATCGAGCACATCGCCGCGCAAGCGCTGGTCGGTGCGCTTGACCGTGATGCGGCGCAAAAAGCGGGCCTGGTGGCTGTCCAGCAGCATTTTCAGTGTTCTCGGGTGTCCATGTGGGCCTTTCACGGAGAGCCTGGGGTAGGTGTGATGCGTTGCACCGGTGGCTATACAGAGTCTGGTGAACACTGGGCTGCTGGGGCGGAGTTGCGGCAGGATCAATACCGCGCCTACTTTCAGGAAATTTTCTCAAGTGGCGCCTATGTATGCCACGACACCGAGCGGGATCCAAGGCTTGACGGCATGCGTGACAGTTATCTGCGCCCGCTACGCGTGATGGCATTGTTGGATGCGGTGTTTGCCTACAACGGCCGCGCTCAGGGTTTGTTGTGCTGCGAACAGGTAGGGGCCCCGCGCCATTGGACTAATTCTGAGCTGACCGACCTTAAACGGTGCGCCAGTTTGATCACACGGTATGCCAACCGCTGGGCTCGCGCTCGATCCATCGTCGCCACAGAGTGAGTCGCTGGACGTTCGAGCCTTTGATGTGCATGGAAACGCTTGATTGGCGGCATTTCTGCGCTACCCAAGAATCCGTTTAGGCTGATATTGAAGCCATCGAGGATTGCCTGACGCTGGCCTTCAACTTTCCCAGCCAATGCACACAAGGGCCGCTTTTCTGGCGTGTTTGGGTGGCCACATTTTGAGAATCCGGGTTTGGCTCACGCAAAACCCGCTGACAAACTGCGACACTTCTGCACCCGTCACGACGCTGCGCCACCATGAACGCCCATCCCCACGCCGTTTTGATCACTCGCTTTTACAGTGCGTTCGCCAACCGGGACTGGGCCACGATGGCCACTTGTTATCACCCCGACGTGCATTTCACCGACCCGGCGTTTGACCTGCGCGGCCTTCGTGCCGCCCACATGTGGCGCATGTTGTGCACCCAGGGTAAGGATTTGCAGCTGACTTTCTCCGACGTTCACGCAGATGACAAGACGGGGAGTGCCCATTGGGAAGCCCGCTACACCTTCAGTAAAACTGGGCGCAAGGTGCTCAATAAAATTGACGCCAAATTTGAATTTCGCGATGGTCTGATTGATCGCCACGCGGACTCTTTCGACTTTTGGCGCTGGTCGCGTCAAGCCCTGGGTGCACCGGGGGTGTTGTTGGGTTGGTCTGGATTTTTGCGTGGCAAAGTTCAGCAGCAGGCCGCCCGCAGCTTGGACAGCTTTGTGGCCAAGTTGAATTGAACCGGTCGTACCATGTCTGCGTTCAACCCGTCTGACGAACACGCCATGCGTTTGGCGCTGGACCAAGCCCACAACGCCGCCTTGGTGGGTGAGGTGCCTGTCGGCGCGGTCATCATGCGAGCAGGGCAGGTGATTGCCACCGGCTACAACCGCCCCATCACCGACCACGACCCCACCGCCCACGCAGAAATTGTGGCCTTGCGTCATGCGGCCACCTTGCTGGCGAACTACCGATTGCCCGAGTGCGAACTCTTCGTCACCCTGGAGCCCTGCGCGATGTGTGCCATGGCCTTGATGCACGCCCGCTTCAAGCGAGTGGTTTTTGGTGCACCCGATCCCAAAACCGGCGCTGCCGGATCGGTGGTCAATTTGTTTGCCCAAACGCAGCTCAACCACCACACCGAAGTGGTGGGCGGTGTTTTGGCAGAGCCTTGTGGCCAGGTGCTGCGTGATTTTTTTGCCATGCGCCGTGCTCAGTACCGAGAACGGCGGCACGTTCGTCCCCAGGCGCAAACACCTTTGTTCGGGGCCGAAGGTGCTGCTATTCCCACTGGGGAAGCCCTGGAGTTGCCATCCCACCAAGACTCTCAGTTTTAGCCCGATCACCATGACTGCTTTGACCCTGTTTTCTCCCTCTGGCGTTATCGCCGAACCGGCTGCGCTCAAACGTGCTGCCAAGCGTTTGACGGCCCACGGCTTTGACGTTCGCGTTGACGAATCGGCCTTGGCCAAACACCAGCGCTTCGCGGGCGACGACGCACAGCGACTGAGCGCCCTTCACCGCGTGGCAGCTGCTTCCCCCTCGGTTGCCATGGCGACAAGGGGCGGATACGGATTGACTCGTTTGTTGGCTACCATCGACTGGGCCCGAATTGCACGCAGCGTGGAGCAAGGCACACGCTGGGTGGGGCACAGCGATTTCACAGCCTTCCAATTGGCCCTGCTGGCCCATGCGCCGCATGCAGAACAAGCGCTGAGCTGGGCCGGGCCGATGGCGTGTTTTGATTTTGGCCGTGCGGTCGACAAAGACAACCGCGCCAAACCCGTTGCCGCCGTGGACGACATCACCGAGGCCTGTTTCCTGGAAGCCATGAGCGGCGAGCTGGAGGCCGTAGGCTTCAATGAGTCTTCCGCAAAATCAGCTCAAGTCAGTTTCGATGGCCTGCACGCCAAGGGAAGGCTTTGGGGCGGAAACTTGAGCATGTTGACTTCACTCTTGGGCACGCCACATTTTCCCGCTGCGTCTCGCATCAAGGGTGGCCTGCTGTTTTTGGAAGACGTGAACGAGCACCCCTACCGCGTCGAGCGGGCCTTGCTCCAGCTGCACCAGGCAGGTGTGCTGGCGAGCCAGAAAGCAGTGCTGCTGGGGCAGTTCACAGACTTCAAAAAATCGCCGCTGGACCGTGGCTACCAGTTGAAATCCATGGTGGCGTATTTACGCTCTGTGACGACCACCCCCGTCCTCACGGGATTGCCATTCGGGCATGTTGCGACCAAACTCAGTTTACCTGTAGGAGCCAAGGTAGAGCTGGTCGTTCAAGGACGCCAGGTGTTGTTGGGCTGGTGATGCTCCAAAAAAGGCGGGTGGTAGGTCAAGATGTACAAAGAAAAAATAGCGCGCACGTGTTACCCCGTGATGAGTACGCTGAGCAGGGGGGGGCTGATTCTTGTTTCTCAAGGATTTTTAGCTGCGGCAGTTTTTCCCCAGGCTGAACCGCCGCCCTCCATATTGCCCCGCGTGGAGGTGACCGGATCTTCGGTACGCCGCGTCGATGGCGAGGCTGCCTTGCCGGTGATGGTGATACGCCGAGAAGACATCAGCCGCTCTGGTGCCACCAGTACCGCCGAGCTGCTCCAGCGTTTGCCAGCGATGCAGTTGGGTGTCAGTGATGCATTTGCCGCAGGGCCGGGCTCCTATGGCTTCACAGGGGCTTCTCTGCGCGGCATGGGCGAGGCTCGCACCTTGGTTTTGCTCAATGGCCGTCGCTTGGCTGCGTTTGGGGGCCAAACGCTGACCGGTGCCATCGCCGCAGTGGACTTGAGCACCATACCCTTGTCGAGCATTGAACGTGTCGAGGTGCTGACCGACGGTGCCTCTTCTGTGTATGGTGCTGATGCAATCGCGGGTGTGGTGAACATCATCACCAAACGAAATGCCACTGTCGCTGACGTCAGCATCGGGTTCTCCGCGCCACGCGGCGGTGCTCAGGAAAGTCGGCTCAACGCCTCCAAGGGCTGGGGCGACTTGGCGGTGGATGGCCACAACCTCACCTTAGCCATCAGTTCGGAGTCCAGGGAGGCGCTTTATTCCAACGCCAGGCCCTACGCGCGCAGCGGGGAGGCCGAGTTTTCGCACAACGGGCAGCGGTACCAGGTGGTGCAGGCGGCGCTCAGCAGCATTCCGGCCAATGCCTTGACCGACGCTGGGGATGTCATCAGCCCCAGTTTTTTGAGCAGTGGCCGCTGCCCCGCACGCCACATTGCAACGCCCGGTGCCACCGCAGGCAGCACGGTTTGTAAATACGACTTTGTGGGTGATTTGGTGATGCTGCCCGAAAGAAATCGCCGCAGCCTGTGGAGTTCCTACACCCAGCAGATCACGCCTTTTCACACCTTGAGTGTGGATGCTTTGCTCTCTCGTGCCGAGTCTCGTTTCCAGTTGGCGCCTGTTCCCGGCGCCATGTTTATTCCAGCGGGCAGTGCGCTACACAACCAGTATTTGTTGCCCTATGGTGTGACCCAAGACAGCTTTGCGCTTTACCGCACGACCGACCTGGGCACGCGCTCAGGCCGCGAGACGGCAGACTTTGGTCACCTTGCCGTGTCCGCTCAAGGCCCTTGGGGTGAGTGGGACTACAAAGGTGGCTATGGTTACTCGCGCAGCCAGGCACGCAGTCGCATCAGTGGTTATGCGGGCGCGTTGGCATTGAACCAATTGTTGGACTCAGGGGCAATTAATCCTTTTGTGGAACCGGGTCAACAAACGTCGCAGGCTCAAGAGGCCCTGCGCAAAGTAGCCTACCAAGGCGACTGGGACGGTGGCGTGTCACAACTTCACACGCTGGCGCTTGGCGCCAGTCGGCAGTTGGCGAACTGGACACACGGCCCGGTTTTGTTGGCGCTGGGTGTGTCCCACAACCGCGAGCACTACGAGTCTCGTCCCAGTCTTTTCGCGCAAGGACGTTTGGCCGATCCGGCGACGGGGGAGCTGGCCAACCCAGCAGCAGGCCGCCCCGGTGATGTGCGTTTTGGTGACTCGTTCACCACGCAACCCTATAGCGCCTCGCGGCAGGTCAGCAGCGGGTTTGCCGAGTTGGTATTGCCCGCGAGCAAAACGTTGGAGCTCACCGGCTCCGCGCGTTTGGACCATCACAGCGACGTGGGCTCAGCCAGCACCGCCAAAGCCAGTGCACGCTGGCAACCCTCGTCCGGACTGCTGTTCCGTGGCTCTATGGGAACAGGATTTCGTTCGCCGACCTTGCCCCAAACCAATGCGGCATTGCAATCCTATGGGACCACCTCGTCGCCCTACGACTGCTCTGCAGAGTTGCAGCAGATCGCGCAAAACCTGCAAGCACGTTGCCAACCTGATGGCGCGCAATACGATGTGCTGGCGGGGGGCAATTCATCCCTCAAGCCAGAACGTTCGCGCCAACTCAGCGTTGGATTTCGTGTCGAACCCAGTCGGTCGTTCAGTTTGGGTGCCGACCTTTGGCACGTCGGCTTGCGCGATGTGATTGGCCAGTTGCCCGAAGAAGAAGTTTTTGCCAATCCACAACGATATCCCGGCGCTTTTTCAACCGTGCGCGACACCACTTCTGGTACCAACTACCTGGCGCTGCGGTCATTGAATCAAAACCTCGGCAAAGAGTTTCGCAGCGGTGTGGACATGGATGCTCACGCCCGCTGGCGTGCATGGGGTGGCCAGTGGGCCAGTCAATGGCTGGTCAGCCATGTGTTTCGCCAAGCCCAACAGCTCACGCCCGGCGGGCCGTATTACTCTTCCTTGGGCAACAACGCCGAGCTGGGGGAGGTGACCTTCCGATGGCGCGGGCGCTGGACGACCACGCTGCAGCATGCGCAGTGGCGGCATACCGTGGCGGTGAATTTCAAGTCAGGCTACCGTGACGCCGCAGTGCAAGCTCAGTTGCTGGATGCCAGCGGCCAAGCCACCGGGCAATATGAGTTCGTGCGTGTCAAGGTGCCTTGGAGCAGCACGGTGGATTGGCAAAGCGCCTGGTTATTCAAAAAAACATGGTCGATGAACATGGGAATCATCAACGTCTTCAACCAAACACCGCCCTTTGTGCCCTCTAACGGTGGTTTGAACCGTGGTCAAAACTTTGGTTACGACGACAGGTACTCCGACCCCAGAGGGCGAATTTTTTACGCTAACCTGAACCATCGGTTTTGAGGTGCGCTGTTGCAAAGCGGCGCAGCCTGGCATCAGCGAGCCCGGGATGGGCGTGCCGGCATTTTTTTAGTTGTAGCTTGGCAGTCACCACACTTGCCATACAGCGTGAGATCGTGGTCTTCCACAGTGAAGCCGCGGGGCGCTAACTTGCTCAAGTCGCCGGGGCAGGCGTGCACATCGAAGACGCGCTCGCACGCGGTGCACTGGAAGTGGTGGTGGTGCGCGTGGCCCGCCAATTCGTACCGGGGGTTTTCACCGGGCAGTTCCACGCTGCGCAGCTCGCCGTCCAGGGCTAAGGCCTTGAGGTTGCGATAAACCGTGGCGATGCCCAGGCCCGGCACCTGACTTTGTGCGGCATCTAAGACTTCTTGAGGCAGGAGGGGACGGCCGGCGTCGGCAATGGCGTCCCGGATGGCGCTTCGTTGGCGTGTGGATCGTTCCATGATGGTCCGATTGTGAGGCGGATTCGTCGGATACAAAACGATAACGCGATATCATTCGCAACAACAGATTGTCCTTTCAAACACGTTTGCCCGTCTGTCACTTTCACGGCGCTCAGCCTTGATTGCTCCTCCCGCAACGTCCCTTCATTCACCCGAGTCTCGTGATGCCCAGTCCCTCTGCCTTGTCCACTTCTCCTTGCCTGCTGGTGCTGACCTTGGCGGCCACCTCTTGTCTTGCGCAAACCAGTAATGCGGTACCCACGACCTCGCTTGAGACGGTGGAAGTTGTTGGTCGGCGTTCTTCCGGCACCTACCAGGCGAACGAAACCGCAGGTGCAAAAACGGATCTGCCTTTGAGGGAGCTGCCTCAATCCGTGCGCGTTCTACCGCGACAGGTGATTGACGACTTGGGCGCCACCAAACTGGATGATGTGCTCGACTATGTGGGTGGGGTGTCCCGCCAGAACAGCTTTGGAGGCTTGTGGGACAACATCGCTATTCGCGGTTTGCCGGGCAACGAAAACACGGGCATGGCGACCTTGCTGAACGGTTTTTCGTCCAATCGCGGTTTCAACGCCCCGAGAGACTTGGCGGGGGTTGAGCGCATCGAATTCTTGAAAGGGCCTGCGGCTGCGCTGTACGGTAGCAGTGAGCCCGGAGGCACGTTGAACATCGTGACCAAGCGTCCGCTGTGGCGCTCGGCCCATGCGGCAGAGGCCTACCTTGGCAGCTTCGGCCTGAAGCGATTGGCCGTGGACAGCACGGGCTTGCTGACGGAGCAACTGGCGTATCGATTGAACGTGGCGGCTGAGGAAAAAGATGGGTTCAGAGACCACACAGACAGTCGCCGCCAAGTACTTGTGCCTGCGTTGAGTTGGCGTTTGGGGACCGACACCGTGTTGGACTACGTCGGTGAGTGGCTGCAACAAAAAGCGCCGCTTGATCGAGGTGTTGTCGCGGTGAACAACCAGTTGGGGGCTGTACCCAGAGAGCGTTTTCTTGGTGAGCCTGCTGATGGGCAAGTCAAGGTCGACAACCAGACGCACCAACTCATCTTGTCCCACCAATGGACGCCGACCTGGCGCAGTCGTTTTGGCCTGTCTTACCGTGAAACTTCGATTCAAGGTTTTTCCACCGAAGCTACCGCATTACAAAACACGGGCTTGCTGACCCGCCAACGCCGCTACCGAGACTACACGTCCGACGACCTGGCGCTTCAAGCCGAACTGCTGGGTGAAGTCAAAACCGGCCCAGTGGTGCACGAACTGCTGCTGGGCGTGGAGAGTTTCCGCTTTGACATGGACACGCTGATGCTGCGGATCAACCCCAGCGCCGCGGTGCCGTATGCCATCAATGTCTACAACCCGTCCTATGGTCAAGTGCAACCAACGCCAGTGGCCAATACCAATACTCTTGAACGGCAACGCAACACGGCCTTCTATGTTCAGGATGCCATCAAGCTCGCGCCACAGTGGCGCCTCCTGGCTGGGCTGCGCCTGGACCAGTACCGGCAGTCTTTGGAGAACCGCCGCACAGGGGCCGTGGCACGTCAGGAGCCGTCGGCCACTTCACCCCGGTTGGGTTTGAGCTGGTTGCCGGATTCGCAATGGACGGTGTACGCCAACGTGGGCCAGTCTTTCCGTCCCAATGTGGGTTCTGATGTGAACGCCAAGGAGTTTGAGCCCGAGCGCGGGAGCGCGGTGGAGTTGGGTGCCAAGTGGGAGAGCCTGGACAAACAAATCGGTGCGACCGCAGCCCTCTTCGATATTCGCAAGCGCAATGTGTTGACGGCCGACCCCACGAATTCGGGTTTCTCTGTGGCCACGGGCGAGGTTCGCAGC
>JBJOQO010000102.1:0-8843 GCA_046049865.1 Pseudomonadota bacterium | reverse complement strand
AACGTAACAGACCAGATTCGCGGCATGTCCCTACTGAGCACCCCCCCAACCTGCCGCTTTGCGTCAGGCCCGCGAGGGGTCAAGAAAACTTGGGAACGACCCGGCGTTTTCTTGAGAGGGCACTGGCCACAGCGTGTCACGCAGCGCCAGCGCGATTCTCATGCCCCAGTTAAAACACAGAACAAAATGCCCTCTAACTCCCTCAACGCTTTCTCACACGAAACTTTGTTGGCCAGATTCGTTGTCGTGTTCTGCGCCTGTACCGCGTTGTTGATGGCAGGCTGCCACCAAAAGGCGACCGACAGTACAGTCACAGCCGCGGCGAAATCAGCAACCAAGGCCACAGCGCTGGGAGGCTTACTGGAACAGCCCGTGTTTCAGTGCGGAACCAGTGTCGATTCGCTCACCGCTGATTCAGCACCCGGATCGGTCACTGTGTTCGAATCAGGTCCCGTAAGGCCACTGGCTTTGTCACACAACGGCACCTTGGCTTTTGTCACCAACGCGCCATCCAACTGCTTAGAGATTTACGAGATCTCGGGCGATCGGTTTGTGCTGCGCAGCAGCGTCTCGGTTGGCCTCGAACCCGTTGCGGTTGCCCAGCGTAACGAGCATGAAGTCTGGGTCGTCAACCATTTGTCCGACTCGGTAAGCGTGGTTCGATTGGATGGCACACCACGCGTGTGGCGAACCCTTCTGGTCGGTGATGAACCGCGTGACATCGTATTTGCTGGCACGGCCAAGGAGCGCGCATTTGTCACCGCTGCACACCGGGGACAGAATTTGCCTGGGTTTTCTGACCAAACCCTGGTCACACCCGGCCTAGGCAGGGCCGATGTTTGGGTGTTCGATGCATCCACACTTGAGCGGTCGGAGAGCTTGGCCCCATTGACCATCGTCAACCTGTTCTCCGACACGCCGCGAGCCTTGGCGACCAGCGCCGACGGGCGACTGGTTTACGCTGCCGCTTTCATGTCGGGAAACCAAACGACCACGGTCGATTGGCGGTCTGCACTTGAACGCAAGGCAGCACCACATTTCAATGCCTCTGGCGTACCTGCCCCATCCACCGGTGTGATTGTGAAGTTCAATGGGCAAGGGTGGACTGACTCCACAGGTAAGGATTATTCAGACAAAGTGAAGTTCAACTTGCCTGACCATGATGTTTTTGAATTGGATGCGACGGCAGACAAGCCAGGCGTCCTTCGAAGCTTCAACCACGTCGGCACCACGCTGTTCAACCTAGCCACTCACCCGAGCAATGGACAGCTTTACGTGAGCAATCTTGAAGCTAAAAACGACATCCTCTTTGAGGGCCCAGGATCTGCAGGTAGCACGGTACGTGGGCGGATTGCCGAGAGTCGGATCACTGCGATCGACCTCAAGAGTGGCAAAGTCGAACCGGTTCACCTGAACCCACATATCGATTTTTCTGTGCCCCAAGGCAAAGCAGTGCCCGCGACGGAAAAAACCAAGAGCTTGTCTTCCCCGACCAGTTTGGTTGTCAGCCCAGATGGTCAACACCTCTATGTAGCAGCACTGGGCTCGGCCAAAGTTGCTCAAATCTCGGTCGAAACGTTGAGCCGCAAACAGTTCACCCCAAGTGTTCGTCAACACATCGCTGTTCCTGATGGCCCGGCAGGACTTGCGATCTCTCCAGACGGCTCTCGGCTCTACGTCTACTCCCGAATAGCCCATCGGCTCTCTATCATCGACACGCGCAGCCGCGTAACGCTGCACAGTCAAGATTTGTTCTCTCCAGAATCCAAATCCGTTCGCGAAGGTCGTCGAATCTTGTACGACGCCGTGATTTCTTCCTCCAACGGCACCGTGTCGTGCGCAAGCTGTCATGTCTTTGGCGACACCGATCATCTCGCATGGGACTTGGGCGACCCGGACAGCAAACTGGCTAGGAACCCCAATGCCTACGTCAGAACGATTACGCAACGAATGGCAACCTTTCACCCAATCAAGGGCCCGATGACGACGCAGACCTTGCGAGGGATGGCACACCATGGGCCGATGCATTGGCGGGGCGACCGCACGGGCAGCAATCCCGATTTGATCAACGGCAAAGAGGAATCCCTGGAAAGTGCGGCATTCAAAGAGTTCAACCCGGCCTTCGTGGGCTTACTAGGAAAAGAGCGACCTCTTACACGCAGAGACATGCAGGCATTCACCGAGTTCGCACTGTCCCTGACGCCTCCACCCAACCCGGTTCGGGCCTTAGACAACAATTTATCCGAGCAGCAGCGCAAGGGCCAAGATCTTTACTTCAACTTTGATGGCATGACCGGCGCGGGTAGTTGCAACACTTGCCATGTAATTGATCCGGAGAAGCGCAAATTCGGCACCAGTGGTCTGATGTCATTCGACGGCGACAGAATCAACGAACACTTCAAAGTCCCACAGCTGCGCAACATGTACGAGAAAGTGGGTCGGTTTGAAGGGGGTGAGCAGATTCGAGGTTTTGGATTTCTCCACGACGGTAGCGATGGTACGTTGGATCATTTTTTTAAGGATTCAGTTTTCCTGTTCCCGGCCCCGCAGGATGTCACCCGAGCTCAGGTCATTTCGTTCGTGATGGTGGCGGATGCAGACCTCGCTCCCGTGGTTGGTCAACAAGTCACCGCATACCCAGGAGTTGCCACAGCCACACAAAATCGCCTGGCTTTGCTGAAACAGCAGGCATCTCTAAATACCCCCAGAGGCGCATGCGATCTCGCCGTCCAGGGAACTCACCTCAAAACGGCTTACAGCGGTTTGTATTCCGACGGCACTTGGAAATTGCGTGACGGCAGAGACATGACTGATGCACAGCTGCTCGCTCTAGCCACCGCGGAGCAGCCAGCCACCTACACCTGTCTGCCACCCGGTAGCGGTAGCCGACAAGCACTGGGTAGGTGAGGCGCTATCGCGCGCACCCGTGTCAGAGTCATTTAGTTTGGGTCTCGAATATGCGCTCCGCTTCGCCCCAAAAGTGCCAGGCCGCCGAGTTTTCCCAAATCGCGGCATCGAGGCAAGCAAAGACGTCTTGCATCAGTAGCGTGGTGTCGGTGTAACCACTGAAGTGCTGCAAGCGCAAATGGCGGCGTCCCGTCCCGACATCAAAGCCGGTCAATGCGAGCACCAGCGGCAGTTGTTTCTCCACCGCCACGCGAAGCAAGCCTCTCGGCATGTGGGCACGCTGACCTATCAAATTCACCGTAGCAGTCGCCTCAACTTCATCCGCTGGGACATCAATCGCGGCCATGAGCTGGTGAGTTTGGCGAAGCGCTTGAAGTGCGGGCCGTAAAGTTCTGGAGACATCAAGCGTCGGGTAGCCCAGTGTATTAGCCACACATGCGGTACGCGCCCTTGCGTACCAATGGAGCACTGACCGCCCCGCAAAGTGAGCCCCGTTCAGGGGCGCAACCATGGCGTGGCAATGCAGTCCGGTTGATGCAGCATGTCGCAGGCACCACATGCCCGCGCCCCAATGAAATGTGCAAAAGATGGCGGCCTGTCCGGGTTCAGTCCATCGGCCGCTGACATCCATATACCGCCCAAACCACCGATTGCTTCGAGTGCGCGCCAAGTACAAATCGGCGTGATCGACCAAAGTGACCAGTCGACGCATGGCCAACCAATCAACGTCGCTGTCCACCAACATTTTTGTCTTCACGGCTGCCAATGCGCGTTCAGATGCGGCCTTGTAGAGGAACGGCCAATACGAGATTCTCTTGAACAGCCGAAAACACACCGGCCATGGCATCACTGCTGCGAGGCCTGGGATCAACACCAGTTCCAGTAAATCCTTGCACTCGGTCTTCAGGCGTTGGAGAGGCTCAAACTTCATGACCAATGATGTACAAGGCGAACCAAGCCCGGCGTGACGCTCGGATACAAACACCTAAAACTCACACACTTGGGCCAAACGTCATACTCCACCACTCCCTGGGAATCACCGAGATAGGCGGTCAGGACATACTCGCCGGTGTGTAGAGGCAAGTCCGTGAACGTTACCGTCGATTGCCAAATGCCATCCCCGAGCGAGTTCAGTTCAGCTCCATCTGCTAGGCTGGACACCGACGCTATTCCAACGCCCCCCGCCTGCTCCAGCATCAATCCGACGCACGGTCGCTCTCCACCCTGCACTCTGACCTTCAAAGTGACAGCCAAATGCGGTGATTTCAACAGCGGGGGGAACCCACTGTCCAGATCGTCAACGTGCACCGAGAGTATCTCGCCGCGTTGGTGGGTGGACGAAGCCTGCGCGTCTTGATCGGCATCACCTGGCGGCGCGGCGCTGTCAGTCGACGACCGTCGTTCAATGGCGGGAGCATTCTTCAAACGAGCATCGGCCTCGTATGCCGCCAACACTGACTCTGTATCGCCGAAAGCGCGCATACAGCCTTTTTCTAACCACAGGGCGACATCGCAAAGCTGCCGGACATGGTAGAGACTGTGAGAACAAAACAGAATCGTGCAGCCGTTCCTTCTGAAGGCATCGATTCTTTCCACGCATTTTTTTTGGAAATGCTGATCGCCGACGGCCAGGGCTTCATCTACGATCAATACATCAGGTTCAATCGCTGTGACCAAGGCGAATGCAAGGCGCACTACCATGCCCGACGAATAGGTTTTCACCGGACGATCAATAGAGTCACCCAGCTCAGAGAATTCGATGATCTTTGCGGCCAAACTCTTCATGTCAGCCGACTTGATTCCGATCAAACTTCCACCAAAGTGGATGTTTTCTCGACCTGTGAAGTCTGGGTGGAACCCAGCCCCCAACTCCAGAATCGCCGTCACGCGTCCATCCACCTTGACGCTGCCGAGCGTTGGGTGCAACGTCCCGGCCAACAGCTTTAGCAGTGAGCTCTTTCCAGCACCGTTGTTCCCCACAACGCCCAAGCACTGACCTCTGCGGAGATCAAAGGTCAACTGACGTAATGCCCAATGGCTTTCGTGCTCGGAGCGTCCGGTCAGAAGTGCACGAACACGATGACCAGGCGTGGCGTACAGCCGATACTCTTTCGCCAGGTCTTTGACCGCCAGCACCGTATCGCCAAGTTGAGGTATCACCTGCTTCACAACCAATCAACCAGTTCGTCACGTGAACGTTTCACCAGGTAGTGCAGTATCAACGCGCCCACAGATATCCAGATCGCGATCGATAGCCACACTGCCAAAGGCGGTAGTTGCCCCTGCAACAACACAGCTTGATAACCCATTACAAAGGGAGTCATTGGGTTGATCCAAAGCACCCATTGCCAGTCTTGAGGGAAGAGATGCACGGGAAACAAGACTGGAGAAGCGAAGATGCCCACCGACAGCAAAAACGTCATCACCTGGGTAGTGTCTCGGATTGCAGCAGCAACGATCGCCAGTGCGTACGCGAGAACGAAACACAACACCGCCTGCAGCAACACCAAAGGCATTAACGCGAGAATACCGAGGCCCCCATGGTGGTAAGGGGTATAGAAAATCGCTAGAAGGACTATCAACGGACCGTAAATAACTGCGCTGGCCAGGACCGCCCTGGCCGGGAACAGAACTGGAGGTAGCGGATTTTTTTGAAGCAGTACGCCAGAATCAATCAGGCTGTTCGTGCCTCGCTGCACCGCATCGCAGAACGCCATCCATGGCACCGATCCAACCACCAGATACGCGCCAACCCTTTGCGTCGGCGCTTTGTCTCCCAGACGCATTGAAAAAACAACGTCAAACACCAGAAAGTAAGCTGCGATCATCAACAACGGCTGTGCGAACAACCAGATCACACCGATCGCCGAGCCCGCATTGCGGGCCTGAAGCTCCCGACGCGTCAACGTCCAAAGCAGCGGTTTTGATCGCCAGAGAAGGGCCAGGTCACTCCAGAGCATAGGTATCGTGAGGTAGCGGCGGCCGCTGAGTGGGCGAACCGGTTCAGAAGCGTATCGAAACGGTTCGAATCAACGCTGCGAATCGGCAAATGTTTTGATCGCTTCTTCGTTGTACTTTACAGGCGCCATTAATTGGTCTACCTTTTCCTGGCGGGCTTCTAGCGCGATTTTGTTGGCTGCTTCGCGGTACAAACTTTCCTTGACTTCTTCAAAGCTTTGCATCCCCGCCGGTTTGCGTTCTTCCAGCCTGATGATGTGAAATCCAAATTGGGTCTCCACCAATCCGCTCAAGTCGCCGGGGTTCTTCAATGCCGCCACAGCTTGTTCAAATGAGGCGACCATTTTGCCTGCGGCGAAAAAACCTAAGTCGCCGCCTTTCAAAGCGCTGCCAGGGTCGGCGGAGTGCTCTTTAGCCAGTGCCTCAAAGTTGGCCCCTGCTTTGATTTCCGAGAGCAGTTTCTCAGCGGTATCACGTGCATCCGGTTTGTTATTGCGAATCAGAATATGACGCACGCGCGTTTGTTCCGGCTGCGAAAACTTCTTCTGGTCTACCCGGTATGCCGTGCGGGCATAGCTGCTGAGCTGCTCTTCAGTGGGCCGAGTGGTTTCGTCCAATCGGTTGAGGCGTACGTCCGAAAGAATCTTCTCTCGCGCAATTTGTAATGCGGCGGCAATCAGCGGGTCTTTGTCGAGCCCTTCGGCCACCGCCTCTTGGGCGAGAAGGCGTCGCACCAGCAAATTGCCTGATTGCTGCGTAACAGCGCCTGGGCGACTGAGCATGTTCTTTCTGGTTTCGGGGGGCAAGCGTAGCGAGTCGGCCATCATGTCCGTTTGTGTGACGCTGACATTGTTCACGGTCGCAAATTCAATCAAAGACTGGGCCGTTGCCGATGACAGACTCAGCACAGTGACGCAGGCAACGCTGATGACGAAACGAAGTAACTGATTCATGGTTTTACCGAAAAGGGCAGATTGATCCCTGGACCTGGGCGTGGTTCCATACCACTCAACGATTCAAATACAAAAAACGGAGTCCATAGGAACTCCATTTGAAAATAGAAAAAGGCGGGCAAGCCCGCCTTTTTTATCCGCTTTTTTTGCGTTAGCAAAAATTACGGACGTGTATAACGGTGGCCAACGTTGGCACCAAAGTTCGCCGCAGTTCCAGCAGCGGCAGCACCGCTACGGGCTTTGGAGAAAGCAGCGCCAATGATTGGCAGGCCGACGCCGGTGGCGCCTGGAGTTGCCAGACGCATCCAACCGTCACTGTAGGCGAGACCAAAGTTAAGTCCAGTCGAAGCGGTCGCACCAGTGGCTGGAGCGATAGCACTTTGCAAGACAGAGCTCATTGTGCCCGTACCATTGATGCTCAACACCGATGTCTCACCGCAGAAGCGGAGAACGGTTGGGGTGCCAGGAGAAACAACATAGTCTTCGCCAAGGTTAGGACGCTCGGACTGGTCGTAGTATGAAGGTGTGATACCCGATACACAGATACGACCTTGGACGACTGATGTATTACCAGCCGCGTAGTGGGCCGCGTTCAAAGCGTTGTAAACAGCCACCTGTGGATCAGCAGCATAGTTCAAAGCAACCGCGTAACGACGGCTAGGCGAGGAAACCACCCAATCAGTCCCGCCACCAACCGCTGGATTGGTGAAGTACTCGTTGACCACAGAATTGACGGCCAAAGCATCAGAAACAGCGTCAGCCTGTGCTGCTGCACCGGCTATGGTCACTGCGCCACCAACCGTGTAGGGCGTTGACAAGTCAGGCAAATCGTAAAAAGCACCAGCCAACTGACCGCCAGCCAGCAATGGATCTGCGGTACGCACTTCCAAGAAGGCAGGGGTCACAGTCGTTGGCATTTGTGGCGAGAACACAATTTTGCCAGTACCTGGAGCTCCACCGGCCACGAGACGTCCAACGATGGCGTCAGCCGCACCACTGTAAGCAGCCGCCTCCGTCAGGTTGATGATGGTCCAGTTCGCGAACAAGCCGGTAGATGGTGCACGAAAACCCAAAGCCTCTGCCGCTGCTGCGTCAGCCGGGTCCAACTTCAACGTTTCCAAGAAAATAGTGCCCGTGCAAGGCGCAACACCGGAAGAGTTGTGCTTGATCGAGGTGTACAGCGACGTTGCGGCCGCGTCCACAGGAATGTCAGCCATGTTGAAAATCTCAACATAACCTTCACGTGTGCCGTTTGCGAGCGCATCACCACTCAAGGCAGAGTTCAGACGCGAAGTCACGAAAGGAGTACCAGCACCGCCTGCACCGTTGTTACGAACCGACATTGGCAATGTGCACGAGTTGTCAGGCGTGGTCAAGGTAGCCAGGCCGGATGTCGCATTGCGAGAAACGTTGCCTGTCCACACGTCGCCAGGCGACATATAGATCTGGAAGTCAAAAATATCGTCCGAGTTGGCAGCGCCGCGGAAACGAACTTTGACAGCCTTACCGTTCACCGTATCGGTGTTGACCAGGTTGATCAGGGTGGCGTTGTCGCCTTGGGCTGTGAAATAGGGCACCAACAAAATGTGACCGATACCATCACGGCTGGTTTCCAGCACGGTGGCTGTGGTTGCAACTGCGACACCGTTTGCCACTACGGCGTTAGCGGCACCAACGAAACCGAGGCCGCCGACCATAGAAGCGATGCTCAGAGCGAGGATTTTCTTTCTCATGAAGACTCCATATAAAAAAAGTTAGTAGCGCCACTAACGTAGGTTGTTAACGCTCGTGGATGCTAGCACAAACAAAATGGCTGACCAAACAACAAACCAGCCGAAGGACTCACAGTGTTGAATTAATGCAACAGCAAATTTAAGACTTGTCGATACACAAACCTCCCGTCAATCGATGACCCCGTCTAACTTTGGGTGGGATCATAACTTTCGAAACAACCACCACTTGCCATCTTCCAGGAGCCAAGTCTCATCAACAGCACTAGAGATGTTACCCGGAAAGCGCGGCACT
>JBJOQO010000101.1:0-8901 GCA_046049865.1 Pseudomonadota bacterium | reverse complement strand
CGAAGGCGAAGGCGGCATCAAATTGAGCGCAGCCGCGTGGACCGACATGCTGGCCACCTGGGTGGACAAATACCCCATCATCAGCATTGAAGACGGCATGCACGAAGGCGACTGGGACGGCTGGAAACACCTCACCGAACGCCTGGGCAACAAAGTGCAGTTGGTCGGCGACGACCTCTTTGTCACCAACACCAAAATCTTGAAGGAAGGCATAGACAAAAAAATTGCCAACTCCATCCTGATCAAAATCAACCAGATCGGCACCTTGACCGAAACCTTTGCTGCGATTGAGATGGCCAAACGCGCCAACTACACCGCTGTGATCAGCCACCGCTCGGGCGAAACCGAAGACTCCACCATCGCCGACATTGCGGTGGGCACCAATGCACTGCAAATCAAAACCGGCAGTTTGAGCCGTTCCGACCGCATGGCCAAGTACAACCAGTTGCTGCGCATTGAAGAAGACCTGGGTGATGTAGCCAGCTACCCTGGGCGTGCCGCTTTCTACAACCTGCGTTAACCACCGCGCCAGCCGTGAGCAACCGCCTCATCACCCTCTTGCTGGCAGCCTTGTTGGCTGTCGTACAAGCACAGTTGTGGTTTGGTGAGGGCGGCTTGCCGCGGGTGATGGACTTGCAAAACAGGCTGCAAATTCAGCAAACCGCCAATGCGGCCGCTCGGCAGCGCAACGACCAGTTGCTGGCCGAGGTGCGCGACCTCAAAGAGGGCTTGGAGATGGTGGAGGAAAAAGCCCGCTATGAACTCGGCATGGTCAAACCTGATGAGTTGTTGGTGCAGATTGCCTCGCCTAAACGTTGAACTCGTGCAAGCTGTTCAATGACTGAGCTGTTGTGGGGCCTGAAGGCGTGGTTGGAGTTGCCCGTTTCTCTGGGTGCCCAGCTCACCTCCTCCCGTATGGAGCTTCTGGGTTTTCTGCTGGCCTTGGTCATGGTGGTGTGCAACATCCGCGTCAACCCATGGGCTTGGCCTTTGGCCATCGTCAGCTCTTTGGTCTACGCCTTGGTTTTTTGGCAATCGAAGTTGTATGGCGAAGCCAGCCTGCAACTGTTTTTCGTGGCCATGGCACTGTGGGGCTGGTGGCAATGGTTGCTCGGTCGCCAAATGCCGGGACAGGCCCTGGTGGTACGCCCTTTGAAAATCGAGGCTTGGGCGTGGTTACTCCCCGCATTTGGTCTCCTGTGGTTGGCCCTGGCACAACTGCTCGACCACAAAACTGATACCGACGTGCCGTGGTGGGACGCCGCCGCCACAGCAGGCAGCATCGTCGGCACCTGGTTGTTGGGGCGCAAACACGTCGAGAATTGGCCGGTTTGGGTGGCCGTCAATGCGGTCAGCATCGGACTGTTCATCTACAAAGGCCTGTGGCTGACCTGTGGGCTCTACGCCGTTCTTTTAGCGCTGGCCTTGGTCGGCTGGCGGGCCTGGCACCGTTTGGCAAGCCAAAAAGGGACATGAGGCATGCCTGCCTTTGTGATTGCCTTGCTGGGCGCTGAGAGCACGGGCAAAACAACGCTTGCCACCGCCTTGGGCCAAACACTGCGCGACACTGGAAAAAACACGGCGGTGGTGACCGAATACCTGCGAGAGTTCTGCGACCAGCACGGCCGAACCCCCTACCAAGCGGAACAAACCCATATTGCAGCCGAACAAACGCGTCGCATCGATCAGATGGCACCGCGTTTCGACGTGGTCATCGCTGACACCACGGCCGTGATGACGGCGGTTTACAGCGACAAGGTGTTTGGTGATCGATCCTTGTATGCCCAGGCATTACAAAGTCACCGACGGGTCAATTTAACCTTGGTGACCGCACTGGACATCGCTTGGGAGCCCGACAGTTTGCAGCGTGATGGCCCAGCGGTGCGCGAGCCAGTCGACGCATTGATTCGCGCTGCACTGCGTCAAGCAGGTTTGGACTACAGCGTGGTGACCGGGCAAGGCACGCAGAGACAGCAAAGTGCGCTGCGCTGCATCGAACACGCCATGCGCCTGAATCTGCAAACACGCGAAGAAGAAAACGACGGCTTGGTGCGCTGGCGCGGGCTGTGTGAGCGCTGCGGCGACGCTGCTTGTGAGCGGCTTTGTTTGCCGCGTTAGGTTCACTGCCGATTCAGTGCCTAGTCACCAAGCCAGCAAACGTCGTGTCGGGCAACGCGATGGCGGACGTGGGACGCTGGTTGACACTCCACTGGCTGCGTAAATCTCGGAAGGCGGCCAGCGGTAAAGCGTGTGACACCAAAAAACCTTGAATGGCTCGGCAGCCGGCGTATTGCAACAACTCCAGTTGACCTGCATCTTCCACGCCCTCGGCCACGGTCGTCATTCCCAATGCGGTGGCCAATTGCACAATGGTGCGCACAATGGCCCGGGCATCGCGGCGCGACATCAGCTCGCGCACAAACGCGCGGTCTATCTTCATGGTGTCAAAGGGGAACTGGCGCAGGTAAGCCAGCGACGAATACCCCGTGCCAAAGTCGTCCAACGCGACCCGCACACCCAGGCCGCGCAAGGCATGCAACTGCGTCAAAGCCACCGTGGATTCGTCGATGAAGATGGACTCGGTGATCTCAATCTCCAAACGATGCGGCTCAAGTCCAGACTGGGTCAGCGCATGTTCCACACAAGACAGAAAATCGGGCCGCATCAGCTGCATCGGCGACACGTTCACTGATATCGGCAAGTCAGGCAGACCCACTGCGGCTTGCACGCAGGCCTCGTTCAGCGCCCAGGTGCCGATGTCAGCCACCAAACCCGCTTCTTCGGCCACGCGGATGAATTCCACTGGCGAGACACTACCTAGCAAGGGGTTGTTCCAGCGCAGTAATGCTTCAGCCCCGCAAATCGCCCACCGACCCACTTCAATCTGTGGCTGCCAATGCAGCGCAAACTCACCACGACTCAGTGCCAAGCGCAACTGTTGTTCCACCGACAACCTGCGCCGACTGCGCTCCACCAAGGAGCTGGCAAAAAACTCGTAACGACCGCGCCCCGCTTGTTTGGCTGCATAGAGAGCCAGGTCGCCATTGCCGAGAGCTTCGTCCACGGTGTCGGCCTGGTCGGGCAGCATGGCAATGCCGATGCTAGAGCCCACCGCCACATGGTGGCCCAGCACTTCACAGGGTTGCTGCAATTCCTGCAAAAAACGTTCGGCGAGGGTCGTGACCTCTTCATCGCTGCGCACATCGTCCAGCACCACCGCAAATTCATCGCCGCCCAAACGCGCGACCAAGTCACCGCGTCGCATACAACTTTGCAGGCGCTGTGCGGTGAGTTTGAGCACCTCGTCGCCCACGGAGTGTCCCAGCGAATCGTTGATGCTTTTGAAGTTGTCCAAGTCCAAACAGAACAAGGCACTGCGGCGCTCGCTGGACAGTTGGGGATCCATCACCTGGGCCAATCGCTCGTGTAGCTGCACCCGGTTGGCAAGCCCGGTGAGCGAGTCAAAGTGAGCCAAATAGCGCAAGCGGTCTTGCACCTGGTGTTCTTGGGTGACGTCGGCAATGACACCGCGCCAACCCAAGGTGCGTCCCGCCTCATCGAGCAAAGGTTTGCCCGTGAGTAACCACCAATGGGTTTGCTCATTGATTTGCACAGGCACTTCAATGTCTCGGAAGGGATGCCCCAGATTCAGTGCGCCTCGTAACTGCTCCAATCCCGTGCTCGGATGATCAGCAGGTTTTCTGACCTGCAGGGCACCCAGCAGACTGAGCAACTGCAACTCTGTTGGGCTGTGCTTGAAGGCCATCGCGAGTTTGCTGGAGACATGGCTGAAACGACCGCTGCGGTCAATCTCCCACAACAAATCTGCGGAGTGCTCTTCGAAGTCACGCAGCAACAGGCTCGTGACTTGACTTTGGCGTGCGGCCTCGCGTTCAGCCATCAAGCGGGCTGTCGAAGCGCTGGCCGTTGTCAGCACGCCCGCCACGACGACGGACGCATAACCCGCATAAAACAGCATCAAGGGCAGGTACTGTGGGTCGTAGGCGGTCAGTGCCCCCCACATGGCGCCCAGGGTCAAGATCAGCACGTACACCACGCCAGCCAAGGGCACGGTCGCCAAACTGAACGCGCCAGCGCAAGTCAAGCCGGCGATCAAGGTGGCAATGAGCAAACGCTGCGGCGTTGAAGCCACCTCAAACCAAAGCACAGGCACCGCCGCCCATGTCGCCGCGAGAAGCCCCGCGTGCACGGTGGCTCGCCGCACGGCCTTGGGCGACACTGACACGAAGGTTCGGCTGCGCCCGCTGTGCCAAGACCACATGCCCATGGCACACATCAAGAGCAGCGCCGACAACCACAGGGCCATGGCCAAGGGTGACGTGCTGGGCCCTATGGACCAAACCACCAAAAAACCGCTGAGCGCATTGGCCAGCATGTTGAAGGGCGTCATGCGCACCAGGGCCGCCACGTGTTTCGCCCGAATTTCGGCCGACACAGGGTCGCGTGCGCTGTAAACACCGAACTGCGCGCGCCAGCGCTGACGCCATGGGCTCACATTCGAAGTACGCGATGCGGATCGTTTGGTGGGTCGTGCCACGAGAGACAGAGCCGGTCGAAACACCGGGCGGCGAATCAAAGAGCCAGAATGGTAGCCAGCGCCAGGGTGCTTGGGGCTCTGTTACGTGGACAGCAACAGGGCTATTGGTGAAGTCTTCAACGGTTTCTCAAGAAAGTACACGCTCACAGACAAAAATTCCTGTTTTTCAGGCGCAACAGGCACAAGGACATCAAACGATGAAGGACGCCAACAACCCCCTGCCCTTACAAGGGCTGCGTGTGGTCGAACTCACCCACATGGTGATGGGGCCGGCCTGCGGCATGGTGCTGGCAGACCTGGGTGCCGAAGTCATCAAAGTGGAGCCGCTGGCGGGCGACAGCACCCGACGTCTCATGGGTGCAGGGGCAGGATTTTTCCCGCTCTTCAACCGCAATAAAAAGAGCCTGGCGCTGGACATCAAACAACCCGCTGGGCTGGAAGTGTTGCTGAAGCTGCTCACCACCGCCGATGTCTTCAGTGAAAACTTCAAGCCCGGGGCCATGGACAAACTGGGTTTAGGACCCACGGCGCTGCGTGCGCTCAATCCCAGGCTGATCTACGTCGCACACAAAGGTTTTTTACCAGGCCCCTATGACCAGCGCACCGCACTCGATGAAGTAGTGCAAATGATGGGCGGTTTGGCCTACATGACCGGGCCGCCAGGCCAACCGCTGCGCGCGGGCAGCAGCGTCAACGACATCATGGGCGGCATGTTCGGTGCCATCGGGGTGCTGGCCGCGTTGCTGCAAAGGCAAACCACGGGCCAGGGCCAGGTCGTCCAAACCGGCTTGTTTGAGAACAACATTTTGCTGGTGGCCCAGCACATGATGCAGTTTGCCGTCACGGGCCAGCCGGCCTCGCCCATGCCCAGCCGCATTTCAGCCTGGGGCATTTACGACGTGTTCACGGTCAAAAACGAGGAGCAGATTTTTTTGGCCGTGGTGTCGGACACCCAATGGGCCATTTTTTGCGAGGCATTTGGGCTGGTTGATTTGCGCATGGATACCAGCGTTGCCACCAACAACCAGCGTGTACAGGCCCGCCAGTGGTTGATGCCCGAATTGCGAGGCCGCCTGCAACACCACACGGCAGCCGAGATCGCGGCCTTGTTTGAGGCCCACGGTTTACCTTATGCCTTGATCAAACGCCCGCACGACTTGTTCGAAGACGACCACCTGCAGCAAACCGGTGGCCTCGCCCCAGTGCGTATTCCGTTTGATGCCAGCATGGCCGCGCGTGACATCGACACCCACATGGCCTTGTTGCCAATCACGGTGGACGGCCAACGACCACCGCTGCGCTTGCCGCCGCCTTCGGTGGGGCAGGACACCGCTGAAGTGCTCAGTAGTTTGGGCTACAGCGAAGCACAGCAAAACACATTGGTGCAGCAAGGCATCATTGGTGCCTGACCGGGATCTCAAGGTTTGCCACAGCCTTGTGCACGTCAAATCTGTAGCGGTGGCCCTGCGCGCAAAATGCTAAGGTCTGCGCACAATCATCCCACCGCCATACGATCGACGCTCGACTGTCTTTGAGCGTTCAACCAAGACCACCGAGTTTGCCCATGGACCACGCCGCCACGCCGCCTTCCAACAACCCGCAGCCCGAGCCCTCCCCTGCAGGCAGCCCACGCACCCGGGCGCTGACCGAGGTGCCCGCACTCACCGAAGCGGCCATCGAGTTGCTGCGCACCCCCAATTCCTTGAGCATGCTGTCGGCAGACGACGCCCTGGTGGTGGTCACCCACATGCGTTTGGTGACCTTCCCCGCAGGCGCCTTGATGCTTCGCGAAGGCGATCAGTCTCCCAACAGCTACATGCTGCTGGTGCTGACCGGCGACGTCAGCGTGGAGATGAACGACCCGGCCAGCACCCACCCCATGGAAGTGTCCGTCCTGGGCCCAGGCAGCTTGATCGGCGAGATGGCACTGCTGGACGGCGAAGCACGGTCAGTGAGCTGCGTCGCCACCTCCACCGTTCAAGCCGGCGGCCTGTCGCGCAAAGCCCTGGAACGTTTGATCGAGGTGCACCCCAAGGTCGCTGCAAGGCTGATGGTGGCCATCGCCAAACGCCTGTCTGACCGGCTGCGTGCGGCGGGGCAACAACTGGCGATGATGTCGCAGATTGGAAAGAGCTGACGCCGACTGCTCGGTACGACGGCCACCGATTGGGCAGGGGCGTGGTGTGGTGTGGTGTGGTGGCCCAGCGATAGGTGGTCTGCCGTGCAAGGCCAACGTGTGCACGTGGCGGTGAGCATGCCGCCCTACATCGCAGAAGCCGCCCCCCATGTCCCCGCCCTGCGCCACAAACACATCATGGCCTTGACCTCAGGCAGCACAGGTTTGAATGCCTTGCACCAGATCATCCAGGATGCACCCCAGCATCTGCACCCGAACGCCTGGCTGCTGCTGGAACACGGTTATGACCAGGCGACTGAGGTGCGTGAACTGCTACGGGCGAGGGGATTTGCCGAGGTGTCTAGCCGCCGGGATTTGGCGGGGCATGAGCGGTGCTCGGGGGGGTGTTGGGTTGGCGACGAACAACACAAAACTTAACTCACCGAATTTGCGCCCTGAGTTTTGCGAGTACTTCTTTGCCATCCACAGGCACAGAAGCACCGCTTTCGATTTCTGAATCACGGCGAGCCGCCTCGGTATCCCACGCTTCTTCGGTGGCTTGGTCTGCGTCACATCGGACCTCTTGGTGATCCAAATGCTCACTCATTCAGTGCCCTCCAAAAGTCGCAATCTTGCGAACGCCGGACGAAATTTGCCAAAGTGATATGCACCACCCATCACAGCCCTCACTAACAACAATCCCTGGTGCTTTGCCTCCATCAACATCCACATACATTTGTGGCGATCCAGGAAGTTGTCCGAGATATATCGCGCGCTCCGGTCGCATCTCAAACACAAAATGGCGCTGGGCCCGATAAAAGTCCCCCTCCTTCACAACGTTGCCGGGCACGACAACAGTGATTTGATCGCTGCCTGGACTATGCACCGCTCTAGCAGAGTGCAGCTTCGCTCTCTTTCGAATTGCTGCAATACGCTGGTCGTCAGACGTCAACAAAATACGGAGTGCCGTACTCTCCTCTAAGGAAAGATTTCTCACCGCCCATTTTTTTGAGGGGGGTTGTACGGAAAACAAACCATACCGCCTGTCGTCTGAAACTGGCACAGCCGCTGGGCCTTGCACCGTAACTCCAGCAGAAGTCCAAACGTCCTTTCCGGACGGGTCTTTGAACAATTGAGCTCGGCAGCGATATGCCGATCCAAGTGGGAGGCTGTAAACAAGCCTATCGCTTTGGCAATGCGACACAAACTCTCGAAGTTTGTCCTCCGAATAAAAGCCAACGCCTACATATCCTTCGTCGGGAGCAAGCCAAGAAAAGAACAGCCCCGGAATCAAGCTATGGCTTTCTTTCTCTGAACCAGTCATCAGTGGCTGTGATACCGCCCACAGCATCAACATGGCAAGTCGAGACAACAACCGAGTCATAGTCGATTCCAAACGCTTTGAGTTCACGGTGAAAAATTCAATGGTTTTTCGTCTTTGCGATGCTCACACCAACACCCTCTCAATCCCCCCCGCATTCGCCTTGGCCACGTACTCAGGCATCCATTCCTCGCCGAGGATTTGTTTGGCCATTTCGACGACGATGTAGTCGGCTTCCAGCAGGCCGGTTTTCAGGTCTTCCTGGTATCGGTTCAGGCCCATCAAGCAGCTTGGGCAGGAGGTGAGGATCTTCACGTTTTGGTCCGCTTTCACGGCACCGGATGCACGCAAGGAAGCTTCGCCTTTGCGGATTTCTTCTTCCTTACGGAAACGAATTTGCGTGGATACATCGGGGCGTGAAGTCGCCAAACCGCCGCTTTCGCCGCAGCAGCGTTTGCTTTCCACCACCTGGTCGCCCATCAAAGCCTTGACGGTTTTCATGGGCTCTTGTTGTTTCATTGGGCTGTGGCAAGGGTCGTGGTACAGGTAGCCTGCCCCTTGTGCCGCGCCGAGCGTGATGCCCTTCTCCAGCAAGTACTCGTGGATGTCCACGATGCGGCAGCCAGGGAAAATTTTCTCGAACTGGTAACCCTGCAATTGGTCGTAGCAGGTGCCGCAGCTCACCACCACCGTCTTGATGTCCAGGTAGTTCAGCGTATTGGCCACGCGGTGGAAGAGCACGCGGTTGTCGGTGATGATTTTGTCGGCTTTGTCGAACTTGCCCGAGCCGCGTTGCGGGTAACCGCAGCACAAATAACCCGGTGGCAACACGGTTTGCACACCGGCGTGCCAAAGCATGGCTTGGGTGGCCAAGCCCACTTGCGAGAACAAACGCTCCGAGCCGCA
>JBJOQO010000100.1:0-9111 GCA_046049865.1 Pseudomonadota bacterium | reverse complement strand
GCGGGGGCCATCGAGTTGTTTCAAACCCGCCTCGCCATGTTCGGCTTCAATCACTTGATGGCCAGCACGCTCCAGCGCTATTCGAGCAACGGCTCGAAAGCTGGCGGAGTCATCAACGACAAGGACAAGGCTGAGGGTTTTCATCCCCAGGGGTATCGGCTTTTGGAATGCACTCTTGAGGGGCATGCATTCAAAACGACCACGGTCGGATGCTGTTCACTGTTTGTCTCAAGTTGTCGCGGGCAAGTCCGAAAAACACCCAGTGAACCCAGTACCGCGGCCAGTGCCCAATGAACAAATCCCTTGATCCCCTGCATGCCAACACCATCCTGCCGTCACAGCTGTGCGTTGGGTTGTTTGTGCACTTGGACTTGAAGTGGTCGCAGCACCCCTTTCCGTTCTCCAGTTTTAAGATCAAAACCCAGGATCAGATCACCACGATTCAGTCTTTGGGTTTGGAGCGCGTGCGCATAGCCCCAGAAAAAAGCGAGTGCCAGCCGCTGGCGGTACCGAGTGGCCCGGCGCCAGTGGTGGCTGCTTCGGCCTCTGCGGTCAGGCCAGCAGCGGACATGACGCCGGTACTGGCCGCCAAGGCGTCCCGCTTGGAGCGTTTGCAAGACCATCGCCAGCGTATGGCCGCTTGCGAGCAGCAGTTGCTGGCCAGCGCGAAGGTCGCGCAGTCTGTGGGGAAAAACTTGCTCTCACGTCCTGAGGATGTGAAGCGCGATGTCGCCAAGTTGATCGATTCGATGGCGGACTCGATGTTGATGGACGCCGACATCGCCATCCACTTGATGGGCGATCGCGTCAAAGGTGAAGTGGCCTACAACCATTCATTGAACGTGGCGGTGTTGTCCATGATTCTGGCGCGTGAGATGAAGCTGCCCGCCAGCACCATTCGCGCCATCGGCCAAGGGGCCATGTTCCATGACGTGGGCGAGTTGGATTTGCCACCACGCCTGGCCAACCCGTCTACCCCGTTGACCCAAGCCGAACACAACGCCTACACCCAGCACTGTGTGAAAGGTGTGGACGCTGTGAAACGTTTGGCCCTGCCACACGAGGTGTTGTCAGTGCTTGCCGAGCACCATGAGCTGGCGGACGGCACCGGTTACCCGCGCCGCCTGCGTGGCGCCATGATGCAGCAGTCGTCCAAAGTGGTGGCCATTGCCAACCGCTACGATGAGCTGTGCAATCCGTCGATCGCCACTCAGGCCCGCACACCGCACGAAGCGCTGTCGCTGATGTACAGCCAGCAGCGCAACCAGTTTGATGCCACCGGGCTGATGGTGTTTGTGCGCTGCGTGGGCATCTACCCGCCGGGCACCCTGGTGGCCCTGAACAACGGGGCCATCGGCATGGTGACGTCGGTCAACAGCTCCAGGCCACTCAAACCCAGTGTGCAAATCTATGACCCCAACGTCCCGAAGGACGAGGCCATCATCATCGACATGGAAAAAGAACCTGATTTGGTGGTGGCCCGGACGCTGCGGTTGTCGGAGCTTGATCCCGATCCGAGGGACTATCTGTCACCCAAAAAACGGATGACGGTGTTCTTTGACGTACAGCCCCGCAAAGCCTGAGGGCGGATTCGGGGTGAATTGGATCAATTCGTTTTGGTCAGCCGGAACAGTTGAATAGCCCCGACGCCTATCAGCACGAACAAGCCCAAACTCCAAAATTCATACGGCAAGCCCAGCAAATTCACTGCCGCATCGGCGCAAGACGCACGGGGTGAAAACACATCCGGCAGCAAACTGTCCAACATCAAACCGCTGACGATTTTGTCGGCGAGCGTGAGGTTGCAGGAACTGCTGGCTGCCGCCACGAAGTGTTGCCACAGCGCCGCGGCCATGCCGCAGGCGCTCAACAGAAACGCCAAGGAAGCTGCCACGCGACGACCTGTTTGTGATGTCCACAGCGCACCGATGCCGCAGGCCAAGGCAATCGCCAGAAAGATCACCCGTTGCAAGACGCACCACGGGCATGGTTCCATGCCAAAGACGTGCTGTGATACCAGGGCCAAGGCCACTGCCAGAAGAGACAAACCAGCGCTGGCCGCCAAAAGAGGGCCGGGTCGGTGCAACACCTGCCTCATGCGACCTCGGCAATGAGTTCAATCTCGACGCAAGCGCCCAAAGGAATCTGTGCCACGCCAAACGCGCTGCGGGCGTGTGCGCCGACGGTGGAGCCAAATACTTCGCCCAGCAATTCCGAGCACCCATTGGTCACCAAGTGCTGTTCGGTGAACGATGCCGTGCTATTGACCAAACTCATCACTTTGACGATGCGGGTGACCTGGTTCAGGTCGCCCACTGCAGCGTGCAGGGTGCCCAGCAAATCGATGGCGACCGCACGGGCGGCTTGCGCACCGGTGGCGGTGTCGACGTCTTTGCCGAGTTGACCCACCCAGGGTTTGCCGTCACGTTTGGCGATGTGTCCGGATAAAAACACGAGCTTGCCCGTGCGTACAAACGGCACATAAGCAGCGGCCGGAATCGCCACGGGTGGCAGGCTGATTCCCAGCGAGGAGAGGCGGTCGTAAATGGAAGTAGTCATGATGGGGGCACGCTTCAGAGGGGTGGTGAACGATGGTTTAACAAAGGTGGCGAATCCTACACTGGCGCATCACTTTCAGCGCTTCACCTTTTGATGTTGTTCAGGTCGCCCATTGCGCGCTGGCGCGCTCACTCTTCGCCAACGATTCGGGGTGTGTCCTCGAGCGCGGCCATGTGTTGGGCGCTGGCCTGGTTGGGGGGCATTGCAGCCCAATTGGTACAGCCTGCTTTGTGGCCGCAAGACGTGTATGTCGCGCTGCTGGGTTGCTCCGCGGCGACTGTCTTTTTGCCGCGGATGAGGTCTTTCTTCTTGAGCACGCTCGTGTCGGGTGTTTTAGGTTTTGCGGTGGCGGGTTGTTGGGGCAGTGCTGCTGTGCAGCAGCAACTTCGCCCTGAACTTGAGGGGCGCGACATTCAAGTGCTGGGTGTTGTCAGTGGTTTGCCGCGTGAGCTGGCGCATGGCGTGCGTTTTGTATTTGAAGTGGAGGCCGCACGGTTGGGGGATGAACCGGTTCAACTGCCACAACACATCGCCTTGGGTTGGTATGAATCCAGAAGTGGTGTGACCCGCGTGCCGCCCATCAAAGCGGGTCAACGCTGGCAACTGCAAGTTCGCCTTAAACGTCCGCATGGCCTGATGAACCCTCATGGGTTCGACTATGAGTTGTATTTGTTGGAGCAGGACATCGCGGCCACCGGTTATGTGCGTGAAGAAGGTGCCATTTTGCTGGCCCCATCGGGCTTTGGTTTGCAGCGGCTTCGACAGTCGGTGCGAGACGCTATTGAAGCGCAAGTCAACGACCCGCGACTGGCGGGGGTGCTCGCGGGTTTGGCCGTGGGGGACCAGTCCGCCATCGACCGCGACGACTGGGCCCTCTTTCGCACCACCGGCATCACCCATTTGGTCAGCATCAGCGGTTTGCATGTGACGATGTTGGCCTGGTTGGCGGCTGCCGTGGCGCAGTGGTTTTGGCGTCGGCATCCGCGTGCCGCCTTGCTGTGGCCCGCGCCATTAGCGGGTCGCTGGGTGGGTTTGCTGGTGGCGTTGGCCTATGCACTTTTTGCGGGTTGGGGCGTGCCGGCACAGCGCACGGTATGGATGCTGGCCGTGGTGACGCTGCTTCACAGCAGTGGGCGCCGTTGGCCATGGCCTTTGGTGCTGTTGCTCGCAGCGGTGGTGGTGACGGCCTTGAGCCCGTGGGCTTTGTTGCAGCCGGGCTTTTGGCTGTCCTTCACTGCGGTGGGACTGCTGATGGCATCGGGCAACACCGACGCGCAGACGCCGGAGGGTCCATCGGGTTGGCTGCGCGTGATGCGCCGGGTTTGGACGGCTGGTCTGCGCACCCAGGTGGTCGCCACCGTGGGGTTGGCGCCGCTGAGTTTGGTCTTCTTCCAACAACTGTCGCTGGTGGGTTTTTTTGCCAACTTGGTGGCCATCCCTGTCATCAGCTTTTTGGTGACACCGCTGGCATTGCTGGGTGTTTTGCTTCCGCCGCTGTGGACGATTGCCGCGCAGGCGATTGCGATGCTGACTCAGTTTTTGGGATTTCTCGCCGCCATACCCGGAGTTTTGAGGACAGTACCGGTCGCGCCTTGGTGGGCGCAGTGCGCCGCACTGCTTGGTGCGGTCGTGCTTGTTCTGCCGCTGCCGTGGCGGCTGCGCCTGCTGGCATTGCCACTGTGCCTGCCGCTTTGCTGGCCGCACGTCCCGCGTCCACCGGTGGGGCAATTCGAGTTGGTGGTCGTTGACATTGGCCAAGGAACGTCGGCGCTGGTCAGAACACAAAACCACCTCTTGGTTTTTGATGCGGGACCGCAGTATTCGGCGGATTCCGATGCCGGTGAGCGTGTTCTGTTGCCGCTGCTCCAGGCCAGCGGTGATCGAAAGATTGACACACTCATGCTCAGCCACCGCGACACCGATCATGTGGGCGGCGCATCGGTTTTGCTGCGCTCCCTGCCTGTGGGGCAGCTCAGCAGCTCGCTGGAGAAGTTGCATCCTCTGCACTGGCAAGCCCAGGCCCAAGGCATCCCCAGTGAGCGTTGTATGGCGGGGCAGACCTGGTGGTGGGACGGTGTGCGGTTTGATGTGTTGCACCCCACACAAGAAGACTATGAACGTGTGCTCAGACCCAATGCCATGTCCTGCGTCCTCAAAGTGCAATCCGCCGCCATTGACGGGCAGGGGGCTGGCAGCGTGCTGCTGACTGGAGACATTGAACAGCCACAGGAGTCCGATTTGGTGCAAAGGCAGGGTGACAACTTGGCGAGCAGCGTGCTTTTGGTGCCTCATCACGGCAGCAAAACCTCAAGCAGCACCTTGTTTGTGCACACCACCGCACCGAAGGTGACTGTGGTGCAGGCGGGTTACCGCAACCGTTTTGGGCATCCCAGGCCCGAAGTGGTCAGGCGCTGGCAAGGCGCGGGTGCGACCGTGCTGCAAACCAGCGATTGCGGCGCGTGGTTGTGGTCATCCGACCAACTGCAGCAAGGCAACCTAGGGCGGTGTTGGCGGCAAGTTCACCGCCGCTACTGGCACAGCCAAGGTCAAAAGGACAATTCGCCTTATACACCTTGAGGGCCATTGGCAAAGCTGGTGCGAAGTTTGCTACCCTCGGTTGCAACACACCGAAACGTGTGCCCCAAAAAAAGTCAAAACGAAACGAGGAAGACGCATGAGCAGCCCCGCCCGATTCGACGAAATGCATGCCGAAGGCCGTTTGGTGCGCCCGCACTACAGCGCCTATGACCGCTGGCTTGCTGACCAACCCGGCGATGTGATGCGCGCCCGGCGCGAAGAGGCCGAGATGATTTTTCGGCGTGTGGGCATCACCTTCGCGGTTTATGGCGCCAAAGACGAAGACGGTTCTGGAACCGAACGCCTCATCCCCTTCGACCTCATTCCCCGCGTCATCCCCTCCCACGAGTGGACTGAAATGGAAAAAGGTTTGCGCCAGCGCGTCACCGCCCTGAACCGTTTCATTCATGACATCTACCACGAGCAAAACATCCTGCGCGCCAACGTGGTTCCGGCAGACCAGATCTCCAAAAACGCGCAATTCCGTCCCGAGATGATGGGGGTGGACGTCGCAGGTGACGTCTACTCACACATTGCAGGCATCGACATCGTTCGAGCGGCCAACCCCGACGGCAGCGGCAGCTACTACGTCTTGGAGGACAACCTGAGGGTTCCCAGCGGCGTGAGCTATATGCTGGAGAACCGCAAGATGATGATGCGGCTGTTCCCAGAGCTCTTCAGTCAGCACCGTGTGGCCCCTGTGGCTCACTATCCCGACATGCTGCTGGACACTTTGCGCTCGGTGGCCCCGGCCAGTGTCAACGAGCCCATGGTGGTCGTGCTCACACCGGGCATGTACAACAGCGCCTATTTCGAGCATGCCTTCTTGGCTCAGCAAATGGGGGTGGAGTTGGTCGAGGGGCAAGACCTCTATGTCAAAGACAACTTCGTCTACATGCGCACCACCCAAGGCCCCAAACGGGTGGATGTGATTTACCGCCGCGTGGACGACGATTTCCTGGATCCCCAAGCCTTTCGCTCCGACTCCACCTTGGGCTGCGCCGGTTTACTCAGCGCTTACCGCACCGGCAACGTGACTCTGTCCAATGCCATCGGCACGGGCGTGGCGGACGACAAGTCCATCTACCCCTATGTTCCCAAAATGATCGAGTTCTATTTGGGCGAAAAACCCATCCTGAACAACGTGCCCACCTACCAATGCCGTGAGAAAGACGATTTCAAGTACGTGCTCGACCACCTGGGCGAACTGGTGGTGAAAGAAGTACACGGTGCGGGCGGGTATGGCATGTTGGTGGGGCCTGCGGCCACCAAACAAGAAATCGCCGATTTCCGCAAAGCGCTGGAAGCCAACCCAGCGGGCTACATCGCTCAGCCGACCTTGAGCCTGTCCACCTGTCCCACCTTTGTGGAGTCTGGTATTGCGCCGCGTCATATTGACTTGCGACCCTTTGTGCTGTCAGGCAAAACGGTACAGATGGTGCCGGGTGGCCTGACGCGTGTGGCCTTGAAGGAAGGATCACTGGTGGTGAATTCTTCGCAGGGTGGGGGTACCAAAGACACCTGGGTACTGGAGGCCTGATGAGCGCAGTCTTTCCGCTTTTTTGGAATGCTTCTTTTGCTGGTTGTGGATTGCCTGTGCTTGGTGCACCGCGCCGGGTGTTCGCCCCGGCAGGGCGACCTACTTTCTTTGCTGGTGCAAAGAAAGTAGGCAAAGAAACACCTAACACCAGCCTATTTGAGCGGTTTTGGCTCAGCCGCTTGACCCGGTTACAACAGGTTGTTCGGTTAGGGGCAACAAGCATTCACGGCGACGTTAAAGGCTTGTTCTTCCATCAAGAATGCTTACCCACCACCGTCATTCCCGCCTTCGCGGGAATGACGAAGAGAGGTACCCAACCGCCGCGTGACGCAATGTCTCGAAGAGACGCGCCGAAAACGTCGCCCGAATGCCAGTGGCCACTGGCCGAACCCAGACCCCACGTCTGCACTCCAGCACCAACCCACCACTCCCCAAATAGGCTGGTGTTCAGGTGTTTTCTTGGTGACTTCTTTTGCACCAGCAAAAGAAGTTACTCGGCAGCCGGGCCGAGACCCGGCGCGGTGTATGGAGTCTCGGCAAGCAATACGCAAGCAATCCGATTGGAGTTGAACGATGTTATCTAGAACAGCAGACCATCTCTATTGGATGGCGCGTTACATGGAACGCGCAGAGAACACCGCGCGCATGTTGGATGTGAACTACCAAACTGCACTGCTGCCCCAATCAGCCGCAGCGGCAGAGCAAGGCTGGAAGGGCTTGCTCAGCATCAGTGAGCTGACTTATGAGTTCGCCAAACGGCACAAAGAAGTCACGGCGCAGAACGTCATGGACTTCATGGTCAGCGATGCGACCAATGCGTCCAGCATTCGCAGTTGCTTGATGGCGGCGCGAGAAAACGCGCGCGCTGTGCGAGGCACCTTGACCACCGAGGTGTGGGAAACACAAAACCAAACTTGGTTGGAGTTTCAACGCATGGTGGCCGATGGTGCTTTCACCAAAGACCCTGGAACGGCCTTTGAGTGGGTGAAGTTTCGCTCGCATCTATCCCGTGGCGTCACGGTGGGCACCATGTTGCAAGACGAAGCCTTCCACTTTTTGCGCATAGGCAGTTTCTTGGAGCGTGCCGACAACACCGCGCGTCTGCTGGATGTGAAATTTCATGCCGTGGGGCATGAAGTATTTGGAGTGCAACCTGGTCAAAGCCAGTCACAAACCGGTGCTGACAAGGCTTTGGTCGCAGGCAATGGCAAAGATGTCGAGTACGACTTCTACCACTGGTCGGCCATCTTGAAGTCTGTCTCGGGTTTTGAGGTGTACCGCAAGGCCTATCGCAATGTGATTCGGCCAGAAAAGGTGGCCGAATTGTTGATATTGCGGGCCGACATGCCGCGCTCCCTGGCCGCTTGTATGGAGGAAGTGCTCTCCAATCTGAGCATGGTCGCCAACGAGCAGTCCGAGGAAACCTTGCGCCGCGCCGGCAGGCTGCATGCGGATCTGCGTTACGGCAACATTGAAGAAATCATGGACACCGGTTTGCATGCCTACCTGACCCAGTTCCTGGAGCGTGTGGGCACGCTGGGCGTGGGCATCAGCCGCGACTTCTTGGTGCCGGTGTAGCGGTTTTTCGTAGGCACGGAAATTTGTCGTGCTGGATGGTGTCTTGCTGATCGTTTTTCCTGGAGCCTTTGAATGTCCATCCATGTCGCGTTGAACCACGTCACGCACTACGAGTACGACCGCCCCATCAACCTCGGCCCTCAGGTGGTGAGGCTGCGCCCTGCGCCGCATTCCCGCACACGCATCTTGAGTTACTCCATGCGTGTGTTGCCAGGCGAGCATTTCATCAATTGGCAACAGGACCCGCAGTCCAACTATTTGGCGCGGCTCGTATTTCCTAAAAAGACCACGCAGTTTCGCATCGAGATTGATTTGGTCGCCGAAATGGCGGTGCTCAATCCCTTTGACTTCTTCTTGGAACCGTCCGCCGAGAACTTTCCGTTCAGCTATGACGAGTCCTTGGCCACCGAGTTGGCGCCTTACCTTGTCAAATCGCCGCTGAGCCCGAAATTCGCCGCTTATTTGGCCAGCATTCCGCGCGAGAAAAAACACACCAATGATTTTTTGGTGTCACTGAACCAGCAACTGCAAAAAGACATCAGCTACTTGATCCGTTTGGAGCCGGGTGTTCAAACCCCGGAAGAAACCTTGGTCAATGGCAGCGGATCGTGCCGCGACACCGGTTGGCTCCTGGTTCAGCTGCTCCGGCACCTGGGCTTGGCAGCGCGTTTTGTGTCGGGATATTTGATTCAACTCAAGAGCGATGTGAAGTCGCTCGATGGTCCGAGCGGCACCGAGGTCGACTTCACCGACCTGCACGCCTGGTGCGAGGTGTTCCTGCCCGGGGCAGGTTGGATAGGCCTCGACCCCACATCGGGCTTGCTCGCAGGCGAAGGCCATATTCCTTTGGCCTGTTC
>JBJOQO010000099.1:0-9533 GCA_046049865.1 Pseudomonadota bacterium | reverse complement strand
CATCGGGCTTGCTCGCAGGCGAAGGCCATATTCCTTTGGCCTGTTCGCCCGAGCCCAGTTCGGCAGCGCCCATATCGGGTGCCATCGACAAATGCGAAACCCACTTTGAACACCACATGAAGGTGACCCGGGTCTGGGAAGCACCCCGTGTGACCTTGCCCTACACCGATGCCCAATGGGCCACCATCGAAAAACTCGGCCACCAGGTGGACGACGACTTGCGCAAAAACGATGTGCGCTTGACCCAAGGCGGTGAGCCGACATTTGTCTCGGTGGACGACCGTGAAGGCGGCGAGTGGAACACCGAGGCCATGGGCCCGACCAAACGCCATTTGAGCGCCCAGCTCATGGACAAGCTGCGCGCCAAATACGGTGATGGTGGTTTGCTGCACTATGGCCAAGGCAAGTGGTACCCCGGTGAGCAGTTGCCGCGTTGGTCCTTGAATTTGTTCTGGCGAAAAGACCGCCAACCGGTGTGGGCCCACCCCGAGTTGTTCGCTGATGAAAGCAAAGACTACGGCGTGACGCCCGAACAAGCGCAAACGTTTTTGCAAGGCGTGGCCAGCCGTTTGGGCTTGGATGGAAAGTATGTGTTCCCCGCCTTTGAAGACGTTTGGTACTACCTCTGGCGCGAACGCAAGCTGCCAACCAATGTAGACCCTTTTGAAGCCAAACTGGCCGATCCGCTGGAACGTGAGCGGCTGCGTAAGGTGTTCAGTCAGGGTTTGGACAAGGTCGTGGGGCATGTGCTGCCACTGGCCAAAAACGAAAGCGGCGTGGGCTGGCGCACCGGACCATGGTTCTTGCGCGCAGAACGCTGCTATTTGGTCCCAGGCGATTCCGCCATGGGCTACCGCCTCCCGCTGGACTCCCAGCCCTGGGCCGAGGACAACGACCTGCCTTGGATACATCCTGTTGACCAAACCCAAAAGTTCGCGCCGCTGCCTTCACACAGGGTTTTGCGTCAGTCCTTGTTGCGTCATGAGGGGTTGCCGGCGGTTGCCTCACTCTCGCCATCGGCGAGGGGAAATGAAGCGGGTGCCTTTTCATCCACCGGGCCCGCATCCGAGCCTCTACCCCAGGCAGAGGGCGTGAACGCCGCCCGTCCTTTGGCGCAACAGTCCGCCGCCTGGGTCACGCGCACCGCCATCAGCGCCGAACCGCGTGGTGGTCGCCTGTATGTTTTCATGCCGCCCGCACGTACATTGACCGATTACCTGGAGGTGGTGGCCGCAGTAGAAGACACGGCACGGGCGATGAAGCTGCCCTTGATTTTGGAAGGCTACGAGCCGCCCAAAGACCCTCGCCTGGCCACCTTGCGCGTCACGCCCGACCCGGGTGTGATTGAGGTCAACATCCATCCAGCCCACCACTGGGGCGAGTTGGTTGATCAAACCACGCACCTTTATCAAGCGGCCCATGAAACTCGGTTGTCGAGTGAAAAATTCATGCTCGACGGTCGCCACACGGGCACAGGCGGCGGCAACCACTTTGTCCTGGGTGGGGCCACCGTGGCCGACTCGCCTTTCCTGCGTCGCCCCGATCTGCTGGCCAGCATGGTGGCGTATTGGCACAACCATCCGGCGCTGTCGTATTTGTTCTCGGGCCTCTTCGTCGGTCCCACCAGCCAAGCGCCTCGGGTGGATGAAGCGCGCAACGATTCCGTCTATGAAATTGAAATCGCGCTCGCCGAATTGAAGCGGGTGACGGCAGAGCAGGGCGGGCAGTGCGCGCCCTGGCTCATCGACCGCTTGATGCGCAATTTGCTGATTGATGTCTCCGGCAATACGCACCGTGCGGAGTTCTGCATCGATAAGCTGTATTCACCGGATGGTCCCACGGGTCGGCTCGGTTTGCTGGAGATGCGTGCGTTTGAAATGCCACCCCATGCACGCATGAGCCTCACGCAACAGTTGCTGATGCGCGCTTTGGTGTCGCGTTTTTGGGTGAAGCCGTACCAACCGGCTCGCCTCAAACGTTGGGGCACTGAGCTGCACGACCGTTTCATGCTGCCGCATTTCATTTGGGCGGATTTGTGCGACGTGATTGAGGAACTCAACCAGTTCGGCTACCCGATGAAAGCCGATTGGTTTGCGCCGCACCTGAACTTCCGCTTCCCGCGTTTGGGCGACTTCGCTGCCCAGGGCGTGAAAGCGGAACTGCGTTTGGCTTTGGAACCCTGGCATGTCATGGGTGAGGAGGGCGCGGTGGGCGGCACAGCGCGATTTGTCGATTCTTCGGTTGAGCGTGTGCAGTTGCACGTCACCGGATTGGTCAGCGATCGCCACCTACTGACTTGTAATGGTCGCCAAATCCCGCTGCAACCCACAGGCAAAGTCGGCGAGTTTGTGGCCGCTGTGCGTTACCGCGCCTGGAACCCGCCGTCCGCCTTGCATCCAACCATCGGTGTGCAAGCGCCATTGACCTTTGACTTGCTCGACACCTGGATGGGCCGCTCCATGGGCGGTTGCCAATACCATGTGGCCCACCCGGGCGGCTTGTCCTATGCCACCTTCCCCATCAATGCCTACGAGGCCGAAGCCCGTCGCCTGAACCGTTTCTTCCGTACCGGCCACACGCCGGGTGTGATGACCGTGCCCAAAGAAGAGCGCAACCCCAACTTCCCCTTCACCTTGGATTTGCGGCGGCCTGCGATGTGAGCAGCAGGTGCCACGGTCAAAGTAGATACAAGTGCGTCATGAACCACGCTTGTTTCAGGCTTTCGCGTATCGGGCTGTGACAAACTTGCGCTTGCTCATGTCCCCCGTCGCATGCTGAATCAACTGCTCTCAGGCTACGCCGCCCTCGAAGGACGTTTCGACGAATTGCTCGCCGGGCCAAATCAGCCACGGCCGCAGTGGAGCGCGTTTTTGAGTGCCCTGGCGGCGCGTGAGGGCACGAACGTCAGCGACAGCCTGTCGCTGATGGAGCGCGAAATCCGCGAAAGCGGCATCACCTACAACGTCTACGCCGATCCCAAAGGCGCGGACCGGCCTTGGGAGGTCGACCCGCTGCCTTTATTGCTCTCACCAGAGGAGTGGACCGAGATTGAACAAGGCATCAGCCAGCGCGCGGATTTGCTCAACCGCGTACTGGCTGATGTGTATGGGACCCAGGAGTTGCTGCACAGCGGCGCGATTCCGCCGTCCGTGATGTTTGGCCACCAAGGTTTTTTGCACCAGGTCCAAGGCATACGGCCACCGGGGGGCATTCACCTCTTTCACTACGCGGCCGATTTGGCCCGTTCGCCTGATGGCAAGTGGTGGGTGGTGGGCGACCGCACCCAAGCGCCTTCGGGTGCGGGGTATGCGCTGGAGAACCGCTTGGTGGTGTCCAAGGTTTTTCCTCAACTGTTTCGTGAGCTGCATGTGCAGCATGTGGCGCATTTTTTTGCGGCTTTGCGCGAGGCCATGCTCTATTGGTCACCCAAAGGCGATGGTCCACCGTTGATCGGTTTGCTCACACCCGGTCCTTACAACGAAACCTATTTCGAGCATGCGCTGCTCGCGCGTTACCTGGGTTTGACCTTGCTCGAAGGCAGTGACCTCACCGTGCGCCAGGGCTGTGTGTGGATGAAAACCGTGGATGGCCTGCGCCGCGTGCATGGTTTGCTGCGTCGCCAAGACGACGACTACTGCGACCCGTTGGAGTTGCGCTCCGACTCCGCTTTGGGGGTGCCGGGCCTGACTGACTGCGCTCGGCGCGGCAGCATTTTTCTGGGCAATGCACTGGGTTCCGGGGTGTTGGAGTCTGGCGGTTTGTTGGGCTACTTGCCTGAGCTCAGCGAGCGTTTGCTCGGCGAGCCACTGAAACTTCCGTCGGTTGCCACGTGGTGGTTGGGTGAACGTGCTGCGTTTGATGATGCGTGGAAGCGGCTCGACCATTTGCTCATCAAGCCGCTTGCTCGCAGCGCGAATGAACCGGCGGTTTTTGGGGCAGACCTGAATCCCGAACAACGGGACGTTTTGCGCCAACGCGTCGCCGCCCAGCCCGAACGTTATGTGGCCCAAGAATGGGTGCATGTGTCGCAGGCCCCCGTGCTGGAGCGGGAATCCTCGCTGGGTGATGCACCGGCACGTGAGCGGGTCAAGGCCCGTACCGTGGGTCTGCGTGTATTTGCGGTGGCAACGCCGCAAGGATGGCGGGTGATGCCTGGAGGCTTGACGCGGGTGGCAGGGGACGCCGACTCGCGGGTGATTGCCATGCAGCGAGGCGGGCGCTCCAAAGACACCTGGGTGCTGTCTGATGGTGCGGTGAACACGGCCTTTACGTTGTTGGGACGCACCGTGCAGGTGGACGACCTGGTCAGTGGTCAAACCAATTTACCCTCTCGTGCTGCCGAGAACTTGTACTGGTTCGGACGTTATGCCGAACGCTGCGACGCCAGCGTGCGTCTTTTGCGCGTCGCATTGGGCGATTGGGTGGACGAGGGCAATGAACGAGGTGAGGGCACCGACCCCGCCGTCGTGCTCGCACAGCGTTTTGGTTTGATTGATGCTGTGGATGACCCGGCAACCCATTTGCTCAAAGCGGCCACGCATGTCGATGGTGGCCTGAGCCAAAACTTCAAACAGTTGCTGCGTGTGGCGTTCAGCCTGCGCGACCGCATGTCGGCCGACAACTGGCGCACACTCAACAGTCTGAACAGCGATCCTGTGTTTCGCCGCCAAGCGTCTATTCCCATGGCCATGTCCTGGCTCGACCGTGCGGTGACCACCATGATGACGCTTTCAGGTTTTGCCTTGGACGGCATGATCCGCGGCGCCGCATGGCGATTTTTGTCCATGGGGCGCCGTGTCGAGCGGCTGTCGTGGTTGACCGCTGCTTTGCAAGTGGCCACGCGTGAAGGCCGCACCCACAGCCCCGATTGGCTGCTGATGCTGGCCGACTCTTCCGTGACCTACCGGTCTCGTTACCAGGTGGCCCCGGAGTGGCTGCCGGTGCTGGACATGCTGGTGCGCGATGTCAGCAATCCACGATCGCTCGCGTTTCAAGTGAAAGGCCTCTGCGAATACGCGGGCAAAATTGAAACCAGCCACGGTCACTTCATTGGCCCTTGGTTGACGCAGGCAAACAGTGCTTTGCAGGGTATCGCCGCAGAGTCATTGCATCCCGACGACGCACAGCTGGCGCGGCTGCTCGACCAATTGCTCAAAGCCTCGCATACCTTGTCCGACGAGTTGACCTTGAAGTTTTTCTCACATGCGTCGTCGCGCAGTGTGTTGTCCTTGGTGGCCTGAGCGTTGACGATGAACGATCCTCGCTACAGCGTCGAGCACGAAACCCATTACAGCTACACCGCGCCAGTCACGCAGTCGTGGCAGTTGGCCCGTTTGACGCCACGGGTCTTGCCATGGCAGCGCTTGTTGTCACACGCCCTGCAAATTGAGCCCGAGGCCGACGAGCGCCATGATGCCCCCGATGGTTTTGGCAATAGCGTCACACATTTTTCGCTGCATGGTGCGCATCGTGTGTTGCGGGTTCGCATGCGGGCTGTGGTGGAGGTCGGGGCACGCTTGAGTGTGTATGCGACGCCGTCTGTGCCCATGCCTTGGGAGCGTGTTCGCGACCTGATCCGAACGTCGTCTCAAGACTTGCAACCCGTGCAAATGAGCCAAGCCACCGTGCTGCTACCGATGTCGGCTGCCGCCGCTGCCTATGCGTTGCCTTCGCTGCACGCGGGTCGCGACTGGCTGGAGGCTGTGATTCATCTGATGCAGCGCATCCACCACGACTTCGAATTCAACCCAGCGAGCACCACGGTCAGCACCTCGGTCGATGAAGTTCTTCAGCAGCGCAGCGGCGTCTGCCAAGACTTTGCTCATTTGATGTTGGCCTGCTTGCGTGCCCATGGTTTAGCCGCACGTTATGTGTCGGGCTATTTACTCACTGACCCGCCAGCAGGTCAGGCCCGTTTGATGGGGGTGGATGCCTCACATGCATGGGTATCTGCTTATTCGCCTGTCCATGGCTGGGTAGAGCTGGACCCCACCAACAACCAATTGGCTGACGAACGTTACATCACACTGGCGTATGGCACTGATTTTGCTGATGTCGTGCCGCTGCGAGGGGTGATCTTGGGCGGAGGACAACAAAGCATGCAGATCAGTGTCAGCGTGACCCCGCTGGACGGGCTGGTTGTGCCAGTGGGTGGCCCAGACGTGACAACGGCCGCCACGCCTTGAGGCGTGAGCGGCCATTTTGGCAAGCGTTAAAACTTAGGCCTTTTTAGCCCAAGCACTGCACCAGCCCTTGCCATTGACTTGTTTCCCGGCAAACAGCGGGCAACCGCCCCAAGGGTCTGCCGCCTTGCCTTGGTAAAGCGCGCAGTTGTTGCAGACTTGACCCGCTGCGTACTTGGGGAATTTTTTGGCATCGACCTTGGTGGCGTCGTGTTTGTAGCCAAGCGACGTAGCTTGCGCGTCGGTTTCTTCCAGTTTGGCTTGTGCGCGAGCTTGGGTTGCGGCGAGGGTGGTGCCTACGGCGACCACTTGCATCATGAAAACACGGCGGTTGGCTGATTTCACTGGGTTGTCCTTTGGGGGCTGAAGAAGAGGTGGAGGTTTTGCAGCATGCCACCATGTAACGAAACCAGGGTTGATCACGATCAATGCATCAACAAGTCTCGGGCTCGATTTGCTGGCCGCTGATCCATAACGTGCTGGGCGGCGGGACGGACGACAGAATCAGCCAGCAATCGTGTCGGGCGGTGTACTGGCTTTGGCCAAGCACACATTACATGTGCCCAGTCCATGCATACGGGGGTGAGGTTTACCTTCGCCGGTCTTGAAGTTTGCGCCGCAGCGCCTGCACACATACATCTTGCTGCTGGACATCATGGCCTTGGGGCCGGGCTCGCCCAGCGGGCGTGCGGCGGTGTATTCCGCCTGACTTTGACGTAACTTCACCTGCGGTGTAGTCTCGATAGAAGAGGGCACAGAAGGGGCCGGTTTGGCTGCGGAACGAGATGTGGCCATGTGAAAGTCTCAAGCGAAGTGAGCAAATTGATCATTGCTTGGACCCTGAACTGACATATTGTGCAGAAAAGGGGAAGCCCCTTATTGTCCGCTGTTTGGCAAATCCATGTGTAACGCTTGGAAAAAATGCCTCCAAGCTGGGAAATACCTGACTGTCGATGCCTCGGGTTTTTACTCGGTCAAGGTGAAACGTCAAGCCATTGACCATCAATCAGTTGCTGATGGGGCTGGAAATCTGCCTTGTAGGCCATCTTGGGGCTGCCTTCTATCCAATAGCCCAGGTAGACATGGGGAAGCTTGAGCAGTTGGGTCTGTTCAATTTGCCATAACACGTTGTAAATGCCATAGCTGCAGCCCTCTTCGGGCTCGTAAAACGTGTAAACCGCCGACAGGCCATCGTTGAGGATGTCCAGGATGGACACCATCTTGAGTTTGCCCAGCACCTCCCCTTCTTGCGGCGGAGCCCGAAACTCGACCAAACGGGAATTGACGCGGGTTTGCAGCAAAAACTGGGTGTACTGGTCCACGCTGTCGTTGTCCATGCCGCCGCCGCTGTGCCGACCTGCTTGGTAGCGCAGGTAAAGCTCATAGTGTTCGGGCACAAAACACAGCTTCAGAACGCGTGACTGCAAGTTTTGATGCGCCTTCCATGCCCGTCGCTGGCTGCGGTTGGGGTCGAACGTGGCAACAGGGATGCGCAGCGGGACACAGGCTTTGCAGCCGTCGCAATACGGCCGGTAAGTGAACATGCCGCTGCGGCGAAAGCCGTTGGCCACGAGGCCCGAATAGGCGTCGGCATTGATCAAATGGCTGGGGGTGGCAACCTGGGACCGAGCAAGGCGGCCCGCCAAATAACTACACGGGTAGGGTGCCGTGGCATAAAACTGCAATGATGAAAGCGGCAGCTCTTTGAGATGGGTCACGGGCCGTGAACTTCCGGTGTATCAGGGTGGCAGAGGCTGGGAATTCAGCGCTTCGTGCAGCGTCGCCCAGTGCTTTGCATCATAGGACCAATCCGAAATTTCCGGCTCCCCTAAGCGCGGGGTGAGCCGGGCTTCAAACTCGGTGCGCGGGATCTCTCGGCCGCCCATAGCCAGCAAGTGCCGCGTCGCCTGTTGGCAGTCAATCATGGGCACGTCGTGCGCTCGGCAAAACGCCACCAACGCGGCCAGTGCAATCTTGGACGCGTCGGTTTGATGTGAAAACATCGATTCGCCAAAAAACATGCGCCCGATGCCGACGCCATAGAGGCCCCCCACCAGCTTGCCATCCACCCAGGTTTCCACACTATGGACTTTGCCCTGGCGATGCCACTGGCCGTAAACCTCCATCATGTCGGGGACGATCCAGGTGCCGTCTTGCCCCGGTCGGGGTGTTTGCGAACACGCGCGAATCACTTGTTCAAATGCGCAGTCGAAACGCACCTCGCAGCCCGGCGTTTGCAAAAAGTGGCCGATGGTTTTTCGCAGTGACCGGCTGAGCTTGAACTCGGACGTGAGCAACACCATGCGGGGGGCCGGTGACCACCACAGGACAGGCTGGCCCGGGCTGAACCAAGGGAACACGCCGTGGCGATAGGCTTCCTCCAAGCGGGCGGTGCTCAAATCCTCTCCCGCGGCCAGCAAGCCAGGCGCGTCGCTGCCGGGCCCCAATGCTTTTGACGTGGGAGGCAGCGGGTCGAGCGGGCTTTGAAGCCAGGGAACCATGGAGCAGGCCCTAGTGTCGCGAGTCAGAAATATCGATACATGAAAACGTGTCTTCGCCCCGATGGCCGCGTTGCAAATCCGCGCGATACCACAGTATCGCTGTGGTTTGCGCCTTGCCCTCGGAGCGAATCCATCGTTTTCATTTTGTCTCGATATTTCTGACTCGCGACACTAGATGGACTCAGCGTGCCGCTTGGGGTTGCGACAAACGCGTTTGCCGGGCCTGTTTCACTGCAGCGCCTAAATCAATCACCGCCATCGCGTAGTAGCTGGACCAGTTGTAGCGCGTCACGGCGTAGAAGTTGCTCGTCCCCGCCACGTAACTGGGCGCCGCGTCGCCGTTTTGCAGCTCGACGAGAGCGAGTTTGCTGGTGGTTTGCATGGCCTGGGCGGGCAGCAGTGCACCCCGGTCCACAAACTCTTGCGGTGCGAAGGTGGGCAGGATGTCCGGTGCCAGCAGCACGGCTCGGTCGCTGACTTCCACCGGAACCGACACGTCAAAGTGCGTGGGCAAGTCGCGCTGCCAACCGAAGTCAAACAGGTAACGCGCCACGCTGCCAATCACATCGGCGTGGCTTTTGTGCAGGTCAATGTGGCCATTGCCGTCGAAGTCAACCGCGTACTTCATGATGCTGCTGGGCATGAATTGAGGCAGTCCCATGGCACCGGCAAAACTGCCGCGCACCGACAAGGGATCAACGCCCTCTCGCTGCGTCAGCACCAAAAACTGTTCCAGCTCATCGCGGAAGAAGGGGCTGCGGTCTTTGCGGCCGGATGGAAAATCAAACGCCAAGGTGGCCAGTGCGTCGATGACACGGAAGCTGCCCATGTGGCGTCCGTACAGGGTCTC
>JBJOQO010000098.1:0-10005 GCA_046049865.1 Pseudomonadota bacterium | reverse complement strand
CGACCTCGTGGCCGAAGCCGCCGTGGTGGGCCGGCCCGACGATACGACAGGCGAAGCCATCTGCGCTTTCGTGGTGTTGAAGCGTCCTCGCCCCACAGGCGACGAAGCGAAGGCCATCGCGAAACAACTGCGTGACTGGGTGGCCAAAGAAATCGGCCCGATTGCTAAACCCAAAGACATTCGTTTCGGCGACAACCTGCCCAAAACCCGCTCCGGCAAGATCATGCGCCGCTTGTTGCGCTCGGTGGCCAAAAACGAAGCCGTCACCCAAGACACCAGCACGTTGGAGAACCCAGCAATCTTGGATCAGCTAGGCGAAGCCTTCTGATCCAAGTAGGCCGCAGGCCGTGCCGTGCGTCAGCACGGTCGCTGGGTTCGGGGCGTACTCATATCGCGCAGCGATGTGATGGACGCACCAGAATCACGCCATACTGGATCAATTAGGCGAAGCCTTTTGATCCAGGGTCGCCGAAGGCGACCTACCCAGTCAGGGCTGCGGCGGCATTCGGGGGCTACTCACGTCGCCTTGCTGATGTGATGTAGTCACCAGAACCCAGCGATCTTGGATCAGCTGGGCGAAGCCCCTCAATCCGTCGCTACTCGGCGTGTGTGGACTCAAGGCATGAGGCTAGACTTCCAGTCGCATGCCCTCATTTGACGCTCCCCCATCCGCCGTTCTGCGTTTCACAGCTCCCCACACGCAGTCGCAGCCACTGCACGCTGCGTTTGGCGAGCCTCTGCACGTCTTGGTGGCAAACCGCCCCGGAGAGGTCGCAGCCACACTGAATGCGGCTCACCAACACGCAAAAGACGGCCGTTGGTGCATCGGTTTCGTCAGCTTTGAAGCTGCGGCCGCATTCGATAGCGCCTATGAATTGCACCCCGACAACGGCCCATCCGCGCCCTTGGCTTGGTTCGCGGTTTACGACAGCGCTCGCGCTTTGTCAGCCCCTTGCGAGCCGAAACCCTGGCAGTTGCAACCCTGGAAATCCACACTCACCCCGGAGCATTTCGCAAGCCAGATAGGCCATATTCACCAAGCGATTGCTGATGGTGAGGTCTATCAAATCAACCTCACCGCTCCCTTGGAGTCGCAGTTTGAAGGCGATACCTTGGCTTTGTTTGATGCGCTGTGTCGTGCCCAACCGAATAGTTATTCCGCGTATGTGAATTTGGGTGGCACACAAATTTTGTCCGTCTCACCCGAGCTGTTCTTTGACTGGCGAGAAGGGCAGATTTTGAGCCGCCCGATGAAAGGCACTGCGGCGCGTGGACAGTCAGAGATGCAAGACCAAGCGCTGGCTCAAGCGCTGCGAGAAAGCAGCAAAGAACAAGCCGAAAACCTGATGATCGTGGATCTGATCCGCAACGATTTGTCGCGCATCGCAACACCTTTTAGTGTGAAGGTTGAGAACCTTTTTGCGCTGCAAGCTTGGCCCACCATTTGGCAAATGACATCGGACGTGCGGGCCCAAACCCGGCCTGGCCTTGAACTGGCGGATGTCTTTGGCGCACTGTTTCCTTGCGGCTCGGTCACCGGCGCGCCCAAGGTGCGTGCCATGCACTGGATCAAACAACTGGAGACCCGCGCACGGGGCGTGTACTGCGGTGCCATCGGTGTGCTGCAGCCGGGTGGCGCGGCCACGTTCAATGTGGCCATCCGAACGGTGACGGTGCAGGGCCAGGTGGCTCGTTGCGGCATCGGCAGTGGCATCACGGCAGACGCGACTGCAAACGACGAGTGGCAGGAGTGGCGCAACAAACAAGCTTTTCTGCGCCGCTGCGAAGCGCCTTTTGAGCTGTTGGAAACCTTGCGCTTGGAAGAAGGACAGTTCCCACACTGGCCGCTGCACCGCACGAGGCTGCAAGAGGCTGCCGCGTATTTTGGGTATGCAGTCGAACATGAAGTACTTGAGGACAGCTTGGCGAACCTTGCGCAACAACACCCAAAAGGCGTTTGGCGCGTGCGGCTGCGCTCAGATGCAAAGGGCAGGGTGCAGGTGACAGCGCACCACCTTCCACCAACACTTGAACCGGTTCAGGTGCAGCTTGCCAGCCGCCCCATTCTCGAAGCCCACAGCGAGTTTGTGCGTTTCAAAACCACCCGACGCAGCCACTACGAAGTTTTTGCGCCATCGACGCCGGATGTGTTCGACACCCTGTTGTTCAACGAGGCTGGTGAGTTGACCGAGTTCACCCGAGGCAATGTGGCTGTGTTGTTGGACGGCCAGTGGGTCACCCCCTATGTGGAGTGCGGTTTGCTTGCCGGCGTGGGCCGGGCTGTGGCCTTGCGCGAATCAAGGATGGTTGAGGGACGCATTCACCGCAGCGACCTGGCGCGCGCTCAAGGCCTGGTTTTTATCAACAGCCTGCGCGGCTGGTTGGGCGCTGAACTGATTCAATGAAGTCACTTCTGCGACAAGATCCACAAGGTCAATTGTTTTGCTTCGGCAGCGGAAACCTGTGAATTGGCTGGCATCGGCACAGCGCCCCACGCCCCGGCGCCACCTTTGATGATCTTTTGCGCGAGTTTGTCCACGGCATCGTTTTGGCCGGCGTACTTTGCAGCAATGGCCTTGAACGCCGGGCCCACCCGACGTTCGGTGGCATGGTGGCAACCCATGCAGTTTTTCTTGTCTGCCAGGCTCGGATCGGCTTGAACCCCTGAACTGGCCAACAAGGCGAACAATGAAAAAATCGCTGCAACAGGTTTCATGGCTTTTCGGCGTCAAGCGGTTGTGTGTAGTTGGAATCTTGAAGCGGCTGGTTCAGCCTGCGCTACATTCAGCGCTGTGAAGTGTACTTTTGTGGATGGCCCCACGGCGCGCCATCCCCTTTTTCGGGAGTGGTGGACATGTACGGCGTTGTCATTGGGGTGTTGTTGGTATTGCTCAAGTTGGCTGAGGTGGATCCCGTGGCGGGTTGGTCCTGGTGGTGGATATTGGCGCCGCTGGGGTTGGCGGTGTTGTGGTGGGAGTATGCAGACCGTTCGGGCCTGACCAAACGCCGTGAGATCGACAAAATGGAAGACCGAAAAAAACAGCGCCGAAACCAAAACTTGGTGTCCTTGGGCATGGACGAAAAAGGCCGAAGGGGCAAAGCCAAACGCTGACCACAAAAAGGAAAAAAAAGCGGCTCATCGAGCCGCTTTTTGTTGGATGACGCACCGGCGCTCGATCAGCCTTCCCAGCGGTCAAGCACCGCCCCCGTGCTGGCACTGGACGCATTGCGCGAAAACTTCGCCAACACCCCACGTGTGTAACGCGGCGCCGGGGCTTTCCAGGCAGCGCGGCGTTTGGCGAGTTCTTCGTCGCTGACATGCAAATTCAAACTCAGGGTGTGCGCGTCGATGGTGATGCTGTCACCTTCCTGCACCAGGGCAATCACGCCACCCGCATAAGCCTCGGGCGCGACGTGGCCCACCACCATGCCCCAGGTGCCACCTGAGAAACGGCCATCGGTGATGAGGCCCACCGATTCGCCCAGGCCTTGACCGATCAGCGCGCCTGTCGGGGCCAGCATTTCTGGCATGCCAGGCGCGCCTTTGGGGCCGAGGTAACGCAGCACCATCACATCACCAGCGACGATTTTGCGAGCCATGATGGCCGCGAGGGCCGATTGTTCGTCGTCGAACACGCGCGCAGGGCCGGTGATGACCGGGTTTTTCAGGCCAGTGATCTTGGCCACGCAGCCTTCGGGCGACAAGTTGCCCTTCAGGATGGCCAGGTGGCCTTCTGCATAAATGGGCTTGTCGATGGGGCGAATCACGTCCTGATCGGCGCGCGGCACATCGGGAATGTCGGCCAGGTTTTCTGCCACGGTTTTGCCGGTGATGGTCATGCAGTCACCGTGCAACAAGCCCGCAGCCAGCAGCGTTTTCATGACCTGGGGAATGCCGCCCGCTTTGTGCAAGTCAACGGCCAGGTATTTGCCTGAGGGTTTCAAGTCGCACAACACTGGAATCTTCTTGCGCATGCGCTCAAAGTCGTCAATCGTCCAGTCCACTTGTGCGGTGTGCGCGATCGCCAAATAGTGCAGCACGGCATTGGTAGAGCCGCCGGTGGCCATGATGACGGCGACGGCGTTTTCGATGGCCTTTTTGGTCACGATGTCGCGCGGTTTCAAATCGTTCTTGACGGCCTCAACCAGCACACGTGCCGCCTCTTTGGCGCTGTTGGCGGTTTCGTCGTGCGGATTGGCCATCGTGCTCGAAAACGGCAAGCTCATGCCCAGCGCTTCAAACGACGAACTCATGGTGTTGGCGGTGTACATGCCGCCGCAGGAGCCGCTGCCAGGAATGGCGCGGCGCTCGATCTCGCAAAAATCTTCCTCGCTCATGTTGCCGGAGGTGAACTGGCCCACGGCTTCGAACACGCTGACGATGTTGAGGTCTTGGCCTTTGTAGCGCCCCGGCAGAATCGTTCCGCCGTAGACATAAATGGCCGGCACATTGGCGCGCAGCATGCCCATCATGCCGCCGGGCATGTTTTTGTCGCAGCCGCCCACCACCAGCACGCCGTCCATCCATTGGCCGCCAACACAGGTTTCAATGCAATCGGCAATCACTTCACGCGACACCAGGCTGTACTTCATGCCCTCGGTGCCCATGGCCATGCCATCGGAAATCGTGGGGGTGCCAAAAATTTGCGCGTTGCCACCGGCGGCTTCGATGCCAGCCACCGCTGCGTCGGCCAGTTTCTGCAAACCGGAGTTGCACGGTGTGATGGTGGAGTGCCCGTTAGCGACGCCAATCATGGGTTTTTTGAAATCGCCGGCTTCGTAGCCAAGGGCGTAGTACATGGAGCGGTTGGGGGCGCGGGCCACGCCTTCGGTGATGTTTTTGGAGCGGCGGTTGATGGTCATGGGTTGTCTCCTGGGCAAAAAGGGCGAGTGCGAAGTATCCTGCGGCGCGGTTTTCGGTTCAAATATATCTTTCGCTTCCCATCAATACACCTGAGGTATTAATGACAGACCTGCGGCAATTGCGCCACTTCCTCGCCGTGGCAGAAGAACTGCACTTCGGACGTGCCGCGCAACGCCTGCACATGACCCAGCCGCCGCTGACCATGTCCATCCGCCAAATGGAGCAAGAGCTCGGGGTGAAGCTGTTTGACCGCACCAGCCGGTCGGTGGCCTTAACGCCCGCTGGCACCGTGTTGCTGCCGATTGCGCAGCGTTTGCTCGACGACCTGCAGCGCATCCCTACCACGCTGCAAGCAGCCGCCCAAGGACGTTTGGGCAGGCTGCGTTTGGGGTTTGTCTCGACCATGGGTTTTGGTGGTTTGCCGCAGTGGCTGCGCTGCTTTCGCACGTCGCACCCTGAAGTTGAATTGGCTTTACAAGAAGCCACCTTTGACCAGCAATTGGCCGCATTTTCTGCCGGCGAAATGGATGCTGGTTTTGTACTGCACGCGCCGGATGCACCACCCGTTGGTTTCCAGGCGCTGTCGGTATCGCGTGAAACCATGGTGCTGGCCCTGCCCGCCGAACACCCCTTGGCACTGGCGGACACGTTGTCAGTCAGTGCTGTGCTGCAAGAGCCGCTCCTTGTGTTTCCAAGGCGCATAGCACCTTCACTCTATGATGCGCTGTTGTCGTTCTACAGCGCCCACCAATGCAGCCCCCAGCTCGTGCAAGAAGCGATTCAAATGCAGACCATCGTCAACCTCGTGTCCGCGGGCATGGGGGTGGCCTGGGTGCCCGAGTCGGTGATGCAATTGCAGCGACCAGGTGTTTATTATCGGCGTGTGCAAGGCGCTGCGCCACGCTGCGAAACCAGTCTGATTTGGCCCAGTGAGCCCACCCCGGTGGTGCAGCGTTTTGTGCAGCATGTGCACACGGCGCTCAAAAGCCAAGCCCACAACGTTTGAAGGAAGTTTTGATGCTCGTGCATCCGCAGTTTGATCCCGTGGCCCTGAGTTTGGGGCCCATTTCCATCCACTGGTATGGGCTGACTTATTTAGTGGCTTTTGGCCTCTTTATGTTCCTTTGCGGGCGCCGTGTGCAGCAAGCGCATGCGGTGGCGCAGGGCTGGAGCAAAAAGGATGTTGAAGATTTACTCTTCTTTGGTGTACTCGGTGTGGTGGTAGGTGGTCGCCTGGGTTACGCGTTTTTCTACAAACCTGACTACTACATCCACCATCCCTTAGAAGCGTTCGCCGTCTGGAAAGGCGGCATGTCGTTTCACGGCGGCATGTTGGGCGTGATCGCGGCCATGGCCTGGTTTGCGTTCAGCCGCAAGCGCCACTGGCTGGCAGTCACAGACCTTATTGCGCCCTGTGTGCCCACGGGCTTGGCCAGTGGCCGCATCGGCAACTTCATCAACGGTGAGTTGTGGGGCAGGGCGGCTGATCCCAGTCTGCCCTGGGCCATGGTGTTCCCTCAGTCGGGGGCCACATTCGCACGTCACCCGTCTCAGCTATACCAGTTTTTGCTGGAGGGCGTGCTGCTGTTTGTTTTGCTGTGGCTTTACGCACGCAAGCCGCGTGGTTTGGGCCAAGTCTCTGGGGCATTTTTGGTCGGATATGGCCTGCTGCGTTTCACCGCCGAGTATTTCCGCGAACCCGATAGCTTTTTGGGCTTGCTCGCATTCAATCTCAGCATGGGCCAGTGGCTTTGTATTCCGATGGTGCTGGCAGGCGTGTTCTTGTGGTGGTGGGGCCAAGGGCGTGCCACGCCTTCAAAAAAGGGCTAAAGCATGCGACAAATTTTTCTCGACACCGAAACCACAGGCTTGAGTCCCGAGGCGGGCGACCGCGTGATTGAAATCGGTTGTGTGGAAATGGTGAACCGCCGCCTCACCGACAACAACCTGCATTTCTATTTGAACCCGCAGCGCTCCAGCCACGAAGACGCGCTGCGTGTACACGGCCTGACGGACGAGTTCTTGGCCGACAAACCACTCTTCGCTCAGGTGGCAGACGACTTGCTGCAGTACCTGCAAGGTGCGGAAATCATCATCCACAACGCAAGTTTTGACGTTGGCTTTCTCAACGAAGAACTCAAACGGCTGGGGCGGCCCAAATTCCCCACCTTCGTGACCACCGTGACCGACAGCCTCACCTTGGCCCGCGAAATGTTTCCGGGGAAATCCAACTCTTTGGATGCGCTGTGTCGTCGCTTGGAAGTCGACAACACCAACCGCACCCTGCACGGTGCGTTGCTTGACGCCGGATTGCTCGCCGAGGTCTACATCCGCATGACGCGGGGGCAAGACTCACTGGTGCAAGCAGATGCCGAGGAGGGCAGCGCTGAGTACGCGGTCGAAGCAGTGGATTTCAGCCAATTGAACCTGCCCGTTTTGGCTGCCAACGATGAAGAGGTGACAGCCCATGCAGCGCTTTTGACCGAATTGGACAAAGCATCAGGTGGAAAAACCGTCTGGCGTAAGCTGGCGGTGGAGTGAGCTTTCAAAAAGCTGTGGCATAATCACAGGCTTTTCTGGGAGCGGAAAATTCTTCCACCCGGAACAAGGCATAAAGCATTTGGGACGTTAGCTCAGGGGTAGAGCATCACATTCACACTGTGGGGGTCGGAGGTTCGAAGCCTCCACGTCCCACCAAATGCAACAAATCAAGCCGCTGACCAACGTCGGTGGCTTTTTTTTCGGCCAGTCAATCGATGCACGACCGCTCAACCGCTACCTCTGCCAGCCCTGCCGCCAACCCTTGGCGACTGTCGGTTGCGCCGATGATGGACTGGACGGACAAACACTGTCGCTACTTCCACCGGCTGCTCACAAAGCAGACTCGGCTTTACACCGAGATGGTGACCACGGGCGCGCTGATTCATGGCGATGTGGCGCGGCACCTGGACTTCAACACCCAAGAGCATCCGCTGGCCTTGCAACTTGGCGGCAGCGAAGCCGCAGACCTGGCGCACTGCGCCAAACTGGCCGAGCAATGGGGTTACGACGAAGTCAACCTCAATTGCGGCTGCCCCAGCGAACGTGTGCAGCGTGGTGCGTTTGGCGCTTGCCTGATGGCCGAACCTACTTTGGTGGCTGACGGCGTGAAGGCCATGCGCGATGCCTGCAGCCTGCCCGTCACCGTGAAGCACCGCATCGGCATTGACCGTACCGAACACTACGGTTTTGTGCGCGACTTTGTCGGCACCTTGGCCGATGCAGGCTGCGAGGTGTTCATCGTGCATGCCCGCAATGCTTGGTTGCAGGGCTTGAGCCCCAAAGAAAACCGCGAAGTTCCGCCGCTGCGATATGAAGCGGTCTATCAACTCAAAAAAGACTTTCCCCACCTCACCATCGTGCTCAATGGTGGCGTGACGACGAACGAAGACATTCAGTCCCACCTCGCTCATGTCGACGGCGTGATGCTGGGCCGTGAGGCCTACCACCGCCCCTGGTGGCTCAGTGAATGGGATGCCATGTTTTTTGGCGATGCCCCCTTCGCGCTGACGCGTGACGAGGTCGAAGCCCAGTTGATCGACTACATGGGGGCTCGTGTGGAATCTGGCGAGCCGTGGTCACGTGTGGCGCGCCATATGCTGGGACTGCGCAATGGCTTGGCGGGTGCCCGCAAGTGGCGGCAGGTGTGGTCAGACCACCGGTTGAAGGCGACCGCCCCCGCGCAGGTCGCTTCTTTGGCGAGCGCTGCGTCGTGCAGCGCCTCCTGACGCCACCATACGGGTTTTCCGGGTTTTTTAGACGTGCGACGTTGGGCACCGCATATTTCGCGTCTATGCCCTTACTTTTGTCAGTGAATCGGCGGGAGATTGATTTGCCAGGCTGTCATGCTGTGAGAATTGGTACTCCCATGCCTTAATCGGTCGTCCGCCTCGAACCGTACATGCCCCACGCCACTTCCTTGATTTCTCTGATTGCCGCTGGCCTGGGTTTGGCGTTGATCTTCGGCTTTCTGGCCGCCAAGGTGAAATTGCCTGCGCTGGTGGGTTACTTGCTGGCGGGCGTGCTCATTGGGCCGTTCACGCCGGGTTTTGTGGCCGATGTGTCCATGGCCGCTCAGTTGTCCGAAATCGGCGTGATGCTGCTGATGTTTGGCGTGGGTTTGCACTTTTCGCTGGACGACCTGATGGCGGTGCGAAAAATTGCGGTGCCCGGAGCCGTGGTGCAAATGGCCGCCGCCACAGCCCTGGGCGCGGGCCTGGCCCGTTGGTGGGGTTGGGACTGGCCCGCCAGCCTGGTGTTCGGGATTTCACTGTCGGTGGCCAGCACCGTCGTGCTGCTCAAAGCATTGGAAAGCCGGGGCGTGGTGGATTCGATGAACGGCCGCATCGCCGTGGGCTGGTTGATCGTAGAAGACCTGGCCATGGTGCTTGTGCTGGTGATGCTGCCCGCCATCGCTGGTGTGCTGAGCAGCCAAGAGGCCTCCCAAGACCTGTCCAGCTTGGCTTGGACGCTCGGAAAAACCCTGCTTCAGGTGGCAGCTTTTGTCGCCTTGATGCTGGTGGTGGGGCGCAGGCTTTTCCCCTGGCTGCTGTGGCAAGTGGCGCAAACAGGCTCCCGCGAACTCTTCACCTTGTGTGTGGTGGCTGCCGCCGTCAGCATCGCTTTTGGTGCGGCCGCTTTGTTCGGCGTGTCGTTTGCGCTGGGGGCTTTTTTCGCGGGCATGGTGCTGCGTGAGTCGGAGTTCAGCCAACGCGCCGCCGAGGAGTCACTGCCGCTGCGCGATGCGTTTTCAGTGCTGTTTTTTGTGTCGGTCGGCATGTTGTTCGACCCCCGCATCTTGCTGGAGGAGCCGCTGCGGGTGTTGGCCGTGGTGGGCATCATCGTGGTCGGTAAATCAATCGCTGCTGCGCTGGTGGTGGTGCTGTTCCGTTATCCCTTGGGTACGGCCTTGACCGTATCGGCCAGCTTGGCACAAATTGGCGAGTTCTCCTTCATCTTGGTGGCGCTGGGCGTGTCACTCAAACGTAAGCGTTCCGCAAACCCACCCTATGCAAAGGCATAGAAGGCTGCGAAGGTTGCTGTTTTGACAACAGCGAAGGGGCAGCGAATGGCAGCGGTGGGATGGCAAGACAAGATCAGGC
>JBJOQO010000097.1:0-10415 GCA_046049865.1 Pseudomonadota bacterium | reverse complement strand
AAATCATCAATCGCCACTGATTTTCAGCAATCGCTCGAAGAAACCGCGCGGCCAATTTTGGCCCTGGTGGAGCGGGACCCCGACCTGGCCATTTTTCAAGTGCTGCGCCAAGAAGTGGCAGGCAAGCAGCACTACGGCGTAAGCCACTCCGTACACTCGGCCATCGCCAGTTATTTGGTGGCGCAACGATTGGGCTGGGAGCAAGAGAAAAAAATGTGCGTCTTCAAAGCCGCACTGACCATGAACCTGTCGATGCTGGAGTTGCAAGCGCGTCTGTCCACACAAGTCACGGCGCCGACCCAATTGCAACGCGACACGATCAACGAACACCCTATTCGCAGCCGAGAAATGTTGGAGGGGTCGGGTGTGACGGACAAAGCGTGGCTGGATGCCGTATCCCAGCACCATGAAATTCCCGGTGGCACGGGCTACCCGAACAAACTCAAAGAAGTCAGCGACATCGCCGACTTGCTGCGGCGCATTGACATTTACACGGCCAAGCTGGCCGGGCGAATCAGCCGCTCTGCCTTGCCAGCCAATGAAGCGGGGCGCTCTATTTTTCTGGCTGATCAAGGGCACCCGATGTCGTCGGCCATCATCAAAGAGTTTGGTGTTTACCCACCAGGGTGTTTTGTGAAACTGGCATCAGGCGAGGCCGGTGTCGTGGTCAAACGCGGCCCCAATGCCAATACACCCTTGGTGGCAGCGCTGACCAGCCGCGACGGCACCGGGCTGTTGGAACCGGTGCGGCGCAATACAGCGGTGAAGGAATTCGCCATCGTCAGCATCATCTCCGAGAAAGCGATCAAAGTGCGTGTATCGGCTGAGAAGCTGGTGGTGTTGGCGAGCGGCTGATCGACCGATTCGCCTCAAAGCGCCTTAGATTTTCCGGCAGGCACTATTCCCAGGCCAGCCAAGGCTTGCACCAAGGTCTGCACGTCCACCGGTTTTGTCAAAAACACATCGTGGGCCAAGCGACGGTTCTGCGCCAAGGCCAGCGGCGCTGGGTTGCCAGAGCAAATCACCACCGCCGTATGCGGGGGTGGTACCAACGATTCCTCGTCGCGCAGCGTTTGAATCAACTTGGCACCACCCAGGCCAGGCATGCTCAAGTCGGTGATGAGCGCTCGCACTCCGCCGCAACGCAGCCGAGTAAGTGCCGCTTCGCCGTCTTCAACTTGTTCCACCGCAAAACCCTGTCGCAACAGTCCCTCAGCGACGAGCATTCGACACACTGGATCGTCATCGCACAAGAGCAATACACCTTCGGCACGGAATTTCAACGTGGCAGCGCCTTGGTGGGTGACCGGCAGAAAAACCGCGGCCTGCGTCCCCCGCCCTGCTTGGCTTTGCAGCTCGATTCGCCCTCCCATCATCTCCACCAAACGACGGCAAATCGACAAGCCCAAACCGGTGCCCCCTTCGAGCGACGTCACGCGACCAAAGGGCACAAAAGGAGCGGCTTGGCGTTCGGGTGACATGCCTGCGCCAGTGTCACTAACAACAAAACACAACATCGGTTCAGCCTGCAACGGGGCTGCGTCGAATGAAGACCCGCCGGGCACCATCCGCACCTGCAATGTCACGCCACCTTGGCTGGTGTAGCGCGTGGCATTGCTGAGTAAATTTGTCAGCACCTGCTTCAAGCGCAGAGGGTCGAGAAAGAGCAAAGCGGGCACGTCGTCGGCCACCTCACACTCAAAGGCCAACTGTTTGGCGGACAAGGCGCCTGAGTGTGCATCGCGAATTTGTTCAATCAAAACACGCAAATCAAAATTTTGAGGCCGCAGCTCGACGTGCCCTGCATCAAAACGTGCCACGTCCAGCACATCATTGAGCAACTGCGCCAGGGTGCGCGATGCCTCCTTGGCAATTCGCAGCGACCGGGTCGCGGGCTCGGGCCAGCCCTCGCTGCTCAGTGTTTGTAATGCGAGTGACAGGGTGTGGGTGGGTGCGCGCAACTCGTGGCTGGCGGAGGCCAACAACAAATGCCGCTCGCTGGCTTCTTTGGCCAAGCGCTCTTGCAGATGACGCTCTGAGCTGACATCGACCACATAACCCGTTGAAGAGGTTTCATCCCCGTGTTGCCGATGCACGGCTTCAATTTGCAGTCACATCTCAGCTTCACCCGCGTCCCCTTCAGGCAACGGACCAGGTCGCTCGTACAAACCGGTGAACTTCAGCGGCGTGCCATGTTTTAAGTGTGACTTCAGCTGCTCCCCGAGCTGCCTTGCGTCGCTGGCGCGCAGATGGGCCTCAATGCCTTGCAGAACGGTCTTTCCTGGCTCGGGCTCCCAACCCAAAAAACTCTTTGCACCAGACGAAAAAAAGCGGCGCTTTAGCTCACCTTGCACGGTGTACGTATCCCGAAACGCCACACCAGGAACAGTGCGACCAATGTCATCCAGTTGCTCGACCGCAAGACGTTTAGCCAATACCTCCTTGCGCAAACGCCTCATCCACCACACCGTGCCCGCTGCGATCAGCAGCAGCGCAAACGAGCCCACCAGCAAGGTGGGCAGGTAACGCCGCCACGGAAACGCGGGGCTGAAATCAATGGCTACCCAGCGGCGCAACATGCGGTCACGTTCGCCTGCTGGCACCTCGTCCAGTGCACGATCCACCAGGGGCAACAAAGCGGCGAATGCGGCGCCCGCGTTTTTGCTGGCGGCAAACCGAAACTGCGCCGGCAAGTCGTCGACCGTGCCCACCGCCCGCAGGCGCCCTGCGGAATCGGCATTGATACGCAAGTTGGCAAACACCTTGATTTCTACGGCCGCGTCCGCATCACCACGGGCCACCATGTCCATGGCATCCAGGCCGTTTTTAGGCGCGAGCACTTGAATCTCAGGGTATTTTTTTGCGATCAGATCGCGCAGTGGATGGGCTGGCGCCAAGGCCAGGCGTTTGCCTTGGAGGCTACCGAGGCCCCAGTAAAGCGGTGCGTCGCTGCGTGCCACCAGCATGTAAGGCATCTCAAAATAGGGCTTGGAGAAAACAAAGTCCCGTGAGCGCTCATCAGTTTGGGTGAGGAAGGGAACGAAGTCGATGCGGCCCTGGCGCAAGCCATCCAGCATGGCGGCCACATTGTCAAAAGCCACGAGCTCAATGCCAACCCCCAGGCGGCGTGCCACATGGTCGGTGTACTCCGAGGCGATGCCTGAGTGCGTGCCGTTGGCATCCACATCATTGAGCAGCGCCAGACCACGAACGGCGCCGATGCGCCAGACTGCTCTGCTGGACAACAGGCTCGTTTCTTCGTCACTCAATGCCAACGGGCGCGGCCATGCCAGGCTACCGTTGGGAATGCTGGCAGCTGCGGCACTCCAAGCGTTGGGCCGTTGGTCAGAGCGGAACCTGGAGATGCCTTTGTTCAAGATGCCGGCCAGCGGTGCCCAGTCTTTGCGAATACCAAAGTGGTACAGGCTGCTGCCGGTTTGCAAAATCTCTTGGACCGCGATGCCAGGTACGGGCTGGCGAGACAGCAGGTCAATCGCCTCCAGCAAACTGCCGACGTAGTAGTCAGCCCGCCCTTCAGACACCGCTTGCATGGCCTCCAGCGTGGTCAAGGTTGGCAACACCTTGGCTTGCGGATAGAGGCGTCGCACCAAGTCATTGCTGTAGTACTCGCGCTCTAGGGCGATGCGTGCTTGATCAAGGGCAGGCAGTTTGACGTTGTCACGTTGCCGCGCAAACACGGCCGCCGGAACAGGCACCGTGCCCAGCGTGAACTCTAAGAATTTCATGCGCTCAGGCGAAACCGACAAGGTCAGGACCATGTCGGCCTGATTGCTTTTGACTGCTTGAAGCACGCTGGGCCAATCGGGCAATACCACCGGCCTGATACGCAAACCAAATGTATTGGCCAAATGACCCAGCACCTCGGCCTGAAAGCCGGCTACCTCGCCGGATGGACTCACTGTCTCGTAGGGTGGCGCGCCCACCACTTGCAGGGCAACACGAATTTCCGGCAATTGCGCCAAAAACTCTCGCTCCTGGGGACTTAAAAAGCTGTCGGCCAGGGCGACCGGCGCAGCGCCACTGTGGCTTTTGAAGCGGTACTGCGGCGCTGCGACTGCGCTCCAGGCACAACAAGCCGCCAATAAAAAGACCAGCCAGACGTGTCGCCAACGGGCTGTGTTGATAAGCGAACCCAAGCCTTGAGCCGAATCTGCTGCCAACATAACCTCACCTTCCGCCCAATAAATTGATCGGGACACGGCGAACCGCTTTTGTTGCCCTGGACCCGACACTTCGTAGCGTCAGCGGTTCGCTCGTGAAAGCCTATGCAAGACTCCCAACGAACCGTTCAAACTTCAAGGGACTGGATCGCTGGGATGGTGGGCTTGGCCGTGGACGGCGCAGTCTAGCCCGAATATTTCACCAGGTCGCTCTCCTATGCCCTGCAACACTGCATGAATGCTCAGGTTCTTGGCTTCGAGCGCCAAATCCAATTTGGTCCGAGCGCTACGCCCCCGATTGAGCTGTGCTGCGGTACGCTGACCGCGTTGCTCCTCCTCGCGGGCACGAGCCCGCAGCGTCGTCACGCCTTACCAGCGCACCGCACCACAGCCCACTCGGGCGCGTCCCTGGTGAAATATCCGGGCTAGCGGATGCGCAGCAAGGGCGCACCACGTGCGACGCTCATTCAGGGGCTGCCGACGAGGGTCAAACTCACCCTGGATGACGTACTGGCAGTCGGTTGTGCCACCCGCGCGCCGAGGGTCCGCGCCGGAGGGGGCAGGGTGGCAACTGCCTTGATCTGGGCCAGTTTAGGAGAGGGGCCCGTCACGCGAGCGTCAAACGGGTGGGTGGGCGTGCCGACGGCTTTGAGCACACGGGCCACATAGGCTTGGGTTTCGCCAAAAGGAGGCACACCGCGGTAACGTTCTACCGTGCCCTCACCGGCGTTGTAAGCTGCAGCGACCAAGGCCACGTCACCTTCAAAGTAGGCCAAAAGCCAGCGCAGATAGGCCATGCCTCCACTGACATTCTGTTTGGGGTCATACGGCTTTTGCACATTAAAACGCGCTGCCGTTTCGGGGATGAGCTGCATCAAACCCATGGCCTTTTTAGGCGACAGCGCCAGCTCGTCGAAGTTCGACTCGGCTTTGATGATGGCCAGCACCAGTTGCGGTTCCAACTTGAATCCGGGGGCCAATTTGTTGACGAGGTCGGCGATGGGTTTGGGTGCCACGATGGCGGGTGGTTTTACCGGGGCTGCGGCGACGATGGCAACAGGCGTCGGTTTGACTTCGTTGCGCAAGCACGCGGGAAGCTCACCCTCGGGCTCCCCAACCACCGCCAGCATGGTGCGTGCCTGCTCAATGCCTTGGTCGGCCGCAGATCGGAAGAAAAATGCAGCCAATCTGTCGTCACGCGGCACACCGCGACCATAGGCATAGATCCAGCCCAAATTGAATTGGGACTCCGGATCACCGAGCTTGGCGGCCTGGCAATAAAGCGCTGCCGCTTTGGCGCCATCCTTGGGAACACCGAGCCCCTGCTCTTGGGCCTGGGCCTCAGAGCGCAGCGCACGCCATAACGCGGGTGGCTCAAACGGCTCAATCGCCGCCCAAACTCGCCCTGGCAAGCAGACAGCAGCAACCAGCAGCACACAGGCTGCGGCGCGCCACCATCCGGCCCGCCGGTCAACATAAGGGAAAACCATTGTGTTCATACCGGCGCGAAGTATCGCCGCATGTGCAGCGCCTGGCACCCCCTAAGTCAGGGATAGGGGGTCATACCCGTGCGAAAATCGGCGATCTTTCAAAAAAAACCTTGGGAATCAAGAACATGGACGTCGAACACATCAATGCCGTGGGCAACGCACTGGCCGACCTGAGCCAGCGGACCATCGACCTTCGGGGGTATCTTTGACTACGACCGCAAAGCCCTGCGGTTGAACGAAGTCAACGCTGCGTTAGAGAACCCCAACGTTTGGAACGAACCCAAACGCGCGCAGGAACTTGGCCGCGAAAAGCGCGAGCTGGACAACGTGGTGGAAACCATCAACCACCTGACCAGCAACCTGGCCGACAACACCGAGCTCTTTGAGATGGCCAAGGGCGACAACGACTTTGACTCCATCATCACGATTGAAGCCGACGCCCAGAAACTCGAGGAAACGGTCGCCAAACTCGAATTCCGCCGCATGTTCAACAACCCGGCCGATCCGAGCAATTGTTTCATCGACATTCAGGCCGGTGCGGGTGGCACTGAGGCTTGCGACTGGGCCAGCATGTTGTTGCGCCAGTACCTGAAGTACGCCGAGCGCAAAGGTTTCAAAACAACGATGGAAGACGAAACTGCCGGAGATGTGGCGGGCATCAAAAGCGCCACCATCAAAGTCGAAGGCGAATACGCCTTTGGCCTGCTGCGCACAGAAACCGGCGTGCACCGCCTGGTGCGCAAAAGCCCGTTCGACTCCTCGGGTGGCCGCCACACCAGTTTTGCGTCGCTGTTTGTCTACCCCGAGATCGACGACTCGATTGAGATCGACATCAACCCCTCAGACGTGCGCACCGACACCTTCCGCGCCAGCGGCGCAGGCGGCCAGCACATCAACAAAACAGACTCTGCTGTGCGACTGACGCACATCCCCACCGGCATCGTGGTGCAGTGCCAGGACGGCCGCAGCCAGCACAGCAACCGCGACGTGGCGTGGAAACGCCTGCGCTCACGTCTTTATGACCACGAGATGCGCAAGCGCCAGGAAGAGCAGCAAAAACTGGAAGACACCAAAACCGATGTCGGCTGGGGTCACCAGATTCGTTCCTATGTGCTGGACCAAAGTCGCATCAAAGATTTGCGCACCAACTTTGAAACATCCAACACCCAGAAAGTGCTGGATGGTGACTTGGACTCTTTCATTGAGGCCAGTTTGAAGCAAGGCGTTTAGATCGAAGCGCCATTCTGGCCGCTCAATGGGTACTCGTTGAAATTTAACCGCTCGTTCGTCAGAGAGAAACCATCATGCGTGAAGGCAGTTCCACCCTGATCCGCCGCGAAGACTATGTCGCGCCAGCGTACTGGATCCGTTCGGTTGACTTGAGCTTCGACCTGGACCCCAGCAAAACCCTGGTCATCAACCGCATGCAGCTGCAGCGCAATGACAGCGTTGCCGCCCAACCGCTGCGCCTGCATGGCGAGGGCTTGAATTTGCTGCGCGTGCTGGTCAATGGTCAGAGCGTGTCCTTCAAAAATGAAGACGGCATGCTGGTGATTGAAAGCACTCAGGAACTGGGCACCGAGCCCTTTACCTTGGAGATTCGCAACACCTGCTGCCCCGAGAAGAACACCGAGTTGTCCGGCCTGTACAACTCAGGCGGTGGATTTTTCACGCAGTGCGAAGCCGAAGGTTTCCGGCGCATCACTTACTTCCTGGACCGGCCCGATGTGATGGCGGTGTTCACCGTGACCTTGCGCGCACCCAAGAAGACCTACCCGGTGCTGCTGTCCAACGGCAACCTGGTGGAGCAAGGCGAGTTGGAAAACGACAGGCACTTTGCGAAGTGGCATGACCCCTTCCCCAAGCCCAGCTATCTCTTCGCCTTGGTGGCCGCCGATTTGGTGGTGCGCGAGCAAAACATTCGCACGCGAGGTGGCAAAGACCACTTGCTGCAAATCTTCGTGCGCCGTGGTGACCTCGACAAGACCGAACACGCCATGAACTCGCTGATTGCCAGCGTGATCTGGGACGAAGCGCGCTTCAAGCTGCCGCTGGACTTAGAGCGCTTCATGATCGTCGCGGTGGGCGACTTCAACATGGGCGCCATGGAGAACAAAGGCCTCAACATCTTCAACACCAAATATGTGTTGGCGAGTGTTGCGACCGCCACCGATGCCGACTATGCGGGTGTGGAAAGCGTGATCGGCCACGAGTACTTCCACAACTGGACCGGCAACCGCGTCACCTGCCGCGACTGGTTCCAGCTCAGCCTCAAAGAAGGCCTCACCGTGTTCCGTGACCAAGAGTTTTCGATGGACATGGCCGGCGGTGCCTCGGCCCGGGCTGTTAAACGTATTGAAGACGTGCGCACGCTGCGCCAGTTCCAGTTCTCGGAAGACGCCGGTCCCATGGCCCACCCGGTGCGCCCTGACCAGTACGAACAAATCAACAACTTCTACACCGCCACCGTTTACGACAAAGGCGCTGAAGTCGTTCGCATGATGCAAACCCTGGTGGGCCGCGAAGGTTTTGCACGCGGCATGACGCTTTACTTCGAACGTTTCGACGGCCAGGCCGTGACCTGTGATGACTTCGCACAAGCGATAGCCGATGCCAACCCCGGCAGCAAACTCGCCGAGTTGTTGCCCCAGTTCAAACGTTGGTATGCCCAGGCCGGCACGCCACGAGTCGGTGCCAAGGGCCGCTACGACGCGCCATCGCGCACCTACACCTTGATGTTGGATCAACACACGCTGGCCACACCGGGTCAAACCGAGAAGTTGCCTTTCGTGATTCCCGTGTCGCTGGGTTTTGTCGGCCGCAGCGGCCAGGCCCTGCCAGTGCAACTCGAAGGCGAAGCGCAAGGCGTGAACGAGCGCGTGCTGGTGTTGTCTGAATCGCGCAATTTCTTCACCTTCACCAACCTCGACGAAGAACCCGTGCCGTCATTGATGCGAGGATTCTCTGCCCCTGTGGTGCTGTCGGACGGCCTGGGCGAGGCCGAACTGCTCACCCTGCTGCAATACGACAGCGACGCCTTCAACCGCTGGGAGGCCGGGCAGCGCCTGGCCTTGCGGCAGATGTTGGCCGCCATCAACAGCAACACCTTGCCGCCACTGGACAGCGCCTATTTGGAGGCCATGCGTGCGGTGCTGCGCCATCCTCAACTGGATGCCGCTTTCAAAGAACTGGTGCTCACGCTGCCCAGCGAAGCCTATGTCGCTGAGCAACTCGATGTGGTCGATCCACCGCGCATCCACGCCGTGCGCCAACACTTGCGCCTGCAACTGGCCCAAGGCCTGCGCGACGATTGGCTGTGGGCCATTGAAAACCATGCCACACCCGGCGGCTATTCACCCGACGCCGTCTCCAGCGGCAAACGCGCACTGAGCAACTTGGCGCTTTCCATGTTGTGCCTGGATGCTGCTCAAACTGGCGACACCGTGTGGCCAGGCCGCGCCTACCAAGTATTCAAAGACGCAAGCAACATGACCGACCGCCTGGGCGCACTCAGCGCCCTGGTCAACAGCCATGCGCCACTCGCTGAGCCGGCCCTGGCGCGTTTCCACGAGCTCTTCAAACACGAGGCCTTGGTCATCGACAAATGGTTCAGCATGCAAGTGACTGCACCGGAGAAAGACGGCCGTGTCTTTGCTCGCGCCCGCAGCCTGTTGCAGCACCCTGACTTCAGTTTGAAGAACCCCAACCGTGCACGCAGCCTGATTGCCGCTTTGTGTTCAGGCAACCCCAGCGCCTTCCACCGCCTTGATGCGGCAGGTTATGTGTTCTGGGCCGAGCGTGTTCTTGAACTCGACGCCGCCAACCCCCAACTCGCCGCCCGCATGGCCCGCGTGATGGACCGCTGGACCAAATTGGCTGAGCCTTACCGCAGTGCCGCGCAAATGGCCCTCAAACGCGTAGCGGCCAAAGCCGACCTGTCCAAAGACGTGCGCGAGATCATCAGCCACGCACTGGCCGCAGACGCACAGACCGAATCGACCGAACCCCAAAAAGCCCCCACAACATGAGCAAAAACATCAGCCTCACGCGTTACCTCGTTGAACAACAGCGCCACAACGACAGCATTCCGGCGCAACTGCGCTTGTTGATTGAAGTGGTGGCGCGGGCCTGCAAACGCATCAGCATCAGCGTCAACAAAGGTGCGCTCGGCGACGTGCTGGGCAGCGCCCACTCCGAGAACGTGCAAGGCGAGATTCAAAAGAAGCTCGACATCATCGCCAACGAAGTGTTGATTGAAGCCAACGAATGGGGCGGCCACCTGGCCGCCATGGCGTCGGAAGAAATGGAAGGCATTTATGTGGTGCCCAACCGTTTTCCGCAAGGCGAGTACCTGCTGATGTTCGACCCCCTGGACGGCTCCAGCAACATCGATGTGAACGTGAGCATCGGCACCATCTTCTCCGTGCTGAAAAAACCAGACGGCAGCGCGGGTGTGAGCGAGGCCGACTTCCTTCAAGCAGGCAGCACCCAAGCAGCCGCAGGTTATTGCGTGTACGGTCCGCAAACCACCCTGGTGCTTACCGTGGGTGACGGTGTGGCCATGTTCACCCTGGACCGCGAGCAAGGCTCGTGGGTGCTGACGCAAGACGATGTGAAGATTCCCGAAGACACCAAAGAATTCGCCATCAACATGAGCAACATGCGCCACTGGGCACCCCCTGTGAAGCGCTACATCGATGAATGCCTGGCCGGCAAAGAAGGCCCACGCGGCAAAGACTTCAAC
>JBJOQO010000096.1:0-10488 GCA_046049865.1 Pseudomonadota bacterium | reverse complement strand
TTGCGCCTTGTTCACTTTGCCTATCCGTCATCTCTTGGACTCCTTGATCTGGTTCAGGTTAACCAATCTCATGGCGTCTGTTTTTGGCGGACCCTTCCACGCCTCAGAACGAAATGAATAGTAGGTGTACTGAGAGAGCTCGGGGTATAGGTAAGCATCTTCGACGTTCTCCCGCATGGCACTTGTGATACGCAAAGTAAGGGCCTTGGGCGACTCAGGGATGAGCGCCAAGACTTCTTCTTTTGCGCGCCCTTGTTTCTTGTAGTGCCAAGCTAGCAGCGCCGACTTCGCTTGGTCGGCACACAAGCTTTGTGTTGCCTTCATCATTTCTTCCGGCTCTGGAAGAAGCCAGCGCTCCATTTGCTGAGCGGATACGCCAGAAGAGAGTACTGAGAGGACAAGAGCGAGTGTGTGTCTCATGAGGTTCTCGGAACGCCTAACGAATGAAAGGGACTTCCCCGTCCCAAGTGAGCCGCGACCCGTGGGGGTTGCGGTTTACGGCAACGAAGTGCCACGCTGGAGAGGCGAATCTTTTCATCAACTCACTTTTTCTGGAAGGGGAAGTCATGGCAATCGTAACGGTTGGAATTGATCTGGCAAAGAGCGTTTTTGCGGTGCATGGTGTGGATGAATGCGGCAAGCCTGCGCTGGTGCGCCCCGAGGTGCCGCGCGGCAAGTTGCTGGAGCTGGTGGCCAAGTTGCCGCCTTGTTTGATTGGCATGGAGGCGTGTAGTGGAGCCCACCACTGGGCGCGTGAGTTTGAGAAGTACGGACACACGGTGCGCTTGATGGCGCCCAAGTTCGTCGCACCCTACCGGATGAGTGGCAAGCGCGGTAAGAACGATGCCGCTGATGCCGCCGCCATCTGCGAAGCCGTCACCCGCCCCAGCATGCGGTTTGTGCCACTTAAAAGTTTGGAGCAGCAGTCGCGCCTGTTTGTGCACCGAGCCAGGCAAGGCTATGTGCAGCAGCGCACCGCGCTGATCAACCGCATTCGCGGGTTGCTCTCAGAGCTGGGCATCGTGCTGCCACTCAAAGCCGCCACCGTGCGCCGCGAGGCGCACCAGCACCTCGAAGACCTGCCGGGTTGGTGCAACACCGTGGTGGGCGACATGCTCAGTGAGTTGACCCATTTGGATACACGCATCAAAGAATACGACCAGCACATTGAGCAAGCCGCCAAGGAAGATGTGCAAGCCCGGCAACTGATGCGACTCGGCGGCGTCGGTCCGATCACCGCCAGCGCCATCGTGGCCAGTGTGGGCAAAGGCCACGACTTCAGCTGCGGACGCCAGTTCTGCGCTTGGCTGGGTTTGGTGCCGGGGCAATACAGCTCAGGCGGCAAGCAGCGGCTCGGGCGCATCACCAAGGCCGGGGATGCGTACCTGCGAACGCTGCTCATCATGGGAGCCAAAGCGGTGCTGGCGGCGGCCAAAACCAAAACCGCCAAGACCGACCCGGTGAGCCGCTGGGCGATTCAAATTCAAGAGCGCCGGGGGTATTGGAAAGCGGTGGTGGCTGTCGCCGCCAAGAACGCCCGCATGTGCTGGGCGATGTTGCAGCGGGGTGAGAATTTCAAGATGCCCGCATGAATCAAGGTCACTTCATCAAAGCGTTGAAGTGAAGCGTTGATGTCACCGTGTGATGACTTGTCGTTGATGAGTAAAAGGTTTGGACCTGCGCTGGGGAATGCTCGTTTAGCTCAAGGAGGTCAACAGCGCTGAGCAATCAGCCTAAGCCTCGACTAACGAATGGAGCCCCTGGCGCGCGTCTTTCATCAGGGTCCGGTTGCAATCACTGCGCAGCCATCAATGACCGTTTGTAGTTTCGCTATCCACACCCTTTTGCTTGATCGCAGCGACTCGCCGCACCGAAGACATCAGAGGAAAACCGGAATCAATTTCCGTGGTCAATCGCTGAGCGATTCACCACGGCAGGATGATGTTTGACAAAAGTGGGGAAGCCCTTGTAGTTCGAGTTAACCGGCCCGCGGAGGCAAGCACCGTAAGCCTGGTACGCGATGATGCACCATGTGCCGCGGACCAGGCTTACGGTGCTTGCCGTAGCGGGTCCGGTTGAACGAGTTGTTAGGCCTCACTCGGTGCCGAAGCGAATAGTTCTTGGCGGCCACCACGACCGGGCTCTCTAGGCCGCTACAACTTCGAGGCCCTGCTTGCCCTTGAAGACAGCCTGTAGCGCCGCCGGAAGTTGAGCCGCTACCTCTGCGGCGTTTACAAACTCAATCTCGTATCGGACATTCCCGTCCAGTGCTGCGGCTACTGCCGGAGGAAGTTCGACTATGAGACTCCGAGCTGTGAGGGTGACCGCCAGCTGAGCAACCTTGACGGTCAACTGATCACTGACCATCAGTTCGATGACTTCCGAGTCCGGGAACCTCCCGAGTGACACGCAATACTTCTGATCCTCGTCGTAGGCATAGACGAACGACAGGTCATCACGGTCCTCGTCGCAGGGCGAAGCGGAGACGATGGCGCGGAGGTGCATGTTGTGAGGCCTAACGTTTGAGCTAACCGGACCGTTGCGGTATGTGGCTAAAGGCCCAGAATGAAATGGCGGGCCTTTAGCCGCATGCCGCAATGGGTCCGGTTGAGCGAATGGTTAGGCCGCACCGCTGCGGATCTTGGAAAGTACTTCTTGGGCTTCAGTTGAAATGCGCGTGTCTCCGATGGTTCTTGGTACTGTATAAATTGATGCGGAGCCAGAATATCTTGCTTCAGCAACCGTACCAGCCTTTTTGCCTAGCGCCACAACCTTTCCGGGTTTCAAAGCATCTATAATTGGTTGGGTAATCTTGATCCAAGCAGTGGCTAGGGCCGCCGCCGACGGTCGTAAATCGCCAGCAGTACGATAAGGAAAACAGTTTAGGTAACACACTTGGTCAAGAGTCTTTCCGCATGCTTCAACGGTCGGGACGAGAATTCTTCTCAGGTTCCAAGTTTGAACCATCATTTGGTATTCGTCACACATTCGACGAAACGCTGTTTCGACTTTCGGTGTTGGTGCCTTTAGAAATCCTTCGATTAGCGGAATCAGGACTTGATCTTCCCGTGTTCGGCTGACATAAGCATCTCCTCCGCCACCAGGATTAATCGCCAAAAGAACGACGCCCCCAGGTTCGTAATTGGGACCGCAGAAGCCCAAGAAGGGAACGCGTGCGTCTTCAACTAAGTGAGTTGGGAGTTGGGGATCTCTCTCGGTTCCGTACAGACTTGCACGCCGGATCTGCGCTACGCGTTGGAATTCAAGGGCGAGAGTCATAAAGCCTCCGGTTGTGCGGCCTAACGTGTTATCGGGCGACAGTTTTGCTGCATAACACCACCGACTGTCTCCCTAAAACCGGTGGTGCAATCGGCCTGCAGGCCCCATGAATCTTGGGTTTTTGACATAAAGACTGTTTATTCATACAGTTATAACAAAATCGTCAAAACCGGCAGGCTTTTTCATCCATGGCCGCCGGTTGTAATCCCCCGCCGTATCTCCCTCGGAGGTCTGCATGCCTGAGTCGCATTTGCACCGAATGCTGCCACAGTTTTCCTCTGTGCCTACTGCGCGGCACGCACCTGCACGTAAGGCGGCCAAGTGGCCTGCGCTGCAATCGGCGAAGGTGCTGGACCAGTTGCGCGAGCGCATCCGCTACCTGCACTACAGCCGCCGTACCGAGGATGCGTATGTGTATTGGGTACGCGCCTTCATTCGTTTTCATGGGCTGCGCCACCCGCGTGAGTTGGGCGGGCCTGAGGTGGAGCGTTTTCTCACGCACCTGGTGAATGAGCGCAGCGTGTCGGCGTCCACCCACCGGCAGGCTTTGTCTGCGCTGCTGTTTTTTTACGGCAAGGTGATGGGTGTGGATTTGCCTTGGATGGCAGAAATTGGGCGGCCCCAAGTGCAGCGCCGATTGCCTGTGGTGTTGAGCCGCGACGAGGTGGCCAGCACCTTGACGCTGTTGCAAGGCGAGCACCGCTTGCTGGCGCAATTGCTTTATGGCACCGGCATGCGAATTCACGAGGCGCTGCAATTGCGTGTGAAGGACGTGGACTTTGAGCACCTGGCCATCGTGGTGCGCGAGGGCAAGGGCAGCAAAGACAGGGTGGTGATGTTGCCGCAGTCGCTGGTGCCCGCATTGCGCGAACAGCTGGGCCGGGCCAGGGTGTTGTGGGCGGGGGACCAAGCCCAGGGTTGCGGTGGTGTTGCGATGCCGGATGCGCTGGAGCGCAAATACCCACGGGCGGGTTCTGCATGGACTTGGTTTTGGGTGTTTCCGCAGGCCACGCATTCGACTGACCCGCGTTCTGGCGTGGTGCGCCGCCACCACTTGTATGACCAAACGTTTCAGCGCGCGTTCAAACGCGGCGTACAGCAGGCAGGCATTCAAAAGCCCGCCACGCCGCACACTTTGCGACATGCATTTGCCACGCACTTGCTGCAAGCGGGTTATGACATTCGCACGGTGCAGGAGTTGCTAGGTCACGCTGATGTGTCCACCACCATGATTTACACCCATGTGCTGAAGGTGGGTGGCGGCGGGGTGCGTAGTCCGGCGGATGTATTGCCTGGGTTTTCGGTGTGTGCTGCGGTGGGTTGAAAAAATGGTGCGGTTGCGGTGAAGGCAACACCAGCTCGCCCATGCATCACCGCATGGACGCGTCCCTGGTGAAATATGCGGGGTAGCAAACCAACATCTGCCCCACAGTGCTGCGTGCCGCGACACCCAACCACCTATGTCGAGGCGCGCTTGCGGGCCGTTAGTTTTGAGCGCCCTGTGATGCGGGCGGTTTCATCTGCAAGAGCGAGCAAGCCGCGAAGCGCTTGGTTGACTGCGTCAGAGGTCGGGAATGCTTTGGCCAGTTTCGGGTCAATGAGCGCAACCGAAGTGCCTTTGGCAACCTCCTTGAAGAATTTGCCGCGTTCCAATTTCACAAAGTCAGTGCGTTTGTACTCGGCGCGCATCTGGTCTTCAACCTTCTTCATAAAGTTTCCTTTCGATGCGTGTGACACGCCGTGCACTGATGATGCGAATATTGCCAAGCCGGTGGGTGTGTGAAACCGCTAACAATCGCCCAAGGCTCGACATTCCAAATGTAATGTAGCGAGACTCACCAACGGAGTGATCGGGATCTTGACCTGACACTGCGAGTTGATCAAGGAACACCGACGCTGCTTCGTCGAAGGAAACGCCATGCTTTTTAATGTTGGCGTCGGCCTTTGGTGCATCCCACTGAAACTCCATCATTGCGTATTCCTCTGTCTCATGCGCCACACAATTCAGACCGTCGCGTGTCTCATGAAAACCAGTTTAGCCGACGAGATACGCAGAGCGGCGGGCAAAGTTTTGGCTTGGCCGACATTCCGGCTACAGACCCAGCAGCCTATCTTGCCGCTGTATGGGGCGTTTCCAGAAACTTCAGGCCAACCTGAGTTGCCCTCTCCTCCCACATCGGCGCCACTCGCACCACATCCCCGATCACCAGCAATGCCGGGCTGACCAAACCTTCTTCAGCGATGGTGCTCACCAAGCGCTCCAACACACACACCGCCTGGCGCTGCTGTGGTGTGTGGGCGGCGCTGATGATGGCGGCGGGGGTGTGGGGTGACAGGCCGCCTTCTATCAAGGCTTGCACGATGTGTTCAGCGCGGGCCACGCCCATGTAGATGACGAGGGTGAGGCCGCTTTGGGCGAGGGCGGTCCAGTTGGGGCCTGTGTTTTTCCCATCACTTGCGTCTTTCGCATGGCCGCTTTTTTTGGAGTGACCCGTTATCAAGGCCACGCCGGGGGTGCGGCGGCGGTCGGTGGTAGGCAGGCCGATGGATGCGGGGCCAGCCAAGCCGGCGGTGAGGCCGCTCACCACTTCCACTTGCAAACCGGCTTGGCGCAAGGCATCGGCTTCTTCTCCGCCACGGCCAAAGACGAAGGGGTCGCCGCCTTTGAGGCGCACCACCTTCATGCCGTTTTTGGCTTCGCGGATCATCACGCGGTGGATGAAACGTTGGTCGGTCGAGGGGCAGCCGCCGCGTTTTCCCACGTAGAGCACGCGGGCACTGGGGGACGCGTGTTCGAGCACACGCGGGTCGACCAAGTCATCGCACAAGATGACATCAGCCTCGCGGAGGGTGCGGGCGGCTTTGAGGGTGAGCAGTTCGGGGTCACCGGGGCCTGCGCCAACGAGGTGGACGGTGGGGGTTGAAGTTTGGGTGAGGTTCATGGTGTATTCCCGTGCAAATTCAAACCGCGTCAAACTGCCTGTTTCAAGCCGCTGCCAAACTCAACCGCACCCGTTCCCGCAAACTCGGCAAACACGAGCCGCACTGCGTGCCGCATTTGAGTTCCCCCTGCAACTGCATCAGTCGTTCGTCGGCCGAGCCGGTGCAGCGCGAAAGTAGGGTGTTGATTTGGTCGGCGTTGACGTTGAAGCAGTTGCACACCTGGGGGCTGGCCGGAGCGGCGTCAGAGGGTGCCTTGTTACCCGCCGCCAGCAAGCGGTGGGCTTGGGACGGTGCGGCTTGTTCCGACTGCAGCATGCTGCGCATCCAGCCTTGGGCGCTTTCGTCGCCTGCGAGCAAGAAGGCGTCTAAACGGCGTTCGCCCTCCACCGTCACCAACCGCAGGGCGCGCCGTTGGCCGCGTTTTTTGTCTTCGTAGCGCAGCACGCTGGCTTGGCTGGCATCCAGGGCGAAGAGGGCTTCAATCTCCAACACCAGATCGGGGGCGGGCACCTCGGCGGTGGCGGCGCGCAGCAGCAGCCCGTTGCGCTGGTGGCCAAAGGGCACCAAGGCGGCGTAGTCAAAACGGGCGAGCAGGGTTTGCAGTTGGCGGCGCTTCACGGGCAGCTCGTCGTCGCTGAACCAGGCCATGGCGGTGAGCCGCCATGGCAATTCCGCCTTGAGCACTTTGATGGCGCTGTGTTTCAGCTCGGGCTGTTTGGAGCTGGGGCAGTAAGCGCGGGTGGTGAGGGCGTTGACGCCGGTGGACGCGTCTTGGTGGCCGGTTTTGCCGGACAGAAACTCTTCGCCCCAATGCATGGATACAAAGGCTTGTGTGGTGGCGACACTTCTACTTTCCTGCACCGGCAAGATGATGGAACCACGGCGGGATGTGAGGTGAACCAGGTCGCCTTCAATCAAGCGCAAACGAAGCAGGTCTTGCGGGTGCATCTCGACCACGGGCTCGGGCACATGGCCAAACAAGCGGCCCACGGTGCCGGTGCGGCTGCCGCCATGCCACTGGTCGCGCAAGCGGCCGGTGATGAGGCTGAAGGGGAAACGTGCGTCGCGGGGTTCGGCCAGTGGCGTGAAGGGGGCGTCCATGAATTTGGCGCGGCCATCCAGCGTGGGGAAGATGCCGTCTTCATAGAGCCGGGCTTTTCCTGTGGTGGCACCCTCGGGCAAGGGCCATTGCTGCGGGCCTTTTTCTTCCAGCAGGGCGTAGGACAGGCCGGTGATGTCGAGGTCGCGGCCGCGCGTGGTGTCGCGGTGTTCGTTCCACACACTCTCGGCGGTGGGGTAGTTGAACAGCGGTGGCCACTGTGGTTTCAAACGTGCTTGAAGAAGCTGTGCAAAGTCGCGCGCGATGGTCCAGTCGTCCCGCGTTTCGCCGGGCGGCATGATGGCGGGGCGCACGCGGCTGATGCGGCGTTCGCTGTTGGTCACGGTGCCTTGTTTTTCTCCCCAACTGGTGGCGGGCAGTTGCAGGTGGGCATAGGGCGAGGTGGCGGTGGTGAAGGCTTCTTGCAGCACCACGAACTCGCAGCGCTGCAAGGCTTTGCGCACCAGGGTTTGGTCGGGCAATGACTGCGCCGGGTTGGTGCAGGCTATCCACAGCGCTTTGATCTCGCCTTCGGCGGCTGCTTCAAACATTTCCACCGCCGTTTTGCCCGGCTTGGCGGGCACGTCTGGCACGCCCCAGAGCGCGGCCACTTCGGCGCGGTGCTCGGCGTTGGCCAGGTCACGGTGGGCTGAGAGCAAATTCGCCATGCCGCCGACTTCACGCCCGCCCATGGCATTGGGCTGGCCGGTGAGTGAGAAGGGGCCCGCGCCGGGCAGACCAATTTGGCGGCAGGCCAAATGCAGGTTGATGAGGGCCGCATTTTTCGCGCTGCCGCTGCTGCTTTGGTTCAGGCCTTGGCAGTAGAGGCTGAGGGTGGGTTTTCTCGCGGTGTTGGCGGCAGTGCTTTGGTCCAGGCCCGCAAACCAGGTGGCGGCTTGAACAATGTCTGCTTCTTTCAAACCGGTGAGGCGGGCGGTGTGGGCGGGTGTGTATTCGCGCACCCGGGTTTTCAGCGCCTCGAAGCCTTGGGTGTGGGCGGAAATAAAGGCGGCATCGATCCAGCCTTCCCACAACATCAAGTGCAGCATGCCGTGGTACAGCGCGATGTCGCTGCCAGGCAGGATCTGCAAATGCAGCTCGGCCATGTCGGCGGTTTCGGTTTTGCGCGGGTCCACCACGATCATTCGCTGCTGGGGGTTGGCACGGCGCGCATCTTCAATGCGGCGCATCAGGATGGGATGCGCCCAAGCGGTGTTGGAGCCCGAGATGAAAAGCGTGTGGGCGTGCGCCAGGTCGTCGTAGTTGCAAGGCGGAGAGTCCGCACCCAAGGTGGCTTTGTAGCCTGCTGCGGCACTGCTCATGCACAGGCGCGAGTTGGTGTCGACGTTGTTGGTGCCGATCAAACCTTTGCCGAGTTTGTTGAAGACGTAATAGTCTTCGGTGAGCAACTGGCCCGACAGATAAAAGCCCACCGCATCGGGGCCGTGTTGTTCGATGATGCTGCCGAAGCGTTCAGTGGCCTCATGCAGCGCGTCATCCCAACTCACGGCATAGGCCGGTGTGCCGTGTTGGATGCGGCGCAGGGGCTGCAAGAGTCGGCTGTGTTGGGTGATGGGCGCGGTGGCGGTGAGTGCCAGGGTGCTGCCCTTGCTGCACAAGCGGCCGAAGTTGGCCGGGTGATCGGGGTCGCCACGCACACCGGTGATTTGCTTGCCATCGCTTTCAATGATGACGCCACAGCCCACGCCGCAGTAGGGGCAGGTGGATTGGGTTTCTTGCGCTGCCATGGCCATGTCAACCGGTTGCTGCGGCCTTACTCAGCGGTGCTTTTGGACGCTGCGGGCACAAAGGCCCCCAGCGCCAAGGTGCGCAGCTCTTCCTGGTCCAGCGACACCTGTCCCGCTTCCACCTTCACCGCAAACCGCTGCGTGCAGCCTTCGTCCGGCGCTTTGGCACAACCGTCGGAGAGGCCGATGGTCCAGTTGTGCAGGGGGCAGGCCACGCTCTCGCCAAACACAATGCCTTGGCTCAACGGCCCGCCTTTGTGTGGGCAGCGGTCGAGCAGGGCGAAGACTTTGTCTTCGGCATTACGAAAGATGGCCACGTCGCAGGCTTGGTCGCGGGCGACACGGCGCGAGCCCAACACGGGAATGTCTTCAACGCGGCAGATGGGAATCCATTGGCTCATGGTGCTTAGACTTTCTCTGTCAAATGAACGGCCTGGACGGGCGCAAACTGCCTCGTATCCACCGCCGCCTTGTCAAACTCAAACCAGGGGTCGGGCTCGCCATCCAGCGAAAACTGCAATCGCTCCCACAACGCTTTGCGGCCGGGCGCATCGTCAAGAATTTTTTTCTTCACATAGTCCAGGCCCACGCGGCTCACATAGTGCACGGTGCGCTCCAGGTACCAGCCTTCTTCGCGGTAGAGCTGGCAAAACGCGCCGGTGTACTCCAGCACTTCCTCGGGCGTTTTGAGTTTGGTGAAGAAGTGCGCCACCTCGGTTTTGATGCCGCCATTGCCGGCCACGTACATCTCCCACCCCGAGTCCACGCCGATGATGCCCACGTCTTTGATGCCGGCCTCGGCGCAGTTGCGCGGGCAGCCGCTCACGGCGAACTTCACTTTGTGGGGCGCGTACATGCGCCACATGGCGCGTTCCAGGTCTTTGCCCATTTGGGTGCTGTCCTGGGTACCAAAGCGGCACCACTCTGAGCCCACGCAGGTTTTGACGGTGCGCAGGGCTTTGGCATACGCGTGGCCGCTGGGCATGCCGATGTCTTTCCAGATGCTGGTGAGGTCTTCTTTTTTCACACCCAGCAGGTCGATGCGCTGGCCGCCGGTGACCTTGATGGTGGGCACCTTGTACTTGTCCGCCGCGTCGGCAATGCGGCGCAGTTCGTCGGCGGTTGTCTCCCCACCCCACATACGCGGAATGACGCTGTAAGTGCCGTCTTTTTGAATGTTGGCGTGGCTGCGTTCGTTGATGAAGCGGCTTTGCGGATCGTCCTTGGCTTCTTTGGGCCAGGTGCTGATGAGGTAATAGTTCACCGCCGGGCGGCAACTGGAGCAACCATTGGGCGTGCGCCAGCCGAGCTGTTTGTAGACACCATCGACGGTGAGCAGTTTGCTGCCATCGGGGTTCACCGTGCGTATGGCCTGGCGCACTTCTTCGTGGCTGTGGTCGGTGCAGCCGCACATGGCTT
>JBJOQO010000095.1:0-10529 GCA_046049865.1 Pseudomonadota bacterium | reverse complement strand
TTCGTCGATGGGCACGCCGTCGTAGAGGTTGCGCTGGGTCTCGGCCAAGATGGGCTCGGCTTGAACGTCTTGCCCCAAATCCGCGCAGGCGGACTGAACCAAACTTCGCAGGTGGGCCATGTCCAGGGGGCGCTGCTGGCCGCCCTCTGTGACCATGAAGGTGTGGCTCGCTGCCACGGGTTCGCTTGAGCCTTGTTTGGCGCGCTCTTGGGCGCGTTCCTGCGTGCGGCGCTCACGGTAGAGCACATAGGCACGCGCCACTTCATGGTGGCTGCCGCGCATGAGGCCGAGTTCGACTTGGTCTTGGATGTCTTCGATGTGGAAGGTGCCGCCAGCGGGGCGTGAACGAAGCAGTGCACGCACCACTGACTCGGTCAACCCATCCACGGTCTCGCGCACGCTGGCCGAGGCTGCGCCTTGCGTGCCGTGCACGGCCAAGAAGGCTTTCATCAGCGCCACCGCGATCTTGCCCGGCTCAAAGGCCACCACTGCACCGTTGCGACGGATGATTTGGTAGCCGGCATAAGCAGAAGCCGCGTGCGCGACAGACTTGTCGGTGCGCGCGACCATCGGCGTGGATGAGGCGGTGGCTGGCGTGGCGGTGGCGGATTGCATGAGTTCCCCTTCTGTCTCGATGAGATGTTGTGACTTATTTAGACTGACGTTGACGACAAACTTTGGTGCTAAGAGTAAAACCCGACAAAGTGTTTCGCCAAAGGTAAATGGTTCTCGCAGCAGCGATGCCGCTGCACAAAAGGCTTGGTTTGTTCGGAAGATTCGGTGGCCAACACAAGCAAGGGTGGCGCTTGAAAGCAGTCGGTTGAGGGCACGAAGCTTAGCATAGCGACACACTATATCTGGGGGTCAACGACAGCTCAAGCACTACCGCTAGCGTGTTTGTGTCGTACGGTAATCTCGGGCGGCACCGCGAAATTCCGCATGATGGGGAGCCAAGGCCTCTTCACTTCACGCCACCATCTCAAACACTGCGCGGTCATTGATGGGTTTGAAGCATCACGTTAAATGCCGCGCCTTAGCGGCTCAAATCACGCGCCAAGCCGCATGAAACTTGGATCGGCGCGCTTCGACAAACAGGTCCTTGTCGTTCGAAAAAAAAGGACTCCGCGATCAAGTCGAATTGGGGAAGTTGGGGCTTGCGGGAAAACACCGAGCACTCCAACCCAAAGACTGTCGCAAATAACCCCACTCAAAACCAGGGCCTGGATCCGCCTTACGGCCTGGCGCAACATGCTCATGGCCCACCACGGCTCGCACGCCATGCTTTCGCCGCAAGCTGCGCAGCAAGGGGACCAAGCTGCGGTATTGCACTGGCTCGAAGGGCTCCCCTTCCAGGCCCTCCAATTCGATTCCAATGGAGAAGTCGTTGCAGTTGTCACGTCCCTGCCAGTGCGAGGCTCCAGCGTGCCAGGCACGCTCGTCGCAAGAGACGTATTGCGTGATGCGTCCCCGCCGGTCGATCACGAAATGGGCAGAAACCTGCAAGCCACGAATTTGCTCGAAATAAGGGTGGGCAGACCAATCAAGCTGGTTGGTGAATAGCTGCCCAATGGCGTCACCGCCGTAAATCCCTGGTGGCAAGCTGATGGAGTGCAGAACCACCAAATCAACCACCGCCGCGACGGGTCGAGGTCCGACATTGGGAGAGGGGCGGTGCCGGGCATGTGCCCACCAACCCTGGGCCCAAGTCGCGCGTTTCAAGTTTGAGAACCGCGACCGTCCGCGGCTCGCTCCGTATCGGTGCCATCCAGGGCGTCGGCATCCCCGCCCACCAGAACCTTCAGGCGCGCCATCCGGTAGCGCATTTGCCGCAGGGATAAACCCATGCTGGCACCCGCCGCCGTGCGGTTGTACCGGTGCTGCTCAAGCGCGCGCAGCAGAATCTCCCGCTCTATTTGGTCAAGGTGAACTTCGAGATTGCTCGGCAACGGCTGGGGCTCGTTTGAACCAGGTGCCGGGGTCAAGCTGTCCGGGATGTCTCTGGTATGACGGGTGATGAGGTCCAGCTCTTGAGCGGCGCTGTCGGTGAACACCGTCTCAGGTAAACCCAACTCAAAAACATCAATGGTGCTGTTGCCAGACAGCGCCAAAGCGCGGTGCAGCAAATTCTCGAGTTCACGCACATTGCCTGGAAAAGGGTAACGGGCCAAGTGAACCAACGCATCGCGTGAGAGTTGGGGCGTGGGTTGCACGCCAGCGTCACGGGCGATTCGGTCAAGCACCGCGTGGCTGATGTCAGCCAAATCTTCCAGGCGCTCGCGCAGCGGCGGCACACGAATTTGAATGACGTTCAATCGGTAATAAAGGTCTTGCCGAAACCGCGACGCGTGAACCTCGGCACCCAAGTCTTTGTGGGTTGCACTGAGCAGGCGAACGTTCACGGCTTGTTCAGCAACCGCGCCTACTGGCCTGACCGAACGCTCTTGAACGGCGCGCAGCAATTTGCTCTGCATGGCCAAGGGCAAATCCCCGATCTCATCCAGAAAGAGGGTTCCGCCATGGGCTGCTTGAAAGAATCCTTCACGGTCCTCGCTGGCACCCGTGAATGCGCCTTTGCGATAGCCAAAAAACTCGGCTTCAAGGAGTTGTTCGGGGATGGCGCTGCAGTTGACGGCAACGAAGGCCTGTTTGCCACGCGGACTGACCTCATGAATAGCCCTGGCGACCAGTTCCTTGCCCGTGCCGGATTCACCTTGAATCAGCACCGGCGCCATGCTTTGGCCTACCTTGTCAATCAAGGTGCGAACCTGCTGCAAAGCCGCCGAGCGCCCGGCCATGCGTTGGAGGGCAGCACTGGCTGAGGCCGGAGCCCCCGCTACAGCAGCTGATGATGTCGTGGGTTTTCCCGCCGACCGCTGCTGCTGCGATAGCGAGCTTGGTGACTCGGTCGCCGTCGAAGCAGGCGGAAAGTGAGACGATTGAAGCGGCGCACCTGTGTCGGGACCCCGCCCCAAGGCGGATGCCACTACCGCACGAAACTGTTTCAGGTCCACCGGCTTGGTGAGGTAATCGTATGCGCCTGCTTTGAGCGCCTCGACCGCATTCTCTGCGGAGCCGTAGGCCGTGATGACAATGGTTTTTTCACGCCGTCCGGTTTCTTCTAGGCGCCGCAACACATCCAAACCCGTGCCATCGGGCAAACGCATGTCGGTGATCACGGCGCTGTATTGGCGCTCGCCCAACCGAGCAAGTGCTTCCTCCACCGTGGCGGCAGTTTCGATGTCGTATCCCTCGCGCAGCAGGGTCAACTCATACAAGGTGCGCAGATCGGGTTCGTCATCGACGACCAACAAACTCTGCTTAGAAGGCAAGGAAAGTGTCATGGGTCGCAAGTCTAGCCCGCATAGTTCACCAGGGACACGCCCATGCGGCGGTGCATGGGCGAGCCGGGGTGGTCGAGACGGCCACAGCCAAGGCCCGTTGGCCTTGGCGAGGAGTTGAGGCCGCATCCGGCCGCCCAGGTGCTGCCGCATGGGTGTGTAGCGTTCGGCACAAACTGCATTGGGCGCTCGAAGCCACCAACGTAAGCATTCATGCGGTGGTGCTGGACATAGGAAAGCGACCTGGTGAACTATGCGGGCTACGCCCTGTCCGGTGCAATGGCCTGATGCATTTGCAAAGACGGTGAGTGAGCAGGGTTCTGTTTGGGCATGCGGACAAAAAATTCGTTGAAGGTGCCCGCTTCTGTGCTGCGTCGGCGGTAGTCGATGCTCGCCCCGTAACGCTCACACAGCTCACGGCAAATATAGAGGCCCAGCCCCGTGCCTCGGCTGCGCGTGGAGAAAAAAGGCTCAAACAAATGCTGCTCCACATCCTGAGGGATGACCTCTCCATCGCTGCAAACCAGCAGTTGCAATCCAGATAAACCATGTTCACTCAGACTGACCTGCACGCAGCCGGGACCACCGCTGGCATGGCGCTTGGCGTTGTCAAGCAAATTCACCAAAACACGCCGCAGATGCTCGGTGTCAAATGCTGCATAGAGGCTAGATTGCGGTAGCAGCAGGTAGAGCAAGGACTCAGGCCCCGTGGCATTGTGTGGCGCAGGAGCAGCGCCATCTGAGACAAAAAACCACGCCAAACCCTGGGCGTGCGCCCACTCTTGGCACACGGCCGACAATACAGCGGTCACGTCGATCACACTGGCCTGGGCCCGCCCACCTGCAGCCACTTCCATGACGTCGTCAACGATGCGTTTGAGTCGGTCCACGTTCTCGTTGACCATGTGAGTGAGCTGGCGCTGCGAGGCGGTGGTGGCATCTTCGGACAGCAAAGCATTGGCTTGCGAGATCGCCGCCAAAGGATTGCGAATTTCATGAGCAATGCCCGCCGAAACCCTGCCCATCGCAGCGAGTTTTTCTTGCCTGGAACGGGCTTGCATACTGCGAACATCCTCAAGCAGCAAGACACATAGTTCTTCATTCGAGGCACTTCCTTTGCGCCGCGTGAAACGAATTCGCACCCGAACCGTTCGGCGAAGACCGCCGTCGAAGGTCAGTGGTACATCACTGCCTTCCTCGGGTGCGTAGCCATCCAACAAAGCCTGGTCAACGGCGCTGACCAGCCTGTCCCACTCGGGAACGCCACGCATGCGAAACGGCGCGGCGTGGCACATGCCCTGGGGCGCCAACAGTCGCCTCGCCGCTGGGTTGGCCGCACGCACACGCCCTTTTTTGTCCACGACCAACACGCCGTCTTGCATTTCTTCAATCATCAATCGATTGAGTTGGGCTTGTTGCCTGGCCAACTCCAAGCTGCCTTTGGCCGTCAGCTCTTCTCTGGCCAGGCGGCCCGCCAACTCGCCCGCCAAGACGGCGATCACAAAGAGGCCTATGCCAGTCAATCCAGCCTGCGCCATCAAACTTGTGGCAGCCCCTTGACCGGAAGCAACGGACAACCAAGCCGCCGCCAGCAATGTGAAGGTCACACAAGCGGCCGTCGCGAGGGCTGTCAAACGCGGCGTGAGCACACCCGCCATCAACACCGGCAAGACCAACATGGCGACGTAATTGAAAGTGCCACTGGAGGACAACAGGTGCAAGCCAGAAAAACAGGCGATGTCCACACCGACGGTGGCCACCCACTGCCGACTGCTGAGTTTGTGCAGGTGAGGTGCGGCTTGACTGGCCTGTGCCTGAGCGTCTCCCTCGGCGACTTGACTTGGATTCAGCGACGATGCCCGAATTCGCCTCGATACGGGCCACAACCAGGCCAATACCGCCACCGCCGCATAGACCGCGCTGATGACCGCGATTTCCAAGGGTGGCCTACCACCAAAGTAGCCCGCAGCGGCCAACGCCAGCACCAACGCCAAGCCCAAGGCCGCGCGCGCACCCAAAAATGCGCGGTAAATTCGCTCGAAGGCGTTTGCACCCGCAGTGATCAAACGACGCGCTTGCCTCGATAAAAAGCGCGAATCCGCCTCTGCCTGTTGCGCACCACGCCAGTCTCGCGCCTGCCGGGAATCTTGAGCATCAAAGGGGTAGGACTCGCCCTGCTCCGTGTCTGCCCCCACCCCGACCGCACCGAACCACGACTCCTCAACCGGTGGCAAAGGCTCACGGGCATGCCGCCTTCTGTCACCTCGGCGACGTTCGGGCGTTCCAGAAGGGTCGTTCATCGTTGTTGTCGGTTCATCGAAGCCAGTGCCTCAGTGGTCGGCGGAATCCACTTGGTAGGCCTGCAGATGGGCTTGACCACAGAACGCTTTTTCACCAGACCAAACTGCCTCACTTCGCGGCAGATGCAACTTGCAGTAAGCGCAGGCCACCATGGTTTCTTGAGTGGAAGCGTCGTCGATCGGCGCACGAGCCTCCTCCCGCCGAGGCGCCTCCCCAGAGACACGATCTCGAAAAAGACCGCGCAACAACCACCAAGCGCCCAAAGCCACCAACAGCATCAGCAAGGTCTTCATCGTTTTCCGTCTTCTAAAAAGTGTCAACAGTACGGCACATACAGACCATCGCGCGGGGAGTAAATCGTGTCAGGCATTTTTCGCTTGTCGAACACACTAGACCGATGCCCGTTGCAAAACAACCTGCAGCACGAAACGCGAGCCGACATAAGCCAGTAGCAGCAAGCCTGCGCCTACAAACAACCAGCGTGTCGCGACGGGGCCACGCCAGCCCAAGGTTTGTCGTCCTAGCAGCAAGGCGGCAAATACGACCCAGGCCAGAAGCGACAGCACGGTTTTATGGTCCCAGCGCCACGGTGCAGAGAACCACCAACCAATCAAGAGCGCGGCGGTCAGCACCACAAAACCCCAAGCCACGAAACGAAATGTCAATTGCTCCAACTTCAGCAAAGGCAAACCCAAAGGGGTGGACATCTTCGCGTGCAAACGCATTTGGCGGTCCGCACGGCTCAACCACGCACCGTGCAGCACGGCCGCACCAAAGAGTCCGTAAGAGGCCATACCCAACACCCAGTGCAATGGCTGCCAAGGAGACAGCGCAGAGTGAGTCACAGTGCCCGGGAAAAACCAAGCCAGCGCCACCGCGAGCACACCCAACCACGCCAAGCTGCGCCGCATCGCGCTGATCGGCAAGAAACGGCTCTCCAGCATGTACACCGTCAGCACCAGCCAAACTGTCACCGACAAAGCAGGTGCAAACCCAAACCTGGCACCTTGCACATGCAGTGCGTCGCCCGCACCAGCCCCCCCGATGGTGGTTTCAAAGAAGATTGCCACCGCGTGCGCCACCCATGCGCACATTAAAACGACTTGCAATGGCCGCTTGATTGAATCGGCGATCAGTGCCGCACAACCGTACAGCAACACGGCCAAGCCGCTGAACACTGCAGTACCCATCGACCACCCCGGGCCCAAGGTTTGTGAAAGAAAGTCGGGCGATAGAATCATTCGTGCAGTGTACTTTCGCTGCCTCGGGACTGCCGCCAGACGGAGCGCCCACCCACCCCAACCCCAGGTACTGCGACTCCCATCATGGCCTCCACCCTCACCGATAGGCTGAGCCGCCTCGTGAAAACGATGCGCGGACAAGCGCGCATCACCGAAGACAACGTGCAAGACATGCTGCGCGAAGTGCGCATGGCCTTGCTGGAAGCGGATGTGGCACTGCCTGTGGTGCGCGACTTCATTGCACGCGTCAAAGAAAAGGCACTGGGCGCGGAAGTTGTGGGGTCGCTGTCGCCAGGCCAAGCTTTGGTGGGCATCGTCAACCGCGAACTGGCTGCCACCATGGGTGATGGTGTGGCCGATATCAATTTGGCAACACAACCCCCGGCAGTCATTTTGATGGCCGGCCTGCAAGGTGCGGGCAAAACCACCACCACCGCCAAGCTGGCCAAACACCTGATTGAAAAACGCAAGAAAAAAGTGCTGACCGTGTCGGCCGACGTCTACCGCCCTGCTGCCATTGAACAGCTGAAGATGGTCAGCAAACAAGCAGGGGCCGATTGGTTTCCCTCCACCGCCAACGACCAGCCTTTATTGATTGCACGCGCGGCGCTGGACTACGCCCGCAAGCATTACTTCGATGTGTTGCTGGTCGACACGGCGGGTCGTTTGGCCATTGACGAAGCCTTGATGCGAGAAATCGCAGCGCTGCATGCAGAGCTGCAGCCCATTGAAACGCTGTTCGTGGTCGATGCCATGCAAGGCCAAGACGCAGTCAACACCGCCAAGGCCTTCAAAGATGCCTTGCCGCTGACAGGCATCGTGCTAACGAAAATGGACGGCGACTCGCGCGGCGGTGCGGCCCTGTCGGTGCGTCAAATCACGGGCGCACCCATCAAGTTTGCAGGCGTCAGCGAAAAGATCGATGGCCTGGAAGTGTTCGATGCCGACCGCCATGCACAGCGCGTACTGGGCATGGGCGACATCGTGGCCCTGGTGGAACAAATCAGCCAAGGCGCCGACATGGCCGCGGCGCAGAAATTGGCTGACAAAGTCAAATCAGGCGACAGCTTTGACCTGAACGATTTTTTGTCGCAAATTTCTCAGATGAAAAAAATGGGGGGCCTGTCCAACCTCATGGACAAATTGCCCACTCAACTCACCGCGAAGGCCGGTCAAATGGGCCAGGCCGACATGGACCGCGCCGAGCGCGACGTGCGGCGCATGGAAGGCATCATTTGCTCGATGACGCCCCAAGAGCGCCGCAAACCTGATTTGCTCAAAGCGACACGCAAACGTCGCGTCGCAGCCGGTGCTGGCGTTCAGGTTCAAGACGTCAACCGCATGCTCAATCAATTTGAGCAAATGCGCGACATGATGAAGAAGATGAAAGGCGGCGGCCTCATGAAAATGATGAAACGCATGGGTGGCATGGGCGGCATGAAGGGCCCTGGCGGCTTTCGCTGAATCGGCCTGCACTTATCGCCTCTGCACGGCGACGAATTCGTAACCAGTTGTCACCCACTGCAGGCTATGCGCAACCATGCGCGGGCTAGCCATATTGACCGAGCAAAGTGCCGCCGCTATGGTCAACGCATGACTCAACATTGCAACGCCTGACGTGACCACCATACTGATTTCTTTGATAGTCCTTGCGGCAGTTATTTTTTGGTATGTCCGCATCCGCCCGGGTCAAGCGCGAAACGCAGATGCACCGGAACATGTCGACACCGTCATTGGCTGGCAGCCCCGTGCCACGCGGCTGATGACTGCAGCAGAGCAGCAGGCCTACGACACGCTGCGCGAGGCGCTGCCCGAGTACATGGTGTTGTCCCAGGTACCCCTGTCCCGCTTCATCAAAGTGGGCACCCGTTATTCCTACGCCGAATGGCTGCGCCGTGTGGGTAATCAGTGTGCTGACTTGGTGGTATGCAACGGCAGCAGCAAAGTATTGGCCGTGGTTGAAATTCGCAGCAAAACAGCCGACAGCCACCCGCGGGCTGCGAAACGTAATGCGCGCAAAGCCCGCTCGCTCAAGGCAGCAGGCGTGGCGCTGCACATTTGGGCAGAACAAGGTTTGCCCTCAGCGGCCAAAGTACGCGCTTTGTTGTGGAGTTCGTCTGACGCGACCACTGAGCTGATGGGCCTTGCGCCCGCCGCTCCCGCTGCCAATGTGGTTCAACTTCCCACCAAAGCACCGCAAGCGGCAGCGGCTCGCCATGACGACGATGCCGTGGTCGTGGACGACGCAGCGGAATTCAATGACGCTCCGCCGTCTACTTGGTTCGACGACCTGGACTCCTCGCCCATGCCTTTGGCGCCGCTCGCTACAAGCAACGCACCGGCGGTTCAGCGATCCAAACCGTGAGTGCAGCTCAACCCAGCAGCGCTTGGGCGAATTCTTTGGCGCTGAAAGTTTCGAGGTCTTCTAGTTGTTCGCCCACGCCTACGAAGTAAATTGACAAAGGCCTGCGAGCGTTTGACTGGTTGCTCACATCGCGGGCACGTTCACGTGCCCAGAGCGCCATTGCAGCCACTGCGCCGCCTTTGGCCGTCCCATCCAGTTTGGTGATGATGACGCCGGTCAGCCCCAAGGCCTGGTCAAACGCCTTGACTTGCGCCAGCGCGTTCTGACCGGTGTTGCCGTCCACCACCAAAAGCACTTCATGCGGTGCGCCCTCTTGCGCTTTGCCAATCACGCGTTGAATCTTGCGCAGCTCTTCCATCAAATGCAACTGCGTCGGGAGTCGGCCTGCCGTGTCGGCAATCACCACATCACACCCTCGCGCTTTGCCGGCCACCACGGCATCAAAACTCACCGCAGCAGGGTCGCCGCCCTCTTGGCTCACAAACTCAACCGGTGCCCGTGCGCTGCCCGAACCGGCTACATCGGCACGGTTGGCCCACACGGCCAGTTGCTCTTTGGCCGCAGCACGAAAGGTGTCCGCTGCCGCCAACAACACACGCTCACCCGCGTTTGACAAATGCAAGGTCAGCTTGCCGATGCTGGTGGTTTTGCCTGCGCCATTGACGCCGACCACCATCATCACCGTCGGCTGGTGTCGCCCCACCGACAAAGGGGACTCCATCGGCGTCAGCAACTCCGCCAACGCCTCAGCCAACAAGGTCTTCACCTGCGCCGGGTCGGTGGCCTTGTTGTCCTTGACCCGACGCTTCAAGTCGGACAACAAGTACTCGGTGGCGTGCACACCCGCATCAGCCATCAAGAGTGCTGACTCCAACTCCTCGTAAAGGGCGTCGTCAATTTGCGTGCCGGTGAAGACTTGAGACAGCGCAGAGCCGGTTTTGCGCAGGCCCTGGCGCAGTTTGCCCAACCAGGTTTGGCGAGGCGCCGCATCTCGAACCTCCTGGGCAGCAGCCCCCTCTTGGGAAGGGCGAGACGGGTTTGCAGCCGTCGGATCAACGGCCGGCTTTTTCTTGAAGAAACTGAACATGCGGGATAGGCCCCCAGTGAGGGCGCCTGTTGAAATCAATCGGAAGACTCTGAAGAACAAACACCGAGATCGGCAAGCTGCCGGATCGCAGTTATAATTTTGGGCTCAGGCGCTTTAGCTCAGTCGGTTAGAGCGACGGAATCATAATCCGCAGGTCCGGGGTTCGAATCCCTGAAGCGCCACCAAATTAATTTAAA
>JBJOQO010000094.1:0-10606 GCA_046049865.1 Pseudomonadota bacterium | reverse complement strand
GCAGACCTTTCTGGATAGCAAAGCCCTGGCACTAAACAAGCAGCTGGATCGGACACCTCCGACACCTTCTTCTTTAGCCGATGCGGTTTAACAACGTCTGTCAGATCAAGTTGTGGCTAGGACACCTCATAAGAAGAATTCAGTGAGTGGTTTCAAGCCTGAAGCGCCTCACATCTGCGCCAGCCGCGCCACCACTGACGTAGTCAAACCCCCCACCTCCCGTGATGAAGTCCATGCCATCGCCACCTGACAGCAAATCCTTGCCCTCTCCGCCGTCCAAGTAATTGATCCCATCTGAACTGGCAAACTCCGAGACCTGCGGCGTGTAGGTAGCGCTGCCGCCAGATGCGCTATTGCTGTAAATCAACCAAGAACACCCCCGAGCCAGCTCGTAGGGTTTAGGCGCAGGTGGCGTGAAATCAACGCTGTCTGGCCGAGGTACTGCGAGTATTCCGCTCCCATAAACCTTGTCTTCGCCATCACCACCGTTCAAGATGTCGCTGCCCGCGCCACCCACCAGGTAGTCGTTGCCCGTCCCACCTTCCACCTGATCGTCGCCTGCGCCTCCAGCACCAAAGTCATTGCCTCCCATCAACCGAATTACGTCGGCGCCCGCCGTGCCCACGATTTCGTCCAGCGCATCGGCCTGATCGCCATCCTTCACGTAATTCCCCGTAATGGGGTCCTTGACATAACTCTTCCCATCCGGCGTCACCTTCTTCTTGAAGTCACCCGCCATCGTGGTTTCTTTGGGTTGGCTGGTTTCCAGCGTGATGCCCAGGCCGCCGTCGGCCCAGCCTCGTACACGAATGCTGTCGTTTTGGTTGGCGCCGCCGCCAGCAAAAGTAATTAGCAGGTCAGTACCGCTGCCTGTGCTGACTTTCGTGTAGTAAACCTTTTTGTCATCACTCTCAAAAACGTTCGCCGTTTTGCTTTTGCCACCACTCAAGGTGCCCAAGCCGGTGATGTTTATCTTTCCCAGAACGTCAAAATCAATGATGGTGTCGTTGCCAAAACCCGCTTGGAAGTTATAGGTGTCGTTTCCGAGATCGCCCTTCAAAAGGTCTGAGCCCGTGCCGCCTTCGAGAACGTCCGCGTCCTCACCTCCGTAGAGCGTGTCATGTCCGTCACCGCCCTTGAGGTTGTCGATACCTTTGCCGCCGTCAAGGTAGTCATTCCCCCCTTGGCCATTGAGGTTGTCGTTTCCTCCCAGTCCCAGCAGCAGGTCTCGGCCGCCACCGCCGGTGAGGTTGTCGTTCTGGAAAAAGTCACCCCCAATGGCCACGTTGTCTTCGCTGCCCGTGGCAGTCCACGTCATGGCGGTGGAGGCGTTGTTCACATGCCATGACTTGGCAGCCCCAGCCAATGACAAAGCCACCGATTTGTCGCCTGCCAGTGCAGCAGCAGCCTCCGACAAAAGCCCAGGGCTCTTCAGCTTGGCGTGGTCTTGGGTTATGTCCTTGAAGTCAAAGTGAAGCGCACCACCCGATGTTTTGAAAAACTGCGTGGCGCTGGCAGGATCTTTGGCGAAGTAGTAGTACTCCATGGCCGCCACAGTCAGCGCTTTTTGCAGCTCAATTTTGGAGTTGGTGGTGCTATTGGCCGCGCTGACCAACCTGTCTAAATCAGCTCCAAACCGGTCGAGCAAGGGCACGGACGGGTTGCTGACCTGGGCGATGTACAGCTTGTCAATGAAATTGGGTTCTACAGATGATTGCGGCTCTCGGTTGTAGAGCTTGCTGTCAACGATTTGCTTCACTGAGTCGGTGGTTTTTCTGATCGCCGCCGCGAAGACGGGCGATATCAGCATCGAGGCGAGCAACGTCATGGAATGTAAATCAACCATATTGGATGGGTCGGTGGCAGCCTTTTGAAGCCCCAAATCAATCTCTTGGCCAGAACCCATGATGGTTGGCATGGCAATCCGAAGTGGCTGTAAGAACTCGTTTTCCAACCAAAATCCTGTTACGTTAGATTCTCGGGTACTGAAAATTGAACCAATTGAATTTCTATAAGAATTAAATTCTGGATCCGAGTATCCTTTTAGCAACAACTGACTGGCATAGGTTGTCAATGCAACAATTGAACGGGCACCAGCCTCAAACGGTGCGTGGTCGAAAACAACAGCAGGGCGATTGAAGAATATTGCCATTATTGATGCTAATCCACCGCCCAGGGAGTGTCCCGTAAAGCTGATATTGGCTGTAGGAAAAGCCTTCTTGGTTTCCATGCAGAGTTCCATGGCCTCAAAAACTTGAGCAGATGGCACTAATCCCGAAGCAGCAGGCAGATTGGCTATACCAGTATCTGCAACTTTCTTTTCGTTCGTGCCTGTGCAAGAAATAACAATTTGATTGCCGCTTTGATAAACGCCAGCAGAAAAACCGGTAAAATCCCGATCGGCAATTTCTTGAACGGCTGCCCATCCGTTTGGGATAGGTGTTCTATTCTTTTGAGTTCTTACATATACCCTATTCGAGAATTGAGCGTATTCTTGTGTAGATGGCATTATTTCCTCCAATTAATGAAAATTTAACAGCTGGTTTTCCATTTGCCTACTATTCCAGTGTATTCCTCTGCAATAGTGGGCTTGTCCATAATCTTGAATTTTGACTGCAAAGTATGATCCGGTTCACCCGAAGAACGAATGGCGGTCAGCATATTGGCGGCACGCCCTATCCATTGTGGGCTGATGGACTTTTGCTGAATCCAGGCATTGTTCTTGAACCTGAATTCGGTGTAGGGCAACTCGGGCCGCCCCAATTGAAACCAACTCTCACAGCTGTAAAACGTGGCCACCATCACCCATTCTTTGGTTTTTGGGTCTCGATCAAAAATAATCGGCACGAAAGGGGCATCCCACAATGGTGGGTTATCCGGATGAATTGGTTGAATGATTTTTACTGTCATGCCCTCATTTTCCCACCCACCAGCCCCCCCCAATTTCCCCAAAATCCTTGGCTTTCGCAGTGCGCTGAACCAAAATGATTTCACCGCCATTTAGTTTGACTTCTTCTTTCCAACCGAAACCATTTTCGCGAATATGGTTGAATAAGTAAAATGCCAACCCCACTACAAGAATTGAAAATACAACCTTAATCATCTTGCGCATTAAAATATCTCCTTCGTTATACTTTTCTTGATCTCCAGATGAGCGCCAACCCAACAATCCAAACCAACGGGGAATAAATAAAGGCCAGTGGCACCAGTGACATTAAAAACATCCAATTTGAGTTTCCTGTTATCCATGACCCCAGCATGGGTAGCACAATGGAAAGCGCTATTGATGCATTGCCAATTATTAACAGTGCGTGTCCCCATGCATGAGATGTGTAACGTTCCCTTCGCCAATAATCTGGAAGATTTCTTTTTTTGTAGCAAACAAATATCAAAATACAAAATAAAATGGCATAGATAATTGACTGATATTTTGTAAGGTATTTTAAAGTGACCGACCTCTCCATTTGAATGGTGATCATGGTTATAGGCACCGAAAGAACCGGTGTTAGCAAAAATGAAATAGTGCAACCTATATTAAAATTTATAAAAAATCTACTCATAACCACCTTTATGTAATTTATTTGCACTGATAAATCGAATTTGAAAGGCTGGGTGGGCTCAAATTTGAAGTGCAACACTGCAAGGGCTGGGCTGGCTCAAGTCTGATGTGCGTCAGTGGGCCAGTTCACCCACCAAAAAACAATAGGACTTTTGTCACGATCTGATCCCTCTCTTGGGGGGATCTCATCTATCTGCCCCCCTCCAAGTGGGGCAAGCCGTTGGCCACCGCGATGGCCTGTGCGCGGCTGGTCACGCCGAGTTTTTGGTACAGGGCGGAGATCTGGTTGCGCACGGTGGCGGGGCTGCGCTTGCGTTTTTCTGCAATTTGGTCGTTGGAATGCCCGGTGCGTAGCAGTTGGAGCAGTTGCCAGTCGGTGGGCGATAGAGTCAGGCTCGTTTGCCTGGGCTTTGCAGATGCCATGCCTCGGTGGGGTGCAGCTATGGACGTGAAACTTTGCCGGCGCTGGGCCAGGCAGTGAACCGGGCGAAGGGGTGTTGCACCAGCCGGTTGACCTAGCGGGACTGGAACGGGTGCCGTTGCACGCAGCAACGCCTCATACGCCTGCACCCCCGCATGCAAACCATAACGCTGCCTCACATGGGCTTGGGCCGCTTGTCGCAGCGGGTTGCTGAGGCGGGGCTCTTGCAGGCTGTGCAGCATTTGGCGCGCGATGTCTTGTGGGTTGAAGAAGTCCACCAGCAAACCGTTCACACCGTCTTGAATGACTTCGCGCACCGGGGCGGTGTTGCTGGCAATGACGAGGCAGCCGGAGGCCATGGCCTCCAAAAGCGACCAGCTCAGCACAAAGGGCACGGTGAGGTAGACGTGGGCACTTGAGACTTGCAGCACTTTTTTGTACTGCTCGTAAGGGATGCGGCCGAGGAAGTGGGTGCGGGTTGGGTCAAAACGGCACTCTTGCAGCATGTGTTCGCGCCAGTTTTTAGCTTGCGCGTTGTTGCGTTGCGCGTTCTGCAATGGTCGTTTGCCGTAGCTCACATCGTCGCCACCCACCACCAAGGTTTGAACGGTGGGGTGTTCGCGCTGGACGATTTCCAGTGCGCGCATGAACTGATGAAAGCCCCGGTAGGGCTCCAGGTTGCGGGCGACATAAGTGATGACGGGGTCCCCTGCTTTGAGCGTGAGTTCGGTGGCGGATTCAGCTGCCTTGCATGTGAACGCGGCATCGGTGTTTGGCCCCAAGCCTTCCGTGTCCACCCCTTCATGGGCCACATGAATTTTCGGGTGGTAAATCGATGGGTGTTGGGCACGTTGCCACTGGGTGGGGCTGATGGCGGCGTCGCAGTGCTCTAGATTGAGCAAATGCAGTGCGTTCCAGGTTCGGATGCGCAGTTGGTCGTCCAGGGTGGCGGGGAATTCAGGGTCGAAGTTCACATCTGCCCCTTGGGCGTTGTAGTACCACTCGCACAGGTGGATGAGGCGGGCGTGTGGGAACACGTCTTTGGCATACAAGGTTTCGCCCCAGCCGGGGTGGGCCAGGATGACGTCGGGCGTGAAGCCTTGTTGTTTGAGCTTCATCAGCTCACGCGCCACGGCTTGGCCGTGCAGCACGGCGTCTTCCATTTTTCTGAGGTAAGGATGCTGGTCTTTGTGGCCGTCGCGGTGCGGTTTGTAGCGGATGAGTTTGAACTGCGGTGAGGCGTTCAACTGCGGCAAACCGGGACAGGTGTCGCGGCCCAAGGCCACCACTTGCCAACCGGGACGGGTGGCCCAGGCCAACGCGACGTGGCGGAACTGGCCGGGGAAGTTTTGGTGGATGAGGAGGATGCGCATGGGGAGAGCAAAATTCTTCAGTTGTTTACGAGGCTCTATGAATGGGTGCTTAATAATTTATTTGTAGTAACATTTAACCCATGTACACGGTGATTGAAACGCTCGAATTTGTGTCGTGGTCGGCCAAGGTTTGGAGCGACGCGGAACGAATGGCTTTCATCGACTGGATTGCCGAACACGCCGACACGGGCGATGTAATTCCCGGTGCGCGCGGCTTGCGCAAAGTGCGCTGGTCTCGTGGAGGAATGGGCAAGCGTGGTGGCGCACGGGTGATTTACTTCAACCGCTTGGCCAGTGGTGAGGTGGTTTTGCTGTTGGTCTATGCCAAGGCCGAGCTCGACAACCTGCGGCCTGAGTTTTTGCTGAAATTGAAGGAGCGTTTTGATGGGCAAACGTAAAGCACTGGGCAACTCAAACATCGTTGACCCAGAGATGGCGGAATTTGAAGCAGCGCTGTTGCGTTCGATCGACCAGGCGCAACGCGGAGAAGGCCGAATCACCACGCCTGAGCAAATACGGGCGCGGCGCGCGGGTCGCCCCTTGGGAACGGCCAAAGCGAACCCCAAGGTATCCACCACCATTCGCTTGTCGCCCGAAGTGATGCAGGCTTTTCGTTCCTCGGGCGATGGCTGGCAGACGCGCATTGATGCAGCGCTGAAAGATTGGTTGCGCACGCACTCGCCGGGGTAGTTGAGGTGGTTAAGGGCAATAGCGTTCATTGAAGCCCTCTCAAACCGAAAATCCGTTCGGGCTGAGCCCGTCGAAGCCAGGGTGTGCCTCGGTACAGGCCCATCGACAGGCTCAGGGCGAACGGTTTTAAACCAACAGTACTGCGGTTAGAGACGACCTTCATCACCGCTCCCCCAAACTCTCATCCAGCGCCTTGTGCACGGGGTTGAAGAGGTAACTGATGATCCGCCGCTGCCCGGTTTTGATCTCGGCGCTGAGGTTCATGCCGGGGGCGAGGTTGACGCGTTTGCCGTCCACGTTGAGGGTGCTGCTCTTGAGCGTGAGCAAGGCGGGGAAGATGGCGCCGCGTTTTTCGTCGTTGACGGCATCGGCGGCCACAGTTTTGACTTGTGCATCCACGGTGCCGTAGCGTGTGAAGGGGAAGGTCTCCAGCTTGATGGTGCTGGTTTGGCCGGCTTGCACGAAGCCGATGTCTTTGTTGTCCACCACCACTTCGGCCGTCACTTCGGCGTCTTTCGGCACGATGACCATCAGCACCTGGGCAGTTGTGACCACGCCGCCGGTGGTGTGCACGGCCAGCTGCTGCACCGTGCCTGAGGTGGGCGCTGTGAGCTGGGTGAGCCGGGTGCGTGCCTGGGCTTTGTTTTGTTCTTGGCCAAGCTGCTCCTGTTTGGTGTGGGCTTGGGCTTGGCGTTCGCTGAGCAAACGCTGGGTTTCCGCGCGGTAGGCGGCTTGGGCTTGGGTGGCTTCAAAGGCTGCGGCTTGGGCCTCTTGTTTGCGGGCGCGTTGGGTAGTCAGGTCGCGTTCCAGTTCAATGCGCTCGCGGGCGCGGTCTTGCGGCAGGTGGCTGGACATGAAGCCTTGTTCTGCCAGGCCTTTCACATCCGCCTCACGCTGTTTGGCCAGTGGCAAGGTGGCTTCCAGTTTGGCGATGGTGGCGTTGACCGTGGCCATTTCGGCTTGGCGGCGGGCTTGTTCGCTGTTGATTTTGGCCAACTTGGCGGTGATGTCTTGCCATTCGGTTTGCAGTTGTTGGGCCACGGTGAGGGGCACTGCTTTGGCGTTGCTCAGGGCGGGGGTTTTGTTTTGGCGCAAGGCCTCGAGCAAAGCCGTGGTGCGGATCAATTCAGACTGCGCCGCCGCCAGTTGTTCCCCCACACTGGCGCTGTCGGCACTGGCGTTGGTGGGGTCGAGTTCAATCAGCACTTGGCCCGCGACGACCTGGTCGCCATCCTTCACATGCACCTGCCGAATGACGCCTGCCTCCAGCGGCTGCACGGTTTTGCTGCGTTCACTGACGATGATGCGGCCATGGGCCACGGCCACGATGTCGATCTTGCCGAAGATGGACCACAACAAGGCGATCAGGAACAACGCACACAGCGCCCAAGCTGTGCGGCGTGGCGCAGGATGAAGCGGTGTTTCTTGCAGGCTCAGTGCTGCCGGCAAGAAAGCAGTTTGATCGGCCAATCGCTTGGGGCCCACCATCTCGTGCCTTGCGCTCCATGCGGCCTGCCAGATCGCTCGGTAGCGGTGTAGTAGTTCCTTCCCGGGGTGAGGTGTTTGCTCAGGTTTGGCGAGGGGATTGGCTTGCGATGAAGCATTGGCAGTAGAATTCATGGCATCACTTTTTGATATCACCTTGCCTGAACGCATCGTATGAACAGTGCGCACCGAAAAATCTTGCTGGCGGTGTTCTCAGACCCGGTCAATGGCGCACTGGAATGGCGGCGCATTGAGGCGCTGTTGGTGGCAGTCGGGTGCAAGGTGATTGAGGGCTCGGGGTCATCGGTCACGTTTGAGAAGGATGGACTGAGGGCGTATTTCCACCGCCCGCATCCGGCCAAAGAAGCCCTGCGGTACCGCGTGCGTGACGTGCGGCAGTTTTTGCAATCGATAGGAGTCAAGCCATGAATGCACCGTTGAATTCCGCCACCAACACCTTGACTTATTCGGGTTACAGCGCCCGCGTGGAGTTCGATGCTGAAGACCGTTTGTTCGTGGGACACATCGCGGGCATTCGGGACATCGTCGGTTTTCATGGGGCATCGGTGGATGAGCTGGAGGCGGCTTTTCACGAGGCCGTGGACGACTACCTGGCCGCTTGCGAGAAGCTGGGGCAGTCGCCAGACAAGCCTTACACCGGACGCGTGATGCTGCGGTTGCCACCCGAGGTTCATGCGCGCGCCAGCACGGCGGCGCAGTTGCGAGGCCTCAGCTTTAACCAGTGGGCTGCGGGTGTACTGGATGCTGCGGCCGACGGAAGTATTTCCAAACGCATTGATGCGCGACGGCCCAGGCGTTGAGTCTTGCTCTTTCGTCATTCCCGCGCGGGTTGGAATCCACTCGGGAATCCAGACGATCGCGGCAGGCTGACCGCTGTATCGCGTGGCACCACCGACTGGATTCCCGCCCCCGATAAAAGCTTCGAGGGCAGGCTCTGCGCGGGAATGACGAAGTGAGGCGCGGCAATAACGGGGTTTGTAGTGGTATGGCGTGTGGGTGGGGTGTTTCATGTCGCATCCCCTTGCACCTCACCACCTGCCTGTGCCGCCCACAACTTGGCGTACACGCCCCCAGGCAGGTGAACCAGTTCCTCGTGGCTGCCCTCTTCCACGATGCGGCCTTTGTCCATGGCGATGATGCGGTGCGCCCCGCGCACGCTGCTCAGGCGGTGGGCAATGATGAGCACGGTGCGGCCTTTGCAGATGGCGGCCATGTTGCGCTGGAGGATGGATTCGCTTTCATAGTCCAGCGCGCTGGTGGCTTCGTCCAATATCAGGATGCGCGGGTTGGTGAAGAGGGCCCTTGCAATGGCAATACGCTGGCGCTGCCCACCGGACAGACCACCACCTTGTTCGCCCACGACGGTGTCGTAACCCTGGGGCATTTCGCTGATGAAGTCGTGTGCGCCTGAGAGTTGCGCGGCGTGCATCACGGCTTCAATTGGGGCGGCGGGGTCGGTGATGGCAATGTTCTCGCGCACGCTGCGGTTGAAGAGCAGGTTTTCTTGCAGCACCACGCCAATTTGGCGGCGCAGCTGGGCGGCGTCGATCAAGGCGATGTCGATGCCGTCCACCAGTAATCGGCCTTGTTCGGGGGAGTACAGGCGCTGCACGAGTTTGGTCAGCGTGCTTTTGCCGCAACCACTGCGGCCGACGATGCCGATGACCTGGCCGGGTTGAATGTCCAGGCTCAGTGCGTTGATGACGGGCGGCGCATCGGGTCGGTAGCGGAAGGTGACTTGATCAAACTGGATTTTTCCCTTCAGTGGTGGGAGCTGGGCAGCGCTTTGCGGCGGGGCTTCGGTGCGGGTGTTGAGGATGTCACCCAAGCGGGCCATGGAGATGCCGGTTTGCTGGAAGTCGGTCCACAACTGGGCCATGCGCATGATGGGCTGGGCCACACGCTGGGTGAACATGTTGAAGGCGATGAATTGGCCGACGCTGAGTTGCTGGTCAATCACCAACTTGGCACCCCACCACAAGGTGGCGGCGCCGATGAGTTTGCCGATGAGGTTGATGCCTTCGTGGCCCCAGCTGGCCAAGTTCTGGGTTTTGAAGCTGGCCGATACATAAGCGGCCAATTGGTCGTCCCAGCGTTTGGCGATGGACGGCTCCAGGGCGTTGGCTTTGACGGTTTGAATGCCGCTGACCGTTTCCACCAGGAGGGCTTGGTTTTCTGCGCCACGGGCGAACTTTTCATCCAGGCGGGTGCGCAATACTGGCATGATTAAAAGGCTCAGGCCCACGTAGAGCGGGAGGCTCACCAGCACGATCAAGGTCAGTTGCACGCTGTAGACGAACATGACGGCGATGAAGACGATGGAGAACACCACGTCCAGCACCAATGTGATGGCGTTGCCGGTCAGGAAGGAGCGAATGTTTTCCAGTTCGCGCACGCGGGCGACGGAATCGCCAATGCGGCGGGCGCCGAAGTAGGCCAAGGGCAGGCTGAGCAAATGGCGGAACAGGCGACTGCCCAGTTCCACATCAATGCGGCTGGTGGTGTGGCTGAAGATGTAGCTGCGCAGGACGGTGAGCACGCTCTCGAAAATCACCACCACGGCCAGGCCCAGCACCAGCACATCAAGTGTCGTAAGTCCTTGATACACAAGGACTTTATCCATTACGACCTGGAAGAACAGTGGACTGACCAGGGCGAAGAGTTGCAAGAAGGTGGAGACCAGCAGCACCTCACCGAGCAGCTTGCGGTGTTTGACGATGCTGGGGATGAACCAACTGAAGTCGAACTTGGCGAGCTCACCGGCCAGGCTTGCGCGGCTGGTAGCCAGCATGAGCTTGCCGCTCCACTGGGTTTGGAACACCGCCAAGGGTTCGATGGTGGGGCTGGTGGAATCCACCGCACCGGGGTCCATGAAGAGCACGCGCTGGCCGTCGCATTGGGCCAGCAGCACCACACGGCCATCGTTCATGTGTCCTAGCCACAACTTGATCTGACAGACGTTGTTAAACCGCAGCGGCTAAAGAAGAAGGTGTCGGAGGTGTCCGATCCAGCTGCTTGTTTAGTGCCAGGGCTTTGCTATCCAGAAAGGTCTGCCAA
>JBJOQO010000093.1:0-11087 GCA_046049865.1 Pseudomonadota bacterium | reverse complement strand
AACTTCCCGCCTTCCGCGAGCAGCGCAAGGCAGCCCCGGTACTCCGGGGCCTCGGAACCGGGGTCGCCTTTTCTTTGCTTACTTTCTTTTGGCGAAGCAAAAGAAAGTGAGTGCGCTGTCGGGCGCACATCCCGACGCAGGGCAAGGAGTAACAACGATCATCAAAACAACAACACCACCAAGCGCCGCAGGCAACGCAGCATCGTCGTTAAACGATCTTCTCCCCCGGGTGCGTCACCTTACGCATCGCCTCATACCGAGGTGATGCGACACACAGCGGCGCGTTGGTGGCGCCACCGTTCCAGCTGGGGTCTTCGATGGACTCGAACACTTGGCGCAGGCGCTCGCCCCAGGTGCTGCGGATCATGTGGAAATAGGGGTTGTTCTCGTCGAGACAAACGATTTGCTGGGTTTGTAACTGATGGGCTTGGTAAACCAGCAAGTCCAGCGGCAGGCCCACCGACAGGTTGGATTTGAGCGTGGAGTCCATCGACACCAAGGCGCATTTGGCGGCTTCGTCCAGCGGGGTGCTGGGGTTGATCATGCGGTCCAGCACCGGCTTGCCGTATTTGGATTCGCCAATCTGGAAGTAGCAGGTTTCCTTGGTGGCCTCGATAAAGTTTCCGGCGGAGTAGACCAAAAAGAGTCGCATCGCCTCGCCACCAATTTGCCCACCAAAAATCATCGAAGCATTGAAGTCAACCCCTGCCGCTTGCAGGGATGCGGCGTCTTGAGCGTGCACACGGCGCACCGCGCTGCCCAGCACACGCACGGCGTCGAACATGCTGGTGGCGTTCCAGATGGTGATGGGCGGGTCGTTGGGGTTCTCTGCGGGCAGCTTTTCCACTTGCAGAATTTCACGCACCGACTGGCTGATGGACAGATTGCCCGCCGACAGCATCACCATGAAACGATCGCCCGGGCGCTCGTACACCATCATTTTTCGGAAGGTGCTGATTTGGTCCAGGCCGGCATTGGTGCGCGAGTCGGACAGAAAAACCAAACCCGCGTCCAGTTTGATGCCTACGCAATAAGTCATGACGGTGTCTCCTGCAAGAGTTGTTTGAGTTGGTAGAGCTTGTCCAGTGCCTCTTTGGGCGAGAGGGCGTCGGGGTTGAGTTTGGCCAGCGCGGTTTCTACAGCCGATGGTTCGGGCGCGGCCACCGCTGCAGGCGCTGCGAACAAATCAATTTGCGCACGACCTGACTGCTGCTGCTGCGCCTCAAGGGCCTCCAAGCTGAAGCGCGCTTGTCGCAAAACACTGGCTGGCATACCGGCCAAACGTGCCACTTGCACCCCGTAGCTGCGGCTGGCCGGGCCTGGCGTGATGTCGTGCAAGAAGGCAATGCTGTCGCCGCTTTCTACTGCCGACACATGCACATTGATGGCACGTTCGTGTTTCACCGGAAACTCGGTGAGTTCAAAGTAATGCGTCGCAAACAACGTGAAGGCGCGGTTGCGGTCGTGCAGGTGGGTGGCAATGGAGCCCGCCAGTGCCAAGCCGTCAAAGGTGGAGGTGCCTCGTCCTATCTCGTCCATCAGCACCAGCGAATGCTCAGAAGCGCTGTGGAGAATGGCCGCGCCCTCGGTCATTTCGAGCATGAAGGTGGATTGCGCATTGGCCAGGTCGTCCGCCGCGCCTATCCGGGTGTGGATGGCATCAATCGGCCCCAAGCGGCAGCTTTGCGCGGGCACATAAGACCCCATGGCTGCCAGCAAGGCAATCAGCGCCACCTGGCGCATGAAGGTGCTCTTGCCGCCCATGTTGGGGCCGGTGATGATGAGCATTTTGGTTTTGGCATCCAGGCGGCAGTGGTTGGCGATGAACGCGCCGCCGCCGGTTTCTTGCAAACGCGCTTCCACCACGGGGTGACGGCCTGCGGTGATGTCGATGCAGGGTTCCCGCACAAAAGTGGGGCGGCACCAGTTCAATGTGAGCGCACGTTCGGCCAAGGCGGCGATGGCATCCAACGTGGCCAAAGAGCGTGCCAGTGCCGAGAGGCTTCCCAGGTGCGCCATCAAGTCATTCAGCACACCTTCAAACAACAACTTCTCGCGTGCCAAGGCGCGGTCTTGGGCTGACAGCGCTTTGTCTTCAAACGCTTTGAGTTCGGGCGTGATGTAACGCTCGGCGTTTTTCAGGGTTTGGCGGCGCTGGTAGTCGGCGGGCACTTTGTCCACCTGGCCTTGAGTGACCTCAATGAAAAAGCCATGAACCTTGTTGAACTGCACGCGCAGATTATTGATGCCCGTTCGGGCGCGTTCGCGGGTTTCCAGGTCGAGCAAAAACGCGTCGCAGTTTTGGCTGATGGCGCGCAGCTCATCCAAGGTGGCGTCAAAGCCCGTGGCGATCACGCCACCGTCGCGCAGCAGCACCGCAGGCTCTTCGGCGATGGCGGCTTGCAAGAGTGCTGGCAGCTCAGGCGGCGGAGTGAGCGCGACTGCGCATGCATCCAACAGGGCCGCTTGGTTCAACGGCAACAAGGCTTGCAGTCTGGGCAGCGCGTTCAAGGTGTGGCGCAGCCCGGCGAGTTCACGTGGGCGTACTTGGCGCAGGGCCACGCGGGCGGTGATGCGCTCGACGTCCGAGGCGCCGCGCATCGCCTCGCGAATGGCGCTCAAGGCGGTGGATCCCGGCGTCAGCAGCACCTCGATGGCGTCGTGGCGCGACATGGCGGTGCTGCGATCCTGCTGCGGATGTGTCAACCACTGGCGAAGCGCCCGGCTGCCCATGCCGCTGGCACAACTGTCCAGCAGCGAGAACAGCGTGGGGGAGTCCTTGCCACTCAGTGTTTGGGTCAGCTCCAAATTGCGGTGGGTGCTGGCGGGCAAATCGAGTAAGTCACTGGGCCTCTCGACATGCAGTTGACTCACGTGGGCCAGTACCTGGCCTTGGGTGTGTTCGGCATAACTCAAGAGTGCTGCGGCAGCGGCATGCGCCACCGGTAGCTCGTGGGCGTTGAAACCCGCCAGGCTCGCCACTTTGAGTTGCTCGCACAGTTTGCGCTGACCCAGGTCGGTGTCGAACTGCCAAGCCGGGCGACGCGTCAGCATGGCGCCCGACTGGTTCACCGCTGCAGGCAATGGATCGGCCTGCACCAACATTTCAGCCGCGTTCAAACGTGACAGCGCACTGCCGAGTTGGGCTTCCCCGCACTCACTCAAACCCAACTGCCCGCTGCTCAGCGCGAGCCATGCCAAACCGTGTGTCGTGACGCCTTTGTGGGTGCGGCTGGCCACCGCGAGCAAGAGCGCATCCCGTTTGTCGGACAACAACTCGGTGTCCGTCACCGTGCCGGGCGTGACCACCCGAACCACCTTACGTTCCACCGGCCCCTTGCTGGTGGCCACGTCGCCCACTTGCTCACAAATGGCTACCGCTTCGCCGAGTTTGATCAGCTTGGCGAGGTAAGACTCCAGCGCCTGCACCGGCACCCCGGCCATCACCACAGGCTCACCAGCACTTTGGCCGCGTGCGGTCAGCGTGATGTCGAGCAAACTGTTGGCGCGCCTCGCGTCGTCAAAAAACAGCTCGTAAAAATCACCCATGCGGTAGAACACGAGCGCATCGGGGTGCTCGGCCTTGATGCGCAGGTACTGCTGCATCATGGGGGTGTGGGCGGAGAGGTCCGGTGTCACTTGATCAGCACGCTTGTTGTTCTTGTCACCCGGTGATTGCATCTTGTCTGTCAAACCTTAGGCCTTTGAGTTGCTGCACTTGCCTGATGCGGCGGTGGGATTTAACCCGTTCAACTCAGGTGCAGTGAATTATCTGGCCTTGGCTCGTTCTTCTTGCCGTGCGGCCTCAAAATAGCCACGCTGTTAGGAAGCTGTTGCGTGAAAATCCGCTGAAATGCCCACCACCCCTCACATCTTCATCATTGCAGGCCCCAACGGGGCAGGGAAAACCACCTTTGCGCGTGAGTTTCTGCCGCAAGAAGCCGCTTGCCCCGTATTTGTGAATGCCGATTTGATTGCGGCGGGGCTTTCTCCGTTTCGCCCAGAAGCCGCTGCGTTGGAGGCCGGGCGTTTGATGCTGGCGCAAATTCGCATGCACGTGTCGCGGCGAGAGAGTTTTGCGTTTGAAACGACGCTGGCTGGTCGCGGTTATGCCCAGCACATTCCGCGCTGGCAAGCAGCCGGTTACTTTGTTGATTTGATTTTTCTGGCCCTGGACAATCCCCAAATGGCTGCCGAGCGCGTGGCCCAGCGGGTGCTTCAAGGTGGCCATTCCATCGAGCCCGCAACCATCGCCCGGCGGTTTGAAGCAGGGCTGCGCAATTTTTCTGAAATTTACCAACCCATCGTCAATCGCTGGGCGGTGTACGACAACAGCGGTACGACACCCGTGCTGCTCACCCAAGGAGAGAACCCATGACGGCTACCCCTTCCTCGCCGCCTTTAGCCCCGCGTGTCCCTGATGCGTCCGGCCCCAAGGGCGTGCTGGCTGCTTTGGTTCGCTCTGGTCAAGTGGCTCGACGCATTGCAGCGCAAACGCAAACCAGAGTGGTGGTGGTGGAGGAGTCTTCGGTGGCGCAGCGTTTGGGGTTACAGGGGAAATCGTGATGTGCAGGAATTTTGTCGCATGACCTCAATCATCAATACGCTGCCCGTTTGCGGGAAACTGTTCAGCCAGTAGCTGCTCGTCGGTCAGATTCTGTCCTTGCCAAATAAGTGCTCGTGACGCGCCAGCGGTGAATGCCAGTTCACGCAGGCAACGAATTTCCACTTGTGTGAGCCCGCCCTCGACATTAACCATGGGATGCATCACCAGTACAGGCGAAGGCTGCCAAAATGATTTGCGCAAAACTCTCTTCACGAAGGTTTTCAGAACCAACTCGGCAACAGTGAAGTCTGAAAGCAAAGAACGCGGATGCGCAAAAGGGTTGACCACAACGGTATGGGCGGTTGAAGCGTAGGACCGGGCCTCGGTGCCCACGGCCAACACTTTTGCTTTCTCTTGCGGGGGGCTAGAAATTGCCACTTCGGGGCGTTCTGACACGACCACCTTTGTACTCGGATCTCGTACCGTCAACTGTTCTGGTGACAGTTGAATGTAGAGGTAGCGAGAAAAAAAGACTTTGAGCATGCGTGAGCCCAGTCAATCTTGGTCAATCGAAAAGCCGAGTAAGGCTGCTCAGAACGGCGCGTCTTTGTCCTTCGCCACATCCGCCTTACGAATGCGCACAGCCGTCTTTTTCGGCGCAGCCTCAGGCGCTGCGACTTCAACCGTGGCGGCCAACGCTTGTTCGGGTGTGGTTTCTGGGGTTGGATCGGTGCCGTCGCCTTTGTTGTCCGGCGAGCTCTCAGTGATCGCACGGCTGTAAGGGGCCAGGAGCGGCACCAGCTGCGCAAAAATTTTCGGGTTGCCTGCCACGACTTCGCGTTGGTAGAGGAAGTCCGCATCACCTGTGAAGTTGCCCACCAGGCCACCGGCTTCAGTGATCATCAACGAGCCTGCAGCAATGTCCCAGGGCGACAGGCCGGTTTCAAAAAAGCCGTCGTAGTAGCCAGCCGCCACATAACAAAGGTCCAGCGCGGCAGCGCCGGGGCGGCGCAGGCCGGCGCATTGGGTCATGATGGTTTCAAACATGGCCACATAACGTTTGAAGTTGTCACCCTTGCGGAAAGGGAAACCGGTGCCAATCAAGGCATCACTCATGCGGTTGCGTTTGGAGACGCGCAGGCGTTTGTCGTTCAGAAAAGCGCCACGGCCCTTGGAGGCGTAGAAGAGGTCGTTGCGGCAGGGGTCGTAAACCACGGCTTGCTGAATTTGGCCTTTTACCGCGAGGCCAATGGACACCGCATACACAGGAAAACCGTGGATGAAGTTGGTGGTGCCGTCGAGTGGATCGATGATCCAGATGTAGTCGCTGTCTTTCGCACCATGGGTGCGGCCCGATTCTTCCGCCAGGATGCCGTGGCCCGGGTAGGCAGTGAGCAGCACCTCGATGATGGCTTGCTCGGCGGCTTGGTCCACTTCGGTGACGAAGTCGTTGGGGGATTTGGTGTTGACCTTGATCAGGTCCAGGTCCAGCGATGCCCGGTTGATGATGGCCCCGGCGGCACGGGCGGCTTTGACAGCCACATTGAGCATGGGATGGAGTGCTTGCGACATGGGGCAACCTTCTGGTGGGATCGACTGGCGAATTGGAAAAGAGCAGAAAAGAGCGGCGCAGCGGGCCCTCAAGAAGCGGGCGGAATATCGAGGCTGCGGATAATCGTAATTTTACCCGGCGCAAAACCTGAAACCTTGTTTTGTCCGGCCAAGTCGTCAAACCTGCCCATTGCACCGTGAACTCCATCACCCGCTTCATCCTCGTTGAACCCAGCCACCCCGGCAATGTCGGCGCGGTGGCTCGGGCCATGAAGGTCATGGGTTTTGACGACCTGGTGCTGGTGGCACCGCGTTATGCCGATGTGTTGCAGCACGATGAAACCGTCTCTTTGGCCAGTGGTGCCACCGACGTGCTCGCCAAAGCCCGCGTCGTTCAGCGGTTTGAAGAGGCGCTCGATGGCGTCACCACCACCTGCGCCACCGCCATGACACCACGTGACTTTGGCCCGCCCACCCAAGCGCCCCGCGCGCTGTTGCCAGACCTGGCGCAAAGCGGCCACAGCGTGGGTTTTGTCTTTGGCTCAGAGCGCTTTGGCATGCGCAACGACGACGTTTACCGCTGCCATGCTTGCATCAGCATTCCCACCCACCCCGACTATGGTTCGCTGAACCTGGCGCAAGCCGTGCAGCTCGTGGCCTATGAATGGCGGCAGGCCTTGGGCGGTTTTGCGGTGGCTCCTCGCACCTCTGCCGTTGATTTTGCCGATGCCGCTTCCGTGCAGCGTCTCCTCACCCATTGGGAACAAGCCTTGGTGGCCATCGAGTTTTTAGACCCCGCCACGCCGCGCAAACTCATGCCGCGTTTGAACCAGTTGCTCAACCGCCAACAGCTCTCCAACGAAGAGGTGCAAATCCTTCATGGTGTGGCGCGTGAGGTATTGAAGCGTGGGGTCAAAACACCGCCCTGAGGCGCTCCCCAGAGGCTCTGGCTACACTGGCTTGCGATCCATTCCAATACACACCATGTTTGACCGCCTCAGAGAAGACATCGCCTGCATCCTTGAACGCGACCCCGCCGCACGCTCGCGGTGGGAAGCGCTCACTTGCTATCCCGGCTTGCACGCCTTGGTGATGCACCGCTGGGCGCATGCTTGCTGGCGCGGTGGGTGGTTGTGGCTTGGGCGGTTTATCTCCCACGTGGCGCGGTTTTTGACGGGCATCGAAATTCACCCCGGTGCCACCATCGGCCGTCGTGTTTTTATCGACCACGGCATGGGCGTGGTGATCGGCGAGATGGCCGAAATTCACGACGAATGCACCATTTACCAAGGCGTGACCCTGGGCGGCACCGCATTGGTCAAAGGCGCCAAACGCCACCCCACACTGGAGCGCGGCGTCATCGTGGGTGCCAATGCCTGCGTGCTCGGGGGTTTCACGGTGGGTGCTGGGGCCCGGGTGGGCTCGGGTGCTGTCGTCACCAAGGCGGTGCCCGCAGGGGCCACTGCGGTGGGCAACCCCGCGCGCATCATTGAAGCCAGCCAGGAAGCCCATCGCGAAGCGGCAGCCGCCAAGATGGGTTTCTCGGCCTATGGCGTCACCCAGGGCGACGATCCCGTGGCGCTGGCCATGAAAGGCCTCATCGACAACGCCTCTGGCCACGAACACCAAATCGCCATGCTTTGGCAAGCCGTTGAAAAGCTCGCCAACCGCTCACGCGAATTGCCAGGTGCCGATGACTGTGTGCCTGCGGATGCCCAGACCACGGAAAACTTTGATGCCCAGGGTTTGAATCGTTTGGTCAAGTGATTGGTGTCAAAAGAAAGGTGCGGGCTCTGCGCATCCATCAAGGTGTGACGCGCCCCAGCACCAACACCCCTTGTGGTGTGTTTTTGATCACAACACCTTCCCCTGAACTGGGCACGATCCCAGTCAGCGCCGTGATGTTCACCTGGTGCGTGACAACGACCAACACGCCCGTGCCTGGCCAATCCCCCAGGAGCTGTTGCGCGGCACGCGTTTGGTCGGGCGCGGCATCGGGTGTGCCAAAAAATGAATTGAACGCGGGCTGATCCAGACGCTTGCCGGGAAAGGCCAAGTCCGCCGTCTCCCCTGTGCGGCACCACTGTGAGGACCACACCGCGCCCACTTCAATGCGGCGCGATTTGAACGCTTGGCCGATGCGCCGTGCTTGCGCGCGGCCCTCGTCACTCAATTGACGCTGCGTGCTGCAATCGTTGAGCCGAAACCCCGGTGGATCGCCGCCTCCTGGTGCCAGCGCATGGCGAAACAAAACCATGGTGCCGGGTTGCAACGCCGTCCAACCGTCGTTGGCCACCGCGATGCGGTGGGCTGCAAACACCACGAGGGCCACGGCAAGTCGGAGCAGCGGCTTGAGGATGCGTGTTGTCATGCGACCGATTGTGGGGGAGGTCGGATGACCGAACCACCAGCGCTCAAGGGCGTGGGGTGGTGCGTGGCACCCCGTGGTGCCTCGGCATGGATGCGTCTGGCCTGGGTTGAATTGGCCAGGCCATTGCGCACACCACCATTGCGGCGGCCCAATAAGGCCGTTCGTTGCCAGCTGTTAAACCGGCGAAGAACGCAGCCCGTATATGACGCCGCGCAGAAACAGATATTCAGCGCGCAAGATGGCCTCGCCTTTTTCTTCGGCAAACGTAAAGCCGAGCACGGACAGCGCCTCGCCGTTTTTGATCTCGGGTACTTTCCACGCCGCCAAGCGGGTCAGCGGTGCGAGTTCAATTTGCCATCTTTTGTCGCCACGGGTGGGCAACTTGGCACTCTTGAGCAGTGCGGCCCGATCGACGTTGGCTGTCTGTGGGGGCAATTCAGTAGACGCCAAGTCGGCGGGTAGTCTGAGCGCTTGGGGCAGCAGCAGATCGAATTCCACATGCGGGTTGCGCCAGGCGACATTGGCCGCCAGGCCACTGAGGTAAATGGGCCTGGTTTGATCGAAGCTCGACCAGCCGTGGTGTGCGTTTGCGAGGATAGGCAGGGCCGCCAGTGGGAGCCCAAGAAGTGTTCGTCGTTGCATCAGGTTCTCCAAGTCACGAGTTGAGGAGGCTCTGCATCACTGCTTGCGGACTGTGGCCGCACGGACTCGGGCAGTCTACGGCGTTTTTCCTTGCCAAGAACTGAGATATTGGCTGCAAAAAACGCCTCGAAGACTACCCTGATCCCCGCTACAACAGCCCCGCAAGAGTGATGACGTAGAGCATCCTTAAACGTACCCGATCCAGCGACCGGCTGTGATCACGGCTACCCACAAAAACATCGACAAGATGACCTGAGCCCGGGCGATCCCACCGACGACGACGCCACGCGCATGAAACCACCCAGCGTTGATGCCTGCCACAGCCAGCAAACCCAGCTTCACTTTGAAGGCTGCATTGGCCAGCAGCTCCTGCGGTTGGGAAAGAAACATCGTGATGCCGCTGGCCACCACCAAAACAAACCCGACCAGCGCCAGCCGGAGCGTGACTCGTTGGAGTGCCAACAACGCCACCCCGTCCAGAACTCCCAAGATGCGCAGTTCCAGCAGCACCAAGTTGCCAACCAAAAGCGCAATACCCAGGATGTGCAGCACTTCCAGCACGGGAAAGGCATAAGCATTGCTGCCTATCCATGCAAAACCCTCGAAACTCATACGCAACCGTCAGTCATGTTCAACCCAATGGCACCCGCATCCACGGGAGAAAGATACAACTCCTGAATCACCGCTTGGGGTCGCGGCGCGCCTGGCAGGCGTGATGCTACGACTACTGGCGCGGCATTGCAGCAAGTCGGTCAGCCATGCCAACTGGGCCGATCACGAGGGGCGCTAAGAGGGGACATAAGACCTCTTCTCTTCCCCTGGCTGACCGAGCCCAGACTCCCCAGCGGACATGGCCAGCCCTCATTCATCCAGATCAACCGCACCCTGCTGACATCACGCTGTCAGCAGGGCTGGCGCAGCATGGCGATCCCAATCAACCAACCCCGAAAGGACATTCACCATGACCACCCCCCACGACGCCATCACCTGGTTCGAGATTCCCGTGCGTGAGCTCGACCGCGCCCAGCACTTTTACGAGGCCGTGCTGGAGCGGCCCATGACACGCGAGACCATCGCGGGCGAACAGATGGCGCTGTTCGCCGCCGCGCAAGCGGGTGTGAAGGGCTGCATCAACCTGGGCACCGAGCCCGTCGCGCCATCTTCGCAAGGCACGCGTGTTTACCTGGACGCGTCGCCGTCGTTGGACGCTGCACTGGCGCGGGTGCAGCGTGCCGGTGGCCGTGTCGTCACCCCGAAGGTCGCCTTGCCTGAGGGCATGGGTTTCTTTGCCCACATCGCCGACACCGAAGGCAACGTGGTCGGGCTGCACGCGCTCGCGCAAGCTTCGCGCATGGCCGCTCGAAACGACTCTGGGTTCGCACCCACCCCATTGGGTAAAACCAGGCTGGTTCGATCGGCGGCGCACATGGCCGCAACACTGCGGGCAAACCAACCCTCCCATGCGCCGCGCTGACCGTCTCTTCCATCTGGTGCAACTGGTGCGTGGCAGGCGACTGAGCACGGGTGACTGGCTGGCCACCAGGCTGCAGGTGTCGTTGCGCACGGTCTACCGCGACATGGCTGACCTGCAAGCCCAGGGCGTTCCCATCGAGGGCGAGCCCGGGGTGGGCTACCGAATGGGCGCGGGTTTCGAGTTGCCGCCGTTGATGTTCGGCCAGTCCGAAGCCAAGGCCCTGGTGGCTTGCGTGCGCATCGCACAAACTCGGCTGGACCCTGAACTTGCCGTGGCGGCCGAACAGGCCTTGCACAAAATCGTGGGCGTGTTGCCCTCCACGCTGCGTGCGGCTGCAGAAAGCATGGTGTTGCATGCGCCAGTGAGCTCGCTCGACGACGTCACGCGAGCACGGCTGCAAAGTAAGCGGTCAATAGACCACGCCCTTGCGCAATCGCGCAGTTCAGGTCTTGAGCGCAGCGATGCGCCAAGGCAGCAAGGCCTCGTAGTCCTCGACGGTCCTG
>JBJOQO010000092.1:0-11442 GCA_046049865.1 Pseudomonadota bacterium | reverse complement strand
CTCCTTGGTGCTGCTGGCGCCAAGCTGGGGAGGCATGATCAACGGCATCATGACGCTGTCGGGTGCCTGGCACAAGCTGCGCGACGACCCCATCCTCAAATTCCTCATCGTCTCCTTGTCTTTCTACGGCATGAGCACCTTTGAGGGACCAATGATGTCCATCAAAACGGTGAACGCGCTGAGCCACTACACCGACTGGACCGTGGGCCATGTGCACAGCGGCGCCCTGGGTTGGGTGGGTTTGGTGTCCATGGGCACGCTGTATTACCTCGTGCCACGCATGTTTGGCAAAACCCAGATGCACAGCAAGTCGGCCATTGAGTTGCACTTCTGGGTGGCCACCGTGGGCATCGTGCTCTACATCGCTGCGATGTGGATTGCCGGTGTGATGCAAGGTTTGATGTGGCGTGCGGTGAACCCAGACGGCACCTTGGTCTACAGCTTTGTTGAGAGCGTCAAGGCCAGCTTCCCCTTCTATGTGGTTCGTTTGCTCGGTGGTTTGCTCTACCTTGGCGGCATGCTGATCATGGCTTGGAACGTGGTGATGACGGCGAAACGCTCTACCTTTGAGCCGGTGCGCATTCCGCAACTGAACCAAACAACAGCCCACGCCTGAAGGACAAGAACATGGCTGATTCCAACAACAATGCGAACGCTGGTTTCTCGCACGAGAAGATTGAAACCAACAACTTCCTGATGATCGTGCTCATCCTCATCGTGGTGGCGGTGGGTGGTCTGGTTGAAATTGTTCCGCTTTTCTTTCAGAAGAGCCTCACCCAACCGGTGGCTGGACTCAAGCCTTACACCGCATTGCAGGTGGCCGGACGCGACGTGTACATCCGCGAAGGTTGCTACAACTGCCACTCGCAAATGATTCGGCCCTTCCGCGCCGAGACGCTGCGGTATGGCCACTACTCGATGGCCGGTGAATTCGTTTACGACCACCCCTTCCAATGGGGCAGTAAGCGCACAGGCCCCGATTTGCACCGTGTGGGCGGCAAATACAGCGACGATTGGCATCGCATCCATTTGATCAACCCGCGCGACCTCGTGCCCGAGTCCAACATGCCCTCTTACCCATGGTTGGAAAAAGGGGTGGTTGATGCGTCTTTGATGCCCGCCAAACTCAAAGCCTTGCGCACCTTGGGCGCACCCTACAGCGACGAAGAAGTGGCCAAAGCGGGTGACGAGGTCAAAGGCAAAACCGAACTTGAAGCCTTGATTGCCTATTTGCAGGTGCTTGGCACCGCAGTGAAGTAAGGAGCGGCCCCGTGGACTTCTTCAACATCAATTTCATTCGAGCAGCCGTGACCCTGGTTTCTTTCATCACCTTCGGTGCCATCGTGGTCTGGGCTTGGTCCAAGCGCAACCAAGCCGCTTTCGACGAAGCCGCCATGCTGCCGTTCTTGCCAGAACCTGGGCCTCGCGACCCCGCCACACCAACGGCCACAACCAAGGAGATCTGAAATGAGTGATTTTTTCTCCAGCGGCTGGTCTGTTTTCATCACCGCTGCCACGGTGATTGGTTTGCTGCTGTGCTTGGTGCTGCTCTTCATCGCATCCAAGCGCACCGTCATGGCCAAGGACAACTCCACAGGCCATGTCTGGGATGTGGATCTGAAGGAAATGAACAACCCGCTGCCACGTTGGTGGATGGGGCTCTTCATCATCACCGTGGTGTTTGCAGGTGTTTATCTCGCGCTTTACCCGGGACTAGGCAGTGCCAAAGGCGGCCTGGGCTGGAGCAGTGGTGGTCAATACGAAGCGGAACAAAAAGCCGCTGCCACCGCGATGTCGGCCGTTTACGCCAAATTCGTTGGTCAACCGGTGGAGGTATTGGCCAAAGACGCCAAAGCCATGGCCATCGGCGAGCGGCTCTACATCAACAACTGCGCGGCTTGCCATGGTTCCGATGCCAAAGGCAGCAAAGGGTTTCCGAATCTGACCGATAGCGATTGGCTTCATGGCGGCTCGCACGAAAAAATTGTGGAGACCATCAACCAAGGTCGTCAAGGCAATATGCCGCCCATGGCCGCAGCGGTCGGGTCGGCGCAGGATGTGCGCAACCTGGCGCAGTACGTGCTGAGCCTGTCCGACAGTCCCCACAACGCCATTGCCGCCAACGAGGGCAAGGCGAAGTTCGCTGTGTGCGCAGCTTGCCACGGTGCCAACGGCAAAGGCAATCAAGCCTTGGGCGCACCCAACCTCACCGACAAGGTGTGGCTGCACGGCTGGGGTGAAGAGGCCATCGTCAACATCGTGACCAACGGCAAACTCAATGTGATGCCGGCACAAAGCCCACGCCTGACACCAGAGCAAATCCATGTGCTCGGCGGATATGTGTGGAGCTTGTCGCAGGGCGGTGGTGCGCAGGCGGCGGCGCCTGGAAAATGAGTTGCCCTGCGCGCATCGCATCAGCTCGCTGAATGAGCAATTCCAAATCTGATGCCGCTGTGGCCGCCGACGACGCGTCGGCGGCGGTGGTGTCGCTGTATCAAAAACAAATCAAGATTTACCCACGCGCTGTCCGCGGCTGGTTCGCCACGTGGCGCTGGGCCTTGGTTTGGGCCACTCAGTTGGTGTTCTATGGCTTGCCTTGGCTGAACTGGAATGACCGGCCCGCCGTCCTCTTTGACTTGGGCGTGCGGCGGTTTTTCATCGGCCCGCTGGTGCTTTATCCGCAAGATTTCATCTACCTCACCGGCTTACTCATCCTGTCGGCCTACGGGCTCTTTTTGTTCACTGCGGTGGCGGGACGCTTATGGTGTGGATACGCTTGCCCCCAAACTGTTTACACAGAAATCTTCATGTGGGTGGAGCATCGCCTGGAGGGCGACCGCAGCGCCCGCATGAAACTCGACGCCGCGCCGTGGAGTATCAACAAGCTGCTGCGCAAAGGTGGCAAACAAACCATTTGGTTGTTGATCGGCCTATGGACGGGTTTCACCTTCGTGGGTTATTTCACGCCCATACGCACCCTGGCTGAAGAAGCGGCCACCAGTCTCGGTTTGATCGCAGGTAGCGTGGGCCTTGGGCCATGGGAAACCTTTTGGGTTTTGTTCTATGGTTTTGCCACCTATGGCAACGCCGGCTACATGCGCGAGCAAGTCTGCAAATACATGTGCCCCTATGCGCGTTTTCAAAGCGCGATGTTCGATAAAGACACCCTCATCATCAGTTACGACGCCGAGCGTGGTGAGCCTCGCGGTTCGCGTCCCCGTTCGGCCGATCCCAAAGCGTTGGGCAAGGGCGATTGCATCGATTGCACCTTGTGTGTTCAGGTTTGCCCTACTGGCATCGACATCCGCAAGGGTTTGCAGTACGAGTGCATCGGCTGCGCCGCATGCATCGATGTCTGCGACGGGGTGATGGAAAAGATGAACTACGCCCCCGGTTTGATTCGGTTTGACACCCAAAATGGCATGGCGCGGCACCTCGGTAGGGCTGAGGTCTTGCGCAGAATCTTCCGGCCGCGGGTGTTGATCTACAGCGCCATCTTGCTGCTCATCAGCGCTGCTTTCTTCACCAGTTTGTTGACCCGGACGCCTTTCCGGGTGGACGTGGTGCGCGACCGCGGTGCGCTCGCCCGGTTGGTGGACGACGGCAAGATTGAAAACGTCTACCGGCTTCAAGTGATGAATGCCAAGGAAGAGGCGGCGCGTTTCCGCGTGTCGGTCAAGGGGCTCACAGGCCTGACGCTGGCAACACCCGCCGACGTGGAGGTCGCAGCCACCGAGAGCCGCTGGATGCCTGTCAACCTGCAATTGCCACCCGAAAGCGCACAGGGTTTGGCGCCCGGTGCCCATGCGGTGGAATTCATCATTCAAGCGGTGTCACCCAGCGGTCAATTGTCAGGTGACGTGCTGCATGAAAAAACAACGTTTGTGATTCCGCGCTGAAAAGCGGCGTCGACCCGGAGAGATTCTCATGAATACCAAGCCAACGAAGGCCATGCTGGAAACCGACACCACACCGTGGTGGAAACAACCCATGTGCTGGGTGGTGATCAGCGGCCCCGCCTCAGTGGTGGTGGCCAGTTTGGCCACGGCGGTGATTGCCTGGAAGCACATCGACCCCATCATTCAAGAAGACCGCAGTGGCGCGAGCAAGGTGACGTTAGAGGGGCCACCGGGGTCGGCGACAGGGCCTGCTCTGCAAGGCCGCAACCATGCCGCCAGTCCGGTGGCGGTGCCTGCTACAGCAAGCAAACCTTGAGCATCATCATGCGCAAGCACCGCGTACTCATCATCTTGTGGCCTGCATTTTTGATGGCAGGCGTGCTGGAAATGATTGTATTTTCTTTGGTCAACCCGGGCGATTTGCACGGCCTAGGCTTTGAAGCTTTGGGTTGGTCCAATCAAGCCGTATACACCGTTGCATTTTTGGTGTTTTGGGCCGTCATCAGTGCGGCGGGTGCCATGACGTGGCTCTTGCATCAAACAGAAGAAGCCATCAACACGCGGAGCTTCCGTTGACCATTTTTTTCAGGCCCGAGGCGTCCAGAATGCAGATTTGCCGTTGTTTGACTTCCAAGATGCCTTCGTCTTGAAACTTCGAGAAGGTGCGGCTCACGGTTTCAAGTTTCAGTCCCAGGTAGCTGCCAATTTCTTCGCGTGTCATGCGTAGCACCAAGGAAGAGGCAGAGAAGCCTCGGGCTTCCAAACGCTGGGTCAAGTTCAGCAAAAATGCGGCAACCCGTTCTTCTGCCCGCATGCTGCCCAGCAGCAGCATCACGCCGTGGTCGCGCACGATTTCGCGGCTCATGATTTTGTGAAATTGGTGCTGCAGTTCGCCGAAGTCGCGCGACAAATCCTCCAGGTGCGCGTAGGGGATGACGCAAACCTGTGAGTCTTCCAGCGCCACGGAATCGCAAGAGTGGCGGTCGGTGCTGATGCCATCCAATCCCAGCAGCTCACCCGCCATTTGAAACCCGGTGACCTGGTCGCGGCCATCTTCTGACGAAATGCAGGTTTTGAAGAAGCCCGTGCGTACCGCATACAGCGAATCAAAAGGGTCGCCGGTGCGGAACAGCGTTTCACCACGCGGCACCGACTTTCGGACGGACACCAAAGAATCCAGGCGTTCCAAGTCCGGGCGCGATAGACCGACAGGCAAACACAACTCTCGCAGGTTGCAACTGGAGCAGGCCACTTTGAAGGCCTCGGCTTTGATGGGCACGACGGTGTTCATGCCGGGCATTATGGCGCTCTCCCTTTCTGGGGAAGGGGCATTGCGGGCGGGGTGGATGGCAACGATGGTGTTCATAGAACCTTTGTGTGTGGCGCGCAGAGCATCCGAAAGCCGATAGCAGTCATGTTGGTGGTTGCCAGGAATGCGGTCAGTGCGATACCGAACAGAGAGAACGATGCAAACCCTGTAGCTCTTGGAATTTTGGATGACACTGTGGCCGCTGAATTTGACGCAGATCAAGACGCGAAATTGCAACTTTCGGCACATTGCCGCTATGACACCGCCCACCGTTCTTGCGCCCGAATCCAAGCTCACAGAAGCCCTGCTGCGCAGGCTTGATGTGCCCGGCCCGCGTTACACCTCCTACCCGACCGCCGACCGTTTTGTCGAGGCCTTCACCGGTCGGGACTACCGGCAGGCACTGTGGTCGCGCGCCAATGGGGTGGGCACGGTGGGGGGGGTCTCGCCGTTGTCCCTGTACGTGCATGTCCCGTTTTGTGAGTCGGTGTGTTACTACTGTGCCTGCAACAAAGTCATCACCAAACACCACGAACGTGCGGCCGAGTACTTGGATGCGCTTGAGCAGGAGATTGCGCTGCATGTGGATGTCCTGGGTGCGGGGCAGATGGTGTCGCAACTGCACCTCGGAGGTGGTTCACCCACATTCTTGAGTGACGCCGAACTGAGCCGCTTGATGGCCAGCCTGCGCGGTGTTTTTCGTCTGGCACCGGGTGCCGAAGTATCGATCGAGGTCGATCCGCGCACCGTGACCACTGCCCGACTGAAGCACCTGTTCGACTTGGGTTTTAACCGCCTGAGTTTTGGCGTGCAAGACTTCGACCCCGCTGTGCAACGTGCGGTGCATCGGGTGCAAAGCGAACAACTCGTGGAAGAGTTGATGCGCCAGTCCCGCGCCCTGGGTTTTGTCTCGACCAATGTGGACTTGATCTATGGTTTGCCCAGCCAGACACCCGCTTCACTGGAGCGCACCATTGAAAAAGTCAGCGCCTTGCGACCCGACCGCATCGCGCTCTATGGCTATGCCCACTTGCCGCAGCGCTTCAAACCGCAACGCCGCATTGACGCCAAAATGCTTCCACCCGCAGCCGACAAAATCAAAATGCTGTCTCTGGCCATCGCAGGTTTTGAGCAAGCGGGCTATCGCTACATCGGCATGGACCACTTTGCTTTGCCGACCGACAGCTTGGCGGTTGCCAAACGCCAAGGCCGTTTGCACCGCAACTTTCAGGGGTACAGCACCCAGCCCGATTGCGATTTGATCGGATTGGGGGTGTCCTCCATCGGCCGCGTCGGAGCCACCTACAGCCAAAACGCCAAAACCTTGCCCGAGTATTACGACGCCATTCGCCAAGGGCAGTTTCCTGTGGTGCGGGGTATGGCCCTGACACGGGATGACCTCGTGCGCCGGGCCGTCATCATGGCCTTGATGTGCCAGGGCAGGGTGGAGTACGAATCGATCGCCCTGTCCCATTTAATCGACATGGAACACTACTTCGCGACCGAACTGGCCCAGATGCATGACATGCAGGTACAAGGTTTGGTGACGATGGAGCCGGGCGCTGTGCAACTCACCCCATTGGGCTGGTACTTTGTTCGTGCGGTGGCCATGGTGTTCGATCGTCACTTGCAGGTGGACAAAACGCGCGAGCGTTTCTCGAGGATCATTTGAATACGGCGCTCGCCACGACCGCCTTGCTCATGGGCTTGGCGGGCAGCCCGCACTGCGCCACCATGTGCGGTGCGGCCTGCGCGGGCGTCGTCAAACGTTGCGGCGGAACCAGCACAGGCGCGGCGATCACAGCGCTTCATCTAGGGCGTGTGGTGAGTTATGCCCTGGCCGGTGCGGTGGTCGCTGCAAGCGCCAATGCCTTGGCAGCGTGGAGCGAAGAACTGCGCTGGTTGCAGCCCTTTTGGGGCATGTTGCACGTGGCGGCTATCGCCTTGGGGCTGACTCTCTTGTGGACGGGCCGCCAGCCCGCATGGATGGCCGCTTGGGGCCAGGGCGCGAGCCGGGTTGTGTCGCCGCCAGTGCCCACCCCCGCGGGCCGTGTTTTGTCGCCGAGCGAGGTGAGCCCAACTGTCGTGTCCTTCTATCGCCGAGGCCCCGTCAAAGCGAGTCTTTGGGGCCTGGCGTGGGCGGCGTGGCCTTGTGGGTTGTTGCAGTCGGCGCTTTTGGTGGCGGCTCTGGCCTCCACACCGGCCGAAGGCGCCACCTTGATGACCTTGTTTGCGCTGGGTTCCGCGCTTGGGCTGTGGTTGGCGCCTTGGATTTGGTTGCGAATTCAAAACGCCAAAAGTTGGGGAAATTTGTCCCCCCGTTTAGCCATTCGGTTGGCCGGCGCCTTGTTGGCCGGCGCATCCGGGTGGGTGCTGGCCCATGGTCTATGGTCCAGTTCGTGCCGCGCTTTTTGCTGATACGAAGCGGCCATGAAACGGTCCCGGGCCGGGGACAGCTTGGTGACAGCGCCGTTACCTTAGAATCCAACGCTTCCGGACTCCTTCCTTGAGCGCCGGTATCCAACCAGGTTTCAGGCCATTCAGCGGAGCTTCAAGCACATGTACCAGCACATTAAGGTGCCCGAAGGTGGGCAAAAAATCACCGTCAACAGCAACTATTCGCTGAACGTTCCCGACCAACCCATCATTCCTTACATTGAGGGTGATGGCACGGGTTTCGACATCACGCCGGTGATGATCAAGGTGGTGGACGCGGCGGTCGCCAAGGCTTATGGCGGCAAAAAACAAATTCGCTGGATGGAGATCTATGCTGGTGAAAAAGCCACCAAGGTTTACGGCCCTGATGTGTGGCTGCCCGAAGAAACCCTCAAGGTGCTGCGTGAATACGTGGTGTCGATCAAAGGCCCACTGACCACACCCGTGGGTGGCGGCATTCGCTCGTTGAACGTGGCCTTGCGCCAAGAGCTGGACCTGTATGTGTGCCTGCGCCCAGTGCAGTATTTCAAAGGCGTGCCATCGCCCGTGAAAGAACCCGAAAAGACCAACATGGTCATTTTCCGCGAAAACTCGGAAGACATTTACGCCGGCATTGAGTACGAAGCCGAGAGCGACAAAGCCAAGAAGCTGATCAAATTCCTGACCGAAGAGATGGGCGTGACGAAAATTCGTTTCCCCAACACATCGGGCATTGGCATTAAACCCGTCAGCCGCGAAGGCACCGAGCGCTTGGTGCGCAAGGCCATTCAGTACGCCATCGACAACGACAAGCCCAGCGTCACCATCGTGCACAAGGGCAACATCATGAAGTACACCGAGGGGGGCTTCCGTGATTGGAGCTACGCGCTCGCGCAGCGCGAATTTGGCGCTGAGTTGATTGACGGCGGCCCATGGTGCAAGTTCAAAAATCCGAAGTCGGGCAAAGACATCGTCATCAAGGACTCCATCGCCGACGCCTTCTTGCAGCAAATTTTGCTGCGCCCTGCCGAGTACTCCGTGGTGGCCACGTTGAACCTCAACGGCGACTACATCTCAGACGCGCTGGCGGCCCAGGTGGGTGGCATTGGCATTGCACCAGGCGCGAACCTGTCTGACTCCGTGGCCTGCTTTGAAGCCACCCATGGCACGGCACCTAAGTACGCAGGCAAAGACTACGTGAACCCAGGTTCGGAGATCTTGTCGGCTGAAATGATGCTGCGCCACATGGGCTGGCTTGAGGCGGCTGACCTCATCATCAGCTCTTTGGAGAAGTCCATCGCCAGCAAAAAAGTCACCTACGACTTTGCTCGTTTGATGGAAGGCGCAACCCAGGTTTCTTGTTCAGGCTTCGGCCAGGTGATGATCGACAACATGTAAGCCCGTACCACGACGTCTCGTGACGTCCTGCAAGCCCTTGATTTTCCTCGTGAAATTCAAGGGCTTTTGTTTTTTTACGTCCCACTGGTAATCGCGAAATCCCGCCCATTTGGAGGTGGATTTGGAGCGACGGCGATGCCGTTCTGCTCCAAATTACTCCATTTGGAGCAGACCCAACCGAACCATCAAGGACTATATGAAAGCATTCAACTACACACTCACTCCAACCCGAATCAACAATGCCAAGCCGAAGCCAAAGGTCTACAAGATCAGCGACGCGGGAGGACTTTTTGTCGAAGTCAGCACGCTGGGGCTCAAGTCTTGGCGCTACCAGTACAGGCTGGATGGCAAACGCAACACCGTGACCATCGGCAAGTATCCTGAAATCGGTGTGGCAGACGCACGAGACCGTCACTTTGAGTTCAGTGCCATGGTGACGCGTGGCGAAGATCCCGCGACCGCGCGACGCATTGAACTTGAGCAACGCAAAAAAAAGTCAGTGGCCGATGGGGAAACGGTCGAGTCATTTTCTAGGCGCTGGATTTCTGAGCGACTGGGAACAAAATCCGCCACCTACCGGAAACAGATGGAATCACTGCTCGAACGGTTCGTCTGGCCGGAGATCGGCTCCATGAGACTCATGGCGGTGAAGCCAGCGAACGTTCTCCAAATATTGGAGATGCTGAGAAAGACCCCATACACCGCAGAGCTTGTGCGCAAGACCGTTCAGTACGTTTTCAACTATGCGATACAAAAATTGCTAGTTGAAGTGAATCCTGCTCTACCACTGCGTGGATTCATCGAAGTTCCAGCTGCGGAGCACCATCGACATCTGAGTGAAGCCGAACTTGCTCGGTTCTGGCGTTCTGTCGAGAAGTAGGGGGCACACTTTCATACGATTGCAGCTGACCTGCCCCCCACCAGCCGTACCAGGCTGAAGTTAGTGAAGTCCGTCAACCACCTGGAGAATGACGGACATGAAGAAGAGCAGATTCACCGAGGAACAAATCATTGGTTTCCTCAGGCAGGCCGAGGCGGGCATGCCGATCAAGGAGTTGTGCCGCAACGGCGGCTTCAGCGATGCGGCGTTCTACAAGTGGCGCGCCAAGTTCGGCGGCATGCAGGTTTCAGAAGCTCAGCGCCTGCGTGAGCTCGAATCCGAGAACGCCAAGCTCAAGCGGCTGCTGGCCTAGGCCCACCTGGACATGCACGCGCTCAAGAGCGTTCTGGGGGTAAAGCGCTAGCCCCACAGGCCAGGCGCGAGGCGATCCGGACCATGGTGAGCGAGCACCATTTATCCGAACGCCGAGCGTGGCGGCTTGTGGGGCTCTCCCGCGACAGCTACCGCCATCCGCCGCCGACTGATCAGGCCACCGTGGAGCTGCACGAGAAGATCGTGGAGATCGCGCACGTGCGTCGCCGCTTTGGCTATCGGCGCATCCACGATCTGCTGCGTCCGCAGTTTCCCGGGGTCAACCACAAGCGCGTGTACCGCCTCTACCGGCAAGCCAACCTGGCCGTGCGCCGGCGCAAGAAGGGCAAGCGGCCCATCAACGAGCGTGTGCCGCTCTGCAACTGGCTCGCACAGTCAACGAGGTCTGGAGCATAGATTTTGTGAGCGACAGCCTGTCAGGAGGACGGCGCCTGAAGTACCTGACCGTGGCCGACGATTTCAGCCACGAGAGCGTGGATATCGCAGTGGACTTCGGCATCTCTGGCCAGTACGTGACTCGGGTGTTGGACCGCGCTGCTCTGTTTCGAGGGTACCCGCAGGCGGTGCGAACCGACAACGGCCCGGAGTTCACCAGCCGGGCCTTCATGGCTTGGGCGCAGGCGCATGGCATTCGCCACATCCTGATCCAGCCAGGGCGCCCCATGCAGAACGGCTACATCGAGAGCTTCAACGGCAAGTTCCGTGACGAACACCTGAACGAGTGCTGGTTCGAGACCCTGCATCAGGCCAGGATGGCCGTGGCGGTCTGGCGAGCGGACTACAACGAGGTCAGGCCGCACAGCAGCCTGGGACGCATGCCACGGGCTCGCTTCGCCGAGCAGCAACTCAAATAAACATCGAGTAATCTTGAACCCGGACTTCCACTTTTGATTGGTATGTCTACAGGGGGCAGGTCACATTCTCGAACCCTGGCTTGAGTTCCAGAGGCTATATCAAAGGATGAACCAAATCATTGAATCTAGTGGCCTCAGGTCTTCCATTCATGCAAATGCTGTCCGCAAAAATGCGATTGAACTTGCGCAACGACGCCGTGAATATGAAGTCAGGACGTTGAGGTTGGAGCGTAAGCGTTCCGCAAACCCACCCTATGCAAAGGCATAGAAGGCTGCGAAGGTTGCTGTTTTGACAACAGCGAAGGGGCAGCGAATGGCAGCGGTGGGATGGCAAGACAAGATCAGGCGACAACT
>JBJOQO010000091.1:0-11474 GCA_046049865.1 Pseudomonadota bacterium | reverse complement strand
GCTTCAAGAACTTCTGCCGCACCGCTGGGTGCCACCTGAAACCTCCAGCGCACCGAACACTGCACCGGTCAACACCTGATCGTTGATTCGGTCAAGGTGGGTTCGCCGAACGCATACGTTACATCAGCCCGATGAAGTATGAAGAAAACTGGCACGCGGGCCAGGCCAAACAAGCCGCGTAACTGAGTGGCTATGCACTACGTCGGACAGGGGCAAGGTCACTGTTCGCGCTGTCCAATTTGTGGATGGTGCGCAAACGAGTTTTGCAAGGAGCCTGGGGATGAGTGTCTCTGCGGTGCCCGAAAGGGCTTCGAACAAGGGTCAAACAAGGGCTTTTGGCCCTGGGCCGACTCGAATTTCGGACAAAAGCTGTGCCTGCTTTCAACATCCGAAACTCATACCCTCCGCCCCAGCGTTTAGGGCGGGTTTTTCAGACCATCCCTAGCAAACCGCAGTCAGCGCCCTGCCAAACTGCCTGAAAGACTTTAGCTTGCCTAACTGACCAAAGTTGGGAGGCACTTTTTCTGCAATGCGCACGGCGGCAAGTTTGGGTTGGTAACTACCTTGCGCGGACTGCGGGCCGAATGGGATGTTGTGCATCTCAAATAACTTTTCAAGTTTTTTCTTTGGGTTGGCATCAATGTCAGCGTTCTTGTTGTCTTTGATAGTCACCGGATGCGCTGGCCGACACAGCACTGCAGAAAGCGCCGATCCATCGGCCAGCAGCCAAGCCTCCAGCTCCTTGTGAATGGCAATGCGATAAAGGCAAGGGTGTCCATCCACACCCGCCGTGACCAACGAGGGCTGCAAGTCTTGCAGGTCTTGTGCTTCGCCATCTGGCTTGTCCCATCGGGGCAATATGTCCCAGATAACGAGCACCTTGTCATAGCCTGTGGCAAACAAAGTCTTTACAACCTGGCCGGCCCTTGAGAACAACTCCGGTTTCGTACCTTGTGGGAAAGCTTTCACCGTAGCCCCAGGTACTATGCGCTGCGCAAAATGCTCAAACACCTGGGCGTCTTCCCCGGCCAGTCGTCCCTCGCAAACAATACCGACCCTCATCATTCATCCCCCCGCCGGCCTTCAGACACTTCGTCATACTCATCACCCCACCCGCCATCAGGCGCCTCCGCCTTAGGCGTCTCAGGCGCATTCACAATAGGCGCGTTGTCCCGTTGTAATGCGCTCATGGTGTAAAGCCGCCCTGGCATAAAGTTTTGTCGCCATGCCTGCATTTCTGCACGGCTTCCCGGCCACGAGAACTCCGGCCCTTTGTCGCCACGCTCGCACAACAGCACGTCGTCCAAGTCCAGCATGTCTAGCAAGTAAGGCGAGTGCGTGGTGGCAATGATTTGCGAGCGGCCACTCTGAGCGGCCGCGCGCATCAAGTCCACCACCAAGCCCACGGTGCGCGGGTCCAATCCGTTTTCCACCTCTTCAATGAACACCACCGGAGGTGGATCAGGGTCCAAGAGCGTGGCGATGAGGGGCAGCACGCGCAACGAACCCGATGACATCAACCACCCCGGAATTTCGTACTTGCTCTCCAGCAACTGCACATAACTGCGGCGAATGATGCCTGCGTCCAGCACCTTGGGCTCCACGTCGCTGGCATAAGGCAACACATAGCGCAGGGCGCTGGTGATTTGCTCAAAAGCAGAAGGAGACCTTTCACGTAGGTCGATCAGATATTCGGCTACGTTGGAGCCGTCACTTGCCAACTGGACGCGCTGCCCACTGCGGCTAACCGATTGAAGCTGCCCAATTGAGTCTGGACTGAGCCGCAGGAACAAAGAGCTGCGCAAACTGCGGGTCACGTTGTCAAATGCCCCCAGAAAAGGCAACAAGCTATTGGCACTGCCCACACTCTTGAGTGCCGCTTCCATACTCGCTTGCAAATCGATGGAATTCACAATACCCAAGCTTTGATTGGCATTGCGCCCTACCGCACTGCGCTCGAAGCTGGTAGCACCTAGCTGCCCCGCCTCCTGCTGGATGTAGAGGAAGTTGCCGTTCTCCGCTGCATTGACGGCCACAGAAACCTTGGCTTTGGCTTTACCAAGCTGAAGATTCAAAGCCAGCTTCATCGGATTGAGTTGTTTGGCCAGTCCAGCGTTGTTTACTTTTCCTGTTTGTGCCGACTTATGCCAAATATGCTCAAAACCCTGCCAATGCTTCATGGCGCCATCCACACCCTCCGTGAGAATGCGTATGTAGGTTTCGGCAGCTTCCAGCAAACTCGACTTGCCGCTACCGTTATTCCCAATGATCACGCTCAAGGGTTTGAGCTTGACGGTGCCCGATGCGCGCAGCGCTTTGAAGTTTTCAACGGCAATGGATTTGATTTGCATGATGTGTTCGCTCCAGACTGTGCGGGCCTATTCGACCAAACCCTTTGCTACGCGGCGGTAGGCGTTGTGTGCGTCCACCTTTACCGCATCGGCCACCAACGGGAAGGTGCCCAGTATGTGTGTGAACTCTTCTTCGCTCAGGCCGTAGAGGTGGGCCACTAGGCCGTCCAACTCGGCGCGCAGTTTGGCGCGTTCAGTGGGGTCGGTGGCGCCGTCTTGGTGGCCTTGCAAGCCGACGGACTTGGCGAGGTCGTCGAACTCGGGGGTGGTGCAGATGAGACGGGCGGCGCGGCGCACTATTGCTGCAAAGCTGTTATTCCCTGCTGCAAGACGTGGTGCTGGAATTTGGTATACGTAAAACATGTTCATATTCGTCAAGATTTTTTGCCGAATGAACCAGTCGCAAATAAAGCTGGACATGATGCTGGTAATCACTAGTAACTCAGAGTCACTGTAAAGACGCTGCTCAAACCACTTCCCATCCACGACCCGATCTTCAAGCGACATGCTCACAGTCAACGAGTTGCCGGTGACTACCGCTGGTGGGAGGACAGAAACCACGAGTGCCCGTTCGTTAGTGGCTCCCGTGATAGAGCGAAACCCCAGACGGTACGTGTCAAAAGGAAAGGTGATGGGGTAAGTTGCGTCCGCATCTAAATCGCCCCCAAGCAACTTGGCAATTTGTTTTGATCGTCGCCGGGTCTCGTCTTGTTCAAGATACTCACGATCAACCCAATAGCGGTATTCACCGCGCCCGTGTTCAAAGTGCCAAATCATCTTGCCTTCATACAACGGTAAGCGACCCGGCCCTGACTCTGTTTTGAACAAGTGACTGTCATTGGTCATGTGAAACTCATTCGACAGGATCAAATTCCACGCACCCTCCATCCGCTCCCCCAACAGCGGAAACTTCAGCATCCTCTCGGCAATCTGCACATCCAACGCGCTCTTGAATTCCATCACCGAATGGCTGTCAGGTGACAGGCGTTTGATGAGTTCCACCTCCAGCCACAGTGCGCCCTCGTCGGGAAAGCGTGTCAGTTCTTCCACGTCGTGCCGCATAAACGCCGCCGGAAAGCGTGTAGTGGCGGTTGCGCCGCCTTGGGCCTCTACGGCCTGCACGGCCAGCAAGTCATTGGGCGGCGCACTGGCATTGCGCTCACCAGCGGCTTGCAAGCGGACAGCAGCAGCCTTCTCGAACGTGAGCACGACGAATTTGAAGCTGCGGTGCACACCTTCAAAAATCTCTTTGCGGTTCTCGAAGCAAAACAAACCTTCAATCTGCGTATGGCAAAACAGCAAATCGCGCAGGCCCTTGGCCCCCAGGTCGGTGTAGATGCCGCTGGGAATAACGATGCCGCAGTGGCCGCCTGCGCGCAGCAGGTGGAAGCTGCGCTCCACAAACAGCTTGTACAAATTCACGTCGCCGCCGGTGCGCTTGCCGTTCACCATGGCAAACTGCGAGCGGTATTCAGGAGCTTGCCGAAGCCACTCAGAGATGTACGGAAAACGCGACAAGTATTCGAGATAGGCATCCCTCATGCCTGCATCGGCTAGCAGCAATGTCTTGAAACGTTTATCAAAGGCTTTGATGTCGGTGCCTCTGCGTTCAATCGTTTCGTCGTAGTCTTTCGCAAATTCTTTGTCGATGGGTTTGAAAATCTCCCATGGCGGGTTGGCCAAGATGATGTCAAAGCCTCCGCGCTTTTGCACGATGCCATCAAACACATAGCCCCAGTGGAAGGGGGTTTGAGCGGCAATATCGGCCACCGTCACTTGGCGCTTTTTGGACTTGCCCAAGTCTTTCTTCTTCGCGTCCCATTGGGCCTCTTCAAACTTGACACCTAAGGCTTCAAACTGGTCGCGCAGCAGCTCGTTCATCACGCCGCTGGCGTGGCGCATTTCCACGTCGATGCTGTCGCGCAGCTCGCGCAGGTTCACGTGCTTGCCAATGGCATCCGCCGCGTTGCGGTACGCGGCCAGGTGGCGGTTTTTTTCTTCCACCAGGCTGCGGTAGCTGGGCTTGAACAGGTCGTTTTGCTTGGTGTTGAACTCGTGCTCGTCCACCCGCATCAGCCCCACCAGCGAGTTGCCGGGCAGGATATTGAAGTCGATATTGGGCAGGGGCTCCAGGTCTTCCACCAGGCGCACGCTGGCAACCATGGCCAGAAAAAGGCGCAGCTTGGCGATCTCGCAGGCCTCTTCCATGATGTCCACGCCATGCAGGTTGTCGGTAACGATGCGGCGCTTGATGTAGTAGCCCACGCTGGGGTGGTCTTTTTCAATGCTTTGCAGCCACTTCTGTAGTTTTGCACTTTCGCCCATCTTTGCCCGGCCCACTACAGCCGAGTAGACATTGATAAGGCTTTTGAGGGCGGCCACCAGGAACGCCCCGGAACCCACTGCCGGGTCTAGGATGGTGATGCTGGGCAGCACTTTGTCAACCAGCTTGATTGCGGTATCAGCATCCATGCGGGCCAGCAGGTCGGGCACGGTGTCGAACTTCACCTCTTTGATTTTTAGCTCAGGGATAGCGGGCTCGTACACCCGCTCCAAGATCAGTTTGTGGATGCTGCGGTCTGCCAAGTAACTGGTGATCTCGGGCCGGGTGTAGTAGGCACCAAAGGCTTTTTGGTTGATGTATTTCTCAAAGATGTAGCCCAGCACGTCGGGGTTGATCTCGTCCGCACTGCCACCGGGGGTGTCGTCCAGGTGCCAGGTGAAGCTGGCGAACAGCTCGAAGATGCCTTTGAAGGCCGCGTCTGCGACGTGCAAAGTTTTGCCGAGACGCAGGGCGTGGTCGACATCCATTTCAAGCTTGTGAGGCAAGAACAGGCCGCCGTTAAGGTAGGGTATGCGCCCAGTGAGGGCAATGGCCTCTTTGCTGCGGTCAGCCTCGGGTTTGGCAAAGGCTTCAAAGAACAGGGCGGCCAGAAACTCACCATAGAAGCGTTTGGCACCGCGTTGCTCACTTTTTAGTAGCTGTTCGCGCAGGTAGTCGCCATTTTGGTCATGCAAAAAGCCTTTCTTTTGCAGGAACCAGACAAACATCAGGCGGTTGAGTAGCACGCTGGCGTACCAGCGTTTGTCGCGCTCGTTGTCTATGCCTTGTATGTGCTCCAGCAGGGCAAGGTGCTGCTGCTGGTAGGCGGCGAAGAACTTCTTTGTGGTCTTTTCTACATCCAACGCGGCGGCAATACGGCGGGCGGCTTCCAGCACGGGCAAGCGGCCTGATGCGTCCAGCTCTGACAGCTCCACCACCATGGCTTGGAGCTTGCTAGCGAAAAGGTCTACTGGCTGGCCCTTGAAGTATTCGTGGCGGCGGGATGTGAGGCGGGGCTTGCCCGTTTCGGGGTGTTTGTCCCGCTTGACCCAGTACCACTGGCTCATGCCTGCACCGGTTTTTTTGTCGGTGAAGATGAGCAGGTTTTCGGCATGGCTGCTGGCTATGTGCCTCCACACGCGCATGCGTTGCTGCTCGTCGGGCCAGCCGCCGTCGGTTACCACTTGTATGGCGACCACGCCGCCCAGCTCGGCTACGGTGCGGCGGGTGAAGGTGGTATCAAGTGCGGCATCACCGTTCCAGCCTGCTTCTGAACTTGCTTGGTTCCAGCCCAGTACGTCGATGAACAGGCGGACGAAATCGAACGCGGCGAGGTGCTTTTCGAAGGCGGGGAAGTCTAGTTTGGCCATGGGCTAATGTTGATATCTAACGAATTAAATGTCGTTAAATTCTAAAAATTTCAATGAAATCAATGGCTTATGAATATCGACAATGTCATTAAGCGTCATTAACATGGGGCCCGGACTGGGTCTCATGGGGGGCGATGGTGTAGTAGGTTCCCCGCTTAAGGCCTTCGCGCACCAGCAGGCCGGTAGCCACCATATGGTCTAGCTTGTGCTTGGCCTGCCGGGGGCTCAGGCGGCACAGTCTCATCACATCTTCCCGTTTGATGCGGATTTGCTGGCGAGCCAGGTTGCGGATCAGCTCGACTTGTTGCAAGTCATCAAACCCGGCTTGCTGCACATATTCCAAGTTTTGCCCCAGTTGTTTATAGACTTGGGGGCTTAAGGTGTATTGCCGCCCTCGTCCAGTTCCGTGGGCTTGAATGAGGCCACTTTCGGCCAGGGGTTCAATGACTGCCGCTGCATGCACAGGGCCAGACTGCAAGCGCACCGCCAGCTCAGCCGCGTTCAGGCGCCGGGACTCGCGCAAGGCGGTGAGCACCAACAGAGTCTCTACCGGCAAGGCACTTTTTTGGCCGGCCTCTTCTTGCAACACCATGCGCACAAAGGCCAAATCGGCAGGCTCGGTGCTGATGCTGAGTTTGACCAAGTCGGCCATAGACTGCGAATAGTCGGGCGCGGGGCGGCCAAAGCGCAGCATGCTGGCGTAGATCATGTCCACGCCACGGCCTGTGCGGTCTACCAGCCCCAAGCGCTTGAAGGCATCGGCCAATGCGGGATTGCGTGGGCGGGGCTCAGTGGTGAGCAAATTGGCCAGGCTCACGCCTTCTACAAAGCCACCAGGGTTGCTAATGATGAGGTCATTTTTTTGCCAGCACACGCGCACTGGGCCACGGCGGGCATAGTCGCGGTGGACGAGCGCATTGTTGATGGCTTCGCGCAGAGCGTCTACCTCCACCCGCGCAATGCCGATGCGGAACAGGCCTTCGTTAAATTCTTGCTCAGTGTTGACGCCGCGCGAGAGCAAGTTCAGCCACTCCACCACTTCAATCAGCGCAGCACGGGAGCTTTCATTTACTTTGACCTGTGTGCCATCAAGCACCTGAAACAGCACTTCGTGCGTGGGCACCAAGCGGCGCAGGCTGTCAGTGCTGCCGATCAGTAACAAACCCAGTAGTGTGGGCTGGCGCACGCCCGCACGCGTGATGGTGAGTGACAGAGCGCCGTCTAACTGCTCGTCGCTTAAACCCACCAGCGATTTGTCGCTGCGCGGGTTGTTGGCAATCACGGAGTGCAGACGCGCCCGCTGTAGGGAGTCAAAGTCTGCCAAGGTGGCATCGGCCACGGGCTCAGCTGACATATCCACCAAACGGAAGTCCGCACGCCGGCTGGCGTATTCGCTGGGCAAAAATGGCACGCACTCAGGGTGGCCGTTGCCACCAATGCGGCGGCGCTTTACCAAGCCGTCTGAGCGGGCAATGATGTCTGAACACTGCGGCACGGCAATGGCTGCGACTCGCCCAGCTGGGGTTTGCACTTCTTGCACATGCACTTGCAAACGTGGCACGGTGCGGTTGGCAATGAGTGCAGCCAGCCCCGCAATATTGGCCGGGCGGGTGGCGTGCAGGCCAGTGGCACTGCCATCGTTTTCCACACCCAAATACAAGGTGCCGCCGTTGGCGTTGGCCAGGCAGATCAGTGCTTCAATCAGGTCGTCGTCATTCAGGCAGTCGCGGTCGCTTTTGAACTCGACCTCCAGTGTTTCTGCCGATGGAATAGTGTGTTGCGTCATAGGCATTACGCTGCCGACACCAAGCCCATGGAGCACACCACACGGGGCTCGCGCAGGGCGGTGTCATCCTCGGTATAAGTCAATCGGCCTTCTTCGCGCAGGGACTTGACTGCTTCGGCAAGCTCTTCGTCATTCACGCCACTCCGCATGAGCCGGTTGAGCATGTCTGCAGCGGTTTCCAACAAGGGGCGCTGGTACATGTCGTCCAGCGCACGCTCTAACTCATCGTCGCGGAACAAGGTTTTCATTTGCTCTGTCGCGTACGGCTTTAGGCGTTCGTAGACCCGGCGGCGCGGGCTGCTGGGGCGGCCTAGGCCGCCTCCAACTGCTTTGTCTTGGCTCACGGCGAGTTGCAGGCCCACCGCCACCCATTCATGGTGCTGCGCTGCTCTTAAAACTGCGGGGGTGCCAGGGTCACACTCCGCTGCACGCAACACGGTGAATTGGGATTCGGTCACCGTCTTGCCGTTTGGCCCCACCCAAGCCAAATGATCATTGCCCTCAGGGGATTTGACATACACCAGTGCGCCGCCTTTGCTAGCGTCAACGCCCAGCAGCGGGAAGCGCACGCTATCAAGTGTGAAACTCTTGGCGCTGTACACCACGGGGGGCAGGGCCTCTATGGTGCGGGCGAGGTCAGGGTTGTCTTGCGTGGCTTGCTTCCATACTTGCCAGGCGTAAGACGCAAGGTCCACTTCATCATCCGCATCGTCCAGCACACCCTGATGCTCGGTGTAGAGGTTGCGGATGGTGCTGGCGTCGTCGTCTTCAAAGAATTCTTCGTCGGTACCGACCACTTCAGCGTTTTCCAGCAGACGCTGTCGAATGCGTGAGCGCAGCTGAATGAGCTGCTCTACACCGTCAGCAGGCAAGAACGAATAGCAAAATATTTCCTCTGCTTTTTGGCCAATTCGATCTACACGGCCCGCTCGCTGGATGAGGCGGATGATGGCCCAAGGCAAGTCGAAGTTGACCACCACGTTGCTGTCTTGCAGGTTTTGGCCTTCAGACAACACGTCGGTACAAATCAGCACGCGAACTTCGTCTGCCTTGGCAACGTTTTTGTTGTTGGACTGGGGGCTAAAGCGGCATGCCAATGCATACGGATCCACACTGGCACCGGTTGCAACTTCCACATGCGTGACACCGGCTGCTCGTGCTTGCGCCGCCAGGTAGCGCGCCGTATCGGCAAACTGGGTGAAGATGAGGACCTTGTCTTTGCCGTGGGTCTGTTTTACCAAGCGCAAAAAGGCTTGAAGTTTGTGGTCTTTCTGGGGCTCCCACGAGCCTTGAGCATTGAGCAACTCTGTCAGCGTCTGTGTGTCCTGCGCCAAGTCTTCAGCCAGTTTGTTCTTGAACAGACTGGGGCGAATCCACTTAAAGCGCTTTTTGTATTGACCTGCGTATTGCTCATATACCGCTTTGGCACGAGCCAGGGTGTCGGGTACGGCATCTTCTTCCTCCACAGCCTCTACAAGCCCATCAAGCAGGTCTTCTTGATCGCCTTCAATGCCATCGGCGTCTTCATCCACGCGCTCCAAGTCAAGTAATCCGGCGTCGAGCACTCCCACGGGCAATTCGAGCCCGTTTTCAATGGCGTAGAGATAGATTTGATTGCGCAGAATATGCCGGTCTATGGACTGCAAAAAGGAATAACCACTGGACTCCAGCCGCTTGAACAAGTTGGTGCGGCAAAAGCCCATGAGCCGCTTGCCTGCCCTGCCTAAGTTTTCAATTTGCTTGCGCTCTGCAGGTGTCGCCATTTTCTCGGCGTGCGGGTCTACATACAAACCCAAGCCATAGCGAGGAACGTGCAGGGCATTGATTTCATCCACCACGGCCGGTGAGTACAGTTGCGCGTAGCGGTCTGTAGCGTCAGCATCGTCCACAGCGAAGGTAAGCGAAATGGGTTTGCGCACCGGAAAGTAGCGCTTTTCATCATCCTTACCAGATATGTAGCGGCGGCCATTCTTGTCAGCCTGTGTGTAGTGTTGGACGATGAAGCTGCGGGTGCGGCGCACCATGTAGAGGCGAATAAGCTCGCGCCAGTCGTCAAACTCGTCGCTCTTTTCAATCGCCAGGATGGAGTTGACCTTGCACTGGTACTTACGCTCAAACTCCGCCTCGCTCATATCCGTCTTGCGCATAAATCGCTCGGGACGAATTCCAATGTTGGCTTTCTCGTCGATGAAAAGGCGCAACTGGGAGGACAAGTCGGTCTTGGTCTTGTTATAGGGCGTTGCAGTGAGCAAGATGACCTTGGCATCGCAGCTCTTGATGTAGTCTGCAATGGCTTTGTACCTGCGCCCATCGCGATTGCGCAGGTTGTGGCTCTCATCAATTAGCACCAAACGGTAGCGTTTCAGGTCTGGCAGCTTCTTGGTGACTTGTGATATTGGCAACACCATGCCGCGCAGGCCGTACTCCGTGCGGTAGCTTTCCCACATGGGTTCGAGATTTTTGGGGCAAATGATGAGTGTTTCATAGCCCAGATCATCTTCGAACATACGGGCCAGTGCAGTGGCCATCATGGTTTTCCCCAGGCCCACCACATCGCCAATCATGACGCCGCCGCGTCGCTGAAGATGCCGAGCTGCAATCTTGACCGCACTTTTTTGGAACTCGAACAGGTCTTGCTCAAACCGAGCGGGGAGCCGAAATTGGCTCAATCCCGCACGAGCCTCCGTGCTCAGGTGGTAGGCAATGTTCAGATAGATGTGATGGGGTGCAATAGCCTCTTCACGAGCCCAGCTGGACTCGATGATCTGTGCCAACTCGGCCGACACGTCCAGCGCCCAACGGTCACCCCAACGGGCATCAAACCATTTGGCGAGCTTTTCGGTGCCCAGGTGGTCGAGCACGTCGACGTTCAACTCGCCTTGTTTTGACAAGCCAGACAAGGTGAGATTGCTGCTTCCGACAAAACCCGTGATCGGGTTGTTGATGTCGTCACGAAACAGCAAATAGAGTTTGGCGTGCAGGGGGTAGGGCAAAAACAACTTCACAACCGTTTGGCGCGAGCGCAATTGTTTTGCCAGTGCCCGCAGTCCGGCTTCATCTTTGCCGGTGGGAATACCTAAAGTGATTTGCTCGCGCAAATGGGCAGCGAATTGCGTTTTCAGGCGAATGGCGGTTGCGTTGTCAATCAGACCAGCACTCTCCGTTTGCCGATAAAGATCTCGGATTTCATCTTGAGGTGGTCGTTGCATGCCGACCAATACACGGCACACTTGGCCGACTTCGGGATCCCAGGGTTGAATGAGGTCTTCTACAGCTTGCCAACCACGCAGATTCAGGTATCCCACACAAAAGTCAGCCCGTTTTGATACGGCCATGGTGCCGCGTAGCGCAGCCAGCAACTCGTTCTCAATGTTGTCGAAAATTCTGGACATGAAATCTTGGCCACTAGGGGCACGTACGGGGAATTGGAATCGATCTTAGTTCGAACTGACCATGGCCTAGTCAGTTTGGCTAAATTCATCAGACCAAACGCACCGGGTCACACGAACGGTGACCGCTGGCCAGTGAAACCGAGTTGGCCACGTCAGTCAACTTTTGGGCTTTTGAAGAGGCGGCCCGACTTTGGCAGCAGTTGCACAACAACGGCCTGACCTTGATGTTGTCGATGCCACTGGTGGCCAGTG
>JBJOQO010000090.1:0-11482 GCA_046049865.1 Pseudomonadota bacterium | reverse complement strand
CTGGGTGCCACCTGAAACCTCCAGCGCACCGAACACTGCACCGGTCAACACCTGATCGTTGATTCGGTCAAGGTGGGTTCGCCGAACGCATACCATGCAGGCGCTGATGGCGGCCCCACATGCAACCGACAAAAACATTCCCAAGCCGCAACGTTTGCTCACCCACAAGCCTTTGCAGGCTTGGCTCGAGGAAGCAGCCTCACGCGAAGAGGGTTTGTTCAAGGCGCACACACAAGGTGGGCAGTCGATGACGGCCATGGCACGGACGCTGGGGGTGTCGGTGTCGCGGGTGAGTCGGCTGATTGCCCGATATGAGCAACAGGCGCTGGGCGGCGCCAGCGCCGGTGGAATCAAGGTCGATTGATCAAGCCGTTCCGTCACCCGCACTGCCGGCGCTGTCGCCTGCGTCCGATGGCTGGGCTTCGACAGATGCACCAGCCGGCCGCAGCCAATCGGCCATGCTGCCACCCAGTGGCCCTGCCCTGCCCCCCAGCAGGCGTTTGGCCAGGCGCTGCACGGCGGCGGCGTCGCGGGCTTCGCCGCTGAGCAAGGCCTGGGCGTATTGACCGGAGAGGTTGCTGCGGTCCAGGCGCATGGCCAGTTCAATGTGTTCACGCGCTGCGGCTTCTTGGCCACGCATGGCCAAAACCACAGCCAGGCCACCATGGCTTTCGGCAAAGTTGCGGTCCATGGCCAGGGCTTGCTCGAAACTGGCTTGGGCGGCAGCAAGGTCTTGTGAGAGCAGCTGCGTCCACGCCAAACCGTGCCAGGTGCCAATGTGGCCAGGCATGGTTTTGAGGGCGCGATGGAAATCCGATTGTGCCTGTGGCAGGTGGCCCGCCAACAGGTCGGCGAAGGCACGTGCAGACCAAGCACGGCCGTCGTTTGGATTGATTTGCAAGGCGGCGTCAGCCAGTTGTGCGGCACGTTGGGCGTCCTGACCGGCCAAGGCGATAGAGGCCTGGGTGACAAGGGCTTCGATGGGTCTGTCCTGCGGTTGTTGGGTGGCCAGCGCGGCCAAGGACCAACGCTGGGCCATGTCGATGTAGGAGTCGTCCAGTGCGATGAGGCTGGCGACCCCGGCTGCGCGGGCATCCAATTGCCGGGTTTGTTCGGCCCACTTCAACCAGGTGGTGGCACGGTCCAGGTCGCCTGCATGGTGCAGCGCACGCAACCAGAGCTGTTGCAGCGCGGGTTCAATGTCGCTGTCAATGCGCTGGGGAATCAAGGGCTCGTCGGATGTTTCGGTGGTGGGTGGATATTCCTGAGGCTCCAAGCGGGGGGCAAGCCGCTCGATGCAGGCCGAGAACTGGCCCTCACAGAAATCGATGTAGGCCAGGTTGTGCAAGACCACGTCGGAGAAACCCGGTGGGGTGTCCGGCACGTTGGCCAACTGCTGCAGAACCTCACGTGCCTGGGCATATCGTTTTTGGGCCAACCAAAAGTCGCCTTCTTTCAAGGCCCAGGACAAAGCGTCGGCCGCTTGGGTTTGGCCTTGGCGCAACTGAACCTCGGCGCGGTCCCATTCGCCACAGCGCAGTGCGGTCTCAAACACATCGGTGCGCAATGCGGCGTTGTGGGGGTCGGACCGGAGAAAACCTTCCAGGCGGTCAAGGCGTTGGCGCATGGCGTTGCGCTCTTGCGTTTGGGCGGCGGACAGAGTCGATGGTTGTTCGGTCATGGCAGTAGCGTGGTTTGAAGAACAAAAAGGGGGTAGCAAGGCGTTGAATGTTGATCGGGATGTGCCCGTTGGGTGCCTGCTACCAAAGCGTATCGCAGTGGTTGCGCTGGGCCAATTGGTGCCGAAGGGACTTCAGACCCTGGCGATGCAGTTGTGATATTCGCCCACGGGTGACGTCCAGCACCCTGGCGATTTCATCAAAGGGCACTTCTTGAATGTAGTGGTACCGAATGACCAGTTGCTCTTGCGATGGCAAGCGCGACACCAGGTCTTTGACGCGCTCGCGCAGCTCACGCAACTCTTGCTGCCGAAAATAGATGACGTCTGGCGATGGGGCCGTGGACCGGCGGTCTACCGACTCGTCGTGAACCATGCCGGTGCCATCGAGCAGCACACCCAACGCCAGTCCAATGCCGACCTCGGCCAGGTAGTCGAACAAGGCCTGTTGGGACCGTTTGCTGCCGCTTGCAGAGGTGGGCGCATCTTCGTCGGGCAGCAAGGCTTCGCGTGCCTGGGCTTTGACCGCTTGCAGGCGTTCCTTGCGCAACTGGCTGCGAACTGCAATTTGCTGGTTTTTTTCGGTGAGCCGCTCCAGGCCGCTGAGGATGGCGCCTTGCATGCGCTTGGAGGCGAAGGTCTTGAACTGCACACCGCGCTGTGGGTCGAACCGGTCGACGGACTCGACCAAACCCATGGACGCCATTTGCAGGTATTCAGAGAACTCCACGTCTTTTTGGATTCGCCGACCGTAGAGGGTAGCGGCGACGATCCTCGCGTATGGCAGGAACAAACATATCAACTGCTCGCGCGCATCGTCGTCTTTGTCTACGGTCCAGCGCTGCCACAGACTTTGCTCGGTCAGGAGGCAAGGATCGCCTGGGGCGGCTTGCTCCGTCACGGCATCAACATCAAGCGGCGTTTGGGTTTGAACCATGGCCAGGCCGTGTTCAATGGAAACTACCAACCAATGCCTTGAGCAACAGACTCCAGCCATCGATCAGGACGAACATCAGAATCTTCAATGGCAGTGCCACTGTCGTGGGCGGCATCATCATCATGCCCAGGGCCATCAAGACGCTGGCCACGATCAGGTCGATCAACAAAAAGGGCAGGAAGACGACAAATCCAATTTGAAAAGCGGCGCGCAGCTCCGACAGCATGAAGGCGGGGATGAGTTGCACATTGCTGATGTCGTCCATGCTTTTAGGCACAGGCGCCTTGGACAACTCCACCATCAAGGCCAGGTCTTGTTCCCGGGTTTGCCTCACCATGAATTCACGCAGTGGGGCGATGCCTTTTTCGTAACCTTCTTCCATGGACAGCTTGCCCGCCATGAAAGGTTGAAAGGCGTCTTGGTTCACTTTTTGCAGCACGGGTGACATGGTGAAAAGGGTCAAGAACAAGGCCAAACCAATGAGCACGGTGTTGGGGGGTGTTTCGGGCATGCCCACCGCGTGGCGCAACATGGACAGGACGATGATGATGCGCAAGAAACTGGTCAAACAAACCAAAAGCGCGGGCAGTATGGCGAGCACTGTGAGGCCCAGCACCACACGCAACGCTTGTGCCGTCTCGTTGGCCGGCGTGACTTTGGCTTTGCTGGGGGCCGAGGCGGTCGAACGGGTGGCGGTGGCGGTGTTGCTGCCAACCGGCGCATCCGCCGAGGGCTGGGTCACCTCGTTTTGTGCGCTGGCGGTGGGCGCAAAAAATACCAAGCTCAGAATCAGCAGCATGAGAGCCACGAATGTGGCGTGGACCGCTGGGCGCAACAACCGGGCCTGCGGCATCGTCAAATGAGTCGATAGCAACGTCATGACTTCGATCCGTCTGCGGGTGGAGTGGTGCCCTGCGCCACCGGCGCGGAGTCAATGACCGTGATGTGCTGTTCACCGCAACCGAGAAGGTAGGTTCGGCCTTGCCATTGGATCAAGTGAATGCTGTGGCGTGGTGTTAAGCGCTGGTTGGACAGCACCTGCACCGGCGCTGCGCCGTTACTTGACAACCAACGTCCAAGGGGCGCTGGCCACATTCGATGGCCATGCGGCGCATCCCCTGCGGATGGAGCGGACGATCCGCTCAAACGCTTGCGGCGAACCGTCCAAATGAACAGCCCGGCCAGGCTCAATAGAACGATCATGGTTGGCCAAACGGTCGAGGATGCATTGGCCGCCGCGTCGGAGGTCGCATCTCGGCGCAATGGAATGTCGCTGGGGATTCTCTGGGGCTCAGACGCGCTCACGCTGGCGGCCGGCGCTGGCGACGCATCCACAGCCGAAGCGGCGCGGGCGAGCGGAGTGAGTGATGCAAAAGCCAACAACACCGGAAACAAAAAGGCGGCGGCGCGGCGGCGCAGGGCCGCGCGGAGTCGGCTCATGCCTTGGGTTCCGTCAGTTGCAAGGGCAATGGGAGTTCCGTGATGCGGACAGCGAAATAATCGTCCACGGCCACCAATTGACCGCGGGCAACGACTTGGCCCTCCAGCAGCAGGTCCACCGCTTGATCCAGCGTTCGATCCAGACGCAAGACTTGGTTTTCTTTGGCACCCAGCAGCTCGCCGACCGTCACACTCGCTTCGCCGACGCAAACTTGCAGCCGTGTTCTGACTTGATGCAAAGGATGGGCATCCAACTTGAGCGGCAAGACCGCTGCAGTGTCTTGAGTTGGCTCAGGCAATTCAGGCAACTGAATCACGTGAACGCTGGGCGGTGACTCCAGGGTTTGGGCGCGTAAGGTGTTGTTCTCAGGGTTCATCAATGAATCTCACTGTTTCATGAAGGTGTGCAATGGTGTCGGCAGCTTAAAGCGGTCTTTTCTTCAGCTTTTGTGGCTTGTTGCGGGGCGACTGGCCATCTCGACCGCGACCTGACCGGATTTCTGCCCCAGCCATCCGTGGCAAACCACAAAGGCGTCTGGGGTTTCCAGCAGGGTTGGTTCATCCAAACGATGCTGCAGGGGAACAATGTCGCCGACACGCAAAGACTGAATTTGTCTCAGGCTCAACTCAACACCGGTCAGCATGGCTCGAAGCGGCATGGTTTGGTTGCCCAGGGCGCTCAATAGACTGACTTTTTTGGGTGCCGTGATGGCCGCTTCCGCTTTTGCGGTGCTCAATAAATCGGGCGCATGAGCGGCCAATAAGTCCATCACCTGCTCAAAGTTCAACTCGAGAACGAATGTTCCGCCACACCAGGGCAGATGAACTTGCAGCGAACCGGACCACGATGGATGTCGCTTCGAGTGCGATGCGGGTTGATCGTGCGGTGCCGCCAAGTTGGCCGCAAGCCGTTGCCACCAATCGGCCCATGCTGCCGAACACAGCTCCAAAGCGACACTGTGACCCGCCAGCGCAGTTCCACTTTGCAAGGCCTCTTCGCCAAACATGCTGGCGTACAGGGCGACCAAGGGCACTCCCATTTGCGCCTGGGTCATGGCTCCGTGGTGCAAGGACTGCTGCCAGCCCTTCAATTCGACAAGCGAAACGCTGTAGAGCCAGGCACAGACAGCCTCTGTTCGCGCCCCATTGTTGCCGTCGTGCTGGAGAAAGTCCTGATCGTTCCGAAGCTCGTGAGACAGTCCCTCGGCACCGTCCTGGCGGGTAGGCGCACAAGACAGACTCCAGGCACGATGCCAGTCGTCGCTCAGACGAGTGAAAAACGACTGCATCCACTCGCGCTGGTCTTTTCGCCACGCACGCAACGGCCTGGCCCGTTGCAAGGAATCCATGGGCGACAGCAGCGCAACGTTGGCCAGTTGTGCTGACCGCAGTGCACCCTCGGTTTGAAGTGCAGCCTTCACTTGCTTCTCATCGCAAACAACTGCTGCAACATTTCATTGGCAGTAGAGATGATTTGCGACGACGCTTGGTAGCCACGTTGCATCACGACCAGGTCGCTGAACTGCTGTGACAAATCGACGTTGGATATCTCGATGACGCCCGATCGGACATTGCCAAATGCTTGGCTGCCCGCTTTTCCTGTCTGCCACGAACGGTCGTTCACGGCTTCAAACTGGTTGTCGCCGGTGGCTGCAACCGCATCGAGAGAGTCAAACCGGCCCAGCGCGAGTTGTGAACCTTTGACGGTTTGCCCGTTGGAGTATTTCAACTCCATGGTGCCGGTTGCGTCGAAGCTGACTTTGGTGAGGTTGCCAGGGCCAAAACCGTCTTGCGACGCAAAGGCCAATGTGGACAGACTGCCCGACGCGAACGACGTCACATCGGTGCTGAAATCCATGGTCACGGACTGTGCGGGCAAACCAGTGGGCGTGTAGGTAAGCGCTACTTTGGCTGTGCTGGCCGTGGGTTTCCCATCGGTGAAAACCACCTCGCCAGTGGCCAATACCGTGGTGCCATCCATCAAGTCGACGCGCCAAGCACCAGGCTTGGCGGGGTCGGTGCTTTTTGTGAGCTTGAGACTCAAAATCTGTTCGCCCCCGACGGCGTTTAATACCCTGACAGCACCCACCGTTTGCTCAGTGGCCGTGCTGGACAGATTGCCGGTGAACTTGACTGTTTTGGTCGCTTGCCCAGCGCTGGTTCGTTGATTGGTGATGGTGATTTCCGTCAGGTTACCGTTGGCATCCAAGCCCATCACCTTCTCGCCACTGCCCTTGTTCACAAGGACACCATCGGCGTTGATCTCGAACTGGCCGGCACGGGTGTAGGTGATCTTGCCATCGTTGCCCTTGAGCATGAACAGGCCTTGACCATCAACGGCCATGTCCAAGTCATTGCCCGTTTGCCGCAAATCACCTTGCCGGAACGACAAGCTGGTATTGCCAGTATTGAGGCCATACCCCAACTGACCCGCACTGCGGCCCGAACCGCCACCAGCGTAGAAGAGGTCAGAGAACTGCTGGGTAGACCCTTTGAAACCGGGCGTATTGATGTTGGCGGTGTTGTTGGCGATGACACGCAGGCCACGCGAGTAACCGAGCAACCCTGTCATACCGACGTAAATGGAGTCCAACATAACGATGTCCTTCCGAAAAAATAGAGAAAAGAAAAATCGACCCGGCGGTTAGCGCACAGAAACGATCTGGCTCAATGAGATGGAGTCGATCGTTGCACCAGCCGTGGTCAATATAGAAACAATGGGCGAGTCCCCAGCGAAGGACAGGCTCTTGACCGTTCCGGTGACGGTTCCGCTGGACGAGGCAATGTCCACCGTGCGGCCAATCAGGCCCACCGATTGCAGTGCCGCTTGGTTGTTGATCAGGGTTTCAATCTTGTTGTTCAGCTGCTGGGTTTGCTCCAGGGATGTGAACTGCGCCAATTGCGCCATGAACTCCTGGTTGTCCACGGGCTTGAGTGGGTCTTGATAGGTCAGTTGTGTGGTGAGAACTTTTAAGAAGTCCTCCAGGTTCAAACTGTTATTTTGCAAATTTGCCGTGCTGGTGACTGCGCCAATTGCCATGTCTTACTCCTGTTGAAATAACGTTTTGTAGGCACCCAATGTGAAGCTGGGTAAGTCTTGAATCGTCGTGTCTCGTGCATTGCGGAAAGCGGTTTGATCTGACGCGAGAACGTCGCCCTGAAACACGGTGCGCCCGTTGCACACCACGGCTCCCAAGACATGCCCTTGTTGCCGCAAGGACTGCTGCAACTGCGAGATGATCCAACCCAGTTGACGGGTTTGTTCCTGCACGCTGGCGTCCATGCCGAGCCACACGTTCACACCTTGAGCTGTCCATTGAGCGTGGCACCGGATTTCCGCCAGGCCTGAGTTTTGGAGCAGCGCAGAAGCATCAACAGCGCCCGACCTTGGGGTCTGCTGGTGTCTTGCGTTGTGGACCGTTTGCGGCGACTCATCACTCGCGGTGTCCAGTACCGGCCCGCTGGGTGCGGTCGAATCCGAGACAGGAGCGACTTGCAAGCGCGATGCCACTGCGACGTCAAGCGACGGTTGATGGCTGGACATAGCAGGTGCATCGGACTGCACGCTGGAATGCCGAACAGAGAAGATGTCAGTTGACAACTCCAAAGGCGGCGTCGACTTGGCCAAGTAGGCCGCGCCTGGACTGCCCATTGGAACCGCAGCGCCACTGGCAGATTCAACAGAAACCGCATTGACTTTCGCATCCCCAGGCTCAACTTGTTGCGACATCGGGGGTGTGATCAGAGATTCACCGCGCACATCGGAAGTGGAGAGACTGCCTGTGGATTGCGCTGTTGATGATGGGCGATCGGCACCCTGAACCACTGGGCTTGACACCTTGCTTTTTTTAACCTCGTTCACGCTCGTTCCTACCGCAGGCTCGGGCGGGCGGGCGACATCTTCTGTTCGAGCGGGCGCAGGCGTGGCGACGACGCGTGTTTTAGAGGCATGAAACCACTGCGTCATCTGCGCACGCTCCATTTCCCGCTGCCAGGCCAGGGCAGCGGCGTCACGCCCCTCGCTGGCGCCCGCGCCATTCGATTGCGTCCGAGGTGCAGGCAGGAACGGCTGTGGTCGCAATACCTGACTCATTCTTGGGTCTCCGCAAGCTGTGCAGCTGCGATCAATTCAGTGCGACTGGTTTGAACACTGCGATGCGCCATCCAGTCTCTATCCTGCTGAGAGAACTGGAGTCGCGAACGTTCCTCAACGAACAATTTCAGCGCCTCGTCACGGTGAGATTCCAGGGCTTCAATTTTTTGCCGCTTTTCATTGCACTCGGCCTGGCACTTTTGTTTTTGAAGCAGTCGTTCATGAACCACACTCTCGGCCTTTTGAATGCGCTCATCAAGTGCCACCAAACAAGCCACGAGGCGCTGGTGAGACTGGGGATCAAAACGCTGCTGCGCCAATTCTTGGGCCCAGGCCACATGCTGCTGGTGTTGCTTGCGCAGGGCATCCAGCGCATCCTTGCTCTGCAACAAGGCCTTCTGACAAAGCGCGAACTGGGCCTCAAGCGCTGCCAGTTGCCATTCGTATTTGCGCTGCAGCGGCTCCAACTCGTGTTTGAAGCCCCTGACGTCAACTTGGCTTGAATGAACTTTGGCCTGGATCATACTCGGCCTCTCACGACTGACACCGGCACAGCGTGAATCTGGGCCAAGCTGTTCAACGCCTGACGGCGGTCGACGCCGCCTTCACTCTGGCGCATCCAGTCCTGCAGGGGCCCGTCGATGGTCAAGGCGGTGTCGAGCGCCGGGTTGCTGCCGCGTTCATAAGCACCCAAGTCCACCATCTGGCGATTGCGCTCCAGAAGAGCGATCTGTTTGATCGTTTCAGTGATCAAGCGTCGCTCCTCCGCCGTGGTCAACTCTGGCAGCAGGCGGCTTGCGCTTTTTAAAACGTCAATGGCCGGATACTGCCCTTGGTGGGCCAAGTGGCGCGACAACACGACGTGCCCGTCCAAGATAGCGCGCAGGCTGTCGGAGATAGGCTCGTTCAAATCATCACCATCCACTAATACCGTCATCAATGCGGTGATCGAGCCGCCAGAGTCTGAGGTACCGCAACGTTCGCACAACTGCGGCAGCTCGGCAAAAACAGAGGGCGTGTAGCCTCGTGCCGTGGGCGGCTCACCGGCGGACAAACCCACTTCGCGGCGTGCCATGGCCAAGCGGGTGATGGAGTCCATGGTCAGCAACACTTGTTTCCCCGCATCACGGAAGTATTCGGCGATGGTCACCGCCGCGTAAGCGGCACGAATGCGTGCCAATGCAGGTTGGTCCGAGGTCGCTACCACCACCACGGATCGTTTGAGGCCTTCTGGACCGAGCTGTTTTTCCAAGAAGTCGCGAACTTCTCGGCCACGCTCTCCGATCAATGCGATCACATTGACGTCTGCTCGCACATGTTTGGCAATCATGCCCAGCAAGGTGCTTTTACCGACACCACTGCCCGCAAAAATGCCCACGCGCTGACCCAGACCCAACGTCAGCAAACCATCAATGGCCCGAACACCCGTCTCTAGAACACCTTGAATGCGCGGTCGCCGCAGTGGGTTCAACGGTGCCGCCTGTATGCTGCGCTGTTCACTACACAAAGCTGGCGGCAGTTCATCCATGGGCTGGCAAAAGCCATCAACAACCCGCCCCAACAGCTCGGGGCCGACACCAATGTAGGACTGCCGCCCCAGGGCCACCACCTTGCAGCCTGCAGAGACACCTTGCAGGGAGCCGTACGGCATCAAGGTGACATGCCCTGGCTTGATGCCCACGACCTCAGCCAATACTGCCTTGGCTGCTTCCTCAGAGTGGCTCTCTTCATGAGATCGCAGTTCGATGCGGCAAAGTTCTCCAACTGACGCATCGGGTCCCTGCGCATCAACGACCAAACCTTGCAGCTGGCGCACCCAACCAATACGCTGCCCAAGCGGTGCCGGACGCACTGCCTCGCGGTAGGCGCTGAGCATGCTCATTGGCCCGGACCCTCGTTCTTCGATGCCGACGGGCGCTGTGCCTGATTAGGAAGATCAGAAATCGTCAATGTGCTGGCCTGGTCCAGGGGGTGTCGCGCGTTGCGGCGCTGGGCACGGACATCCAACAAAACATCGCGCAACGAATCCATCTGCACCGTCAGGCGCGCATCCAAGCCACCTTTCGAAGATCGCAAAACACATCCACCCACACCCAAGCTCGCATCGGCCACCCACTGCAAAGGGGGGCGCACACGCCGCTCTAAATCGGCCGACAAGTTGTCAAGCATGTTTGCACGTGACGAGTCGACGAAATCGTCAGCGGCGGCTGAACGTAAGTGCTGCAAATCGTCGGGGTGGAGGTGGATGATCAAGTCGGCATCGGCCGGCCAGGTTTTGGTCGCTTCAGACACCATGGCCTTGACGCCCGCCGGCGTGATCAGTTGGTCACCCAGTATTCGGCAAACCATGGCAAAGCACAGTTCGACTACGTCGTCTTCCATCGTGGCCAAATGCGCAGACAACTGTTCCGGTACACGCTGAATCAACTGTTCGAAACGGCGGATCGTTTGCACGCAATCCTGATTCGCTTCGGACAGGGCTGCGTCAAATGTGTTTTGGAGCTTTTCGCGCATTGCGACCGCCTCTTTCTCCACCTGCTGGCGTGCTTGGGCCAAACCCGCTTCATACCCTTCATCAAAACCTTCACGTACCTGGCGCTGGTGCAACTCCTGCTGGGCTTGTTCCAAGCCCGCTTGTCGCCCCTCGGCATAACCCTGGTGGTGGCCAGCCTGCCATTGAGGGTCTGGCAATTGCGGTGCCAATGGAACATCTCGCTCTTCCGTTGGCGTGACCGAGTGCGAGCGGCCAGCTCTTTCACCGGCGATGCTCGAAGATTTTCCGACTCGCGCTACGAGGGTGTGTGGCGTATGGTGCAGATCGACGTGGCGCAGCACATGGGTCGCTTTGATGACGCGGGGGTTTGGTGTTTTGCTCACGATGGTGTTCTCGCTGGCGTTAACCAGACTCGGCGCCACAGCGCAATCAACGAGCGGGGCAGAAAGTGGTTGCTGTCTTTCGCTGGGCGATCGTCTGCGACGGCAGCCGTTGTGGTCTTGGCCACGCGCTGAACCAAGGCATCGACCAAGGCTTGGTCCAAGCATGAAGCGCCCCGTCCAGCCACATGACCTGTTTCGGACTGCTCCCGACCAAGGCTTGAATCAGCGGTGAGGTCACGCAGGCTTTGTCGCAATCGCATTTGGGCGCTTGCACTCATTTGGCTGAGGAGCTTTTCGCGCCAGGGCCAGGGTTGAATTCGCAACAGGCGCAAGGTCAGATACACCGGCTCTGCACTGAGCAGACTGGCCAGATCGGTCACCTGGTGGGGTTTGAGGTCTGTCAGCTCCGCATGCGACTTTGACCCAAGCGATGTCGAGCCCATGGCATGGGTCTGAC
>JBJOQO010000089.1:0-11578 GCA_046049865.1 Pseudomonadota bacterium | reverse complement strand
CGCTACAAGTCGCCACTGAGGGTTCGACGCCCACCCACTGGACGGCGCCACCGATGGAGCCCTTGAATCGCTCGAAGGTCACCACGCTCCTGATGGACGGCGCCACGTATTCGTACGCAGCAGCCACATCACCTCGGATCATGGCCTGCCAACGCTGAACAGCGCGCTCTTGAACAATCTGCTCCGGTGTTCTAGTTTCCACGGGAGTCGTGGTACAGGCCGTCAAAAATAACGCCAGGCAAAGGGCGATTCCGCCCGAAAAAAGTGTCACATTTTTACAACGAAACATCAACTCTATCTCCTGGAAAGATGGCTAAAAAACAAGGTGGCGGGGTGCGCATGAGCCTAACGGCCTTGCTCGAACCGACCAAAGAAGGGCTGGCCTGGTACTTCTTGCAATCCTTTCATGCGATCGCGCAACTCGTCACCGACCTCTCTCATCGAGACGTCCGATCGAACCACGCGAGGTGTAATGACCACCAACAGCTCGGTTCGGTTCAAGTTCTTTGATTTGACGCCAAAAAGCGCCCCCAGCAGAGGGATGTCCTGCAAACCAGGGACGCCGCCTGCACCGCTGGTGTTTTTCTCACGGATAAGCCCACCCAGAACGAGAGTCTCACCGGAACGCACAGCCACCTTGCTCGCAATTTGACGTTGCAAAAAGGTGACCTGTCCCGTATTGCCCGTCGAATTGCCGGTGTCGGGTGGCCCGACATCGGTCACCGATTGGTTGATTTCCATGGTCACCATGTCCCCGGCGTTCACCGAGGGCGTCACGGCCAACACCACGCCCGTGTCTCGGTATTGAATATTCGTCGTGGAGATACCTCCTGCCACCACGGTGGTGCCCGCATTGATGGGCTGCTGGGTGCCGGAGCTGATGCTTGCCGTGTGGTTGTCCAACACCATCAATGATGGGCTTGCGATCACATTGAGTTTTGTTTTGTTGGCCAGCGCGTTGAGAACTGCCCTGACACTGCCCAAGGGATTGCGCAGTGTGTACGAGAAGCCGCTACTGACGCCGCCCAATGCGCCATCCTTGATGCCACTGATCACGCCGGTTCCCGTCAGCCCATCTCTAGACTTATCACTGAACATCCACTGGACACCGTAGTTGAGTTCATCAGTGAGCGTCACTTCGATGATGCTGGCTTCTATGAGTACCTGGGTCGGCGGCAGATCCAACTTTTTCAGCGCAGTCTCAATGCGCCCGTAGTCTGCGCGAGTTCCATAGATCAGCACGGCGTTGTTGCGGTCATCTGCTACCACCCGAACGCCTTGGCCTAGAGTCACCGAAGTAACCGGGCTCGAAGATCGATTCGCCGCGGCTTGAGCACCAACCGGCGGGGGTGTGGTTTGACCTGGGGTGGTGCTAAAGCCAGTCCCTGCAATGCTGGACGAGGTCGTCGCGCTGAGTCGCGGTGCGACTCCGCTTCCTCCTGATGTTCCCGCCGCACCAGAGGCCCCGGTACCCGTTCCAAAAATGCCGTTGAGCACATCCGCCAGATGCTGCGCTGATCCGTTTTGCACGGGGTAAACAAAAAGCTGTGACTCGGCACCGGTCTCGCTGGGTTTATCCAAACGATCGATCCAGCGACGGGCCTCTTCTAGGTAAGCTGCCCTGGGAGTGACCACCAAGATGCTGTTGAGACGCTCAATTGGCATGATCCTCAATGCACCGAACAGGGGGTTGGACTCTGCAAGAGCCACTACGCCACCCGCTGCAGCACCTGCTGATGCGCTGGGGACGGTTGGGGCGCTGCCTTGAGACATCAGGCGCAAAGCAGCCTCGACCTCTTTCACCGTGGCATATTTCAAAGGAAACACCCCGACGGACATGCCCTTGAGCCAATCGACGTCGAAGGTATTGACCATATCAAGCCAACCTTCGGCCTGCGAGCGCGTACCGACGAGAACCAACAAGTTTCGGACGCCGTCAACACGCACCAAGTTCTCAGCAGACATCATGGGGCGCAAGATGGTGGCCATTTCACCGGCACCCACAAATTGCAGCGGCACGATGATGGCGCCATACCCAGGCGGTAATGAACCTTTGCTGACTTGACGTACCGCTGCAACGATTCCCTTGAGGGACTCCGGTTTGCCTACGTGGTAGGTGCCTCTGGTATCTCGAACCATCAATACACCGTGCGCTTGCAAGGCAGCCTCCAGCAGCGATACCGCCTGGTCCGGCGAGATGGCTTGTCTTGCGGCCATGGTCACACTGCCCGTGATCGGCTGATGAACGACGTAATCAACTTTCATGATTTCGCCGAGCAACAAATTGATGACATCGATCAAGGCGGCGTCTTCAAACTTGAAAGCACTGGGTTGCCCTTGGATTTCCAGGCTCGATTGAGGAGCACCAACGACACGGTCGTTGCCTCGGATGATGCGTGCGGACGTTTCAGGCGCGTCGTCTTTGCCAGTCGGCAAAGCCAATTCAACAGAACCTGCTGACGCAACCATGGCGGGAACCGAGGGTTGCGCATAAGCCACCAGGCTCAACGCCGAAAAAAAGCAGACTGTGGGGAGCTTGAGTTGCATTGGGTTGTCTGTGCTACTTCCGGGAAAGGGGGGGCAAACCATATTTGGCACGGTGCTCGTTTGCGTAGCGCAAACGCTCTGCAAGTACCTGATCAACTCGTTCTTTCTCGCTTATGGGGTTTGGCGCAGGTGCGTTTACAAGAGGTGCTGCATTAGATGAGGGATCAGGCGGTTTAGCGGCGGTTTTTTGGGGGGGTTTGCTACGCGTCACGGTCAAATTGCGAGTTTGATCTGCCTGTATGAGCGTGGCGACCGTAGAGGTCACTTCCTTGACGGTCCAAGGACCAATCATCTCACCGACAAGAACCTTCTTAGCGATGCCATCTATTCGAACCAACAAACCTCCCGCTTGGCCCGCAGCATAGAGTCCCGTCACGTGCATATTCTCCAGCGGGTCGACGACCGCAGGCACTGCTGCAACGACAACCGGTTTGGGCAGAGGACGCCTGTTGTTTGAAAAAAGAGGGCGCTCCAGCGTCGCCACAAACTGCGACAGATCAATTTGCGAATCAATGCCTATGCTAGGTTTTGAGCCTGTGTAGTCATTGACAAAGGGCGCTGGCGGCTTCCAACCAACGTTTTTTATCTGGCCAGATCGGTCAAACCACATAAAAAGCAAACCGCCAAGCAATATGCCATTGAGCAACACCAGAACAAGGAGGCGTGGGCTATTCATGGCCGAATCCGCAACACAGAAAGAGACAACTGACAAATCAACCGCTGCGGTGCGTCGGTTCGATTGGCCGTCTGTATTGAAAGCGTATCAACAAAAATCAGCGGCGACTGGGTTCTCATCACAGCCAGGGCACTTTGCAGGCCGACGAGGTCGCCCTCCACCCGAATCGACAAAGGAATGCGGTCAAACTGACGATCATTTCTTGGCGGCAACACTTGACTGCTGACCACATCGAGCTTTGCTTGGCTAAAAATATTGCGTAGACGCTGCTGCGCATCGTTTCCCGCCTGGCTAACCTCCAAGTCAGATGCATAGGTATATCCCGCCAAATCAGTTCGAAATCGGGTCGCAGCTTCTTCAATGCGAGTCGCCTGAGATTGCAAACCCAGTAGTCGTGCGTAGCGAGGTTCGATTTCGGAGATTTTCTCTTTGGCCCAATGCTGTTTTTTGTAAGCATACGCGCCGGCGAAAATCAGAGGGGACAGCAGTACACCGCACAACAACACGACGGCCAAGTTTTGATTGGAAAAATGCTTGCGCCACATCACATCAATTGATCGCTGAAGGTGAACTGGCCGATGGGGATGCTGGTGCCGGAGTCAGATCTGGATCAATGATCTTTGTGTCCAAGGTCAGCTCAACCTTAAAAACCTCTTTATTCCCTCCTGGAGGGCGTAAAGCAGGTGTGGGGGCTTTAACGTCTAGAAATCCTGGCTCTGCACTGAGTTTTTTCATCAACGCAGCCGTGTTGTCTGTGTATCCGCTGAGTGATACCTTGCCCCCGTCTATCTGCAAGCTTTGCAATACAGTGTCATCCGGCAAGACCCTGGTTAAGACATCCATGAATTTGGGGACGTTGATGGACTCGCGCCACATGCTGCGAATGACGTCCAGTTGTTCGGCGGAACGAATTAACAGGTCGCGTTGGTTGACCACGGGCTGAGTTTGACGAAAAAGCGCGTCGTAAGCTCGGGTGGCTTCGATCGCCTTGAGACGCAACTGCGCCGTCGGCGTGCATGCGATCGCAAACAAAATCAACAGCGACGTGAACAGGCCTGCACAACTCAACTTGCGCCAAAAATTCACAAACCGGTATCGCTTGGCTTCTGCGTAGCCCGCAAGCACGATGGCTGATTGCCCGTCGGCGTTCAAAACCCAGACTTCAGGACTCGCGTTTGTCAACTTACGGCCCAACAACTTGCCTAAATAGGCGTCAATCCATTTGCGCGACGCCATGGCCATCGTCATCGCGAGCTGCTCTGTTTCAGCCGACTGAGAAATCCACCCCCAAACCAAGTCAGCAGCAGGAAACGGGCTGGCCGCTTGCACCTGAAGGCTCAAAGCCAAAGAAATCTCGTCGCGCGATAAATTGGGAAGTCGACACTCTCGAATGAGGACGCTGTCTCCCGGCAACTCAATGGCTGTGAACATCGGCTGTTTTCGACCCGCTCGGTGGTCACGGACCGGAACCGGCGTCGCACCGCCCCGCCAAATAGACTTAGATCCATCCGGATGCGACAACTGAATCAGTGGCTGTGGTGCCAACCAACGCAGCAGCGATGACTGCTGCAGTTGATCGACAAGAAGGCGAACTTGGCGCCCGATCTGACGCAGATCCAGTCCAAAAAGCCGCAAATCATTTGAGAAAGAAGTTGTCATAGGGGTTGAGCTGATTCAGCGAGTCGCTGATACGATAATTTTTGTCGAGTGCATGATTCGCCAGGGCAAACCTTCCTGGCGCGCGCCCTCCATGTCTACATACCGTGCGAACAAAAACTCGCCCCCGCCGGTCAAAGGAATGCGTGCCTGAACAAAGTACCGTTGAGACGCGGCATTATCCATGTACTGTGGGTCAAGGGAGGCCGTATCCAGCCCGACCGCGTTGGCGTCTCTGTCACGCTCTATCCTTCGAGCCAACTGCTCATTGCCGTTTGATAGCACGTTGATAACGCCGAAAGGTGCCGCCAGGACGCTGACTTTGCCCGATCCGGACGAGTCGGCGGTCAGCAGCGACGCAATGCGCGAAAACAAGTCGTAGTCGACTCCCGGTACGCGAAGCAAGTCCTCGATAACCTCGAATTTTTGAGGCTGGCCACGCGAATCCTTCTGAGTGCGTGATTGGATCGTTGCCTCGGCCAGAGACGATGCTTGCGCTGCCGATGCGCCCCCGGCGACGGCAAAAAGTGCCTGTAACAAAGGCTGCGACGCACTGTTGATATCGATCCAACCGTTGAGCGGAATCATCTCCACTTCGATCTCGTCTCCTTGGAAACTGACTCGGGAGCGCACGATACCGACTGGCCGCTGGTTTTGAGCCAAAAAATTCTGCAGTGCAAGGGTGATGGCTGCCCCTGCCTTCGCCTGTGCCTCCACCGACTGGCGGGCCGTTGAGACCAAACGTACCTCTCCTCGAACGGAGTAAACCAAACCGGTAACGATGAGACTCAAGGCCGCAACGATCCACAACACGCCGACCAAAACCATCCCGCCTGAGGCACACAACGGGTGAGCAGATGTTTGAGCTTTCACCGTGGGCCCGCCGAGTAACCATTAGTGTCTTCACCATCGACGCCGACGACGCGCAAGGGAATGATCAATTCTGGCCAAGCACCGGCCTTAGTTTGAACCGCAATGCGGATTCGGCTCGGCAAGCGGTCGCTAACGCTCCAGGCCTGCTGCCACTGGGCGGCCCCGTCGCGACCATCCATGAAACTCAAAGAAAGGGATGTCAGTTGAGGCACCAGGACGCGCTGCTCCGCGTCTTTCCAATCAGGGTATTGAGTCTTGTCGTTCAGCGGCGCAAATCGCAGAACCAGGGCCGATTCACCGGCGTGTGCTTCAGCAGCCAGCCGAAAAATCGTCATTCCTCCCGCCCCATGTCGTGCCGGCATGGCACCGACCCAATTCACTGCGTCTGGTTCCACCGAAAACATGTGAAGGTTCGCGCCAGCCGGGGGGGCTGGGTTGAGTTTGCGCGACGATATTCGGCCCAGGATGGACTGAAGAAAGGCGGAGACGCTTCGATATTCGTCAACTCGCTGTAGCCGGTCACTGACTCGGCTCTCGGTTTGGGCCATAGTGCGCATCGCCCCGACCATCGCCAACGCGATCAAGGAGATCATGGTCATGACCACCAACAGCTCAAGCAGAGTGAAACCCCGTGCCGACGAACGATTCAACAGGTCGGGTTTCATCGAACCACCACGCCGGGCAAAGGCAGCATTTGTGGCAGCACGGTTGCCAGTTGAATCTGTCGACGTTGTGTGGCCTCGCCCCAACTGACTTGAACGGTGAGCTGATGCACTGGCGGCACGTTTGGGCCTGTGACCGCGGTGGCGTAGGGCTCTGTGCGCAACAACCACGACAACCCGGCAGACTCACCACTGAGAGATAGTCCGCGCTCAGGCACCGCGTCATAGGTGACAAGCAGCGACTCGGCCAGCGCCACGGCATACCCATGGGTTTCGGCATCTCCGACACTGCGGGCGCTGCCACCGGCTGCGCGATAGAGCAACCCCAAAGCCATGGCCATGATCGAAAAGGCTACCAACAACTCTAAAAGCGAAAAACCGCGTTGGTGACTACGGCGGCGCGGTGTGCGAAAACCAGTCACTGCACAGTCCCCGAGAACAACGCCTGCTGTTCCACCCGGCCCGACAACCAATCAACCTTCAATCGCGTACCGGCGCCTGAGGGACGCAGCAGATCAATGCTGCCACCGGTGGCGCCCCCACTGGGTAAGAACTGGATGGCAGCGATCTGGTCCGGCCGCAGCTCAACGCTAGCAACAGTGGCGCGCACCTGCAAGGTTTCGGGAATGGCATGCGTCACGTTGCCCACCAAACCATAAGTACGGCCCGCAAGGTCCACTTGAAAACGCACGGCGCGGCCTTGGGTGACCGCTTGCTGGCGCGCCTGGCGCATCTCACTTTGCATGGTGCGCAAGGCGTTGCGGTACTGGCTACCTTCCTGAAGGCGATCAAAGGCGATAGGCACCAAGGCGATCAAAAGCGATGCAATCGCCAAGACCACCAGCAACTCCAGCAGGGTGAAGCCTGCGTGTGGACGCAAGCGCACGGCGGAATCACTGCTGGTTGCGAACGTCAGCGTTCTCACCTTCACCGCCAGGTGCCTTGTCTGCGCCCAAGGTCAAAATTTCAACGCCGCCTTTGGGGCCGGGGTTAGCGTATTTGTAGGCTTCGCCCCAGGGATCTTTGGGCAACTCACCTTTGAGGTAGGGGCCAGCCCATTGGCCCGCCGAACCCGGTTTGGCCACCAAGGCTTGCAGGCCTTCGTCGTTCGTGGGGTAGCGGCCGACATCCAGTTTGAAGAGGTCAAGCGACTTTTCAATGTCGGCGATTTGCACGCCAGCGGTCTTGGATTTGGCGCCGCCCAGTTGGCCCAGCACCTTGGGGCCAACAATGCCGGCGAGTAAGGTCAAGATGGCCAAAACAACGAGCAACTCAATCAGCGTGAAACCGCCACCACGGCGCGATGGTTTGGTTGGCGCAAAAAAAATAGAAGATGCGGTGCTCATGAAACTCCCTCAAGAAATAAACAGTGCAAAGCTTAAGCAGCCAAGTCGTTGACCGACAAAATGCCCAGCAAAATAGAAACGATGATGGCGGCGATCATCACCCCCAACACCAAAATCAGCAGCGGCTCCAGCATGGTGAGGGCCCGTTTGATGCCGGTTTCCACCTCACGGTTGAGCACATTGGCCAGCTCCAGCATCATGGGCCCCAGGCGGCCAGTTTCCTCGCCCACGCGGATGAGGTTGATTGCCAAGGGCTCAAAGAGTTCCGTGGCGGTGGCTGCTTCCACCACTTTCACACCTTCTTTCACCTTGGGCGACATGGCTTGCAGGGGCAATCGCAAACTTTGGTTGCCCACGGTTTCTGTGGCAATTTGCAAGGCGGTGAGCAAAGGAACCCCATTGCCGAGCAAGGTGCCCAGTGAACGCGAAAAAAGGGTCATCTCGTATTTGTGCATCAAGGTGCCCAGCACGGGCAAACGCAACAAACGCGCCTGAAACCAAGTGCTGCCTGCGGGCGAGCGCAGCCAACGCATCAATGCCACGCCAAGCAATACAAGACCCACCAAAATAAAGAGCCCATATTGGGTGAACACGTCACCCATTTGCATCACGATGCGAGTGGGCACTGGCAGGGCGTCTCCCATGTCCTTGAACAGTTGCTTGAACTGAGGGACCACAAAACCCAGCATCACGATCAAGGACAAGATGGACACGCCCAGCAAAATCGCCGGGTAAATGGTGGCGGAGATGACGCTGTCGCGCAGCGCCCGCAGCCGCTCCATGTGTTCGACCAAACGGGTCAACACATTGGAGAGCTGGCCACTGGCCTCACCCGAGCGGATCATGTTGATGTAGAAATCGCCAAAAAGGTTGCGGTCTTTGGCCAAGGATTTGCTCAAGGCCGCGCCGCCTTTGACGTCGTCCAAGATGCGCTGGGTTAGCGCCCCCATCGACGGCTTGTTGTTCATGCCGATCAGCACCCGCAGCGCGTTGTCCAGCGCCAATCCGGCCCGCACCATGATGGCCAGCTGTGAGGTCATGGCCAGCACATCCGCTTGGTTCACTGGTCCTTTACCCGCACACGGCGTTTTGTTTGTGCGAGGGGCCGCTGCCACTGCAACACCACCCGCACCTGCCGCATCAATGCTCAGAGGTGTGAGGCCACGCTCGCGCAAGTGTTTCATCAGCGAGAGGTTGCTCGCTGCTTCTTGCCGACCTTGTGTGATTTGCCCGCTGGCGTCGGCGGCGCGCCAGTCGAACTCAGGCATCGGCTTGGTCCTGGGTCACACGAAGCAATTCTTCAAGGCTGGTGACGCCAGCAGCCACTTTGCGCAGCCCGTCGTCATACAAGGTGAGCATGCCGTTCTGGATGGATAGGTTGTGCAAGGTGCTGGCATCACGCCCTTGCAGAACTGCGGCGCGTAAGGTTTCATCCAGAACCAGCAACTCATGAATACTGGTACGGCCTTGGTAGCCCGTGCCGCTGCAGTGGCTGCAACCCACGGGTTGATAAATGGCCGCGCCCGGTTTGACGTGGCGGTGCAAACCCGAGCTTTGCAACAGCGTGGCGGATGGCTGCACCGGCGTTTTGCAGTGAGAACACAAGGCACGCACCAAGCGCTGCGACAACACACCGTTCACGGCCGAGGTGATGAGGTAACGCTCCACGCCCATGTCTTGCATGCGAATGATGGCGCCAGCAGCGGTGTTGGTGTGCAGCGTGGAGAGCACCAGGTGACCGGTGAGCGCGGACTGCACCGCGATTTGCGCGGTTTCGCCGTCGCGCATTTCACCGATCATGATGATGTCGGGGTCTTGGCGCAGGATGGAGCGCAGCGCATTGGCAAAACTCAGGTTGATTTGTGTGTGCACCTGAATTTGGTTGATGCCCTCTAACTGGTACTCCACCGGGTCTTCCACGGTGATGATTTTTTGCGAGGTGTTATCCAGCTTGGACAGCGCCGCATACAGGGTGGTGGTTTTGCCGGAGCCCGTGGGGCCGGTCACCAGCAAGATGCCGTGGGGCCGGGCGAGCAACTGGTTGAAACGCTCCAAGTTGTCCGGCGCGAAGCCCATTTGTTCCAGGCTGAAACGCACGCTGGCGCGGTCCAGCACCCGCATGACCACGCTTTCGCCATGCACCGTGGGCACGGTGGACACGCGCAAATCCAACTCACGGCCTTTGACTCGGGTTTTGATGCGCCCGTCTTGCGGCAAGCGGCGCTCAGCAATGTCGAGGTGGGCCAACAACTTCACGCGAGAGTTCACTGCCGCGCTGTGTTTGGGTGGCACCACCTCAGCGGTGTGGATCACACCATCGACGCGGTAACGCACATGCAGGCCGTCGTCGAAGGGCTCCAAATGGATGTCCGAGGCGCGCAAGTCGATGGCACGGGCAATGATGGAGGTCACCAAACGAATCACCGGCGCTTCACTGGCCAGGTCTTTCAGGTGCTCGACAAAATCGCCCGCATCAAGTTCGCCACTGAACTCGTCGTCTGGCGCTTCAGCCTGGGACGGGTTGAGCATTTGCTGCAATGCTTTTTGAATGTCGGTGTCCAGCGCCACATGCGGACGCACTTGCAAGCCAGTGGACAGGCGAAGTGCCTTGAGCACGAACGCATCGTCGGGGTGGGTGACCGCCACATCCAGCACGCCACCTTCTTTTTTCAGAGGGTAGACGCCATGGGTTTGCAAAAACTCGGGCAGTAAACCCTCCACCTCCGGCGGCATGTCAGGAAAATCATCCGCGGCAACAAAGGGCAGCCCCAAGCTCTCGGCCTGCGTGCGGGCCACGTCCAGCTCGGACACCAAACCCAGTTGAACCAGCACGCGGCTGAGCGCGCCGCCCATTTCTGTTTGTGCCGCCAGCGCCCGGTCCAGGTCGCGACTGCTGAGTTTGCCTGCACGAACGAGCAAGTCGCCCAACAGGGGAGTCGGTGAGGCCAAAACCTCGGGAGAGACAGCGGTGGTTGAATTCATCGGGGGGATTCGAGCCAGCCAAACGCAAAAGGTTGCATCGACCTGTGGACCAGGGCGCAATGCTAAGGCATAGCCCCTCAGGCGGTCAGCGCGCGAACCCGCTCCATCGCGTTGGAGAAAGAAACGGTCCGACCGCGCCAGTCAGGCTGAGGCCGGTGCCTGCATTCAGGCGCGGGCATCCAACCACTGCCCCAACAAGTCCTGCTGGGTTTGGATGACCTTGAGATTGGCCTTGAACTCATAGGCTGCCGCCATTTGGGCAACCAAATCCTCGGCCAGGTTGGCCAGTGGCGCAGCTTGGGCCGTTTCAGCACTGTCCAGGGTGACGCTGACACCACCTTCCGCCAAAGCGGTCTGTTCCACCTGTTGGCGCTTGAACCCGGGCGTTTGTGAATTGGCAATGTTGTGCGCCGACACGTTCAAGCGTGTGCTGGCAGCGTTCAATCCCGACATCGCAATAGACAAGGTTGAGTTCATGGCGGTGGTGCTGCTTGCGCAGCGCAAAGAGCCGGAGGTGTCTGCTTTTTCGGCAACTTGGCGTAGAACTTGAGCCGTATTGGGGAAGACGCACACGCCCGTGCTGTTATGGTCAACTTTTGCGCGAACTGTGTCTGTACATCTGGGTGCACGAAGATCAAGATCAGCACTGATGAAACCGCCCCTGCCCTCGCCTGTCTTTTCGCCTGACGTTGCCCCCGGCCAGGCGACGACGCCACACCCGATCTACCAACGCTTGGCCCAGCATTACCGCCGCGCGATGGAAACGGGCGCTCTCAATCCTGGCGACCGCATGCCCTCGGTAAGAGCGCTGACCCGTTTGCATCAGGTCAGCCTGA
>JBJOQO010000088.1:0-11636 GCA_046049865.1 Pseudomonadota bacterium | reverse complement strand
ACCCTGATGCAAGCACCGGTGCATGCCCGAACCATGCTGGACCGTTTAAGCGCCTTGGGTTTCAAACTCGCGGTGGATGACTTTGGCAGCGGCTATTCATCCCTGGCGGCCCTCAAACACCTGCCCCTGGATGAGTTGAAACTCACCGCCAACTTCGTGCAAAACATGCAGGCCGATGTAGACGACGCAACCATCGTTCGCGCCACCATTGCCTTGGCCCACAACCTGGGTTTGAGCGTGCTAGCCGACGGCGTAGAAACCCCCAAGGCCTGGGACATGCTGCGCGACCTGAACTGCGATGCGGCCCAAGGCGGTCATTTAGGCGGCGCCATGCCCGCCGAGGAATTCAAGCTGTGGTGCGGTGCGTGGGTGGCGCGTCAGCGGCCAGCGGCGGCGGTCAGCTCCATCATGTTGCACTGACGGGGCGGCTGCCCTGAAGGGGTTGTCATTTTGGGGTTTTACTTTTTCCCCGCCTTGCGCAAACTCACCAAACTTTGAGAGTCGTGGGCCCAAATGGCCACAGCCTTGGCAGTCAGCGACTTTGGCAGTTCTGCATCGGTCGTTGGGGCTGTGGTGGGCAAATGTGCGGCATCGTCCCAGATCCACACATTGCAACGCTGTTTGCCCTCGCAGGCCTTGAGTGCCGCCGCACGCCAAGTGACTTCGGTTTGTGCAGGCGGACACAACATCAGCACCACTGCCTCGCTGCGTTGCGTGACGGCGCAGCTCTGGGTCGCCTGCGGTGCCGCCGCCGCAGGGCTGCTCCACAAACCCACACTCAGGGAAAAAAGGAACAAGGGAATAGACCGTTGGTTCATCACGAGATCTCCTATTCGTAACCCACCCACCGGCGCAAGCCTATGTCGATGGCAAAAAAAACCCGCCAAGCAGGCGGGTAGTTTAGGTTGGACGATTCCCTCGGTTGGGCATGACCCAGCCGCAAGGGCAACCGGCTTTCAATCAGCGCGAAGCGCGGCGTTTGGCAACAAAACCCATGCCGAACAGGGCCACAGCAAACAAAGCGGCCGTACCAGGAATTGGCACTTGGCTCACAGAGGCCTGCACTTTGGCGGCCAAGATCGGGGCCAGGGCGTCGAAGTCACTCACGGGCACCACCCAGCTGCCCAGCAGTGGGTTGGGAATGGCCAGGCTGTTGACGGGCAAGATGGTCACTGGGCCAGGGAAAGCAATGGCCGCCATGTTGTTCAAAGCACTGACGCTGGAAACACCGCTACCAATGGCCTCGATCGACAGGGCATCAATACCCGCGGCGAAAGCAGCAGCACCGGCTGCCACGGCGGCCGACTGGGAGTTGGGCGCGCCATCGGTGGCCAAGTTGATGACAGACTTGGTGTCACCCAGTGCAAAACTGGCAGAACCAGTCATGAGGGATGTCAAGTTGGTAATGGCACCCGCCGTGTCGGTACCACCGCCAGCTTTGATGTGTCCCAAGATTTGCGCTTGAATGGTGGGCAAGGTGGCTGCGGTCAGGATCGTCGGCGCTGTCACCGTGGAGGTGGAGCTGCCGTAAGTGACGATGGTGATTTCCACCGTGCCATCCACCGGCAAGCCCGCCAGCGCATCGCTCAGACCGGTGCGCAACAGGTTGTAGTTCGCTGTGCTGACACTGCCAGAACCATCCAAAGCAAACCCGAGTTGGGTGATGGCCGCTTGAGAAGCCACGCTGGCCAAGGCCATGGACAAACCCATGACCAAAGCAGCGAATGTGCGTCGTAACAAATTCATAAAACCTCCATGACAAGTTGACGTTATCCGGCGTCTGGTCTTGGTGCCAACTTGTTGCCGGAACCCACGGTTGCGTGAATAAACACACAGAAGCATCAGCCATGCCATTGTTTTTGTTCAAGTTAGGGGGGCATACAAATCAACAACTTGGCGGGTACTTTGACCCGGCATGGCCCGGCCCAACAGGTTGATGTGCCCGCCCTGTAAAGCGCTTCGACAGCGGAAAGTGGCAGGGCAAACAAAAAGGGCGACGCATTACGCGTCGCCCTTTTACATTTTTTTTCGACTGCCCGTCGCTGGCCATCGGCTCAAAACGGAATGTCGTCGTCCATGTCATCAAACCCAGTGCTGGGTTTGCCAGCCGGTTTGGACGCCGCTGGGCGCGATGCTGGCGCGGGCGCACTGGCTGGGCGGCTGTTGTAGCTGCTGCCGCCACCACCGCCACCCTCGTCGCCACCGCCCATGCCTTCACGGCCGCCGAGCATTTGCATTTCGTTGGCGATGATCTCGGTGGTGTAAACGTCTTGGCCTTCTTTGTTTTGCCACTTGCGGGTTTTCAGGCGGCCTTCCACATAAATGGGGCGGCCTTTTTTGAGGTATTCACCGGCAATTTCAGCCAGGCGGTCGTAAAACACCACCCGGTGCCATTCGGTTTCTTCTTGTTTGTCGCCCGAGGTTTTGTCTTTCCAGGTGCGCGTGGTGGCCACGCTCACATTGCAGATGGCATTGCCATTGGGGGTGTAACGCACCTCGGGGTCTTTGCCGAGGTTGCCGATGAGAATCACTTTGTTGATGGCGGCCATGGTGCGCTCCTACGGAATCAAATGGAATGGCGGCATTATCGACTGGGCGGCGGTCCAGGCCATCGCCCCCGGGAACGCCCTCGAAATAGGGTGCGGTGTGGTCAGCAAAGGCAATCCTCTGCCTTACCATCAGCGGCCCGCGCCACATGGCGACTGAACCTCGGATTGTTCCTTACTGTGTCTGCCCTCTTAGACCGCACTGCCCCCGCTTCATCTGCGGCGCACACCATCCTGCACGAGGTGTTTGGCTACAGCCAGTTTCGCGGCGCGCAAGAGGACATCATTGCGCATGTACGCCAAGGCGGTGATGCCCTGGTACTCATGCCCACGGGCGGCGGCAAAAGCCTGTGTTACCAGGTGCCGGCCATTGCCCGCCACCGTGCAGACCAAGGCGTGACGGTAGTCGTCAGCCCCTTGATCGCTTTGATGCACGACCAAGTGGGTGCGCTCGAAGAAGCCGGGGTGCATGCGGCCTATTTGAACTCCAGCCTGACCTCAGAAGAGGCTCAAAAAATTGAGCGCGACATGATGGGCGGCCGTTTGGTGATGCTGTATGCCGCGCCCGAGCGCATCACCACACCGCGTTTTTTAGCCCAACTCGATTCGCTGCATGAACGCGGCTTGCTGAGTTTGTTTGCCATCGATGAAGCACACTGCGTCAGCCAATGGGGCCACGACTTTCGTGAAGACTATTTGGCACTCAATGTGCTGCACGAACGGTATCCGGACGTTCCCCGCATTGCACTGACCGCCACTGCCGACGACCTCACCCGCGCCGACATCATTGAGCGCCTGCAATTGCAAAGCGCGCGGGTCTTCATCAGCAGCTTTGACCGGCCCAACATTCGCTACAGCATTGTTGAAAAAGACAATGCCCGCGCCCAGTTGCTGCGGTTCATTCAGGATGAACACGAGGGTGATGCCGGCATTGTGTATTGCCAGTCGCGCAAAAAAGTGGAAGAAACTGCCGCGTGGCTGGAGAGCGAGGGCATCACCGCTTTGGCCTACCACGCGGGTTTGGATTCTGATGTCCGGCGCCGCCACCAAGACCGCTTCCTGCGCGAAGAAGGCTTGGTGATGGTGGCGACCATTGCCTTCGGCATGGGCATCGACAAACCCGATGTGCGTTTTGTGGCCCACCTCGATTTGCCCAAAAACATCGAGAGTTATTACCAAGAAACGGGACGCGCGGGCCGCGACGGTTTACCTGCCAACGCATGGATGGCTTATGGCCTGGCCGATGTGGTCAACCAGCGCCGAATGATTGACGACAGCCCCGCCGGTGAGGAATTCAAGCGCGGCCAAGTAGGCAAACTGGAAGCGCTGTTGGCCCTGGCCGAGTCGCACGATTGCCGCCGCGTGCGTTTGCTCAACTACTTTGGCGAGGCGAGCAATCCCTGCGGCAACTGTGACAACTGCCTGAATGCCCCTGCCACCTGGAACGCCACCGAGGCCGCCCGCAAAGCGCTGAGCTGCATCTACCGCTTCCACCAAAACGGCGGTCAGCGATTTGGTGCCGGGCATTTGATTGATGTGCTGCGCGGCAAGGCGACCGAGAAGGTCGGGCAGTACAACCACCAGCAGCTCAGCACCTACGGCGTCGGTGCCGACATCGCCGAGGCTCAGTGGCGTGCCGTGCTGCGCCAATTGATTGCACTGGGCCATTTGCGCACCGAGGGCGAATACCACACGCTGGAGCTCACGCCCAGTGCCCGCGAGGTATTACGCGGTGAAGTCACTTTGCTGCTGCGCGTTCAGAGCAGCACACCGCCGCGCTCGCGCAGCAAAACAGCTCGTGGAGCGGTCGGCAAAAGCGGCGCCAAAAACAAAGATAAAGCGCCGCCATTGCCCTTGGATGAAGAAGCGCTGCAGCGTTTCACCGACCTCAAAGCCTGGCGCGCCGAAGTGGCCAAAGAACACAACCTGCCTGCCTATGTGGTGTTTCACGACGCGACCTTGGCGGAGATGGCGCGCTCGTTGCCCGGCACGCTCGACGAACTGGGCGAGATCAGTGGCGTGGGCGTGAAAAAACTCGAAGCCTACGGGCAGGAAATTTTGCGCGTATTGGGCCGCTGAGACACGGCTTCAGCGTGGATTTAAATCAAGGCACAACCGAAATCGTCACCGTGTTGCTGTTGGCCCGGTTGCCCGCGTTGTCACGTGCTTGGGCGTAGTAGGTGACGCTGCTGCGACCATCAAAGGGCGTCTGCACAGTCCACTCGTAGGGCCGCCAGCCCAAGCTGCTGATGACCACGTCGCCGCCGAAGTCGCGCCGGAACAAGGTCACGCTTTCAATGCCACTTTCGTCCGAGGCCGCCACGGCCACACGCACCACTTGTCCTGGCCTCGTGACGCCTTCGGCCACCGCAATGCTGACCACGGGTTTGGTGTAGTCATCGTCGTAGTAGTAACCGCCACCGACGGAGTAACCGTCACCGCTGACACTGACACCGCCCCCACACGCTGCCAAACCCAGCGTCGCGAGCAAAGAAAAAGCCAAAACGACGCGGCGCGGCGAGAAAAATTTCAAAACGTTCATGGCGTTAACCCAAACAAAGTGAACTGGCACCGAGTCAAATAACTCGGTGCCAGTTCAACGCGGGGCCGGGCTCTCAGGTTGACCCTGGTTTCATCGCGTTTGGCCATTGAGCCAGTTCGTCACCCACCAATCGCACGATGAGTTTGTCCAGCGTTTGCACCGAATACTGTTTCACGTCGTGCACTGTTTCGCTGCCTGGGCCGCCGCTGGGTTCTTTGGCATTTTTGTAGGTCAGAAAGACAAACCGGCCTGCGGTGTACTGCGCCATTTGACGAAAGATGAATTCACCGGAGGGGTCCAGGCCACTGGCTCCGACGGCGAAAAGTTTGATGCCCTTGGCCAAAGCAGCTTGAATGTCGCGGTCATACAGGGGACAGATGGCCTGTTGTGAGGCTGGGGTAGTGCAGTAGTCCAAATGCGGCGGCGCATCCGCCACCAATACCACCAGGCGCACGGCGTTGTGACGCCAACTCAGGCCATGAACCGTTTCATGCAAGGCCTCGTTCAAGGCCTCGGGCGTGTCGCCGCCGCCCGCCGCTTGGGCTTGCCCAAGTGCCGATTGGAAAGCGCCCAGGTCATGGGTGAAATCGTGGCTTCGGGTGAGGTAGGCGTCGCCCCGGTCGCGGTAGGTCACCAGGCCATAACAAACATCGGGCGTGGTGGGCAGTTGCGCGATTTGTGCGGCCACTGCACGCATTGAATTTTTGAGTTTGGCGATCTCATCACCCATGGAGCCAGTGGCATCCACCAAAAACACCAAGTCCAAACGCGGCCGCTGTATGGCCTGGACATCCTTCAACTGCACTTGCAGCGCAGCCGCTTGCCCGCGAGACCACACGGTCCGGGCGATGCTGTTGCCTTTGCGAACAGCCACACCAAAACGCGTTTCGGAAACCGCATCCGCAGGCAAAAAAGCGCGGGGGTGCAACCACACACGCCCAGCGGTGTCGGTGCGGGCCCACATCACGGGCTGCGACAAGCCGGCGCGTTGAATGGCCACTTCGGCGTCATGCACAGGGCGGCCAGCGGCGTCCGTCACCTCCAGCAACTGGCGCTCGCTCACATCGCGGTCGCGCACCAGCAACCGCTTTGATGCCACGCTGCGCTCGCGGTAAGCGAGGTACTCACCGAAGTTGGCGTTGTCGTCCACCATGCCGGCGGTGACAACTTCATTCGCGGGGCGCTGCAGTGGTGGCGGCACTTGGGGTGCGGGCATGAACGGTGTGGCAGTGGCGGCGACGGCGCGGTCCGAAGCAACAGCACTTTCGGACGCGCGGCCCACTGCTTTGGCCGAGGCCATCGGCGCAGCAGCAGGTGGGACATCGTGTCGTGACAAGCCCCCATGCGCTCGCCGACGTTCGGCATCGTTCATCCCCCCGACCGGGTCACCGGCCACCTCGCGCACCACAGGCCAACGGCGGCAGTGTTCTGCGCTGGGCGCATTAAAAGCCACCGGGCCATTGTCGGGCGCGATCACTTGTCCCGACCACACACCCGGCCAGTCGCTGGTCACATCGAGTGGTGCAGCAGGTTGTGCCTGGGCCGTGGTGATGAAGGGGGTCGAATCGCATGCACTGAGCACGGCCATCAAGCCGGTGAGTGTGACCAACACGAGGGACGCCATTCGGCGATGAAGGGAAAAACGGGTGGGCATCAAAGTCTCCAGAGTGAACGCCTGGGTTGATACGCCCTGGCGCGGTCAATGGGGTGAAGTTTTTGATGAACTGTTCTGTGTTTGCGAGACGTTAAGGATGCTCTGCATCACTCGTTGCGGACTGTGGCAGCACGGACTCGCAAAAGTGATGCAGAGCATCCATAACTCGCATAAAAAGTCGCAAATACTTTCGCAAAACTTCCATTAAATCCTTTTAAGTCATAGACTTATAGGAATTATCAAAGTCGCATATGTTGCCCCTCTACGATCACCCGTCCCAGATGGAACCTTTGCTCCCAGGCGAGCGGCGGCTGGGGGCCCTTTTGGAGCAGGCGGGCGACCTGATCCGCCGCGCTGATCAGTTGTCAGGCCTGTGCCAGAGCGGTGCTTTGGTGGGTTTGCGCCGCCTGCTGCGGGCCATGAACTCGTATTACTCCAACAAAATTGAAGGCCAGCACACCCTGCCGCTGGAAATCGAACAGGCCCTGCGCAACAACTACGCCCAAGACCCCGACAAAGCCCGCCGCCAGCGCCTGGCCTTGGCCCACATGGCCACCGAACAACAACTCGAAACCCTGTGCCCCACCTGGGACACCACCCGAATCTGGTCACCGCAAACCGTGCGCGACATTCACCAAGATTTGTTCGCCCGCCTGCCCGCGGCCGATCTGCTGCTTGAGGCCGCCGAAACAAACACCCCTCCCGAGCACCTGCACCCTGGCCAACTGCGCACCCAAAACGTGAGCGTGGGCCGCCATGCCGCACCCGCTGCCGAACAATTGAGCGCCTTCTTGACTCGCTGGTCTGAGGTTTATAGCCAAGTGCGGCGCGGCGAAATGCAAGTGGTGGCCATGGCCGCCGCCCACCACCGCTTGGCGTGGATTCACCCCTTTCGTGATGGCAATGGCCGCGTCGCCCGCTTGCACAGCCACCTGGTGCTGAACCATCTGGGTCTGAGCAACGGGCTGTGGTCGCCTCTGCGCGGTTTTGCCCGCAGCCATGAGGCCTACTACGCCCAGCTTGCCGCCGCGGATGAACCCCGCGCGGGCGACCTCGACGGGCGCGGCAACCTCACCGAGCTGGGCCTCGTTCAGTGGATCGCTTATGTGCTGGGCCTGTGCCTGGATCAAGTCAACTTCATGGCCGCCACCTTGGCCCTGCCGCAAATGAAAGACCGCATGGCCGCCTGCCTGGCGTATGAAGAAGAAGTGGTGCAACAAGGCGTGCGCCGCCAGTCGCTGCGCGCCCTGCATTACCTCTTTGCCACCCAAGGCGAGCTGGATCGCGCCGACTTCAAAGCCCTGCTCGGCTTGGGCGACCGCTTGGCCACTGCCCAGGTGAGCGCGCTTTTGCAGCGCGGCCTGCTGGAAACCGATTCTCCGCACGGCAAGTTGCGCCTGGGCGTGCCGCAACATGCGCTGCGGTTTTACTTTCCCAGCTTGTGGCCCGAAGCCGAAGGCGCGGCCTGAGTTTATGAGCGCCCCCAAACCTGTCGCTTTGCGCCAGGCCCCCAGGGGCCTGAAAGGGTCCCTTCGTGGCCCTCGAGGTCTAGAAAACTTGGGAACGGCCCGGCGTTTTCTTGAGAGCCCACCCGCCGCGCCCCTGCTCTACACCTACCGCCGCTGCCCCTATGCCATGCGGGCACGTTTGGCACTGCTGGTCGCGCAGCAACCCTTTGACGCCTTTGAAATCGTCCTGCGTGACAAGCCCGCCGCCATGCTGGCCTTGTCGCCCAAAGGCACGGTGCCTACTCTTTTGCTGCCCGATGGGCGGGTCTTGGATGAAAGTTGGGAGATCATGGCCTGGGCCTTGCAGCGCCCTGGTGTTGCGCATTGGTGGCACTTGGCCCAAACACCAGAGAACCTCGAACTGCTGCGGCGCAACGACGGCGAGTTCAAACACCACCTCGACCGCTACAAATACCCCGAGCGATATGCCAACGGCGGGGTCAGCCGCGAAGACCACCGCGCCGCTGCGGTGGCGAGTTTGCTGCGGCCCTTGGAGGCCCGTTTGAGTCAGCAGACCTTCTTGGGTGGACAAGCCGCGTGCGCCACTGACCTGGCGATTTTTCCCTTTGTGCGCCAGTTTGCAGCGGTGGATGTTGCGTGGTTCTCTCAAGGGCCGTGGCCCGCCTTACAAGCATGGTTGAACGGCTGGCTGAACAGCCCACTGTTCGAGGCCTGCATGGTGAAATTGCCGAGCCAGCAAGTCATGGTGTTTCCGGGCACCGATAACTTTTAACCCCAATCATCAAGCCGCCGCGTATCAGTCAGGTCAACCTATTCCGACACGCATTCATGACCACCTCCGAACCCACCGACAACGCCTTGATGGCCGCCTATGCGGCGGGGCAAACCCAGGCGTTTGAAGTGCTTTACGCGCGGCACCACGCCGGGCTCTACCGCTTTGTGCGGCGACTGCTCGGCACCCAAGGTGCAGCGCAGGTGGATGAAGTGTTCCAGGACACCTGGTTGAAAGTGGTGCAAGCCCGGCAGCAGTGGTCCCCGCAAGGCGCGAGTTTTCGCACCTGGCTCTTCACCCTGGCCCACCACCGGGTGATTGATATTTGGCGGCGCAGCGGGCGCGAAGTATCGATCGAAGTGGACGACGAGCGCGAACCGTGGGAACCCGCCAGCGATCAAGCCGCTTGGTCGCGTTGGCCAAGCGCGAACCCGAGCAGCGCTCCGCAAAACGACGAGCTGCTGTTCTGGCGGCGCGCGGGCGAGCGCCTGCTGTCGTGTTTGGAGCAACTTCCTCTGCCGCAGCGAAGCGCCTTCTTGCTGCACCACGACGATGGCTTGCCACTCAACGATGTGGCCAGCGCCTTGCAAGTCGGCTTCGAAACCGCCAAAACCCGTTTGCGTTACGCCATGAGCAAACTGCGCACCTGCATGGGTGCCCACCTCGACCCCCTGCAAGGTGACACGCCATGAAGCCGCGCTTGCCCGAATCCGATTCCCATGCCGACGAGCTCGTGGACGCCCACCTGCGCACCGCGCTGCGCCACGCACCCGATGCCGACGCTGCGCCACCCGCCGCGTTGAGCGCAGCCATCTTGTCGCAAGCGCGTGCTGCTGCGTCGATCAAACAAACTTCAACCCAGGCTGAACCCTGGGCCCCGGTATGGCAACTCCTGGCCTGGCTGCGCCAAGGCTGGATCGCTTTGTCGCAGCCCGCGCTGGCCGCAGGTGTGGCCAGCGTGATGGTGGCCAGTGTGGTGGGTGTGATGTGGTGGGATCGGGTGCCTGAAGATGTCAGCGCACCACGAGAGTTGAGCCGCGAAAGATCAACTTCTTCCGCGCAACCGAATCAAAAAGCCGAAGCGGCGGAATCGGCGACAAACGAGGCTGTTGCTGCCCCTGCCTCCTCCATCCCCGCAGCAAATGCGCCCGGGGTAGTGGCCGACGCCAACAAACCGGCCGTGACAAAAGCCCCACCCGCTACGGCCAACCAGCAAGCCCCTACCCGCGTTGCGTCGAAAGCCCCAGAGCAGCGGCGTAACGTGGCCGATGCGGCACAGAACGACAACGAGGTCGCCCTCAAGGCTCCTACCCACCGCCCTGAAGCGCCGCCTGCGACTGCACCCGTTGCGTTGCCAGAATCAACAGGCCCCAGGACGCGCGCCGATGCACCTGCTCCGGCCCCGGCACTAGCGGCTGCGCCAACTCCTGCCCTCAAAGCCTCACCCCTAGAGCGTGAATCAGCGCGCGCATCCGGTATCGCCCTGGGCTTCGCGGCGAACACGCCGGTCGCCAGCTTGCGTGAGGCCCTGCGCGACGAGCCCGAACGTTGGGCGTGGCAAAAAAACGCGGGGACCGTCGCACCTGTCGTGCCCGAGCTGCCAAGCTGGCTCGGCCAAATCGAATCCGCCACCAGCGGTCGCTGGGCACCGCAGTTGGACCTCCGGGCCACCGACGCGGCGCAGAAGACGCTGCTCACCCTCCGCTGGACCCGCGACGGTCAAACCGCTTACACCCTGGTACTGCGAATCGATGGGTTGCTTTGGCAACAAACGGGTGCGTCTGCGTGGTTTGCACCAATGGATGTGGTCACGGTCAAAAGGTTGATGGATACGGTACCGTGAGGCAGCCCCTAACCTGTCGCAGAAATCAATCGCTCAACATTGGAGATGAGGCGCAAACACCCGCAGTACGGCATAGGCAAAAGCGCGCAAACATGCACGCCGTTGTTTGTCGCCTCGATTGACTGGATGGAATCGACAGTGCTCGCCGCTTCGATTGCGTTTGCGAACTTTGGCCTGACGCTTTAGCCACGAATTTGCTTTTGATCCGCGATTGCTTTGGAAAATTCTTCCCAAAGTTCAGGGATTTGAAGTGTTGGCGGAAGTTGCTCGGCGAGTCGCACAAGTGCGGATTCGTACTCTTCTTCCAATAACGGAAGAACCTCTTTAGGAACAACCTCAAGCAGGCTGTAGAGAAGTGCTTCACATGCCAGCTGGCGATTCAGCGCCTTCTTCTGGCTTGATTCGAGTTGGCTGATAGCTGCGCGAAAAGCCTCTTTCTCTGATTCAGTCATGAGTTCTCTTTTCGGACGTGACAAACACGCGGATGCCCAACGTGAAATAAATGATGCGGAGGATAGCCGTGGCACTCGTACAAATCAACGCCTGTTGCTGGGCAACACAATCGTCCTCTGTCTAAAGCCGTCATTCCCGCGAAGGTGTGAATGCAGGGGTGTCACGCACCGCGCAGACCGCATCGCAAGCCTCCACCTACTGGATTCCCGCCTTCGCGGGAATGACGTGGTCTTATTGATCCGGCCCGCAAACAGATTCAAGCCGCGTATTTCACGAGCGGGTCTTGGAAGAAGCTTTTGACACGTTCCGGTTTGGACTGCAACGCGGTCATGTGATCAACAGCAGCGGCCTGCAGCT
>JBJOQO010000087.1:0-11666 GCA_046049865.1 Pseudomonadota bacterium | reverse complement strand
CATGGTGGTGGCGAGTTTTTTGACCAAAGATTTGGGATTGGATTGGCGCTGGGGCGAGCATTATTTCGCCGAACAACTCAACGACTTCGACCTCGCGGCCAACAACGGCGGCTGGCAGTGGGCCTCGTCCAGTGGCTGCGATGCCCAGCCCTACTTTCGCATCTTCAACCCCACCAGCCAAAGCCAAAAGTTCGATCCGCGCGGCCAATTCATTCGCCGCTACTTGCCGCAGCTCGCCGCGCTGAACGACAAAGACATCCACGCCCCGTGGATGGCTGCGCCCATCACGCTGGCCGCAGCAGGTGTGAATCTCGGTGTGAACTACCCACGGCCCGTGGTGCAGCACGATGAAGCGCGGCTGCGGACGCTGGCGCGGTATGCGGTGGTGAAGGCTGCGGGCTGACCCACGTCAGCCCAACAAATCAGCCAGGCAACGCGCCACCACCTGGGTCGCCCGGCGCAGGTCTTCAAGCAGCAGGTGCTCGTCAGAACGTTTGGCATTGCTCTCGCGCACCGTGCGCGGGCCCGCACCGTACAGAACGGCGGGAATGCCCTTTTCACTGTAGAGCCTGGCATCGGTATAAAGCGGCGTGCCCGTGATGGCGATGGGCTCACCGAACACGGCATGTGCATGGCGCTGCAAAGCAGACGCCGCTGCCTCGTGGCCAGGCAATGGTTTCAGTGCGCGTGCCAGCAGCAAACGGCGAACATCCACGGTCACGCCGGGTTTGGACGCCGCAGCCTCTGCGATGACGCGCCGCAGTTCGGCCTCCACCGCCACCGGGTCTTCTTCAGGAATCATGCGGCGGTCGAGTTTGAAGTTGACCTTTCCGGGCACGACATTGGTATTGGTGCCCCCTTCAATGAGGCCGACGTTGAGGTAGGGGTGGGTGATGCCCGCAACCGTAGAGCGCACGGATTGATAAAGCTGGTTCTGCGCGTAGAGGGCATTGAGGATGTGCACCGCCGCTTGCAAGGCGTCAACGCCGCTGGTGGGAATGGCAGCGTGCGCCATTTGTCCATGCACCGTGACATCGAGCTGCAAACAGCCGTTGTGGGCGTTGACCACTTGGTAGCTGAAGCCTGCGGCGATCAGCAGGTCGGGTTGGGTGAGGCCTTGTTCCAGCAACCATCCCGGGCCCAACTCGCCGCCGAATTCTTCGTCATAGGTGAAGTGCAACTCCACACTGCCGCGAAGCGAGGGGGCCACGGCCTCCAGCGCCCGCAGCGCGAAGGTGTAGGTGGCGAAGTCGCTTTTGCTCACTGCGGCAGCGCGGCCATACAACTTGCCATCAACCACCTCGCCACCATAAGGATCGTGGGTCCAGCCTTCGCCCGGGGGCACCACGTCGCCGTGGGCGTTGAGGGCAATCGTGGGCCCGTCGCCAAAACGCTTGCGAACGATGAGGTTGGTGATGGACTGCAAACCGGCCGCGTGTACCTGCGCAGTTGGCACCACATGGCGTTCGGCGTCATAACCCATGGCCTGCAACAAACCCGCCGTGCGTTCGGCATGGGGTGCGTTGTTGCCTGGCGGTGTGTCGGTGGGACATTGCACCAGGGCTTGCAAGAACGCGACTTCTTCGTTGAAGTGGGCGTTGATCCAGGCGTCGAGTGACTCGTGAACAGGCAAGGTCATGGGAATTCCGTCGCGGTTTGTTCCAGGAGGTGTGAAAAAGCCTCCACACAGAGTTGGGCATCGTCGCTGGTGATGGACTCCAGCGGGTTGTGGCTGATGCCGGCATTGGCGCCACGCACGAACAACATGGCTTGGGGCAGCAGCTCGTGCAGCTTCATGGCGTCGTGACCGGCACCGCTGGGCAAACGGTGCACGGGCAAGCCTGTTGCGAGCACGGCGGCCTCCCAGCGTTGCTGCCAGGCCGCATCGCTGGGTGCAGCCGAGGCCCGCATGGTTTCTTCCAAGGTGATGGTGACACCACGCCGCACCGCGATGGCTTGGCTCTGGGTTTGAATGTCGGCCCAGAGGCGGTCGCGCTGGGCATCAGTGGGTGCGCGCACATCCAGGCTGAACTGGCAGCGCCCGGGCACCACATTGATGGAGCCACCGGGCACCTGAAGTTGGCCCACAGTGGCCACCGAATCACCGTCTGCCAGCGCGCGCGATTCGGCATAGAGCGCCAACTCGGCCACTGCGGCGGCGGCGTCATGGCGGCGGTTCATGGGGGTGGTGCCAGCATGGCAGGCCACACCCACAGCCTCACCCAAAAAACGCACGCTACCGTTGATCGAGGTGACCACACCCAGCGGCAGGTCCAGCTCGTTGAGCACCGGGCCTTGTTCAATGTGCAGCTCGACAAAGCCCAGGTAGTTCGCGGGGTCGCGACGCAGCGCGGCAATGGCTTGCAGATCGCCAGGCAAATTGGCCTGCAACATCGCGTCGCGCATGGAGACGCCATCGGCGTCAAGTTGATCCAGCCACTGCGGGTTGAACTGACCGATCAACGCGCCCGAGCCCAAAAACGTGGCTTTGTAGCGCTGGCCTTCTTCTTCGGCAAAACCCACCACCTCGATGCCAAAGGGCAGACGCCGACCGGCTTGGTGCAGGGCTTGCACACAGGCCATGGGCACCAAGATGCCCAAACGGCCGTCGTATTTGCCGCCGTTGCGCACGGTGTCGAAGTGGCTGCCGGTGAGTAAGCGGCGTGCGCTGCGGTCGCTGCCACGGTAAAGGCCCACGACATTGCCCACGGCATCTCGGCTCACTTCATCAAAACCGCAACGGGTCATCCAATCTTGCAGCTGCCGTGCGCAGGCTTGATGGGCCTCCGTCAGATAGGTAACGGTGAGCTGGCCTTGTTCCTTGAAACCCGGGTCGCTGTGGACAGCCAGCGCTTCGCTCCAGTCCCACACCTGGTGTCCCTGCTGGGGAGCCACATCCAGTTTGTCGTTCAAGCGCAGCTCTGCAATGCGGTGGATTTGGCGCAGGCACTCGGCGCGCTCGAAATCCACCGGGTTTTGCAGACGGCGCTGCAAGGTGGCAATGATGTCGCCGCGTGACAAGCCCAGCCCACGGGGCCCGCGCACCGCCAAGATGAAGGGCCAACCAAACTTGCTGCGGTAGTCATCATTGAGCTGGCGAATCAAGGCGAACTCTTGTGGCGTGCAATGCGACAAACCCGCACCGCTTTGTTCGCTGGTGGACTCCGCCGTCATGGTGTTGGCCACCATGGCCAAACCGGCCAGTTCAGGGTGGGCTCGAATCAAGGCCAACTGCGTTTCGGTTGGCGCTTTGGGCACCACCTGCACCAAGGCGCATTTGAGCTGAGCCAGGCTATGAAAGGGGCGCGATGACCAGGCCTGCTCGGCAATCCATGGCGAATGCTCGTAAATGCCGCCGAGCAAGGCGGTGAAGCCAACTTGGTCCAGGGTGTTGAGGTGCTGCAGTGTGGGCGACATGTTCAGTTCCATTCAAACGCTTTGGTGTCGTTGAACGGATGGACGCTGCGCCAATGCCGTGCAATGTCCACGCGGCGACACACCCACACGTGATCGTGGGCTTGCACATGGTCGAGAAAACGCTGCAAGGCGCGGTGGCGGCCGGGGCGTCCCAACAGGCGGCAGTGCATGCCAACGCTCATCATCTTGGGCGACTCCCCACCTTCGGCATAGAGCACATCAAAACTGTCGCGCAGGTAGGTAAAAAAATCATCGCCCTGCGAGAAACCTTGCGGCAGAGCAAAACGCATGTCGTTGTTGTCCATGGTGTAGGGCACCACCAAATGCGGGACATGTTCACCGCTGCTTTTGCGCACCCGCAACCAAAACGGCAGGTCGTCGCCATAGTGGTCGCTGTCGTATTCAAAGCCGCCAAAGTCAGCCACAAGACGGCGTGTGGCCGGGCTGTCGCGGCCGGTGTACCAACCCACAGCGCGCTGGCCGGTCAGCTGCTCAATGGCTTGCATACCAAGCCGCATGTGCTCACGTTCGGTGGCTTCGTCCACGGTTTGGTAGTTGATCCAGCGCCAACCGTGGCATGCGATTTCATGGCCCAGTTCAACCAGGGCTTGGGTGAACTCAGGGTGACGTTGCAAAGCCATGCTGACACCAAAGACAGTGAGCGGCAGGCTACGCTGTTCGAACTCACGCAGCAAACGCCAGACCCCAGCACGCGAGCCGTACTCGTAAATGCTTTCCATGCTGAGATGGCGCGCCGGATAACTTGGCGGGTTGAACATTTCCGACAGAAACTGCTCGCTGCCCGCATCACCGTGCAGCACGCAGTTCTCGCCGCCTTCTTCGTAGTTCAGCACAAACTGGAGCGCGATTCGTGCTTGCTTGGGCCACTGAGCGTGGGGTGGGCGAGCGCCATAGCCGATCAAGTCGCGGGGGTAGGGGGTGGCAGTCATCGTTTGGGCGTCTTGTTACAGCGGGCCGGCTTGTGGGAGGGCACGGGCTGCTGTCAGTGCAGCACACATCATGCCAACAATTGACCGAGCTTGGCGCTCACGCCGAGCAACTCACCCAACGGCGAAGTGGGTGAGGCAGGCTCGCCATGCGATCGGCGCAGTTCATCAACCACCGCGCGGGCACCCTGCACCACACTGTCCAGCACCACAACACCCAACCTCACTTGAAGCACATGGGCCAAGCCCGTCAATGCGGCGCCACCCAGAACCACATGCTGGGCGCCTGCATTCAAGCCCTCTTGACATGCTGCTGCCAACGCGTCCATGGCAGCCTCAGGTGCCGCCGCAATTTGTGCACCGTTCAAATCCACGGTGTAGACGCCGACCAACTGGTGGTCCAACACATGGGCTCGGGCAAAACGTTCCAACATCGGACCCCAGGTTTTGCCACCCGTGACCACGGCGAACGGGCCCAAACTTTGAGCCGCCTCAAAACTGGCTTGTGCTAAACCCACCACAGGCACAGCGCTCACTTCGCGCAGCGCCAACAAGCCTGGGTCGCCAAAACAGGCCAACATCACCGCATCGTGGCCGGCATGGTGTTCGGCATAGGCATCGAGCACGGCGTGGCTCGCAATGGCATAGGCCGTCTCGCTGGCGATGTAGGCCGCACCAATTCGGGCCGTTACGCCTTGCCACCGGTGTTGCGGGTAAATGGCCTCACAGGCGGCGACGACCTTGTCGGTCACCGCACGGGTGGTGTTGGGGTTGATGACGAGGATGCGACGCATGAGGGTTTGCTTCACATTTTGCGTGTCAAACGGGGATTGGTGGCGCAAACACCTGGCGCAAAAGGGTAAACGGCTTCAGGATGTTTTGACCGAACAGCACGCCAACCACCTCATTCCCGACGCCGTCGTTGATGAGGTGCGGCACCTGCAGCGCCTCAAGGTTTCTGGCGCCGCTGGCGAGATACATCACAACAAATGAGCGCTGTGGCAACAGCCGGGGCCGCCGTCCAAGCGGGCCTCGGTCAAAACAACTCGACGTCGCCCGTCTTGGAGTCGTCTTCGAGTTCGCCCTTGGCCACCAGGTCAGCGTGGCTGTGCACGCAATTGCGGCCATGCCCTTTGGCGTAATAAACGGCTTTGTCGGCACGTTCAAATGCACCGCTGGGTGTATCACCCGTCTTGACCAGCGTGAAACCAATGCTGACAGTGATGCGGCCGACTTGCGGGAATGCATAGGCCTCTGTATTCGAGCGCAGCCGCTCAAATGCTTGCGCTGCATCGTCTTCATTGGCACAACGCATCAAGACGACAAACTCTTCGCCACCAAAACGGTAGAGGCGATCGTGAAAACGGAAGGTGGCACGCATTAAACGCGACAGCAGCAGCAACACCTCATCGCCAATGAGGTGGCCGTAGGTGTCATTCACGCGTTTGAAGTGGTCAATGTCGAGCACACCCAGGTAGGTGCCACCCGTTTGATCCCCGCGCCGTTCGGCGTCACCCGCGTTAGGCATTTGCGGTTCGGCAGTGGCCTTGAGAAAACTCTCGTCGAAGGTTTTGCGGTTGAGCAAACCGGTCAGGGTGTCGCGCTCGCTGTAGTCGAGCAGGCCTTGGAAGTTGCGGTAGATGCGCAAAATGCTGCCCACCAAACGCTGCTCGTCGTTGGACAGAGGAACGCTGGACTGAATTTCCATCACCGCGACGACATCGCGATCCGTCGCGACAGGGAATACAGTGACATGAGACGACGCGCCGGGCACTTGGGTGATCTCGCGGGAGTTCATCGCAGAGACACGGTGAGGGTGCTGGCTCAGCAAAGGCAGGCTCTCAATATCCACCCATGCCGGGTCGGCGGTCGCGACCACGTCTTGGGCATTCAGGCGGGCCCGGGTCAGCCAGCGCTCTTGCCCACTGTCGCCCACGGGTCGGTAAATGGCGACGGACTCAGGCCGCAGCAAGTCCTTCATCGCGCCTACAAGGGTCACATCCAGGACATCGCGGTCGCGGTATCCCGTGAGGTCGGCAAGGTGGTCAACTAATTGAGACATATTGACAGCATAACCCGGGAATTGCCTTGTTTTTTTTGCTTACACCAGCACGTTCATCGACGTGTACCGACTGACCAACGCGAGGAGCTCGTCCTCAGCATACGGTTTACCGAGGTAGTGGTCAACGCCGAGTTCACCCGCATAGTCACGGTGCTTTTGCGCGATGCGAGAGGTAATCATGATGACGGGCAAGTCTTTGAGGCGTGCGTCATTGCGAATGTTGCGCACCAAGTCAAAGCCGTCCATGCGCGGCATTTCAATGTCGCTCAGCACCACACGAGGTTTTTCGTCTGCCAGCATCTCCAACGCTTCCAGGCCATCTTTTGCCAACACCACGCGGTAGCCTTCACGCGACAAGAGACGCTGGGTGACGCGGCGAACCGTGAGCGAATCGTCAACCACCATGACCAAGGGAGCGGTCGGTGCAGTAGGCTGCGTAACGACCGGAACCACAACACCGAGTGCGGGGGTGTGGAATGCGGCGTGCGTGACGGAACGTGCCGACTCGCCGTACAGCGTGGCCAACGCAACCGGGTTGTAGATAAGGGCCACACCACCCGATGCAAGCAAGGTCATGCCCGCCAAACCGGGCATGCGGGACAGTTGAGGCCCGAGGTTTTTCACCACCACCTCTTGGTTGCCCAAGACTTCGTCGACGTGCACAGCCACACGCTGCTGCGCACTTCGCACCACCACGACCAATTTCATGCGAGCAGCGGGCTCTTCGCTTTTGGCACTGACCTGCAACAACGCACCCAACCAGAAGAACGCCACGGGACGTTCGCCAAAAACATAGGTGCCGGTTGCGTAAGCTTTATCCACTTCAGCGCTCGGCGTGCGCCGAACGATTTCGACCAGGTTCGATGGCACGGCCACGGTGACATCACCGCAGCGCAGCATCACAACCTGCGTCACCGCGGTGGTCAGCGGCAACAGGAGTTTGAAGCTGGTGCCCTGGCCGATCGACGTGGCGGTTTCGATGCGTCCGCCCATGGCGTTGACTTCCGAACGCACCACGTCCATGCCAATGCCGCGACCGGCCAGCTCGGTCACCTTGTCCGCAGTTGAAAAACCCGGGGTGAAGATCAAGTTGGCCAACTCCGCGTCGGTGCTTTGCGCACCGGGCTGCAACAAACCCATGCCTTCGGCTTTTTCACGGATGCGGTTGAGGTTGAGGCCTGCACCATCGTCGCGGAACTCCAGGCCCACCTCGTTGCCCTCCTGGGACAAGGAGACGGTGATGGACCCCACAGGGTCTTTGCCCGCCTGCTGCCGCACATCGGGTGATTCGACGCCGTGCGTCACGCTGTTGCGCAGCAAGTGCTCGAAAGCGCCTGTCATGCGATCCAGCACGCCGCGGTCCACCTCAATCGATCCGCCGACCAAGTCCAAACGAACTTGTTTGCCAGTTTCTTTTGCCGCTTGACGAACCACGCGGTAGAGCCGATCCGACAAGCCTTCGAACTCCACCATGCGAGTGCGCAGCAGGTCATCCTGCAAGTTACGGGTCAGCCGCGCCTGAGCAGCCAACTCGTCCTCGGCACCTTCAATCGTGCGCTGCAAAGTACGCTGCACAGTGGCCACGTCGTTGACCGACTCGGCCATCATGCGGGTGAGCTCTTGGAAACGCGTGAATCGGTCAAATTCGAGCGGGTCGAAAGACTGATCCGCCGCTTTAGCGGCTTCCAAACGCGAGGTCATTTGGGTTTCGCCTTGCAACTCGATGTCGCGCAGTTGCATGCGCAAACGCTCTAAGTTGTCGGTCAAATCGCCCAAAGTGCCACGCATTTGCGACACCTCGGATTCGATTCGAGCCCGGGTGATACTGACCTCGCCAGCCTCGTTCACCAGCCTGTCCAGCAGCGGTGCCTTGACACGAACCGACGACTGGGCATTGCCAAGTGCACCCTGGGTTTGCCGCGCTATCACGGCGGAGTGGGCGAAACGAGTCCAATCCACTTCGGGCAGGTTGGCCGTGACCGCATCCACCGGGACCGAGACCGGCGTTTCTTGTGCTTGGATCGCTGCGGCACGTTTAGCCGACTTGTTAGGTTTGTCGTTAGGTTTGTCGTTTGCAGCGGGTGGAACTTCTTTGGCGACCGCCGGTGCCGGCGTGTAAACAGGTGCCTCAGGAAGCGAAACCAACGGCATCAGGCCAGACAGTCCGTCGCGCGACTCAATGACTGGCTCGGCCCTGGCAGCCTCTTCTGCTTGCGCAACGGCCTGCTCGTAAGAAGCAGCATCTCGGGCGCGAAGTACATCGAACGTATGGCTCAATGCGTCAGCGCGTGATTCCAGGGCGCGCACATCGGCTGCGGTGGGATCGTCCAGCGCCATCACATGCTCAACCCGGGTTTCCAAGCGGTGGGCTAGCTCGCCCAAACGCATGGCGCCGGCCAAGCGCGCTCCACCCTTGAGGGTGTGCAGAGTTCGCATGCAACCAGAGCCCAAGGTTTTGTCGCCGGGCGCGGCCACCCAATCACGCATTTGAGCTGACAGGCGGGGCAACAAGTCCTGTGCTTCTTCTTCAAAAATCGGGAAGAGGTCGATGTCCACTGCATCGACCGCGTCTATGTCTTCTGCGCCTTCTTCGTGAAGAGCCGCACGAACAACATTGGAACGACCTACATCGGGTGATAGAGCCGCCAGTGGTTTGAGTTCGGTTCCAGCCAGGGCATCTACCAGAGCTTCGGGGGGCAAGGCACCCCAAGCAGAATCCGCAGCTCTCGGTGCTTCTAGCTCAGCGCTGGTCAACTCACCAACTTGCGACTCGGCTGCAGCCCGTTCTTGCGCTGCCGCCGCCTCTTCCAATCGTTTGGCTGAGGTGATCTCGTGTTCCGCCAGGCGACGCAGCAATTCGGGGTCGGGCTCTTTGAGGAATCCGGCGGCAAACTGGTGCAACAGGTGCCGCACTTCCTCAGACACTGCACCGAACAGCAACGCTTCGTCGTCGGTGCCGTGACCGATGGCTTGAGAACGCATCAAGGCATGTTCCAAAGAGCGAGCCATTTGGGACAAGTCAGCAAAACCCACCGTGGCGGAACTGCCAGCCAAGGAGTGGGCCAAAGCGACCGCAGGCTCACCCACTGGACGGTGCAGCTCCAGCGCCCACTCAGCAAGCTCGGTGCTCAAGCGCCGCGACAATTCGTCGGCCTCGTTCAAATAAATGTTGAACAGTGGAATGCTGATGCGCAGCGGCCCGACCCATTTGAATTGGTCGTCGTCGGTTGCCGAAACCTCTTGTGCAGGCTCGGGCAACGGTTCAGGGTCAAGATTGAGCAAACTGTTGGAGAAGTCTGGCTGAGGCTGAGCAGCCGCGACGGCCTGCGCTGGTGCAACTTCATCAGAGAAATCGACCAAGTCGATCTCTATCATTTCAATCGATTCATCGACCAGTGGCATACGACGGCTGGCTTCACCACCCATCGAGTCCAAAGGCAGCGGCTCGGTGGACACATGCTCAAAAGCTTCGAGCATCAACGGATAGTCGGTATCGGCCCAGCTCGGTTTGTCGAACACGCTTGGGATCTTGTCGCTCGCAGCTGCAGCCTCGACAGCTTCATCTGTATCGGGTAACTCTGAAGCCGCACCTGCTGGTATGGGCTCCATTTCGTCCAGCGCTGGCAAGTCGAACTCCACACCTGCAACCGAGGCTGGGATCACCGACGCAGTGGTCGGTACGGTGGGGTCTAGCGACAACTCGGGCAGTGGCTCTTCAGCGTGAGCGGCTGCAGACCACGAGGGGCTGGCCACTGGGCTGTCGAACGAGAGATCAATCTTCGACAGCAAACTGTCTATCGCTGACTCGGGCTTTTTGTCTGCATCAGCAGAGGGCGTGACCAACGAACCCGGCTGAGTCAAGGCTGCTGCTTGGGACTCCAACCGCACTGGCGGGGCCGAACCCTTGAACGCTTGCGCGGCTTGGTTCAGGGCATTCGCCGTCAAACCGGCGTCTTGTCCAGATGCGACCGCAAGCACCCAGTCGGAGAGGTGGTCAATCGACCACTGCGTGAATTCCAACAGCGCACTGTCGTCGGCTGCAGACTCTGCCAAACGTGTGTTGTAGATTTGCTCGCAAGTCCACGCTGCATCGCCAAACTCGCGCAGACCCACCATGCGAGAGCTGCCTTTGAGGGTGTGGAAGGCACGTCTGAGCGTGGTGAGTTCTTCCAGTTCACCTGGCGCGCCTCGCAAACTGACTAAAGCGGTGCTCGCGCTCTCCAGCACCTCGGTCGCCTCTTCCAAGAAGATTTCCCGCATCTCCGCGTCTTCGTCGAGATTGACGGTGGCTAACTGCGGTTGATTCGTAGGTTTTGAAAGCGCGGGCGCTGCCTGTGGCGGATCGAAGTCCAAACCCACAGGGCCAGATGCGGTGTTCACAAAATCGGCCAAAGCCTCAGAAACGTCGCCTCGCATCGCAGAGGCGGTCAAGTCATCGGGCGCCTGTTGCAATGCGGATTGCGCGCTCAAGGCCATGGCAGCCAGCGAAGGCTGATCCGCAACGTGAGCTTCTTGTGAAAGCCGTTCCAAGTCACGCGCCACATCCGCCAGCGGGACGTGGTCGCTGGCTGCACTCAAGGACAGCTGCTGAACCTGCTCAATCAGTCGGGATTCAACCTGGGGCAAGCTCGAGGTCGAACGCATCGACTCCCCCCCAGCACGCTGGCCCCGTCCCATGACAGGAGCGAGCACACCGGTTGCGGGGTCATAAGCAAACAGCGATTTAGCCAAGTTAGGTTGGACGCTGAGCATGTCAATCAGGAAACCCAAAGCCCCCAAATTCCCAGCCAGGCGATCAAAAACGCCTGCTGCTTGAATATGAGCGACGTCCACTTCCGTCGAGGCCAAACCGTCCACTTCATCACGCATGCGCAGCAGCGCCGAAGACGCTTGGTCCATGCCCAGCACCGACAGCACGCCGCGCATCGACGACAGCTGGTTGGGCACCGAAATCAGCACCTCGGGTTTGCTCGGGTCGCGGAAAAACTGATCAATCTGTTTTTCGACCTCAGAGAGCGAAGCACGCAACTCTTGCACCACGCTGCCCATGGTTTGACGGTCTGAGACGCGACGGTACAGATCCTCAATCCATGGCTCCAGTGGCTCGGGGGCAGCGCCTTGACGCACTGCCGCCATACGCTGAGCCAAACGTTGCACACGATTTTGCTGGCCATCAGTGTCCAGCTCTCCATCTTCCAAACAAGCTTCAACATAGAGCAAACTTGTTGCCACCTCCATAG
>JBJOQO010000086.1:0-12209 GCA_046049865.1 Pseudomonadota bacterium | reverse complement strand
CCAGATTTTCGGTAGCCGCAACCAGCGCCTGCTCAAGCAGTACCGGCGTGTTGTGGAGCAGGTCAATAAGCTAGAGCCGCAATTCGAGTCGCTGGACGACGCTGCGCTCAAAGCCAAGACTCAGGCGTTTCGCGACCGTTATGCCAAAGGCGAGACGCTGGATCAGCTTTTGCCTGAGGCTTTTGCCGCCATACGCGAGGGCAGCAAACGTGCGCTCAAGATGCGCCACTTCGACGTGCAACTCAAAGGCGGTATGACCTTGCACGACGGCAAGATTGCCGAGATGCGCACGGGCGAAGGCAAAACGCTGATGGCCACCTTGCCGGTTTACCTCAATGCATTGACCAGCAAAGGCGTGCATGTGGTCACGGTGAATGACTACCTCGCCAAACGTGACGCCGAATGGATGGGCCGCCTGTACAACTTCATGGGACTGACGGTAGGTGTGAACCTGTCGCAAATGTCCCGCGAAGAAAAACAAGCTGCTTATGCGGCCGACGTGACCTACGGCACCAACAACGAGTTTGGTTTTGACTACCTGCGCGACAACATGGTGCAAGACCTGGCCGACCGTGTGCAGCGCCCACTGTCCTACGCCATCGTGGACGAGGTGGACTCCATCCTGATCGACGAAGCCCGCACCCCGCTCATCATCAGTGGCCAGGCGGAAGACCACACCGAGATGTATGTGCGCATCAACAAGGTGGTGCCCCATCTGAAGCGCCAAGTGGGCGAAGAAGACCCGCGCACCGGCGAGGGCGTGATTGAACCCGGCGACTTCACGGTGGACGAAAAATCGCATCAGGTGTTTCTCACCGAGGCGGGCCACGAAAACGCGGAACGCTTGCTCAGCGAAGCGGGTTTGTTGCCCGAAGGTGCGAGCCTTTACGATCCCGCCAACATTTCCCTGATGCACCATGTGTACGCCGCGCTGCGTGCCAAGCACCTGTACAACCGTGACCAGCACTATGTGGTGCAAAACGGTGAAGTGATCATCGTTGACGAGTTCACGGGTCGTTTGATGACAGGCCGCCGCTGGTCAGACGGATTGCACCAAGCCGTGGAAGCCAAAGAAGGCGTGCAGATTCAAAACGAGAACCAAACCCTCGCCTCCATCACCTTCCAAAATTATTTCCGCATGTACGGCAAGCTCGCGGGCATGACCGGCACGGCGGACACGGAAGCCTACGAGTTCCAAGAAATTTATGGCTTAGAGACGGTCGTCATTCCGCCCAACAAACCCACGGTGCGCAAAGACGAACTCGACCTCGTCTACAAAACCGACAAAGAAAAATACACCGCCGTCATCGCCGATATCCGCGACTGCCATGAGCGCGGTCAGCCCGTGCTGGTAGGCACCACCTCGATTGAAAACTCTGAGCTCGTGGCCAAGCTGCTGGAGAAAGAAAAACTCCCGCACCAAGTACTCAACGCCAAACAGCATGCCCGCGAGGCCGACATCATTGCCCAGGCAGGCCGCCCCGGCGTGATCACCATTGCGACCAACATGGCAGGCCGGGGAACTGACATCGTCTTGGGCGGCAATGTTGAGAACCAAATCAAAACCCTGGAAGCCAACGAGGCACTGAGCGAAGCAGACAAAGCGGCTGCAGCGCAAAAGCTGAAAGACGAGTGGCAAGGTTTGCATGACGCGGTGAAAGCGCAGGGCGGTTTGCGCATCATCGCCACCGAGCGTCACGAGTCACGCCGCATCGACAACCAGTTGCGTGGTCGTGCTGGACGTCAAGGCGATCCGGGATCCTCGCGGTTCTATCTGTCGCTGGACGATTCCTTGATGCGCATCTTCGCGGGCGACCGCGTTCGCGCCATCATGGACAGGCTCAAGATGCCCGAGGGCGAAGCCATTGAGGCGGGCATCGTCACACGCAGCATTGAAAGCGCCCAGCGCAAGGTGGAGGCACGCAACTTTGATGTGCGTAAGCAGCTGCTGGAATACGACGACGTCGCCAACGACCAGCGCAAAGTCATTTACCAACAGCGCAACGAGATTCTGGAAGCCCAGGACTTGGCCGAACAAATCACCGGCCTGCGTGCCAGCACCATGGAAGATGTGGTTCGCACCTATGTTCCACTGGAAAGCGTGGAAGAGCAGTGGGACTTGCCCGAGCTGGAAAAGGTGCTGCGCGACGAGTGGCAGTTGGAAGTCAACCTGCGTGAGCAGGTTGAAAAAAGCGACTCCATCACCGACGAAGACCTGACCGAGCACGTGGTCAAGGCGGCCCACAGCAGCTTCCAAGCCAAGGTGGACATGGTTGGCCAAGACCAGTTCAATCCCTTCATGCGCATGATCTTGTTGCAGTCCATCGACACCCACTGGCGCGAGCACCTCTCGGCGCTGGACTACCTGCGCCAAGGCATCCATCTGCGCGGTTATGCGCAGAAGAACCCCAAGCAGGAATACAAACGCGAGGCGTTTGAACTCTTCAAGCAGTTGCTCGACCGCGTGAAGATGGAAGTCACCGGCACCTTGATGAAAGTGCGTGTGCAGAGCCAAGAAGAAGTGGCCGCTGCTGCGCAGGCCATGGAAGAGCGGGCCGAAACCATCAGCAACGTCACCTACACCCATCCGGCGGAAGACGGATCGGTGGTTCAAGAAACTGACCCCCGCACGGTCGCAGCAGACGTGCCCAAGGTCGGCCGCAACGATCCTTGTCCCTGCGGCAGTGGCAAAAAATACAAACATTGCCACGGCCAGTTGGCTTGACCCTGAACTGCTTTTTTCGCTGAAACATTGAAGAGCCCCGAGTGGGCTCTTCCCAATTCCACCACCACAAAGTGAGATCCCCATGCCCGTCAACCTGACCGCACCTTTGCCCCAAGACCTCTTGCCCGTGTCCGGCGTCAAACTTGGCACCACCATGGCCGGCGTGCGCAAGGCCAACAAACGTGACTTGCTGGTGATGCTGCTGGCACCGGGGAGCCAAGTGGCCGGCGTGTTTACCCAAAACCGCTTCTGCGCCGCGCCTGTGCAAATTTGCCGTCAACACCTGGCCGCTGATGCCGCCAGCCGCGCCGTGCTCGTCAACACCGGCAACGCCAACGCGGGCACAGGCGAAGATGGCTTGGTGCGTGCCCGCGCCACCTGCGTGGCCTTGGCCCAGCTTCAGGGCATCACGCCCGAACAAGTGCTGCCGTTTTCCACCGGCGTCATCATGGAAACGCTGCCCAGCGACCGCATCATCGCGGGTCTGCCCGCCGCCTTGGCCGACTTGCGCGAAGACAACTGGGCGCTTGCCGCCGAAGCCATCATGACCACCGACACCTTGCCCAAGGCTGTGTCGCGGCAAGTTCAAATCGGCGGGAAAACCGTGACCCTCACCGGCATCAGCAAAGGTGCCGGCATGATCCGCCCCAACATGGCCACCATGCTGGGTTTCATCGCCACCGATGCGGCCATTGATGCCGCCTTGCTGCAACCCTTGCTCAGTGAAGTGGCCAACCTCAGCTTCAACCGCATCACCATTGATGGCGACACCTCCACCAACGATTCTCTTCTGTTGATCGCCACCGGCGCCGCCAACAACACCGCCATCACCTCGTTAGAGACTGCCGACGGCCAAGCGCTGCGAGCCGCTCTGACGCTTGTGGCCCAAACCCTGGCCCAAGCCATCGTGCGCGACGGCGAAGGCGCCACCAAATTCATTGCGGTCAACGTGGTGGGCGGCGGCACAGAAAAAGAGTGCCAACAAGTGGCCTACGCCATTGCCCACTCCCCCTTGGTCAAAACCGCCTTCTTCGCCAGCGACCCCAACCTTGGGCGCATCTTGGCGGCGGTGGGTTACGCGGGCATTGCCGATCTAGACCAAACAAAAATTGACCTTCATTTGGACGATGTGTGTGTGGCCAAAAACGGCGGCCGCAACCCCAGCTACCGCGAAGAGGACGGGCAGCGCGTGATGAAACAAAGTGAGATCACGGTGCGCGTGAACCTGAACCGCGGCGCGTTTGAAACCACGGTGTGGACTTGTGATTTCAGTTATGACTATGTGAAGATCAATGCGGATTATCGGAGTTGAGCCTTAGTTACACTGATCGTATTTTTAAACTAAGCGTGCCGCTTCCAGATAAGTGGCGATTGGAGTACATCTATGGGGTTGTCCATCTCTTGGCTGGCTGTTGCGATGAAGCCAGCCAAACAAGTTCTCAAAGAGTTGAGATTGCGAGACACGGGAATTCCGGCCATTCCGGGTGATGCGGCTGCTGTTGGGTCTACGCTTCCGAATGGTAGGTTCGTTGTCGCACTCAACCAGTTCTGGCACCCAATGATTCATCCAGAATCAATAGAGACCCTCTCCTATGAGTGCGTTGTCGTTGCTTGCGCCGAGTATGAGAATGTGAATGCATCGCTCGCTTGTTTGTGGCGTGATGGAGAAGAGGTTTGGCGTGTGTCGCACGTTTTAGATGAAGGCGAAGGACATTTCGAGATCGAGGGCAGTCCTCCGACATCCACCGAGTCCGCATTGGCCGAAGCGAGAAAGAAGGGAAAGCTTGAAAACTACGACGCAGTTTTTAGCCTGCCGGTCAGGCTAGCACATGAGATTTGCGGATTTCGGCATGACGAACCAAGCGATGCGCGATTCACCGAGCTTGTCCAGATTCCTGTTCTTCCAGGTAAGGAAATTCAGGAGACGATCCTCGCTCGGATTGAGAGATTATTTGTTAGTTTTGGTTTCCAAAAAAGAGAGAACGAGTACGAAGCGCTCGAATTCGTGTCTATTACGGACGAGGACGAAGCGATATGTGTATTCTTCTACGACGAATATTCAGAAGGGGGCTGTGAAGCCTCGTTGACGTTTCGTGTGAGAAACGATCGCGTGTGCAAACTCAACCTTGCGGCTATCGAGTTTGCAGGCGTTAAGACTAGCGCTAAAGACTGGACCTACGAACGCAACATCTACAGCATAGTGCCTGATCTGCCCTCGCCAATTGAGACTGCCGACGACGTGTCGGAGTGGCTAGAGAAAACGGAGTCCCGTCTTCCTGGGTTACTCAGAGACCTTCGTAGCATTAATGGTTTGGATTCGCTGGCTAACGATGGATCACCTCGTCAAACTATGTTTGGTGACCCGACCCTTTCTCACTTTGACGGGGAAACCGGTTTCTCGAGACTTGTGCTTGCTTACCTCTCTGGGAATCCAGCTTTTGACCGGATGATTGCCGAGACGGATGCGGGATACAGCGACGGCCCGAGCCCGTCTAACAGCGTGCATCGTGTTGTCGAATACTTGAGAAAAAATGCTACCGCATAGAGCTAGTCGAGCCACTTGTCTGACGCTTTGACTACCATTCGGCGGCCCCCCAATCTACTGGAGTCCAGAATGAACCCACTCTTCAAAGTCGTTGTCGCCTCAGCCGCCCTGGCCTTGGCAACCCTGGCCCAAGCCGTCACCATCGGCCAACCCGCTCCCGCATTTGAAGTGAAAGACGCCAGTGGCAAGCTGGTGAAGCTGTCTGACTTCAAGGGCAAACATGTGGTGCTGGAGTGGACCAATCCGAACTGTCCGTTCGTGGTGAAACACTACGGCACGCAGAACATGCAGGGTTTGCAGAAGGACGCTACCGCGAAAGAGGTGGTGTGGCTCTCCATCAGCTCCACAGCGCCGGGTCATGTGGACTATTTGGCTGCGAAGGACTTGGTGGCCAAGTACCAAAGTTGGGGCGCCAGTTCAAGCGCTTTGTTGATGGACGACGATGGCCGTGTGGGCAAAACCTATGCCGCGCGCACCACGCCGCACATGTTCATCGTGGACCCGAAGGGTGTGTTGGTTTATGCGGGTGGCATTGACGACAAACGGACTGCCAACCCAGCCGATGTGGCCACCGCGAAAAACTTTGTGAAGAACTCGCTGGGTGAGTTGCTGGCGGGCAAGCCGGTCAGCACACCCACCTCAGCGCCTTATGGGTGCAGCATCAAGTACGCGAGTTGATCTCACGCCACACACGCCCTTATCTGCGTCCTTGCGCCGCCGCAGCGCGCATCAAGACCGCCGCGCCTGCCGCCGCAAACAGGTGTTTCAGCGGGTGACCGCCCATCACGTGCAGCATTTCCAGCGTGGCGTGGTCGCCGACCTCTAGCAACTTGGCGACGGCATAAAGGCCCAAGGCCCACCAGGCGGCGCTGGCTGGGATGGCGTGAGGGTGCTGTGGGGGCAGCTTCATGCAAAACACCAAAGGAATCAGCAGCATCGGCAAAAACTGCACAAACAAGTAGGGGCGCAGGTCGCCGCCGGGTAGCGGACCTTGTGGGGCCAATGTCCACCACCACCACGCCACGCTGAGGGTGGCCACAACCATGGAGGCACCCAGAAACCAGGCGCTACCGAAACGCGGGTGAACACGTTCGGCGAGCAAGGCCATGCTGACGCTGGCACAGGCCCAAGCGATGGGCAGGCGGTCCCAAAGCAAGGTGGCATTGGTGGGTGACCAGTGGTAGTAAGCGGAGCCGAAACAGGTGCAGGCGATGGCCAGCGCAACGAGCCTCCAGGCAAGAAGGCTGGGGCTTGGTGGCGGGTTGTTGAGCATGCGGTGGGCATGCGGTGGGCGCAGTGCAGCCCAGCCCCAAATTCCAAGCCACAAGAAGGGCAAATTGCTGAGCACATTGGCCGCATTGGGCATGCCCCAAAGTGCGTGGACGTCGGCAAAGTGGTGGTAGCTGGCCCACTGCTCAATCGGGCCGTGCAGCCAAAGGGCCAGGGCCATGAGCAGGGGTGCTGCTCCAAGCACCACGAGGCGGCTCAGCGGTTGGTGCGAGGCGTGTTCACGCGTTGTCGTTGTGGGGGATGGTTGAGGCATGTGGGGTGGGCAGGCTGATGGACAAGGCCGCCATCTTCAACCCCCGAACCAATGTCGGCAAGCAGTGGCGCTTGCGTACCCCCAGGTGCAACGGGTGGTGCTGCCCGCTGCACCTTTGCAGTTGACCTGCGGCTCAGCCAACTCTGCGGCGGGACCAAACCAGGGCCAACAAACCGAGGCCGATCGTGGCCAAGACGCCAGGCTCAGACACAACACGGACATTGTCCAGCGAACCACCCAGCGAGTCTTGGGTGCCGACCGAGCGGAAGCTCAGGACGTCGCTGCCTGTGCCGTAGACGCCGAAGGCGTAGCCCGTCCACACGTGGTTGCCCTGGCCTATGCCGCTGGCGGTGATGGGGTTGAGGTTGACCACCACGTTGTTCCACAGCACTTCAATCGGGTTGGACGCGGCGGCCACACCGGCGCGGCCGGAGTAGTCAAAGCTCAGCGCGTAGTAGCTGCCTGCAGATGTGAGTAGGGTCTGCGCCATGGTGGTGTTGCCCGTGGAGTCAAGCTCCACGTAGTTGGCGTCGTCCGATGCTGTTCCCGCCACGTTGTTCCGCACTTCGATGCCTGGGCCTGCGGTGGTGGTCCAGCCATCAATGACGCTGTAGATGGACCAGGTGCCATTGGCTTGTGTTTGAACGCCAGGCGCTGTGCTCACATCTTCGAAGCTGCCATTGATCACCAAGTTGGCGTTGGCGGTGGCATGAAGCCCCAGGGTTGCTGCTGCAATCGCCAAGGAGGACAGGATTTTTTTCATGTGAGGGACTCGTCTGTTACGTAAAGTAACGAGATTGTTCCTTGCCGCCTTCGGTTGGTGCTCGCTCGCAAGGATCAGTTCATGCCCCGAGGCGTGAATTCCTAAACGATTTCGTCCGGAATAAAACGATCGACGGCGTCGGTGATGAGTCCGACCAATCCGAGCGTTTGCAGCCGTTTGGCCGCATCCGAATCGTTCACCGTGTAGGCCAGGGCACGCAATCCGGCGGACTGAAGGTCAGCCACCATGGTTTCGTCAAACAAGTGGTGACGGGCCACCACGGCCACGCAGTTCAGGTCGAGTGCGGTTTGTAGCCAGCCGGGTTCCAGCTTGTCCAACAGCAAAGCGCGTGGCAACTCGGGTGCACTTTGTTGAGCGGCCGCCAGCGCCGCCACTTGGAAGGAGCTGAGCAGGGGCGGGCTGTGGCCAGCCCACCAGCGCGTCGCAGCCAGGGCCACCTGTTCACCGGTGTTGGTTTCATCGCCGGGGGTGGGTTTGATTTCAATGTTCAGCTGGTGACCACCGTTGATACAAAAACGGGCGATGGTCTCCAAGCTGGGCAAGGGCTCACCGGCGTAGATGGGGCTCTGCCAGCTTCCGGCATCCAGCACACAGAGTTCATCCCAAGTGCGCTCGCTGGCGATGCCGTGTTGGTTCGTGGTTCGTTTCAAATCGGCGTCGTGCAGCAAGAAGGGCACGCCGTCGCGGCTGAGTTTCACATCACATTCAAAGGCGCGGTAGCCGTAGGACGCGCCGAGCTTGAAAGCCGCCAGCGTGTTTTCCGGGGCGAGTTTGCCAGCGCCGCGGTGGGCGATCCAAAAAGGGTAGGGCCACGTTTTCATGCTCATTGTTGAATCAAACCCGCAATTGGGTGGTGGGGTCAAACCAGTGCAGTTGCGCGGCGGGCGCGACCACGTGGCGCAGGTCGCCGGCTTTCGGCGGTACGGCAGTGCCGTCAATGCGCAGGGTGAAGGTTTGGCCTTGCAGGTGTCCATGCACCAGGCGCTCGGCACCGAGCATTTCCACATCGTCCACCTGCAAGGCCCAACCGGTGGTATCGCCTGGCGCTTGCAGCAGCGCATGCTCGGGGCGCAAGCCCAAGATGAGTTCGCCGCTGCGTGGTGCGGGGGCCGGCAGGGCGAGGCTGCCATCCCCCAAACGCAGTTGTTGGCCGTGCGCCTGACCACGCAGCAGATTCATAGGCGGCGAGCCGATGAAGCCCGCCACAAACGTAGAGGCGGGGCGCTGGTACACCTCGTCGGGCGTGCCAATTTGTTCCATTCGGCCGCTGTTCATCACGATCATTCGCTGGGCCAAGGTCATGGCCTCGACCTGGTCGTGGGTGACGAAGAGTGAGGTCACACCGAGTTCGGCATGCAACTTGCGAATTTCCAGCCGGGTTTGGGCGCGCAGTTTGGCGTCCAGGTTGGAGAGTGGTTCGTCAAACAAAAACACCTGGGGCTGGCGCACGATGGCTCGGCCCATGGCCACACGTTGGCGCTGGCCGCCAGAGAGTTCGCGCGGCTTGCGGGCCAGGTAAGGCGCCAGCTCCAAAATTTTCGCGGCTTTGTCCACGCGCTGTTTGATCTCGGCCAGCGGTACCTTGGCAATCTTCAGCCCATAGGCCATGTTGTCGAACACCGTCATGTGGGGATAGAGGGCGTAGTTTTGAAACACCATGGCGATGTCGCGCTCGCTGGGCTCAACGTCGTTGACCACGCGAGGCCCGATGGATATTTCACCGCCGGAGATTTCTTCCAGCCCCGCCACCATGCGCAAGAGCGTTGATTTACCGCAGCCGCTGGGGCCCACGATGACGATGAATTCACCGTCCGCAATGTCGGCACTGACACCATGAATGACGGCATTGGCCTTGGGGCCCACGCCGTAGCGTTTCACCACGTTTTTGAGGGAGATACTGGCCATGCGCTTTGCCTTATTCCTGTCTTATTTTTCGGTGTCCACCAAACCTTTGACAAACCACTTTTGCATCAGCATGACCACGATGGCGGGCGGCAACATGGCCAGGATGGCGGTGGCCATGACGACATTCCATTCGGTGTAAGCCTCGCCTGCAATCAGGCGTTTGATGCCCAGCACCACGGGGTACATGTCTTCATTGGTCGTGACCAGAAGCGGCCACAGGTACTGGTTCCAGCCGTAAATGAACTGAATGACAAAGAGGGCCGCCATGCTGGTGCGGGACAGCGGCAACAGCACATCCCAGAAAAACCGCATCGGGCTGGCCCCGTCCATGCGGGCGGCTTCGACCAACTCGTCGGGCACGGTGAGGAAAAACTGTCGGAACAAAAAAGTGGCCGTGGCCGAAGCGATGAGGGGGATGGTCAGCCCCGCATAGCTGTTGAGCATGCCCAAATCAGACACCACCGCATAGGTGGGGCCGATGCGCACTTCAACTGGCAGCATCAAGGTGACGAAGATCATCCAGAACACCGTGTTGCGCAGTGGAAAACGAAAGTACACGATGGCAAAAGCCGACAGCAGCGAAATGGCGATCTTGCCCACGGCAATCACCAAGGCGCTGACCAGGCTGATCCACATCATGGGCAGGGCCGCCGGAAAGTTGCCGCCGCTGCTGCTGGTGCCGCCGAACAGGGCGAGTCGGTAGGTCTCCAGGAAGTGGCTGCCCGGCAGCAAAGACAGCGGCCGCGACTGCGCAATTTCTTGTGAAGATTGCGTAGAAGCGACGATAGCCAGGTACAGCGGAAACGCCACCACCACCACGCCCAAGATCAGTAGCAGGTGCGCCACGAAGGTGGCCAGGGGGCGACGTTCAACCATGGCAGCAGGCCAGGCGTGGCAGGGGACGCAGCATCAGTAGTTCACCTTCTTCTCAACGTAACGAAACTGCAAGACGGTCAGCGCAATCACGATCACCATCAGCACCACCGACTGCGCCGCCGAGCCGCCCAAGTCCATGGCTTTGAAACCGTCGTAATAAACCTTGTAAACCAAGATGGCGGTGTCTTTACCCGGCCCACCCTGGGTGGCGGCGTCCACGATGGCAAAGGTGTCAAAGAAGGCATACACCACGTTGATGACCAAGAGGAAAAACGTGGTGGGTGATAGCAGCGGAAACACAATGGTCCAAAAACGCCGCGTCGGTGAGGCACCGTCGATGGCAGCCGCTTCAATCAGCGACTTGGGGATAGATTGCAAGCCTGCCAAAAAGAACAAGAAGTTGTAGGAGATTTGTTTCCATACCGCAGCCACCACGATGAGCGTCATGGCGTGGTTGCTGTTGAGCAAGTGGTTCCATTCCACACCGACCCATTGCAAGGCATAGGCCACCACCCCCATGGGCGAGGCAAACATGAACACCCACAGCACCCCGGCCACCACCGGGGCCACCGCATAGGGCCACACGAGCAGGGTTTTGTAAACCGAGGCACCGCGCATCACCCGGTCGGCCATTACCGCGAGCAAGAGCGCGATCGACAGGCCAAACACCGCCACCAACACCGAGAACAGCGCGGTGGTTTTGAACGAGGCCAAATAGGTGTCGTCCGACCACAGGCGCTCAAAGTTCTCCAAGCCCACAAACTCGGTCGTGGTGCCAAACGCGTCTTGACTCAGCACACTTTGGTACAGCGCCTGGCTGGCGGGCCAGAAGAAAAACACCAGCACCACGAGCAATTGTGGTGCGACCAGCAGCCAGGGCAGCCAGCGCGATTGGAATCGGACTCGTTTTTCCACAACGCGGTTCTGAGTTCTGAGACAAGGGGCAGCGTGCGTGCTGCCCCAGAGACATCAGGACTTGTTGGCTTTCTGGAAACGCTCCAGCTGTTCATTGCCCCGTTTGACAGCGGTGTTGAGCGCTTCTTGCGCGCTCTTCTTGCCTGCCCAGACTTGTTCCAGCTCCTCGTCATTGATGGCGCGAATTTGCACAAAGTTGCCCAGGCGAATGCCGCGTGATTTGTCGGTGGTTTTACGAATCATTTGTGTCACCGACACATCGGTACCGGGATTTTGTTTGTAGAAATCAGACTTCTCGGTCAACTCGTAAGACGCTTTGGTCAGCGGCAAGTAGCCGGTGCGTTGATGGCTCTTGGCGGCTTCTTCGGCTTTGGAGAGGTGGGCAAAAAACATGGCTGCGCCTTTGTACTCGTCAGGCTTTTTGCCCGCCATCACCCACAGGCTGGCACCACCGATGACGGTGTTTTGCGGTGCACCAGGCACGTCGGGGTAGTAGGGCAGGGCGGCAATGCCAGAGGCAAACTTGGCGTTGCGTTTGATGTTGCCGTACAGGGCAGAAGAGCCCGTCATCATGGCGCATTCACCGGATACAAAGGTGGCGTCTGCCGCGTTGCCACGGCCTTTGTAAACGAAGAGATTTTGTTTGGCCATGTTGGCCAGGTTTTCAATGTGGCGCACATGCAGCGGCGTGTTGAAGGTGAGCCGCGCGTCCAGGCCTTTCATGCCGTTACCTTTGCTGGCGAACTCGGTGTTGTGCCAGGCAGAAAAACTCTCCAGTTGAGTCCAGCTGACCCAACTGGTGGTGAATGGGCATTTGTGACCCACGGACTTGAGTTTGGCTGCCGCCAGAGCCACTTCGGGCCAGGTGGTGGGCACTTTGTCGATGCCTGCGGTCTTGAAGGCGTCTTTGTTGTAG
>JBJOQO010000085.1:0-12467 GCA_046049865.1 Pseudomonadota bacterium | reverse complement strand
TGAATTCGCAACAGGCGCGAGGTCAGATACACCGGCTCTGCACTGAGCAGACTGGCCAGATCGGTCACCTGGTGGGGTTTGAGGTCTGTCAGCTCCGCATGCGACTTTGACCCAAGCGATGTCGAGCCCATGGCATGGGTCTGACAGAGCGTCATTTCCGGCAGGGTCTCTTGCTTCAATGGAGTTTGCGGCAACCACTGCGTCACCCACGAGGGGTCGGGGGTCACATTCATGTCGCGGAGCTCTTGAAGCAAGACCGTGAGCTCCCTGTTGTCGTGCTCAGGAAGCGCCGCCAGTATCCAAGCCTGGTCGGATTGCGACAGGGCATGAAGCAACAATGCCGCTTGGCGCTGCGGCATGCCTTCAAGCATGTTCATGCCACGCCTCCGGAGTGGCGGTCACCCAACTCATTGGCAACCGCGTTGGGTGGTTGACGCATCCATGCCTGCACACGTTGCAATGCCGCTTCTCGCTGTTGATCAGTCAAGGTGTCGGTGGATACCTGCCCATTGACGTTCTGTGCGCCCGAGCCTCTCCGTCCATAGATCATGTACAGGCCAACCAGCGCCGTCAGCACCAACAGAGCAAGCAACACGGTAACGAATTCCTTTGATCGGGCGGGCTTCGCGGGTTGGCTTTCTGCGCTTGCCACTTTGTCCGCTCCCCAACCTTCATCGGATCGCTGGGAAGAAAGAGGTGCGGCGCCATAGGCGTCCAACACAGTTGTCGGCACTGGGGCAGCGCCCACCACGGGAGAACCGGCGAACGTTTGAACGACTACCGTGTCACCACGTTCAAGTGATGCGCCAACAGCCGCAGCCACCATTTTTCTCAGTTGTTCTTCTTGCTGAGCATCGAGCGATTTGCGAACCAATGCCACGGCCTGAATCCGACGAATGGAACCAGGCTGGCTCACCACCTGTTCCACCCTTCGCCCCACCTGGTACTCCACCTCGCGTTGTGTGCTGCCAGCGCTGCGTGAAACAGCGATGCTGCTTTCGGTCGCAGTTTTTTGTTCTGCCGACCCGGGCACCTCACGCATGGACGCTCGCTCACGAACAACGACGCCTGTGGGTGCCTGACCGACTCTTCCCGTCCCGTTGGCCGGGATCACCTCTTCCGTGGTCAGTTTCACCTGGTCCAGGTTGAGCACGACATCGACGCTTGCAAGGGCTTGGCCGGGACCAAACATGCGGTCGAGCACGAAACCGGCTTTGCGCGAGAGGTAGTTTTCGGTCTCACGTTTAAGGTCGAGTCGAGCACTGCTGGCCTCCAGTTCGCCATCGCCGCTGGGGCGGCTCAACGTCACGCCCTGGTTGTCGACGATGGTGACTTCCTGAGGTGTCATGCCGGGAACTGCTGCGGCCACCAAACGGGCAATGCCAGTGACCTGTTCTGGACGAAGGACCTGGCCCTGGCGCAAGGTCAGAGAAATGGACGCCTTGGCCTTGCTGGTGGCTTGCTTAAAAAGCCCCTGCTCGGGCAGGGCCAGGTGTACGCGCACGTCACGAATCTCAGCGAGCGACAAAATCGTGCGGGTCAATTCACCTTGAACGGCCCGCTGGTAATTGATCTTCTGAGCGAACTCGGTCATGCCGAAATCGGTGTTGTTGAACAACTCCAAGCCGACTGCGCCGTGCAGTGGTAACTCTTTGCCCATCAGCTTGATTCGTGTGGTGTGCACCACCGCCTTGTCGACCAAAATAGCCGTGCCGTTGTCAGCCACCTGGTAGGGCACTTTCAGACGCTCAAGCTCTGCCGTCATCGCCCCAGCATCTTGGGGTTTGAGATCGGAAAACAGCACCTGGTAGTCCGTGCGCAACAACCACCACGTTGCCCCGGCCAACAACAATACGATTGCCACCATGCCAGCAACAAGCCCCACACGTGCCGTTCGAGACAATGTTTGCCAAAAATCACTCATCGCAAAAACCCCAGAACCGAAGTCCAAATCACACAGTCAGGCCGCACTTGTGGCAGCTAAAAACACGGCACTAATGCATCGATCATCATGTGCCAGAAACTTGAGAACTCAGGTTCAAATCTGCATCTTCATGATGTCTTGATAGGCTTCCAACATGCGGTTTCGAACCTGCATGAAGAGTTGGAACGACAACCGACTTTCTTCCAAACCAATCATGACTTGGTGAAGGTTTTGCACATCACCTGTCGCCAAACGCTGCAGGGCCACTTGGCTGGCGTTGAGTTGGGTGTTGACGTGTTGCAGGCCCTGGGTAACCATGTCACCGAAAGAGATGGAGTCACCCACATTGCCCAAGCGGCTAGCTGGTGTGTTCAACGGGGCAACAGCGCCAATTGGCGACGCGCCGGGCTGCAAAGCAGCTACGGCTTGAATCGATTCCGGTTCCATCAAGTGGCTCCTCCAATGTCCAATGCTTTCAGGGCCATGTTGCGGGCCGTATTCATCGCGGCCACATTGGCCTCGTAAGAACGCATCGCACTCATGAGAGTGATCATTTCCGTCGCGGTATCCACACCAGCGTAGGAAACAAAACCCTTGGCGTCGGCAGCGGGGTGACCGGGCTCGTAGACCATTCGGGGTTCGCTTTGCATTGGCTCTGTGCTGACAACAGGCAAGGCTGTCCATTGCACGGTTCCTTGCGTGGATTGCAAACCCGAACGAACGATGTCACCAAAAGCACCGAAGTTGGTTTGGCTATCCAGCGGCGAAACACCTATGGCCCGAGCGACCACGCGCATGGGCCGATAGTTCACTCCGTTCGCGTCTTGAATGGTGTTGGCATTGGCCAAATTCATAGCGGCGACGCTCACACGCGTGCTCTCCAGGCTCATGCCAGCAGCACTGATTGCAAAGGCTTGGTTGTAGTCCATCACATCACTCTCAAAAAGTTATTTTTTGCCATCACTGGCGGCAGACATCAACAACGACATATGGCGCGACAAGCCCTTGACTAGGGCTTGGTACTGCAGGTTATTGCTGGCCAGGTTGGCTACCTCGGCATCCAACTTAACTTCCATCGGCTTGCCGCTTTCAGTCAGCATGGGTGTGAGCTGCACAGTGAGTCCTGCCAGCACGGTTGCATCCAGAGATCCACCTTGCCTGAGCATGTTTTGCGCTTGCGCCCAATGCGCATCAAAACTCACGCGTTGCGGCACATAACCCTGCGTGTGGGCGTTGGCAATGTTGGAAGCGATGGTTTGGTGCCGAAAAGTGGCGACATCCAGAGCGTTCGCCAGCGCGGCCGTGGTGATGGCTTCGGTTCCGTTGATCATGTTATTTGTCTTTCAAATGCAATCGTATTCATTGCACAACCAGCTCGGCATGCAATGCGCCTGCGGCCTTAACAGCCCGCAGAATGGAAATGATGTCGCGCGTGGGTGTTTTGAGTCTCGCCAAGGACTGCACCAGGTCAGAAACCGTGCTGCTGGCAGACAGGAAATTCCCGCCAGGCTGTTCGTTGACCGAAACTTGGGTATTGGTCACGATGGCGGTGCTGACCCCGGGGCCAGGCCGCACCACCAGCGCAGGCTGAGAGGCTGTATTGACTTCAGAAATTGAAATTTTCAGGTCGCCGTGCGATATCGATACCTTGGAGATACGAACATCGCCGCCTGACACCACCGTCCCAGTGCGTTCGTTGACAACCACACGCGCACGCCGATCTGGCTCGACCATCACGCTTTCCAGCCTCGCAAAAAAAGCCACCAGCCGACGGCGGTCAAGTTCAGGAACCAGGATGTCGATGCCCGATGCATCTTTGGCTTGCGCAATGCCCGGTGCCACTTGGTTGTTGATGGCGGAGGCCACCCGGTTGGCGGTGGTGTAGTCGGCCTGGTTCAATACGAAGGTCACGTTGTATTGGTCGTCCAGCATCTGCGCGGATACCCCCACCTCGACTGTCGCTCCGTTGGGGATAGAGCCAACGGTTGGATGGTTTTTTTGCACCACGTTGCCGTTGGCGTCGTAGCGGTAGCCGCCGACCTGCAAAGGCCCTTGTGCCAGGGCGTAGACCCGACCATTGGGAGCCTTCAAGGGTGTGAGTAACAAACTGCCACCAAGCAAGCTGCGCGAATCGCCGGTTGATGTGACGGTTACATCAAGCGCATCACCTTCGCGTGCGAATGTAGGCAACGAGGCACTGACCATGACCAGCGCGACGTTGCGACTTTGTATTTGGTCCGCCGGAATGCTCAGATTGAACTGCGCCATGGCGTTGGACAAAGCCTGCCGAGTAGCGCGGTTGGTGGAGGAGTCTCCGGTGCCTGCGAGGCCAGTCACGATCCCCGTTCCAAATAGTGCGTTCTCACGCCAACCTTGTAGCTTGCCCAGGTCTTTGACCCGAACGGAGTCTGCATGCGCCAGGGTTGCAAGGAACAGCAAACCCAGGCACAGGCCAATTTTTCCGATGCGCTTCAATGGTGCCTCACCGTCATTCAATGAATGGGGACTCATGATCACAGCCCCATGCCGTCAAGTAACTTACGCCACCAAGGGCGTTGGCTGCGCTCAGTGACGTCACCTTCACCAACGAAGGTGATCTTGGCGTCGGCCAATCGAGTGGACAGGACAATATTCGCTTCTGAAATATCAACCGTGCGAACACGCCCTTCCAACGTCACTTTTTGCGGCTCATCATTGACAGTGAGTTGTTGCTCGCCACCAACCTTGAGATCACCGTTGGGCAAGATGTCTCGCACGGTCACTGTCAACGTGGCGAGTACACGATTGGCTCGCTGTGTGCGCCCCCCACCCTCAAAATCGCCACCCACTGCAAGCCCGATCTGATTGGACTTGTGTACCCCGTTGGAGGCCTCGGCGCTGATGCCATTCTTTCGCCGTGTCCCGGTGTCGGCAGATGTCGTGGCGCTGGAATTCTCAAACACCTGAATCGTCAAGACGTCCCCGACACGAAACGCCTTGTTGTCTGCGGTCAATGGCCGGAAGGTTTCTTCGTTGTAGAGACTGACCGCTTGCGCTGCCGTTCCCGTCGCCATACAGATAGCAACAACGGCCACATTGGCGAATTGGCGTGCATTCATCGAATAGAACCCATTCCAACCAAATACCTTCAAGCAGCTCATTGCACAAGCTCCAATAAATTGGGGCCTTTGACACGCGCCCATACATAGGTTGACGATTGCGCAGGTTTGACGCGAATGGATTGCCCCACTTTCGCATCCTGCGAAACCTGTACCCGGCTCTCCAACACCACCGCGCCCGCGCCGCTCATCAATACGGCCCAATCGCCTCGCACCACCGCAGGCAGAGGTTCAAAATGCGTGGGTGTCAGTACGTCGCCCTCCCGCACCGCACGCTTGAGACGTACCGTGTGATCAAAGGCCAACGTCTGGCCAGCTAGCGCAGCTTCTCTCAAGGGCATCTTCGTCACGTCGACCTCGACTCCCCGCAGGCTTTCACTTCGCAGTTGCTCCCCAGCGGAGGCACTTTGTGTCGCGACGGAGGCCAGACTCCATGCGACGACGTTGAATGTGACCGGCACCGCCTTAAAAAAACGTTCACCGGAAAACACATCCACCCAAACCACCATCCGCTCGCGCGGCACGGTTTGGTTGATGGGGCGAGCTCTGACCTGAATATCATGGCCAGGTACAGCCAGGTCGGCAACTTCGGACACTGCTTGCAGTTCGGCGCGTTCGCTGCGTTCCAACAGCCAACGCATCAAACCATCGTTCGCCACCTGTGTGACGTTCGACCCCGACAGCATGCGTTGAGGCCAAGATACTTTGATGGTGGTGGCCCCCGTCCAGTGGACTTGGCTGGCCTTGATGCCCGTTTGCTGCTGGACCCAACGCGACAAGCCCTGACGCTCCAACGTCATGGACTGGCCATTGGCAGGCATGCGGCCCAAGAACACGTTGTTGAGCAGAAGCTGCTGCGGAAAAGCAGCCCCGCTGACACGTGCCACATCGCCGAGCGATACATCCATCTTGCTCACTTGAATCGCGCTAGGAAGATCAATTGTCAGGCGCTCTTGCGCCCGCGCTTGAGCTGCCGAAGCTGCGCCCGCGCAGGCCACCACGGCCAATGCCTTTCGCAGTCGCCGCCAAAAGAAGCGCTGTCGAATCACTTACGCAACCCGTTCGTCATGGCCAGCATTTCGTCCGAAGCCTGAATCACTTTGACACTGGCTTCGTAGGCGCGCTGGGCCACCATGAGGTTGATCATTTCCTCCACCATCTTCACGTTGGAGCCTTCCAAGAACCCCTGTGCGAGAGTCCCCATACCGTCTTCGCCTGGACGTCCGGAAATGGGCTCTCCCGATGCCTCGCTGGAACGGTAGAGCGCATCACCTTGAGCAAGCAGCCCTTGTGGGTTGTTGAAGCGCACCAACTGCAACTGGCCAACATCAACCAGATTCGTTTGTCCCGCAACGCGGGCCTGCACGCGGCCGTCGTTTGCAATGACCACCGCTTGCGCGTTATCTGGAATGCTCAATCCAGGTTTCAAGGCATATCCCGATTGAGTGGCCAACAAACCGTCTCTATTGACTTTGAATGTCCCGCCACGGCTGAAGGCCGAGCCGCCGTCGGGAAGGGTGACCTCCAAGAAACCGTCGCCTTGAATCGCGATGTCCATCGGAGACTCCGTCTTCTTCATGTCACCAGCGTCAAAGAGTTTGGCGAGGCTTGCAATACCGACGCCAGCACCGACGCGTGAAGGGTCAACGAACAAACCTCGATCGTTGTCGGCCCCGGCCGCCACACGATTTGACTCACGCACCATCAAGTCGGAAAAACTGACCCGGCCTTTTTTGTAGCCTGTTGTGTTGACGTTGGCGAGGTTATTGGCAACGGTGTCGACATTGAGCTGTTGGGCTTGCATGCCGGTGGCGGCGATATAGAGCGCATCAAACATGATCCTGTCCTTGTTAAGTATTCTTTGAATTCAACACAACTTGAAACCTTGGCGTTTTGTTCACGACAACTCGCCAAGTTTCCGTATGGCCAAACCCATCATTTCGTCGTAACCCATGGCGACCTTGTGCATGGACTCAAAGTGCCGCATGGTTTGCGTCATTTGAACCATCTCCTGCATCGAGCTCACGTTCGAGTTCTCCAGGAATCCCTGGCGAATCTGAACATCTGCATCGCTCATCACCGTGGCTGAACCACCACCCACCAACAATCCATCACCCATGCGCTGCAGAGATTGCGGTTGGTCAAAGCGCACTACCTTGAGCTGCGACGCGGTCGAGGCAGTAGACAAAGCAGCCGTGACCGGGCCTTGACGCAAACCATCTTGCACACGCCCCGACGCGTCGACCGTTGGGGTGCTGTTGTTCAGATAGATCTCACCGCCTTGCCCCATCACGGGGTAACCCTGCATGGTGGTTAACCGTCCCTGCGCATCGACACGGAAGTTGCCTTGGCGTGTGTAGGCGGGGCCGTTCTCGGTCAGCACCTCAAAGTGGCCTGCGCCGGCAATTGCAAAATCAAGACTTTGTCCGGTGGACTTCAGACTTCCAGGGCGAAAGTCCGCATGCACCTTCATCTGCGCTGTATTGCCGTTGACTGTGCCCACTGACACCAAATCATTCACCACTTGGCCAAAGGGCCGCGCGACGACAACTTCTCTTTTGTAACCTGGTGTCAACGCATTGGCCAAATTCATCGCCACCCGATCCATGCGCGACATGTCCTGGTGCATGGATCTCAGCGCCAACGACAACACGCCTTGTACTTCTTCCACTTCTTACTCCTTCGTTTTGCGCAAAGCGCTAGAGGCTAACGACGCTGTATGACTTCAGCTCTATGTTGTTCGGGATTTCCGTCATTGAAAGAACCCGCAAATGGGGCATCACACGCTCAGACAACGCCCGAATGTGGCGACGCAATTCCGGTGAACACAGGAGAACAGGCAGCAAGTTACTTTTCATCATGCGTTCCGCGGCCGCCACCAACTTGCTCACCAATTGCTCCGTGAGTTTGGGATCCAAAACCAGTGGCTGCGGCATCGACGCCACGTTTTGCCCACCATCTCCACGCGCAGCCTGAACACTGCCCAAAAATCGACTCTCGACCTCTGGTGCCAGAGTCATCACATGCAAAGCACCTGCCTCACCCAGCAAACTCTGGCAAATCGCATGCCCCAGGCGCTGGCGCACCGCCTCGGTGAGCACATTAGCGTCTTTAGTCTGACGTCCGGCATCTGACAAGGTTTCCAAAATGGCTTCGATGTGCCGTATCGACACTTTTTCTCGCAACAGGTTTTGCAAAACCTTCTGAACGTCGCTGACCAAGAGCACCGTCGGAATCAAGTCCTCAACCAAACCGGCTTGCGACTGGCGCACGCGGTTCAAGAGCTTTTCCGTCTCGGCGCGAGTCAACAACGTTGCTGACTCGCGGCGCAATACTTCGGTCAAGTGGGTCATAAAAACCGTCGGCGCATCCACGAGAGTGAATTTGCCTGCGGTCGCAGCAGCGCGCTGCGCTTCGTCAATCCACAGCGCCGGTAATCCGTAGGTCGGGTCTCGTGTGACTTCGCCAGGAATGGAACGTGTTTCACCTGTGGGGTGAATGGCCAGCAGCTTGTCCGCGCGCGCTTCGCCACGCGCTGCAACGACACCATCAAGGTGGATTTCGTACTTGTCGGCCCCCAAACGAAGCGCATCTTTGAAGCGCACACGCGGCAATACCAAACCAAACTCTTGCGCATGCTGCTTGCGAAATGTGGCAATGCGCTCCATGAAAACACTGTCGGTTTGATTAACGACTGATACCCAACTGCTGCCTACATGCACCTCGATGGGCTCAACCGACAGCAGCGCGTAGGGATCGTCGCCCGACGTGGCTTGATCCGCCGCGTCTGTGCCATCTTTCGCGGCGTCTGGTGACGAGACCGCTTTGGACAGTCGCGCCGCACGGTACGCCAACCAGGCAACCCCACCCACAACGACCATCAACACCAACGTAGGTACGACCGGAATGCCTGGAAGGAGCAACAACGCACCCAGGGCGGCACCCACCAGGAGCAATGTTTTTGGGAAAGAGGTGATTTGGCGCAGCACCTCTTGGCTCAGGTTGCCGTCTGAGGCGGAACGGGTGACGATGATGCCGGTACCCACCGCAATCACCAGTGCAGGAACCTGTGTGACGATGCCATCGCCAATCGTGAGCAAGGTGTAGGTTTGCAGGGCTTGTTCCCACGGCATCTTGTGCTGCATCACACCGATCACGATGCCGCCGATGATGTTGATCAGCAAAATAATGATGCCCGCGATGGCATCGCCTTTGACGAACTTGCTCGCACCGTCCATGGCTCCATAAAAGCCAGCTTCTTTTTCAATGTTCTTGCGGCGACGCTGTGCCTCGGCCTGGTCGATGAAGCCCATGTTGAGGTCAGCGTCGATGCTCATCTGCTGACCAGGCATGCTGTCCAAGGTGAAACGCGCGGCAACTTCGGAAACACGCTGGGCACCATTGGTCACCACCACGTACTGCACCACCACGAGGATCAAGAAAACGATCAAACCGATCACATAGTTGCCGCCCACCACGTAGGAGCCGATTGCGCCAATGACCTTACCGGCATCGCCATCGGAAAGAATCAACCGTGTAGCCGCCACATTCAGCGACAGACGAAACAAGGTGGCAATCAGCAACAACGACGGAAAGGTTGAAAACTCCACCGGTTTGCCCACGTAAAACGTCAGCAGCAGGATCAACAGCGCAAAGCTGAAATTGGTCAGGATTAGGAAATCCAGCAAACCGCTAGGTATAGGTGCGAACAGCACCACCAAGATGCCCAGCACCAACAACACCATCACGATGTCGCTGTGTTTTCCGAAGAACTGCTTCATGAAGTTCATAACACCGCACCACCTGGCTGAACTTGGGCAGCATGAGCGCCTCGATTTCGTGTTTGGTCGCGCATGGCGAAGACCCACACCACAATGCGAGCCACCTCGGCAAACATCCACGGCGGCACCTCTTGTTCAACCTCCATCTCGCGGTAAAGCTTTCGGGCTAGAGCCGGACTCTGCACCACAGGAATCTGGTGCTTTGCAGCGATCTTTCGCATCACGGCCGCCAACTGACCCGCGCCCTTGGCCACCATTTGCGGCGAAGCCATCTTGCCGTGTTCGTAACGCAGCGCCACAGCCACGTGGGTGGGATTCGTCACCAGCACATCCGCCTTGCGAGTTTGCTGCACGGCCAAGCTGCGCTTGAGCATTTCTTGGCGCAACTGCCGCAGGCGCGCCCGAATGCGTGGGTCGCCGTCCCGGTGCTTCACTTCGTCCTTCACCTCACGGTGGCTCATGCGCATCTTCTTGGCAAACTCCCGCCGTGAAAACAGCACGTCCAAAAGCGCAATCAGTCCCAAGATCAAGGCCATCTTGAGCCCAAGCGACGACATGTCTTCCAGCAACGTTCGCACATAACCCACAGGCGACAGGTGAGACAAAGCATAAAACTGGGATGCGAGCGCCTTGAGCGCCACATACGAAACCCAGCCCAACAACAGCAATTTGACGCAAGCGCGAAACGCATCAAACAGGGTGCGCATCGAAAACAATTTTTTCAAACCGTTGACGGGATTAATCCGATCAAAATCCATCTTGACGGGGTCAACAGACAAGACCGGTCCGGTCTGCATCACGTTGGAGACGATGGCTGCCAGCATGATGGCGCCAAAAAATGGCGCGCACAGAGACAGCGTTTTTTCGATGGCCTGCGCCAACAGTGGCCAAACAATCGCGCCCGTCGCGTCGATCATGGAGATTTGCGTCAGCAAAGCCTGATCAAATCGAAACTGCGCTCGCACCGCTTGCCAACCTTGCCAAGTCAGAAAGACGACAGCCACAGCAAAAACGACCGCCGAAACCAGGTCGGCGCTTTTGGAAACCTGCCCCTTCTCTTTAGCTTTCTTCAGCTTGTAGTCGGTGGCGTCCTGCGTTCGGTCAAGGTCTTGTTCAGCCATCACCGTCGCTCCGCCGATACGGGCACCGAGAACACCTGATCCCAGGTTTGGTAGATGCTGGCGTAAATCCGGTTCATGACCGCACCCATGCCCGCGAACCACAAAGACAGCGCAGCCAAGCCGACCACGATCTTGATGGGAATGCCAATGGCAAACATATTCATTTGCGGCAGGTTGCGCGACACCACACCCAACGCCAATTCCAGCAGCAAGATACAAAACGCGACCGGCGCTGCCAGCGCGAATCCCAAACTGAACAAACCGCCGACTTGGCGCAATACCGCGCCCGCAGCATCACTCACCATCCATGCCCCACCCAGAGGGAATCGTTCCAAGCTATAGCTGATGCCACGCAGCAAGGCGTGGTGTCCGTCGACCAAAAAGAAGACAAGCACTGCCAACTGATTGAAGGCCGATGTCAAGATCGGCAGCTGGCGTTGGCTGACTGGGTCAAACACCTGAGCGATGCCAAAACCAATTTGCACGTCTAGCAAATGGCCTGCTACGGTGAAGGCACCGAAGGCGAGCAAGATGCCGAGCCCTAAGGTGGCACCCAGCGCAATCTCTGCAGCAGCCGCTTCTATGAAAGCGCCGGCAGTCGCGATGGGCAAGGATGTCGCCGGCATCCCACTGGCCAAAGCCACAGACAAACCCAGTACCACGAACACCCGCACCGTCACCGGCATAGAAATGGCGTAGAGGATGGGTGTCATCATGAACACCGCCGCCAATCGCAATGCCAAGAGAACAATGGTTGATAGCCAGGGCGAACTGAAGTCCAGCGCCAAAGGGCTGCTTATAGTCATAGCAGGGGTGCGGGGGCCGCAGGAATCAGAACATGGCCGGGATGCCCGACCAAAGTTGGATCGTGTACTGGCTGAGTTTGCGCAAGATCCATGGACCAAACATCACCAGGGCAACTCCGGCGGTGAACAACTTGGGAACGAAGGTCAGTGACATTTCCTGCACCTGCGTCACGACCTGAACAACGCTGATAAACAAGCCAACCATCATTGTCAAACCCAGGACAGGCAAACAAACCAACAGCCCCGTCCAGAATAGGTCAGACATCATTTTTAGCGCCATATCTGCGTGCATGGGGAAAACTCAAAGTTTGTGGAAACGGCATCCGCTCGCAAAGCGGCCAGCAAGCGCAACACAGGCAATCACGGCCTCAGTTACCAGCTCTCTTGTAACAACTTATCAATATCAAACATTGTAGGTGTCGCGATGTTCCACTTCGCCCCCCGCAAGCAGGGGGGTTTCTTCACTTTTTTGTAACGCCATTTCCCCTGAGGATTGCAGGCAACTTATTGTTTTTATGAGGTTTTTTCCATTTAACGCACCAGCCACCTATGCCAATAAATTTACAATCGATACCAAAGCGCTCAACAAAACAGAAAACTGTTGGATATTTGTAGAGTCCCGGACGATTGCATAGGCCCGAAGCGGTATCCGCTGATGATGGCGAGGGAGGTCATGCGTGGGTTGATTGAGGATCTCAAAGCCCAAACCTGCGGAGTCCAAAAGCCATGATGATTGC
>JBJOQO010000084.1:0-12750 GCA_046049865.1 Pseudomonadota bacterium | reverse complement strand
ATAACCGGCCAGCACCGGCAGCACCGCGCCGTTCATGGTCATGCTGACACTCACCTTGTCCAGCGGGATGCCGTTGAACAGCACCTTCATGTCTTCCACGCTGTCGATGGCGACGCCGGCTTTGCCCACGTCGCCAGTCACGCGCGGGTGGTCGCTGTCGTACCCACGGTGGGTGGCCAAATCAAAAGCCACACTCACGCCCTGCCCACCCGCCGCGAGGGCCTTGCGGTAAAAATCGTTGGAGGCTTCGGCGGTGGAAAAGCCGGCGTACTGGCGGATCGTCCACGGCCTGACCGCATACATGGTGGCCTGGGGGCCGCGCACAAACGGCGCAAAACCGGGCAAGGTGTTGGTGTGGGGTAGGCCGTGCAGGTCCGCTGCGGTGTACAGCGGCTTGACTGGAATGCCCTCCGGTGTGTGCCACGTCAACCCCTCCAGGTTGCCGCCTGGCGCAGACTTTGCGGCGGCTCGTTGCCACGCCTGGAGGTCGCCATCCTTGGCATCTGAGCTGTTTATCGGGCGGTTGGGTGGTGTTGCAGGCATGTCGGTCTCACTGAAAACGGCACAGCGCTGACTTGCGCCAAGGCGCACTGCCGCTCATGGAAGTGTTTGACTTAGAAATGAAATTTACCATAATTCAAAATTGAATTATAAACTCGCTTGGCTTACAATGCGCTTTCATTTCAGTGATGCAGAGCATCCCTCCGCTTCATTTCATCGGTTTCATGTTTGGTGAGTTGTGATGAAAAAAACCTCGCCTCAGGGCTTGTCCGCTGACTCCAAGTTGTTGTCAACGGCAATCACTTGTTTTCGCCCCACCCCTTTCAATGACATGCCCGGGGCTGGCTCATGCAAATAGATGGTCGACCGGTGTTCCACAATCCCATGAATCCCTTGAAACTGCCTCAACGCGCACTCTACGAAGAGGTCGCCGAACAATTGCGCACCCGCATCTTGGGGCATGAGTTGGCCCCTGGCAGCTGGATTGATGAACAGGCTTTGTGCGCCAAATTCGGTATCAGCCGCACCCCCCTGCGCGAAGCACTCAAGGTGCTTGCCACCGAGGGCCTGGTGACCATGAAACTGCGTCGGGGGGCCTACGTGACGGAGACCTCGGCCCAGGACCTGGCTGAGGTGTTTCATTTGTTGGCGCTGCTGGAAAGCGACGCCGCCGCCGTCGTAGCCCAGCGCGCCAGCGACGCCGATCTGGTCGAGCTGACAGCCTTGCACCAAACCCTGGAGGAAACCGTCACCGACCGCGAAGCCTTCTTCAAGGCCAATGAACTTTTCCACCTGCGTTTGCTGCAACTGGCCAGCAACCGCTGGCGCGAGCAAATGGTGGCCGATTTGCGCAAGGTGATGAAACTCAACCGGCACCACTCCTTGTTGAAAGAGGGCAGGCTCGCTGCCTCGCTCAACGAGCACCGCCACCTAATGAAGGCCCTGCTCACCCGGGATACCGATTTGGCGCGTGCCCTGATGGCACAGCACATTGGCAGCGGGCAAGTCGCAGCGGCGGGCTGACCCTTTCATACTGACAAAATGGCGGGATGCAACCATGTGCCACCACTCGCCCTAAATTGAGCCTGATCGCCGCCGTTACCTCCAGCGGTGGCATTGGCAAAAACAACGCCTTGCTCTGGCACGAACCCGCGGACCAAAAACACTTCCGCCAGGCCACCATGGGTTGCCCGGTCATCATGGGCCGCAAAACCTGGGACTCACTCCCAGCACGTTTTCGCCCCCTTCCTGGACGCCAGAATATCGTGATCACCCGCCAAACCGACTGGCAAGCCCCAGGTGCGGTCGTTGCGCACTCTATTGAAGCCGCGCTGGCCCAGACTGCAGAGTCAGGCAAGGTTTTTGTGATCGGTGGCTCAGAAATCTACGCCCTCGCTCTGCCGCTGGCAGACGAGCTCGTATTGACCGAGGTTAGCCTGGACATCGAGGCAGACGCCTTCTTCCCCCCGTGGTCACGCTCTGAGTTCACTTTGGTACATGCGGAAGAACATGTGTCCGCCGACCAAGTCCCCTACCGTTTTGCGACCTACCACCGCGCCAAAAACTCTCTATGAAAATCGCCACCTGGAACGTCAACTCTCTGACCGTGCGTTTGCCCCAAGTCCTGGACTGGCTGCAAGCCAACCCCGTCGATGCGCTTTGTTTGCAAGAAACCAAACTCACGGACGACAAGTTCCCGCATGCCGAGTTGGCCGCTGCCGGTTATGCGTCCCAATGGTTCGGTCAAAAAACTTACAACGGTGTGGCCTTGCTGACCCGGGAGCCTGCGGTGGATGTCGTCAAAAACATTCCCGGCTTTGAAGACGAGCAGGCGCGTGTCATCGCGGGCACCGTGGCCGGTGTTCGTGTGATGGGCGCCTACTTCCCCAACGGCCAGGCGCCCGACAGTGAGAAGTTCGTCTACAAAATGGCCTGGTTGCAGGCCTTGCAGGATTGGGTGCGCAGCGAGCTGGCGCAGCACCCGAGGCTCGTGCTGGTGGGCGACTACAACATTGCCCCTGAAGACCGCGACGTCTACGACCCAGTCGCCTGGGCGGGGCAAATTCACTGCACGCCTCAAGAGCGCAGCCACTTCCAGCAACTGCTGGGGCTCGGACTTGTGGATGCGTTTCGTCTGTTTGAACAAGTCCCCAAGAGCTGGAGCTGGTGGGATTACCGCAATCTGGCTTTTCGAAAAAACCAAGGTTTACGCATTGACCACATTTTGGTCAGCCAGCCGCTCAAGGCCCAAGTGGCGGCTTGTGCAATCGACAAGTTACCTCGAAAAAATGAAAGACCCAGCGACCACGCACCGGTGGTGGTGACGCTCAATTAGGCACCCACCACGGCTTCATCAATTTGGTCGCGCCACACCCAACGCCTGTCCAGCAAGTGCCCGACCAGGCGTGCCAGCAGTGCGAGAGACATCTGCTGTGATGGCGTCAACTCGCGTGGCTCACGGTCGATCGCGCAAACGGTGCCCAATGCATAGCCGTCCGGCGTCATGATGCTTGCACCAGCATAAAACCGAATGTGGGGATCGCCTTCCACCAGTGGGTTGCACTTGAAGCGCTCGTCTCGTTGTGCATCGGGCACGACGAATACATCTTCAGGGTGCATGATGGCGTGGGAACAAAACGCTTCAGAGCGGGCAGTTTGTTCCACCTCGATGCCCACCTTGGCTTTGAACCACTGGCGGTCGCTGTCCAGCAAGGAGATCAGCGCAATCGGGGTGCCGCAGATGCTGGACGCTAAACCCACCACATCATCAAAAACCGCCTCGGGTAAGGTGTCCATGATGGCGTAGGTGTAAAGCGCTTGCAGACGCTCGGCCTCGTTGTCGGGCACGGGATAGGACGGTTGGTTGTCCATGCAAGGCTCCCGATGGTTCATTCACCGCATCAGGCGTGAGCTGCCAACTTGAAGCGGCGCACGGCCGAGACCAGCTCCGCCGCTTGCGCGCTCAGGTTTTCAGCTGCTGCGGCCGACTGCTCCACCAAGGCTGCGTTTTGCTGCGTTGTTTTGTCCAGCAGGGTCATGGACTCGCCCACTTGGGCCACGCCCTGGGTTTGTTCGTTGGTGGCATTGCTGATTTCACCAATCAGGGTGCTCACGCTTCTAACCTGCTGCACGATTTCGGCCATGGTGGCGCCTGCATCGGTCACGAGTTTCGCGCCAGCGTCCACCTTGGCCACGCTGCCGCTGATGAGGTCTTTGATTTCTTTGGCTGCTTGCGCGGAACGTTGTGCCAGGCTGCGCACCTCGCCCGCCACCACCGCAAACCCGCGCCCTTGTTCACCGGCCCGTGCTGCTTCCACCGCAGCATTCAAGGCCAAGATATTGGTTTGGAAGGCAATGCCGTCAATCACGCCAATGATGTCGTTGATGCGGCGTGAGCTATCGGTGATTTCTTGCATGGTTTTCACCACCTCATTGACCACGCTGCCACCACGTTCGGCCACGGTGCTGGCGCTGGTGGCCAACTGATTGGCCTGAACGGCAGAGTTGGCGTTGTTGGCCACCGTGCCGGAAATTTGTTCCATGGCGGAGGCGGTGCTCTGCACGTTGGAGGCTTGTTCTTCGGTGCGGTTAGACAAGTCCATGTTGCCATCGGCAATCTCACGTGCGCCTTGGGCAATCGCATCGCTGCTGCCGCGCACTTGATCCACAATTTCCGCCAGATTGGCACACATAGCCGCCATGGCCGCCATGACGCTGTCCCGATCCCCAGGGCGAACATTCACACGAACGGTCAAGTCGCCATCGGCCACCGCACGAGCAACACGCGCCACTTCGACAGGTTCGCCTCCAGTGAGGGCAAAAATGCGCTTTTGAGCCCAGTACGCCAATACCAACAAGCCGCCGGTAAACAGCACGAACAATCCTGCTTCAATGCCCTCCATCCAAAGTAGGGTTTTTTTCTCGGCCTCGATGGCTTCATTGGCAAACGCCGTCACCACCTTCACCGATTCATTCACCTGCTCGCGGTGCTGTACGTAAATTTTGTGCGCATCGAACATTGCGGCCCGGGCCTCGGCTATGTTTTTGGCATCCAGCAAAGCAAATATCTTGTCGTTGGCGGCCATGTATTTTTGGGCCATTTCATGCTGTTCGCCCAACACGTGCTTGTCCAAACCAAAGCTCGGCGTGGCCTTCCAATAGGCCACTCGGTCTGCGTACTCTTTTTTCAAGCGTTCGTTTTCTGCCTTGGCCTGGTCCAAGGTCAAGGTGCCCTCCAATACTTCAGACATCACCAGCCGCAACTCCACCAAATACAGCGGCGGTGGCAATATCTCTGCGGCCATGTCTTTGCCCACAAACGCTTTTTCCACTTCGTTTTGAATTTTTCCATTCCCGATCTCAGTCGCCAGCAGCATCGAGAACATGGCCAACAGGCCGCCGGCAGAGAGAGACATCAGGATGTGCTTGAGGTTTTTCATGGTGCTCCTTGGGTGCCTGACCCGAACTGCTCAGGAATTGATGAATGCCTTATCGGACTGATGTGAATTGTTCTTGAGCGAATTTATTCGCAAGGGAGAAAAAAGACCGAAAAAATGGCCCTCTTGGTGAGATAGACCCCGACCAATCCCATCCAAACTAACCAACGTTGCGAATTGACAGTTTGAATCAGCATTCTGGACAAGCGCCTGCATGGCTTTCTGGAATCCAAGCTGGCGGGTTCTTTGGAGACGCACAAGACCATGCTTCCTCATGCCATTGCAGTGATAGACGACGACACGGTATATACCGAATACCTGCAGCAGGACTTGCAGGGCCGAGGCATGCGCGTCGATGTGTATGGGGACAGCAACGACCTGCTGACCGCAGTCAACGCCTTTGACTACGACTTTTATGTGCTGGACCTGAGCCTGCCTGGCGTCGACGGGGTTAACTTGATCAAGCTGCTGCGGCGCAGAACGCAAAAAGGGGTGCTGGTGGTGTCCGGCCGCATAGGGCCGGAAGTGTTTGAAGAGGTGCTGCGAGCCGGGGCCGACATGTACCTGACCAAACCGGTTCGTTTTGAACAAGTGGTCATTGCGATCGAGTCGGTATTCCGCCGCGTGCATCCCCCTGAAGCCAACTCCAGCAGCCACTGGCACTTGGACACCTGGGCGCGCAAGCTGGTCGCTCCCGACGGCGCGGCGGTGGACCTCAGCGATGGCGATGTGGCCATGCTCACGTGTTTTGCCCAGGCCGAGGGCAACGTTGTTCCCCGAGAAACGCTCAAAGAGTGTCTGGCCAAGGTGCCGGGCCGGGAGGCCGAGGACGGCCTCAATGCCACCATCTTTCGCCTGCGCAGACGCATCGAAAAGGCGACGCCTGTCGCCCTGCCCTTACAAACCAAATCCAGGGTGGGTTATGTGTTCAGCGCCGCACTGCAAACGCAAAGCCGATCAGTCCTGGGCAGTTTGCAATAACGCCAGGCGCATGCAGGTTTGACCGGGTTGGTTGTGCTGCAGTTGTGCATACCCACCATGCAACTCCATCACGCGGCGCACGATGTACAGACCCAAACCATGCCCCGGCTTGTTGCTGTGTTGACCGCGATGGCCGCGCTGAAATAGACCCGCCACCAGCTGCGGATCAACAAAACCCGGCCCTTGATCCAGTACATCGATAAACAACGCGGGCGGCGCGTCGGAGTCCGTCAAACACACCGTCACGGGTGCATCGTCTGAGCTGTGGGCCAAGGCGTTGAAAAGCAAGTTTCGCAAGGCCAGGCGCATCAGGCCCATGTTCATGGGCATGGTGCGTATGGTGGAGCGTCTATCGATTTGAATGCGATTTCGCATGGCCATGGGCACATCCGCCACCGTGAGCGCCAAGAAGGCGTCCATGTCGGTGTCGCTGAGTTGGCTGATGGTGCCGCTGCCAAGCAAGGCGGCCGCAGCCAAGGTGTTGTCGATGCTGGACAGCACTTGGGCAAACATCGCTTGCGCTTTCACCAGGCGGCCCGCAGCCGCTTGGTGTTCGTGGCCGAGCAACACGCCTTCTGCGCTTTGCAAAGCGGCCGAGGCGTTGTGCAGCGGCTGGCGGACTTCATGGGCCAACACGTCCAGCATCTCGGTGCGTTCATGCAGCAGGCGTTCGGTCTCAAGCGCCTGCTTTTCAATCTGCAGTCGCAAGGCCTGCTCTTGGCGGAAGGCGAGTTTGCGCTGTCTCTGCTCGGTGATGTCTTGAAAAGCACCGACCAAGCGGATGACTTTGTCCCCTTGATACTCCGCCTCGCCGAAAGAGCGCACCCAAATGGCGCGCCCTTTGGCCGTGGTCAATGGCAGCTCCAGGTCCCATGAGGCACCCTGCTCGGTGGCCGCCGCAACGGCGGGGTCCAAACTGGCCCGGGCGTCGTGAGAAAAAAATGACAAGGCCTCTTCAAAACTCAGGACGTGACCCGGTTCAAGGTCGTGGATGCGGTAGGTTTCCTTGGACCATACGAGGGCGCGGGTTGGCAAGTCGAGCTGCCAACCACCCACCCCGGCAATTCGACCGGTTCGATCCAAAAGGGACTCGCTGGCCCGCAGACGCTGGTCTTGGTGGACGAGTTCGGTGACATCTTCCACCCCCCCCACATAACCACACACCGCACCGGCAGCATCCTTCATGGCACGGGCGGTTGATTTCACGTGGCGAATTTGCCCGTCCCCTCGCCAAATCCGAAACGCCATGTGGAAATCATGGGGCGATGCCACAGCGGCCTGCCAAGCGGCGAACACAGCCGCCTGGTCATCGGCATGGATGGTGGATGCCCAGTTGTTGCCCAGGCTCTCTTGCAGCGTCAGACCATAAATCTGTTGCCACTTGGGGTTGGTGTAAAGGCAGTGGCCCGCCGCATCGGCGTGGTAAATGCCAAAAGAAGCCACTTCGCACAAGGTTTTGAACTTCTCATCGCTCAAATGCAAAAGTTCTTCCAGCCTGACTTCTGCGTCTTTTGAGGCTTCTTTTGAGTCTTGCGCAGGCATTGTTGTCATGTGGTTGCGTTAGGGTCTCGACGATTGGCAAATGCTAGTTCAGTCTGAACTCCAAGCTCAACAGTGCCCGTTGCTAAGGTGGTTCAGTTGGGGGAGTTCCCCTACAGGCTCCCAGGGTGATGACACACCAGCACCAAGCCAGCCCACAATGCCCCATCATGGCCCCTACACGACCGTCCAGGAGATCTCTGATGCCCGCACCTAAAACCAGTCCACACGCCTTCGCCAAGACCCTGAAAACCTTCAAAACCGCCAGCGGCAAAGAAGGCCAGTTTTACTCCTTGCCTGCCCTGGCAAAAACCTTTCCGAATGTGAGCCGCCTGCCGGTGTCCATTCGTATCGTGCTGGAGTCTGTGCTGCGCAACTGTGACGGCAAAAAGGTCACGCCAGTTCACGTAGAGCAACTTGCCAACTGGAAACCGAAGGCCGAGCGCAGCGATGAGATCCCCTTCGTGGTGGCGCGAGTGGTGCTGCAAGATTTCACCGGCGTGCCGCTTTTGGCCGACCTGGCCGCCATGCGCAATGTGGCCGCCAGCATCGGCAAAAACCCGAAAACCATTGAACCCTTGGTGCCCGTCGACTTGGTGGTGGATCACTCGGTGATGATCGACCACTTTGGCGGCAAAGACTCACTCGACCTCAACATGAAACTGGAGTTCGAGCGCAACCGCGAGCGCTACGAATTCATGAAGTGGGGCATGCAAGCCTTTGACACCTTTGGTGTGGTGCCGCCGGGTTTTGGCATCGTGCACCAGGTGAATTTGGAGTATCTGGCGCGTGGCGTTCATCAAAAAACGCAGCAAAACAAAAACAAAGTGACCTACCCCGACACGCTGGTCGGCACCGACAGCCACACCACCATGATCAACGGCATTGGTGTGGTGGGCTGGGGTGTGGGCGGCATTGAGGCCGAGGCAGGCATGCTCGGTCAGCCGGTGTACTTTTTGACGCCCGATGTGGTGGGCTTCGAGCTGACAGGCCGCTTGCGCGAAGGCGTGACGGCGACCGACCTCGTGCTCACCGTGACCGAAATTTTGCGCAAGCACAAAGTGGTGGGCAAGTTCGTGGAGTTTTTTGGCGAAGGCACCCAGAGTCTGGCCCTGCCCGACCGCGCAACCATCGCCAACATGGCCCCGGAATACGGTGCCACCATGGGTTTCTTCCCGGTGGACGAAAAAACCATCGAATACTTCCAAGGCACAGGTCGCACCAAGGCCGAGATTGAAACCTTCGAGGCCTACTTCAAAGCGCAAAAAATGTTTGGAGTGCCCCTGGCGGGCGACATCGATTACAGCCAGGTGGTCACCTTGGACCTGGGTACGGTCGCCCCGAGTTTGGCTGGCCCGAAACGGCCACAAGACCGCATTGAACTCGGCCACGTCAAAACCCAGTTTGCCAGCCTGTTCTCCAAGCCGCCGACAGAGAACGGTTTCAACCAACCGGCTGAAAAGTTGACCCAGGCCTTCGCCACTACCGACGGCCTGCAGGTGAAAAACGGCGACGTGCTGATTGCCGCCATCACCTCCTGCACCAACACCTCCAACCCCAGCGTGATGATGGCCGCTGGTTTGCTCGCCAAAAAAGCCGTGCAAGCGGGTTTGAAGGTACAGCCCCACATCAAAACCTCGCTCGCACCGGGCTCGCGCATCGTCACGGAATACCTGGAAAAGGCAGGCCTCTTGCCCTACCTAGAACAACTCGGTTTCAACGTGGCAGCTTACGGCTGCACGACCTGCATTGGCAACGCGGGCGACCTCACGCCGGAGCTGAATAAGGCGATCACCGACAACGATTTGATCTGCGCCGCTGTGCTCTCGGGCAACCGCAACTTCGAGGCCCGCATCCACCCCAACCTCAAAGCCAACTTCTTGGCCAGCCCCCCGCTGGTGGTGGCCTATGCGCTGGCGGGCACGGTGCAGCGTGACCTGATGACCGAGCCTGTGGGCCAAGGTTCAGACGGGCGTGATGTCTACTTGGGTGACATCTGGCCCACGAGTGATGAGATTTACAAGTTGCTCAAGTACGCGATGAATGGCAAAGCCTTCAAGGCCAACTATGAAAAAGTAGCCACCGAACCAGGCGCTTTGTGGGAAAAAATCAAAGGCGTGACGGGCCAGGTCTACAACTGGCCTGCCTCCAGCTACATCGCCAAACCGCCCTTCTTCGATGGTTTTTCGATAACGCCCACGGCGCTGGCCGCTGGCCAGACCTTCGGCGTCAAAGCGGCCCGCGCCATGGCCTTGTTCGGTGACTCCATCACCACCGACCACATCTCGCCAGCAGGTTCGATTAAAGAAGCCTCGCCCGCGGGCGCGTGGCTCAAATCACAAGGCGTGCAAAAAGCAGACTTCAACTCCTACGGCTCACGCCGTGGTCACCACGATGTGATGGTGCGTGGCACCTTTGCCAATGTGCGGGTCAAGAACTTGATGATTCCTGCGGGCGCAGACGGCTCACGCGAAGAAGGCGGGCTCACCTTGTTCCAGCCCTCAGGCGAAAAAATGTTCATCTACGACGCGGCCATGAAATACATGGCCGAGGGCACGCCCACCATCGTCTTCGGCGGCGAGGAGTACGGCACCGGCTCCAGCCGCGACTGGGCCGCCAAGGGCACACAGTTGCTGGGTATCAAAGCCGTGATCGCTCGCAGCTTCGAGCGCATCCACCGCTCTAACTTGGTGGGCATGGGGGTGTTGCCGCTGCAATTCAAGGCGGGGGACTCTTGGGAGTCTTTGGGCATTTCCGGTAGCGAGGTGTTCGACATTGAACTCGGCACCACGCTCACTCCGCAGCAAGACGCCACACTGGTCATCAGCGACACCCTCGGCCAGCGCCGCAGGGTGCTGCTGACCCTGCGCATCGATACGCCGATTGAAGTGGACTACTACCAGCACGGCGGCATCTTGCCGTTTGTGCTGAGGCAGTTACTTGCAGGTTGAACCTATAGCGGTTGACTCTATTCGTCACACCTGGCCTAACTCGAACGGCCCCCTCACCCTACCCTCTCCCCCAAGTACGGTGGGGAGGGAAGAAAACCCCCTCGTCGCTCCCGCGACCACACAGGGTTGCTGGCAACCGCTGCAAACCGGCTCTTCGTGAGTCTGTCCCAGGCGCGTGTCAATCAAACATGCGCCCTTGAGGATGCTCTGCACAACACGTTGCGCACTGTGGCGGGCGGCAGGGACTTGGGAAGTCTAAGGCGTTGTTTTTCTCGCCACTAGTGTCGCGAGTCAGAAATATCGAGACAAATGAAAACGATGGATTCGCTCCGAGGGCAAGGCGCAAACCACAGCGATACTGTGATGTCGCGCGGATTTGCATCGCGGCCATCGGGGCGAAGACACGTTTTCATTTGTCTCGATATTTCTGACTCGCGACACTAGACCAAGCTATTGGCAAGAAAACGCCTTGTAGCCCAGCCCGATCCGCGCCAACACAACCTCGCAAGAGTGACGCAGCGCTTCCTTAATTTTTTCGTGACGCAGCCGATATCCCAGCGAAGGTTCGTTCGCAGCACCATAGAAACTTGAGGCTACAACAGCAGTTGGTCATGCTGTGAGCGTTCCATCCGAGAAACATCTGGCGAGGACAATTCGATGAACTTTCTGAAAAATATGAGCATCGCAGGTCGTCTGTATGGTGCGGTGGCGCTCATCGGCTTGGCCTTCGTTGCGGCAGGAACATTCGCCAAGTTTCAACTGGACAACGTGGTTGCACAAGCTCAGGCCACCGAGAAAAAACGCGTACCCCAACTGATGGGCATTGCCAGTCTTGAATTGAATGTGACCCGTGTCTCGCTGCAGGTGCGGCATGCCATGCTCTCTCGCACGCCTGAAGAACTGGCGGCAACCATCGCCGACATCGTTGCGAAACGAAAAATCATCGAAGACACTCTGAAAAGTTACGAGAACGGTTTGTTCACGTCGGCAGGCAAGGAGCGTTTTTCATCCCTGCCACCTGTTGTCGCCAACTTTTGGCGTGTGGGCGAGGAAAACCTCAAGCTCATCCAGGAAGGGAAAAAAGAGGAGGCATTCGGATTTCTGGTCGACAAGACCATCCCTGCACGCAACCAACTTCTTGAACAACTTTCAAAAACGGTGGACTACCAAAAGGAGAGCCTTGCAAAGGATATTCAAACCATCGAAACCGAGACACGGCAAGCCGAGTACCTGCTACTCGGCCTTTTAGCTGCGGCGGTGGCCATACTGGGTCTATTCAGCAAGCACATTGCAAACCTCTTGCGATTCAGAATCAGTCTGGCTCGTCGCGTGGCGGAGCGGATTCGCGATGGCGATCTTGCGATGGAGCTTCAAGAAACAACGCGGGATGAAGTCAGCCCTCTTTTGGAGGCCATGGACAACATGAGAAAAGGACTGTCAGGCGTAGTGGGAAGCGTAAGAAGCAACGCCGAAAGCGTCTCTTGTGCGAGTACACAGATCGCGCAGGGCAACCACGATCTGTCCGGTCGCACCGAGCAACAAGCCAGCGCCTTGCAGGAAACAGCGGCGACGATGGAAGAGCTGGGCACCACCGTGAGACATAACGCTGAAAATGCGCAGAAAGCCAACGAACTGGCGCAAACCGCCTCTTCCATCGCTGGACAGGGTGGAGAGGTCGTCCATCAAGTTGTCAGCACCATGCGAGAGATCAACGACAGCAGCCGCAAGATTGGCGACATCATCAGCGTGATTGACGGCATTGCATTTCAAACCAACATCCTCGCGTTGAATGCCGCAGTTGAGGCCGCGCGGGCGGGCGAGCAAGGGCGGGGTTTTGCAGTTGTTGCTGCAGAGGTCAGAACGCTTGCGCAGCGAAGTGCAGAAGCGGCTAAGGAGATCAAGTCCCTGATAGGTCGTAGCGTGGAGCAAGTTGAGCACGGTACGGTTCTGGTTGACCACGCGGGCAAGACGATGGACGAAATTGTCAGCTCGATCAAGCGTGTCAGCGACATCGTGGCTGAGATCACCTCGGCAAGCGCAGAGCAAAGTTCAGGGGTGCAACAAGTCGGGGAAGCAGTCACACAGATGGATCAAACCACGCAACAAAATGCCGCCCTGGTTGAACAAAGCGCAGCCGCCGCAGAGAGCCTGAAATCACAGGCTCAACAGCTGGTCCAGGCGGTCGCGGTGTTTAAGCTCGCACACAGCACGTCACCTGTCCTAGCCACAACTTGATCTGACAGACGTTGTTAAACCGCATCGGCTAAAGAAGAAGGTGTCGGAGGTGTCCGATCCAGCTGCTTGTTTAGTGCCAGGGCTTTGCTATCCAGAAAGGTCTGCCA
>JBJOQO010000083.1:0-13023 GCA_046049865.1 Pseudomonadota bacterium | reverse complement strand
GTCGGCCCGCTTCAACCAAGAAGTGTTGGCACCTTTGAACTGGGAAGGCGACAAGAACCCGTCGTCTTGGAAAGACGGCAACGTCACCACCACCCCAGGCTTCAAAGAAGCCTTCAGCCAGTTTTCACAAGGTGGCTGGCAGGGGCTGCAGCACTCACCAGACTTCGGCGGCCAAGGCTTGCCCAAAACCATAGGCGCGGCTTGTATTGAAATGCTCAACAGCGCCAACATGAGTTTTGCGCTGTGCCCCTTGCTCACCGACGGCGCGATCGAAGCCTTGATGACGGCGGGTACGCCTGAGCAGCAAGCGCTCTATATCCCGAAGATGATTTCCGGCGAGTGGACCGGCACGATGAATCTGACTGAACCGCAGGCTGGGTCTGACCTGGCCAAGGTGCGCTCACGTGCTGAGCCCCAAGGCGACGGCAGCTACAAAATTTTCGGCACCAAAATTTTCATCACCTATGGCGAGCACGACATGGCCGCCAACATTTGCCACTTGGTGTTGGCCCGTGTGACAGGTGCGCCGGAAGGCGTGAAGGGCATCAGCCTCTTCATCGTGCCTAAGTTCAAAGTGAACGCGGATGGCGGTTTGGGCGGGCGCAACGATGTGCACTGCGTCAGCATTGAACACAAGCTGGGCATCAAAGCCAGCCCAACGGCGGTGCTGCAATTTGGCGACCATGGGGGAGCGGTAGGCCACCTCATTGGCCAGGAGAATCGCGGCCTGGAATACATGTTCATCATGATGAACGCTGCCCGTTACGCGGTGGGCATGCAAGGCATCGCGGTGGCAGAACGGTCTTACCAACAAGCCGTGGCCTTTGCCAAAGACCGCATTCAGTCGCGCCCGGTGGATGGCTCCTTGCCCGACAGTGGTCCCATCATTCACCACCCCGATGTCAAGCGCATGCTGATGACGATGCGGGCGTACACCGAAGGTTGCCGCGCCATGGCCTCGGTCGCCGCAGCCGCATTCGACGCGGCGCACCATCACCCGGATGAAGGCACCCGCAAACAAAACCAAGCCTTCTACGAATTCATGGTGCCCTTGGTCAAAGGCTATAGCACCGAGATGAGCCAAGAGGTGACGAGCCTCGGCGTTCAGGTCCACGGCGGCATGGGCTTCATCGAAGAAACCGGCACGGCCCAGCACTACCGCGACTCCAAAATCCTCACCATCTACGAAGGCACCACCGCCATCCAGGCCAATGATTTGGTCGGCCGCAAAACGGCACGTGATGGGGGCCAGACTGCCAAAGCGATTGCAGCGCAAGTGATGCTGACTGAAGCAAGCTTGAAAGGCCGTAGCAGTGCCGCAAGCCAAGCCATGCTCAAGCGTTTGTCCGCCGCGCGCCTCGCGTTCGAGCAAGTGGTGGACTTCATCGCGGCAAATACCAAAAGCCAGCCCAATGCAGCGTTTGCGGGCTCGGTGCCCTACCTGATGCTGGCGGGCAACCTGATGGCTGGCTGGCAAATGGCGCGCAGCTTGGTGATTGCCGAAGACCAACTCTCGCAAGGCCAAGGCGATGCGAATTTCTTGCAAGCCAAGGTGGTCACCGCGCGCTTCTATGCCGAACACATTTTGAGCAAAGCGCCTGGGATCCGCGACGCGATTGTCGAGGGTGCTGACAGCGTCAATGGTTTGGCGTTAGACGCCTTTTGAGAGCAGCCATGTCCTTGCCCGCAATTTTCAACACCCTGCGCCTGCCGGTCATCGGCTCGCCCCTCTTCATCATCAGCAACCCGAAACTGGTGATTGCGCAGTGCAAAGCCGGCATCGTCGGCTCCATGCCGGCCTTGAATGCGCGGCCTGCCTCGCAACTGGACGAATGGCTGGCCGAGATCACCGAGACTTTGGCGGCGCACAACAAAGCCCACCCCGACCAACCTGCCGCGCCCTACGCCATCAACCAAATCGTGCACAAGAGCAACGACCGCTTGGAGCAGGACATGGCGGTGTGTGCCAAGTACAAGGTGCCACTCATCATCACCTCGCTCGGCGCACGGGTCGATGTGAACCAGGCCGTTCACGGCTGGGGCGGCGTGGTGTTGCACGACATCATCAACAACACCTTCGCCAAGAAAGCCATTGAGAAGGGCGCCGATGGTCTGATCGCCGTGGCCGCAGGTGCGGGAGGCCACGCGGGCGTGAAAAGCCCCTTCGCCTTGATACAAGAAATTCGCCAGTGGTTTGACGGCCCGGTGGCGCTCAGTGGCTCCATCGCCACCGGCGATGCGGTATTGGCCGCACAGGCCATGGGTGCCGACCTGGCCTACATCGGTTCCGCCTTCATCGCCACCCATGAAGCGCGGGCTTCAGATGCCTACAAACAAATGATCGTCGACAGCAGCAGCGATGACATCGTTTACAGCAACCTCTTCACCGGCGTGCACGGCAACTACCTCAAAGGCTCTATCGTCAATGCGGGGATGGACCCCGACCATCTGCCCGAAAGCGACCCCAGCAGCATGAACTTTGGTGGCGACGCGAAGAAAGCGTGGAAAGATATCTGGGGCTGCGGCCAAGGGATTGGTGCAGTGAAGGCGGTGACGTCGACCGCGGAGTTGGCACAGCGTTTGGCCGTTGAGTACACAGCGGCCCGCGAGCGTTTGAGTTTGGGCTGAGACAAGCTCTATCGAGCGCCCCCAGACCTGTCGCTTTGCGCCGGGCCTCCAGGGGCCTGAAGGGGCCCCTTGGTGCTCATTGGCGTCGAGAAAACTTGGAATGGCCCGGCGTTTTCTTATTGAGATTGAGTGTCAACTTCTAAGCTGCAATCGCACCCGGTTCCCGCAGAAATCATCCGATGGGTCACCCGTCGGGTTACCGTCTGCATCCATCCCGCCTGCAGGCCGGTGTACTTTTGCGGATCGACCAGCATCCCGCAGCGGTAGCGCGACTCGTCATCCACCCACTCCAGCGCTGCGCAGGCTCCTGTGCGACGTCGGCTGATGAGCACGCCCACAGGGCAGGGCGCATAGGCACAGCAGACACCGCAGCCATTGCAGGGTTCAGCCCACGCAGGCTTGGGCGGTGCGGCTTCATGGGTATGAAGAATGATGACCTTCTCTGTGGACTTTGCTGGCATGGATGCATTGCAGCACACCGGAAGATCCAAGCAAACTGTTCTGCAATAGAACGCCTGCAGATGGTCCAGGACAGAAATTTTGCATGGCAAAAGAGTTCCGTTGGTGTTACATTGCCACCCGTGACAAATTAGTCCCTTCCCGTCCCCTTTGGTGTTTGTGCGCGCTTCAAGTGTTGCGAATGTCAAAGGCGGGTCGCTTGTCCGCCAATCGGTCTAGCCGTGTCGCGGAAGGTTTTTAACCCATCGATGTGCCGGAAACCGGTGCGAAAGGTGAGCGAAAGATGATGCAAAAGCAGCAAGAAAACTCGTATCTGTTCGGGGGCAACGCGCCCTATGTCGAAGAGATGTACGAGGCCTATCTCGATAACCCCGGTTCTGTGCCTGACAACTGGCGAGCGTATTTCGACGCGCTTCAGCATGTCCCTGCAACCGACGGCTCCAACAGCCCCGATGTGGCGCATGCGCCTGTCGTTGAATCCTTCGCCCAGCGTGCCAAAGCCAATGCCTTTGGTAACAAAGCCAGCGGTGCCGACCTGGCGGTTGCGCGCAAGCAAGTTCATGTGCAGTCCCTTATTGCCGCTTACCGGTTCCTCGGCTCACGCTGGGCCGACCTGGACCCCCTCAAGCGCCAAGAGCGCCCCAAGATTCCCGAGTTGGAGCCGGCGTTTTACGACCTGACCGAGTCCGACATGGACATCTCGTTCAGCGCCACCAACACCTATTTCAGCAAAGCTGAAAACATGAGCCTGCGCCAGATTGTGCAGGCCCTGCGTGAAACCTATTGCGGCTCGATTGGTGCAGAGTACATGCACATCACCGATCCTGCCGAGAAGCGCTGGTGGCAAGAAAACCTCGAGAGCATTCGCTCCAAGCCGAACTACACGCCTGATCAAAAGAAGCACATCCTCAACCGCTTGACTGCGGCGGAAGGGCTGGAGCGTTACCTCCACACCAAGTACGTGGGCCAGAAACGTTTCTCCCTCGAAGGCGGCGAGAGTTTCATCGCGTCGATGGACGAGTTGGTGCAGCGCGGCGGCAGCAAGGGCGTTCAAGAAATCGTGATCGGCATGGCCCACCGAGGCCGTTTGAATGTGTTGGTCAATACCTTGGGCAAAGCGCCCGCCGAGTTGTTCTCGGAGTTTGACCACACCGCGCCTGAAAACCTGCCTTCGGGCGACGTGAAATACCACCAAGGTTTTTCCAGCGATGTGACCACGCCTGGTGGTCCCGTTCATTTGAGCTTGGCGTTCAACCCATCGCACTTGGAAATTGTGAACCCGGTGGTGGAAGGTTCGGTCAAAGCCCGTTTGGACCGCCGTGGCGACAAAGCAGGCACCTCGGTGCTGCCCATCCTTGTGCACGGTGACGCGGCATTTGCAGGCCAAGGCGTGGTGATGGAAACCTTGGCGCTGGCGCAGACACGTGGTTATTACACGGGCGGCACCGTCCACGTGGTGATCAACAACCAAATCGGTTTCACCACCAGCGATCCGCGCGACAGTCGCTCCACGCTGTATTGCACCGACGTGGTCAAGATGATTGAAGCGCCGGTGTTGCACGTCAATGGCGACGATCCCGAAGCTGTGATTCTGGCCACCCAGCTCGCGCTGGACTACCGCCAACAGTTCAAGAAAGACGTGGTGGTCGACATTGTTTGTTTCCGCAAACTCGGCCACAACGAACAAGACACCCCGGCGCTGACGCAGCCGCTGATGTACAAAAAAATCGGCCAGCACCCCGGCACACGCAAGCTCTATGGCGACAAACTGATTGCCCAGGGCGTATTGCCTGCCGACGGCCCCGACAGCATGGTCAAAGAGTTCCGCGCCGCCATGGATGCGGGCAAACACACCATCGACCCAGTGCTGACCAACTACAAGAGCAAGTACGCGGTGGACTGGTCCGCCTTCTTGGGCAAGAAGTGGACCGATGCGGCTGACACCGCACTGCCGCTGGCCGAGATCAAACGCCTGGCTGAACGCATTACCACCTTGCCGTCCACCTTCAAGGCGCACTCCTTGGTGGAGAAAGTCATCGCCGACCGCGCGGCCATGGGTCGCGGCGAAATCAACATGGACTGGGGCATGGGCGAGCATTTGGCTTTTGCCTCGCTCGTGGCCAGCGGGTATGCGGTGCGCCTGTCGGGTGAAGACTGCGGACGCGGCACCTTCACCCACCGTCACGCCGTGCTGCACGACCAAAACCGCGAGAAGTGGGACGAAGGCACCTACACGCCGCTGCAACATGTGGCCGAAGGGCAAGCACCGTTTGTCGTGATTGACTCGCTGCTGTCTGAAGAAGCCGTGCTCGGTTTTGAGTACGGTTATGCGTCGGCCGAGCCCAACACCCTGGTGATTTGGGAAGCCCAGTTTGGCGACTTCGTCAACGGTGCCCAAGTGGTAATCGACCAGTTCATCGCATCAGGTGAAGTGAAGTGGGGCCGTGCGAATGGCTTGGCCTTGATGCTGCCTCACGGCTACGAAGGCCAAGGCCCAGAGCACAGCTCGGCTCGACTGGAGCGTTTCATGCAGTTGGCTGCTGACAACAACATGCAAATCGTGCAGCCCACCACGGCCAGCCAGATCTTCCATGTGCTGCGCCGTCAGATGGTGCGCATGTTCAGGAAGCCGCTGGTCATCCTGACGCCCAAGTCGCTGTTGCGCAACAAGGACGCCACCTCGCCCATGAGCGAGTTCACCAAGGGCGAGTTCAAGACCGTCATCGCTGAAACCCAGGCCGATCTCAACGCGGACAAAGTCAAACGCGTGATCTGCTGCTCGGGCAAGGTGTATTACGACTTGGTCAAGGCCCGTGCCGAGCGCAAAGCCACCGATGTGGCCATCCTGCGTGTGGAGCAGCTCTATCCATTCCCACACAAAGCCTTTGCGGCTGAGATTAAGAAGTATCCGAACGCCACCGACATCGTGTGGTGCCAGGACGAGCCGCAAAACCAAGGCGCATGGTTCTTCGTGCAGCATTACATCCACGAGAACATGCTTGACGGGCAGAAGCTCGGTTACGCCGGTCGCCCCGCGTCCGCGTCGCCCGCTGTGGGTTACTCCCATCTGCACCAAGAGCAGCAAAAGGCTTTGCTTGAGCAAGCCTTCACCAAGCTCAAGGGCTTCATCCTCACCAAGTGAACTGAGCTCTGCCCGCGCGCGCCGATCGATACAGGCGCGCTGCGCGGGCAGGCTTGCATCCGAACTCATTGAAAGAACACAACATGGCCATCGTAGACGTCAAAGTTCCGCAACTCTCTGAATCCGTGGCAGAAGCCACCTTGTTGCAGTGGAAGAAAAAGCCCGGCGAAGCCGTGGCAATGGATGAAATCCTGGTTGAAATCGAAACCGACAAAGTCGTGTTGGAAGTGCCAGCACCCGCCGCCGGCATCATGGCCGAGCATGTCAAGGGTGATGGCTCCAGCTGCGTCGCCGATGAAGTTATTGCGCGCATTGACACCGAAGGCAAGGCGTCGGCAGCGCCTGCCTCCGCACCAGCCGCCGCGCCCGCCGCCGCTGCACCAGCACCCGTTGCGGCTGCCGCTGCCACCGGTGGCTCCAAGAGCGACGTGGCCATGCCTGCCGCCGCCAAATTGATGGCCGACAACGCATTGGCTGCAGGTTCTGTGGCTGGCACCGGCAAAGATGGCCGCGTGACCAAGGGCGATGTGCTCGGCGCGTTGGCCTCTGGTGCCAAGCCCGCTGCAACGGCCGCTGCTGCTGCGCCTGCAGTCGCCAAACCCGCGTTGCCAACGGTCGCAGCGCCCATCAGCATGAACCTCGGTGACCGCCCCGAGCAACGTGTTCCGATGAGCCGCCTGCGCGCGCGCGTGGCAGAGCGTTTGCTGCAATCGCAAGCCACCAACGCCATCCTCACCACCTTCAACGAGGTCAACATGGCCCCGGTGATGGAAATGCGCAAGCGCTTCCAGGAAAAGTTTGAAAAAGAACACGGCGTGAAGATTGGCTTCATGAGCTTCTTCGTGAAAGCTGCCGTGGCTGCACTCAAGAAGTACCCCGTGCTCAATGCCTCGGTTGACGGCAATGACATCGTTTACCACGGTTATTTCGACATCGGCATCGCCGTTGGTTCACCACGCGGTTTGGTGGTGCCGATTCTGCGTAATGCCGATCAAATGAGCTTTGCTGACATCGAGAAGAAGATCGCCGAGTACGGCCAAAAAGCCAAAGACGGCAAGCTGGGCATTGAAGAGATGACGGGCGGTACCTTCTCCATCTCCAACGGCGGCGTGTTCGGCTCCATGCTGTCCACCCCCATCATCAACCCACCGCAATCGGCGATTCTCGGCGTACACGCCACCAAAGACCGCGCTGTGGTGGAAAACGGTGTGGTCGTGGTTCGCCCGATCAACTACCTCGCCATGTCCTATGACCACCGCATCATCGACGGCCGCGAAGCCGTGCTCGGTCTGGTGGCCATGAAAGAAGCGCTGGAAGATCCGGCTCGTTTGTTGTTTGACATCTGAGGGCGGAGAACACCATGAGTCAAAACTTCGACGTCATCGTCATCGGCGGCGGCCCCGGTGGCTACATTGCCGCCATCCGCGCCGCCCAGCTCGGCATGAAAACCGCTTGCATCGACGAGTGGAAAAACGACAAGGGCGGCCCGGCACCGGGTGGTACCTGTACCAACGTCGGCTGCATCCCGAGCAAGGCGCTGTTGCAGTCGAGCGAGCACTATGAACAAGCCGCCCACCACTTTGCCGACCACGGCATCGGCTTGTCCAACCTGAGCATGGACGTGGCCAAGATGCTCTCCCGCAAAGACAACGTCGTCAAACAAAACAACGACGGCATCTTGTACCTGTTTAAAAAGAACAAGATCAGCTTCTTCCACGGGCGCGGCTCGTTCGTGAAGCAAGTCGAGGGCGGCTATGAAATCAAGGTGACCGGGGCCAAAGAGGAATCGCTGACCGGCAAACACATCATTGTGGCCACAGGCTCCAACGCGCGCCAGTTGCCCGGTTCACCGTTTGATGAAGAAAACATCCTCTCCAACGACGGTGCCTTGCGCATCGGCGCTGTGCCCAAAACCTTGGGTGTGATTGGCGCAGGCGTGATTGGTCTGGAAATGGGTTCGGTCTGGCGTCGTTTGGGTGCTGACGTGACCATCCTCGAAGGCCTGCCCACCTTCTTGGGCGCGGTCGATGAACAAATCGCCAAAGAGGCGCACAAAGCGTTCACCAAGCAGGGCTTGAAGATCGAACTGGGCGTGAAGATCGGCGACATCAAGTCAGCTAAGAAGGGTGTGAGCATCGCCTACACCAGCGCTGCCGGCGAAGCCAAAACCCTGGCCGTGGACAATCTCATCGTGTCAATCGGCCGAGTGGCCAACACCATTGGCTTGGCCCCAGACGCTGTGGGCTTGAAGCTGGATGAACGTGGTGCCATCGTGGTCGACGACAACTGCAAAACCAACTTGCCCAATGTGTGGGCAGTGGGCGATGTGGTGCGTGGCCCCATGCTGGCCCACAAGGCGGAAGAAGAGGGCGTGGCGGTGGCGGAGCGTATTGCCGGGCAGCACGGGCACGTCAACTTCAACACCATTCCTTGGGTGATCTACACCTCACCTGAAATCGCTTGGGTGGGTCAAACGGAGCAGCAACTCAAAGCCGCGGGCCGCGCTTACAAAGCGGGCACCTTCCCCTTCCTGGCCAATGGCCGCGCACGCGCTTTGGGTGATACCACCGGGATGGTGAAATTTTTGGCCGATGCGACCACGGACGAAATCTTGGGTGTGCACATCGTTGGCCCGCAAGCCTCGGAGTTGATTGCCGAAGCCGTCGTGGCGATGGAGTTCAAGGCTTCTGCCGAGGACATTGCACGCATCTGCCACGCTCACCCCTCTTTGAGCGAAGCGACCAAAGAAGCTGCATTGGCAGTGGACAAGCGCACGCTCAATTTCTGAGCGAAACCATTCGATGAATGACAACGGGGCGACCAACAGGCCGCCCCGTTTCTTATTGCGTTGAACGATGACCTCTGTCACTGAGCTTTATCACCAAACACTGGCTGAGCGTGGCTACCAAAGCGACGCGGCACAGTTGCGTGCATTGGCTGCGCTGCAGCGCTGTGCCGACGAGTGGGCCGTGTATGTGCAGCGCCGCCGCAGCACCATAGGCAAGTTGTTCGGCTCGCGACCACCGTTGCCGCGTGGTGTTTACATGTATGGCGGTGTGGGGCGTGGGAAAAGTTTTTTGATGGACTGCTTTTTCCAAGCTGTGCCCTTAAAACGCAAAGCCCGTTTGCACTTCCACGAGTTCATGCGCGAGGTGCACCGCGAGTTGTCCGAGTTGCATGGCACGGTGAATCCGGTGCATGAACTGGGGCAGCGCATGTCGCGGCGCTACCGTTTGATTTGTTTTGACGAGTTCCACGTGGCCGACGTGACGGACGCGATGATTCTCTACAAGCTGCTGGAAGCGCTCGTGGAGTTTCGCGTCAGCATCGTCACCACCTCCAACTTTCATCCGGACGGTCTCTATCCCAACGGGTTGCACCGTGACCGCATCTTGCCTGCGATTGAGTTGCTCAAGTCGCAACTGGAGGTCATCAACGTCGATGCCGGTACCGACTACCGCCAGCGCACTTTGGCGCAGGTGAATTTTTATCATTCGCCTTTGGGTTCGGTCGCCGAGGCCGCCATGACTGCGGCATTTGAGCAGTTGATCGAAACCAAAGAAGAAACGCCTGAGATGCGCATTGAACACCGCACTTTGCGTGCTCGCCGCAAAGCCGGTGGCGTGGTGTGGTTTGATTTCAAAGAATTGTGCGCCGGTCCGCGCTCGCAGAACGATTACCTGGAGCTGGCCAGCCAGTTTCACACTGTGTTGCTGTCCGGTGTACCGCAGATGTCGCCGCGTTTGGCGTCTGAAGCGCGGCGGTTTACGTGGCTGGTGGATGTGCTTTACGACCGCCGCGTGAAACTCATTCTGTCGGCCGAGGTCGAACCCGAGTTGCTTTATACCGAGGGGCCCATGGCACATGAATTTCCAAGAACGGTGTCTCGACTGCATGAGATGCAGTCGAGCGAGTTTTTGGCTTTGGCTCGTCGTGACGTGGACACGGGGCTGACATGACACGCAGCGCTTGTCTTGCGCTGTTGTTGCTGCTGGGTGCTGTGACGTCCCTCGCTCATGCGCAGTTGGACGCGGCGGCCGAGAGGACGCGCATAGCGCAAGAACGTTCGACCGCGGATCAACGTTTGCTTGAGCAAGAAAAGGCCTGCGCCGCGCGTTTTGTCGTGACTTCGTGCGTTGAAGCGGCACGCAAGGCCCATCGAGATGCGATAGCGCCGCTGAGGCAGCAAGAGATTCTGTTGGACGATGCGCAAAGGCAGGAGCGCGCCGCTCAGCGTCGGGCGCAGTTGCAGGAGAAGGCCGCTCAAAGCAAGAGCGACATTGTTCTTCCGGGTACTCAGCCGGCTCCAGTCGGCGATTCCGCATCGGCAAGCAAAAAAACTCCAACCGCTTCTCCCAAGGTGCCTTCAATGAATCGGCAAGCGGGTTCGGAGCACGAGCGTGCACAAAAGCAAGCGAAGGCAAAGGCCGAGGCCGATAGGCGTGCGAAGTCCCAGAACGACAAGCGTGAACTCGCGCTTCGGCGTAAGGCGGAGGTCGAGAAAAGAAACTCGGAAAAGGCAGCGTCCGGCAAACCACCATCCGCAGCACTGAAAGTGCCGCCTGCTGCATCGAACCCTTGAATTACTTCAGCGGATCAACCCGAATCAAGGCCAGCGACAAGTTGTCGCCGCCGCCACGGGCGCGTTGCCGGGCTTTGCTGATCAGCATCTCGCTGGCTTCACGTGGAGGCAGCGCGTGCACGATGGCGCCCATCTCCTTGGGAGTGAAGTAGTGCCAAAGACCGTCACTGCAAGCCATCAAGCTGTCGCCGACCTCTAACCGGTCCACGCGGTCAATGGTGATGGGCGGGTCTTGGGTGGTCCCCAGGCAACCCGTGAGCAGGTTGGATTGGGGATGGGTGTTGGCTTCGTCTTCGGAAATTTGCCCTTCGTCAACCAAACGTTGCACAAACGAGTGGTCGATGGTGCGGGCCACCATGTCAGCGCCGCGAAAGTGGTACACCCTGGAGTCGCCCGCGTGAATAATTTGGCACTCGCGGTTCGGTGTGACGATGTAGGCGGCTACCGTGCTGTGGGGTTCTTCCTCCGACGTGATAGCGGTGAGCTTGATCATCAAGTGCGCCTCCATCACCAAAGAGCGCAGGGTGTCGCTGGCCTCTTCTTGGCTGGGAGCGTAGCGCTCAAACAACTGCCGGGCCGTGAGTATCACCTGGTCAGAAGCCTTGCGGCCCCCACTTTTACCCCCCATGCCGTCGGCCAGCACCGCCATGGCGCAACCTGGCACCCGTTCGTGGGCGAGGATCTCAACCTGGTCTTGCTGGTAGGCCCTGTCACCGCGGTGTATGCCTGTGGCGGCAGAGAGTCGGTAGTTCAGCGTCGCTGTGGTGCTCATGGTGGAAAACTATAATCGTTTTGTTTGATTCAATGGGCGATATCCTCCACCACTGGTCACGAATGCCCGATTCAATCGGCGTCTGATGGAAAACAACCTGCACTCGCCTCACCGCCAACTGATCGAATTGCGCATGGAGCATGCGGATCTGGACAACCTGATTGACCGGGCGCGTCTGGAAAACCCTGATGATGAGCTGACTCTGCGTCGCCTGAAGAAGCGACGTTTGTTGTTACGAGACCAAATAACCCGCTTGGAAGCATCACTTGAGCCACCCGAGCCTGCGTGATGTGTTGATTGAGCCTGTGACCAGTCCTTTACGTGGCGCAGTGGAATCTGCCCTGGGTGCCGCTGGCGCCTTGGCCCAGGCCGACCCGCGTTATGTGCAGCGTGAGGTGCAACTGCAACTGGCCCTGGCCGTGGCTGCCGCCATTGACGCACGCGAGGCGTTGGTGGCTGAAGCGGGCACCGGTGTAGGAAAAACCTATGCTTACCTGGCACCCGCGCTGCTGTCGGGCAAACGCACCCTGGTGAGCACCGCCACCAAAAGCCTACAAGACCAACTTTTTTTGCGCGACATTCCACGCCTGAGGCAGGCCTTGAATGTGCCCGTCAGCACCGCCTTGCTCAAAGGGCGAGGCAGTTATTTGTGCACCCACCGTTTGAACCTCGCCAGGCAAACCGCTGAACTGCCGGACCGTTGGGCGGTGCGAACGCTTGCCAAGATTGAACAGTGGGCCACCAGCACCCGCAGCGGCGACCTGGCCGAGCTGGAGGGTTTGGATGAACGCAGCAGCGTGATTCCGCTTGTCACCTCCACCCGCGAAAACTGCCTCGGCACGGAATGCCCACAATACCAAGGCTGCCATGTGGTCAAAGCCCGTCGCGAGGCCATGGCCGCCGATGTGGTGGTGGTGAATCACCACTTGTTTTTTGCCGACATGGCGCTACGCGACACCGGCGTGGCCGAGCTTTTGCCCACGGTGGAGGTGGCCATTTTTGATGAGGCCCACCAGCTTAGCGATGCGGGCGTGCAGTTTCTGGGCTCTACCCTCGGCACGGCCCAGTTGCTTGATTTTTCGCGCGACATGCTGGCTTTGGGTCTGCAACAGGCGCGTGGATTGCAGCCTTGGCAGGTGCTGTCGCAGCGCTGTGAACAAACGGCACGTGAATTGCGTTTGGTCTGCGCCGGGCGCCTGGGTGATGTGCGCGGTGCCATCAAGCTGCGCTGGGACGAACGCTGCAACCTTCCTGAATTTGCGCAAAGCCTAGAGGCGCTGGGCGACGCCGCCCGCGCCGCGCAATTGGCACTGCAAGCGGTGGTGGATGTGTCGGTGGACTTTGTCAAATTGGCGGAGCGGGCACAGACACTGGCGCATCTCACCGAGCAGTTCATGCAGCCTGCGGCAGCAGGTCAAGTGCGCTGGATCGACCTGGGGC
>JBJOQO010000082.1:0-13547 GCA_046049865.1 Pseudomonadota bacterium | reverse complement strand
CTTCAAGTTGCCGCTTGATCTTCTCGTGCCACTGCACCGTTTCCATTTGCACCCTCGCTGTTGTCAAAACAGCAACCTTCGCAGGGTTCTGATGGCTTGCATAGGGTGCGGTTCACCGCGCGCTTACACTCTTGTGGGGCTACTTCTTCCTTGATCCCAGCCAAGAGAAGCTGGCGAACGCCGCCAAAGAGTTGATGGGCTCCCAATACCGACTCGTAGCCATTGACGTGGTACCTGGCCGCCAGATCTTCAGGCTGCACGTCGAAAAGGTCGAGGTTCACTCTCCGGCGAGTCTTCACGCAAGAAACAATGAACTATACGAACTGGCGACGAAGTACAAGCTAGCTTCCTACGATGGAATGGACGTCGGTCCAGCCCCAAAGTAACGCCTCGTATCTCCCCCTCACAACCTCCAAACCCTAGGCGCACAAGCCTTCAACCCCCAAGCGGCTTGCCGCCAAACCGCCCACACCTGCTGCAGCAACAACATCGCAGGCTCCACTTGCGGGGCTAATACGCGCAGCACCACGCCCTGGTCGCCCAAACGGGTGCAGCCTGCGCGGGCGGCTGTTGGGCTGGCTTCGATGTGCACCCTGGCTTCATCCAGCAAGGTTTGCAATCGGTTGATGGGCTGATGGCTGCCGGCTGCAAACCACAGGGTGGCGAGCACGGTTTGCCCATCCCAACCCAAGGGGCTGCGCAGCAAGGTGTGGTCGTCTGCGGCGACCTTAGTGCGCTCTAGCCACAAGCCGGGAATTACAATCTGCTGCCTCATGTGGCCTTGCTCGAACGTTTGTTCAGACGCGGGCAAACCGAGGGCGAGCACGTCCCAGCCCAACATTTCTGAGCCGGGTTGCAGCTTGAACACCATGCTGTTCTCGGCCAAGGCGGCGCTGTGCACGATGGTTTCAAGCGGCAACCACTCCAGCCGCGCGCCGGCGTCGAGTTTGAAATCGATGGTTTGCCGCGCAGCCTCGCCAATGCTGCGGTAAAAACGTGTCGCACCGGGGGTGCTGATCAGGGCATGTGCACCGTTTTGCAAGTGCGCTTCGATCACCAAATCATCACCGCCCACGATGCCGCCCGGCGGATGCACGAGCACGTTGTGGCAAACCTGGGGCGCTTCCGGGTACAGACTTTGCAATACGCGCAGTGGACCCGAGTGGCGGTCGTGCAGCACGGTGCGGGTGCCGGTGGAGGTTGTTTCGCAGCGGTAGTTCAGCGTTAGGTGACCGGGCCAGCCCATGGTGTTGGAGGGGGTGAGTGAAGGGTGTCAATGAAGCCTGTCACCAGTGTAGGTGGCATTCAAATGACTGGCCTCGAACACCCCGTGCCGTGACGGGGTTCAAAATGACGCACTGCGCCGCCACCAACGCGCCCATTCCATCCGGTTGACCCTGCCATGAACACCGCCATCACCACCGCCCTCACCGTTCTTTTGTTGCACGCACTGCCCTGCGCAGCCGTGACTTGCGAGGAGCTGCGCACCGAGGTCGAAGCCAAAATTCGCGGTGGCGGGGTGACGTTGTTCACGGTCACGGTCATGGACGTGGCCACACCTGCCACCGGGCGTGTGGTGGGCAGTTGCGATCGCGGCAGCAAAAAACTGGTTTACCAACAGACCAACGTGTCTGCGGGACCCACAGACAAAAAGCCGGCGTCGGCTCCACCCACCCCGACTCGTTCGGTGAAGCAGGAAGACCCCATTCCGACCGAGTGTAGAGATGGCTCTATCTCGATGACAGGATGGTGCAAGAAGTGACGATGGACAACCCTTTTAATTGCCCCGTCAAACGAGCCTTATGAATACGGCTCAAATGGTCACGTCCCATCGAACGTGGGCAAAAGCCCGGCTCGCAGCTTTGGCGATTTTCGGAATTTTGGCCTATCAAGTTATTCTGATCTCGCCTTTTGCGCTCGTGATCGCACTGAACCTGCTCAACCCCTTTGGTCTGTTGTTCGGGGGTTGGTCAAGCTTGTTTTTGCTCGCGTTCATTTGGTGGCTGATACAACCCAAGTTCGACATGCCTGGTGTTGCAGTCCAGCGCGCCGAAGCCCCTAAGCTGTACCAAGAGCTGGACAACTTGGCCAAGAGACTGGACACACCGGCTATCGATGTCGTCCATCTCACGGATGAATTCAACGCCGCGGCTGTCGAATCGACGGTGCGCTGGCTTCCTTGGAGAAAACGCCGGATATTGGTCTTGGGGGTGCCCTTGCTGGCCATGGTGGGGGCCGATGTCGCACGAAGCGTTATCGCACATGAGTTGGGACATTTTTCGCACCGCCACGGCCGACTCGGACATTGGATTTACCGCACCAGGGTGGGCTGGCTGGCATACGCCAGCAGCGAAGCGAGCTCTCCATTAGACCGCGGGAGCATTGCTTTTGCACAGTGGTTCGCGCCACGCTTTTCTCGGTTGAGTTTCGAATACTCGCGGCGTTGCGAATTTGAAGCCGACGCATATGGTGCGTCTGTGGTTGGCAAGTTGGAGATGGCAACTGCCTTGTTAGTCATTGAAGTTTTTGCCGATCGGTGGCGAACAATGATGGCGCACCACGCGACGGACCTGATCGCCTTGCAAGACACCCCACCACCTTCTTGGTTGGGTGAGGTTGAACGACATTTGCTTGCGCGTGTGCCGCAACCCGAAGAATGGGACCGCCTGAAAAATCGAAAAACGGACGAAAACGACACCCATCCATCGACCGTCGAGCGACTCCATGCCATCGGCATTCTGGGTGACCAAGCGCTGAGCTTCGCTTCAATGCCACGCCCTTGTGCCGGTGCGGCATGGCTGCCCAGTTGGTCAGTGGTTACCGCCAAGTACGATGAACGTTGGAGACACCTCCATGCGGGGACTTGGCGTCGCGAACACATCATGCAGCGCCATCAACGTCAACGAATGGAGCGACTGCGAACCGACAACGACCGCAGTCTGGATCGGGCCGCACTGGAGCTCGACTACGGGGAAACGTCCACCGTGATCGAGATCGCGCAAGCGTGCCTAAGCCAGCCCGACAGCACTGCCCAAGCGGCCTATTTGCTGGGCTTGGCGAGACTGCGATCAGGCGACGCGAGCGGTGTTGCCAATTTGCAAGACTGTCTCCATCACGATGCTGCTTGGGCTGCCGCAGCACGTTGGCAGATCGACCAGCATGCGCACCTACTCAAAGACAAAGCCGCCCGCCAACACAACCGTTCACTGCTGCATCGCGCATTAGACCGGAGATCCGCACTGCTCGCAGACGTGTATCAATCCGCCGCCCAAGGTAAGTTGAAACCCATCGCGCTCGACCGGGTTGTCCGTGATGTTCTCAAAGAAGTGCTTTGCGGCATGCCGGTGGTCGCTGCGGCCTGGTGTTTGGGTGAAAGCGAAATTGTTCGTGGCCCTCGTCGCTACAGCGCAATCGTTGTCATGCTTCGGCTGCGCACGGCCGTGTTGTCCGAGTTGGGACTGACGGAAGACGAGGTATGCGTGGATGTGATGGCGTTGTTGGAAGGGCTGGTAGCACCTGCCATACTGAAGTTGGTGTGGACCGCTTACACCACGGAAGCATTGGCACCGGCCTTGCACGACCAACTCGCCGCTTTGTCAACGCCCGAATGCGAAAGTTGCCTGGTTATTCCTAAAGATGGCGAGTCAGCGGGCCCAGCTGTTCGCGCTGAAGCATTGGGATGAGGTGACGACAGGCAGGCAGCGGTACACGGAAACATTCACGCTGACGAACAGTTCGGCACCAACCATGGAGACTTAGCGTTGGACAAGCTCTGCGTAACCATGACGCTTGACGAGCGGCGCTGCCCCCTGTGCGGCCAGGCCAACCACTGCGCCCCGGCCTGCGGTGCTTCGTTCGACCAGCCTTGTTGGTGCACCACGGTTCAGTTTTCTCCGGAGACTTTGGCGCGTATCGCGCCAGACCAGCGTGGAAGGGCGTGTATCTGCCGTTCATGTGCGACGAAAGCCGTGGGGTGACGCAGCCTGTTCTCTCCCGGATCAACTTGATGGGTTCAAGAACCCACTCACCCCACCAACAAAACAGAACAGCCCCATGGAAAAAATAACGTCCTACGCCCGCTTCGCAAAAACAGCATCGCACTATTGTGGGCGGCCCAGAACGTTTGCGCTGGCCTTGGGGGTGATTGCGGTGTGGATCGTCACCGGCCCGATCTTCTCCTTCAGCGACACCTGGCAACTGGTGATCAACACGGGGACGACCATCATCACGTTTTTGATGGTGTTTTTGATTCAGAACACACAGAACCGCGATACCGAGGCCATCCAGATCAAGCTGGACGAATTGATCCGCGCCACCAAGGGCGCGCACAACGCGCTGCTGGACTTGGAAGAGCTGGAGGAAGAGGAGCTGGACGCGTTTCGGCGCAGGTACCAGGCACTTGCCAGCTCGGCACGTGTTGGGGTGGGCCTGGGTGGCCAAGACACGGGAACACCTGACGCTTGAACCTAGATCCGGCAGTTGACCGCTTTATTCCGCTGACAACCCCTGAAAACCATTGAGTGTTATTCACACGAACACCTTCACCCGTTGGGTGAAAGCGCTACACACCCGATTGAGCCGAGCTGCGGCACGCTGGCCGCGTTGCTCCTCCTCGCGGGCACGAGCCCGCAGCGTCGTCCCCCTTGCAGGGCGCACCCACGCTTGCAAGCGTGGGTCGCTGCGCAGGCAAGCCGCATGCGGCTTGAAAGCCCTGCTACACCCTTGCTAGAGCACTGCATCACAGCCCACTCTGGCGCGTTCAACTGCCGTATCTAGGTTGAACCTGCCTGATGAGGCGCGACGGTCAGCTTGCGGTGATGGGCCGCAAACGAACGTCACGCCCTGGTGAAGCGGCGTTGGACCGCATGCGGTCCAACGCGGCAAACACTCTTTGCCCTAAAGAAAGAGCATCAAGCCGATCGTGCGCGCTCAATTCCCACGTGTCACCGTGAACCGATCCATGTCGGCGGCGGCGGTGTCGCTGGCGTCACGTTGCAGCCGAATGGTGTTGTTGCCTGTGTTCAAAGGAATGGTGATGGCGGCGGAGTTGGCGAAATTGTTCCAGCCGCCGGTCGTGGGAAACACCACTTGCTGTCGTTTCACGCCGTTCACATACAAACTCAGGCTGCGGTTGTCACCGTAGCCGTTGGAGAAACGAATCACCAAAGTGGCATTGCCCGCCACGCTCGGGCCACTGACTGTCACCTGAACAAACGCACCCACGTTGTTGAGGTTGCCAATGACCTGTCCGCCCGATGCGTTGCTGGCCGCTTGGATTCGACCACCATTGCCCAGCGTGCCCGCTTCTGCTTCCGGGTTGAGTGTGACGGTGGGCGATGGGTCGCCTTCCTCGCGGCCAATTTGAGAGACGTAGCTTGCCAGCTGCGACACCTGGGTGGCGTTCAAGCTGAGGTTGGTGTGGGCGCTGATAGCAGCCGACAGCGTGGGGGCAGAACCGTCGTGTAGGTAGGGGCCGGTGGCCCAGGCATCACGCAGGGTGGGTGGGTCTATGCCTGTGAGCGCTGCATACAAACGTTGACCGCTGCTGGGCTTGAGGGTGCCCACGTTTTGCAGCGCGACGCTGGCACTTTTCGTGAAAGCTGCGCTGCCGTGACAGGCCAAACACTGGGCTTGGAAGATTGTTTTTCCTTGCACGGCGGCAGTGGTCAAACTGCCATCAGCGTTGCGCAAGGGTGACGCAGCGAAGGTGGACAACGACGCCACGTAGGCGGCCAAGGCGTCCAGGTCCGTGCTGACACCCGCTTTGTTGTCGCCCAAGGGTTGGTTGCGGGTGCCGGAGTTGAACTGGGCATCGGTCATCAAACCGGTGCCGCCCGCCAAGGCACGAATCTGGCCTTCAAAGTCTTGCACCTCGTTGAAGTTGGCGCTCCAGTGCAAACGGCCTTGGCTGCCAGCACGGCCACGCAGGCTGATGGTGTTGCGCAAACCTTCACCCGCATGGGTCAAGTCCCACACGCGACCATCCTGGCCCCCGTCGTTGTGGCAACTGGCGCAACTCATGTAGCGGTCGCGCGAGAGGCGGGTGTCGCGTGCGTCGTAAAAATGTTGTTTGCCGAGCAACACGTTGGCAGGCAAACGCTCGGCTGCGACCGCGGCCAAGTTGGCCAACACAGGCACGTTGTACAAACCTTGGTTCAGCAGCGGCTTGAGGTCGTAAACCCCCACGGAGCGGTCCATGAAGTTGTTGACGAACAAGGTGGTTCCGTCGTTGGACAAGGCCAAGCCCTGGGGCGCGCGGCCCACATCAAAACGGGTGAGTTGCACCCCCGAGTGGGCATCCACCACGGCCACTTCGCGGCTGGTTTCCAGTGCGACGAACAACAAGGTGCCACGTTTGTCGTAGACCGCAGCGCTGGCCAAGCTGGCGTTGTCGTGGTCAACCCGGCGTGCCAAGTCTTCGGTGCCGGCGCTCGCTCCTGTCAACACCAAGCGTGAGCTGATGGCGCGCACCGTGCTCTGAAAATTCAGCGCCGCGCTGTCGCGCAAGCTGCCGCGTTTGATGTTGTCTTGTTTGGAGGGCACATAGGCCTGTGTGCCATCGGGGGAAATCGTTGCTGCGGCCAAGTAGTTGGGAATGCCACGGCCTTGGTTTTCTGAGTCAACCTTGTCGCTGTGTTTCAACACCATGGTGCGCACCGTGGCCATGGAGGAAGCTGTGAGTTGAACCACTTCGCCACCGGCGGTAGCGGGCGTACTCACCGTGGCCGTTCCCTCACCCGGCAGGGGCCGCGTGATAAAGCGTGACACATAAACAGCCACACCGTCGGCCGCCACCGACACATGCCTGGCATTGGCACCCACGGAGGCGCTGCCGGTTTGGGCGTAGGTGCCGGTGTCGAACTTCAACACCTGGCCCGTCGCCTCCAACACCACAAAGGCTTGAGCGGCCGTTGGCGACATCGCCACACCGAAGGGCTGCGATGCGCGTGGCAAGGCAATGGTGCGCACCACACTGCGGCTGGCAGGATCAACCACGCTGACAGTGGCGCTGTCTTTATTGCTCACCCACAACAAACCATTTGGAGCGACGGCGATGCTGCGTGGTGCAGCGCCCACGATCACATCGCCCAACTTGGCGCGGGTGACGGCATCAAAGGCGGTGATGGAATCGTTGTCTTGGTTCACCACCCACAAACGCGCATTACCCGTGGCTGGCGTTTCGATGACGATGTTGCTGGAGGATGTGGGCTGTTTGGTGGTCGACGGCAGATAAACGGTTTGCGCAAAACTGCGGCTTTGCACTGCCCCAGCGCTATCGCGCACGGTGAGGGTCACGACATAGGTGCCAGGACTGGCGTAAACATGGGTAATGGCGCCACTGGACGACCACGCGGAATCGGCGGTGCCATCGCCAAAACGCCAGCGATATTGCACACCGACGCCGGTGGCCGTGGCATTGAAACTGGCACTGCCACCTGCCAACGAAGCTGCGGGCCTCGGTGCAGCGGTGAGGGTCAGTGCATTGGGGCTGGTGATAGTCCAGACAAATCTGGCGCTGCTGCTGTTGATGCCGTCGCTGGCAGCGACGACCACGTTGTAGCTGCCGTTGGTCGTGGGCGTGCCCGTGATGAGGCCTGTGGTGGTATTCAAACTCAAACCTGTGGGCAAGCCGGTGGCGCTGTAGCGCAAGGCGTCGCCATTGGGGTCTGAGGCACTGACTTGCAAGGTCAAAGCGACATTGGCGTTGCTGCTTCGTGCACCTGGGTTGGTGATGACTGGGGTGACGCTGGGGTTGGGGTTGGCGGCCACGCCCAAACGCAAAATTTTGGATTCGGACGGCACACCGGCTTGGTCAAAAACAAACACCATGTAGTAACCCGGCGTGGCCTCACCCGCTTTGGTGGGCGCTTGCACGGTGAGCGTGCTGCCGTTGGCGCTGAACGCCAGGTCTACAAACCGCTGCTCCATGTTGAAGCCATGGGTGCTGGAGCCGGTTTTGACCAAGGTGACGCGGCTGATGCTGGTGGCACCAGTGGTTTGCAGGGCGAAGGTTTTACCGATCTCCAACCAATCGGGCGTGGTGGTGATGCTGGGCCGAGTGGCGCGAACACCATTGGCTTTGAAGAAATACGGTGGGTAGTAAATTTGGGCGTTGAGCTGATCTTTGTCTGGGTTCGGCACGCCATTCGCCGACGACGCCCCGCCCCCTTGTTATCAGAACACTCGCATCAGGCAGCAGCAAAGCGTTGGTGTGGTAAAGCAAGGGCTTAGCACCGGCAGCACCCTGCAACCACTGGCCGGTTTGGGGATTCCAGATTTCAGCAACCGTATTCACACCCGTCAACTCGTTCCACACCTGGCTACCACCGGTCGCCAGCACTTGGCCGTCAGCTAGCAAAGTGCCTACAGCCAAACGACGCTGACTGGACATGGACTGCGTGGGCGTAACCACAGGCGAGCCACTCGTCACGTCAATCACGATGGCTCCATTGGAGTTGCCACCGAACTGCAAAATTCGACCCGGACGAAACATGGCTGCACTGGAGGAGTCACTGGCGTATTGGCCTGCAAAACTACCGGCAGCCGTCAAGGCGCCTTCACCCGCAGTGCTGACGAAGTACATGCTGCCATTGGCGTCATAGCCAAACAAACGGCCATCGGGCATGACAAAGTTGCGTGGGTAGACATATTGGACGCCACTGGTATTGGCGTTGTTCAACGTGCGGAACACCCCATTGACACTTCGCACCTCAGGTCGATCTGTACCCCCAGAACCACTTTGTATGTAGGTCTCTCCATTGATGAGTGTGGTGGATGTGGAGTACCAACGAGAACGCTGCATATTGCCAGCGCGGGTCAAGCTGTTGTTGCCAGCATTAAAAACGTTGCTGGCGTTGTTTGCCGAATTCAGCGTCCTTGAGCCATTCCAACTGTCTCCACCCGCCATGAATACGTTTGGGGTGCTGGTGCTCGACGTCGGCGGCAGCAACAGTTGAGAGCTACAAAAAATGTCGATGCCGGTTCCATTGGCAAAGGACATGTGCCCCACGGCAGGCGAGCCGGTGCTATCCCAGGTGTTGTAGTTGAAGCTGCCTGTTTGGGTGCCGTCAGCTTTGCTACCGTAGCTCAGCACTCGGCTGTCGGGCAACAACACCGCATGCACCGCGACGCCGGGCCAGTTGTACACAGGCGACCACATGCCTTTGAGGTGTGCATCGGTGGGAACAGTCACCGTGGGGAAAAAGGATTTGGCCTGAACTTGGTCTTTGCCTTCGGCCACGGGGACGGCATTGGCACTCTTACTCGCACCGGTCGTCACATCCTGAGCACCATCTTGACCACCACCGCACGATGCCAAAAGCACCAAAACACTGCTGAACCCCAACTGCGATAGGTGACGGATGAAAAGCGGGTGCAAACGAAGGGGCGTGGTGACCACGATGATGTTCCTGCAACAAATTCGACAAGTGGTGCCCAGCCTCGCGCAGCAAGCGTGAAACCGACACATGGCGGGCGCGAGTATCCAGATCGCGCGCGCATCGCGACAGCCCGCGTTTCGGGGGAGCAGGTCAAAAACTGCGGAAGAATTCACGCCGCGCAAGGACGGCGACGCATAGGAATCGAGGGAAAACAACGCTGCCGCGATGGCGCTGGACGCTGGCAAGCGCGAACGCGCTCGCACCAGTCGGCGTCAAGCGGCTTGGGTTCGCGCGCTCTCGTCTTTGGCCAGTACCACCCGGTTGCGCCCCAAGCGTTTGGCCTCATAGAGCGCCGCATCGGCACGCTCGAACAAGTGCCCGGCAGATTCGCCCAGTTTGAGTTGGGCCACACCGAGGCTGGCCGTCACGTCGCCCACCAGCTCGAAGGCTGAGCCTCCGAGCTCGTTCAGAATCATCCGAGCAGTGGCCACTGCACCGGCGATGTCGGTGGCGGGGCACAGCAAGGCGAACTCTTCGCCGCCCACACGGCCAAACACATCGCTGCGCCGAATGGCACGGCGCACGCGGTTGGCCGTTTCGCGCAGAACCGAATCGCCCACGGAATGGCCGTACTCGTCGTTCACGCGCTTGAAATGGTCGAGGTCGATCATGACCAAGGCCAGGTCTTCACCGCGTTCGGTGGCTTGCTGCACATGGGTGGCCAGAAACTGGTTGAAGTGACGTTTGTTGGAAGCGCCGGTCAGTCCATCGAGCTCGGCCAGACGCGTGAGGGTCCGGTTGGCGGCTTCCATGGGTTGCAGCACCTTGCGCGAAATCAGCCAGTTCACCACGGCCATCACGAGCAGCAGCATGCCGGTGGTGCCCATCAGAAAAAGCGCAAACGCGTGGTCGCGTTTATGGGTTTGCACCGCAACGGGCACCGAGACAATCTGCGCGCCGACTACTTCGCCGAGTTTCCAACCAAACCCGGTTTGGTCGCCATACAGCGCACGCATGGAAGCAGGTGCGACTGCCGGATCGCTGTGGCAACGCAGGCAGCGGGCGCTGTCCACCACGATGGGGCGAGAAAAGTGCATCAGCTTGTCGGGCCCCTCGCCGGTGACGGTGTACATGTCGGTGGGCGCGCCCTGCGCCCTGAAGCCGTTGACCACATCCGCCGTCCAACCCGAGGCCTGGTTTTTGATGTTGGTCGGGTTCAGTGCCACCTCGCGGTAGGCATAACCGGGCGTGTTTTTATAGAGGTCAGCCAACATCGTATTGGCGGCAAATGAGGGCACGGCCTCACGATGGAAGTTTGCGCCGGGCTCGTTGGCATTGGGCAGCGCCACTTGCAGGTAGTCCACCGTGTACTTGCGGATGGACTCGGCAATGCGCATTTGCACTTGGGCCGCTTGCCGAATGTCGTCCACCGACTTGTTGTCGAGCGTGGTCCACAACAAAGCACCGCTGATGGCAATGGCCGCCGTGCCGATGCCAGCCAAGAGCAAATTCAAGCGTGTGGAGGTTTTCATCACAAGCGCAAGGTGTCAGTGGGCGCGATTATTCCAGCAAGGTCGTGCTGCGGATACAACCTCTTCAATCAGAGCGTTGTGCTGGAGCCGCGTCGCCGCCGTCAGCGACCACCAAACCCCGCCCGCGCAGGATCACCGCTCGGATTGCAGTCGCTTGGCTTTTTGGCAGTGCACACACTGGCCGAAGGTCGTGACAGTGGTGGAGTAGCGGGCCGCGCCACATACGGCGGCGGCAAACCGCCTATCGGCGGGTTGTTGTGGCGGGGACGCTGACCCGGCACCACCACAATCACAGGCGGCACCGCCCGCTCCCGCTCAGACCGTTCGCGGTCCGCACGCGCGATCTCAGCATCACGCTGAGCCTGGGCTTGGTTCAGGCGCATGCGTTCAATGGCCAACGCTTCATCGCGGTCTTGCTGACGTTCGATTTGGCGCTGCAGGCGGTCGTTCAGCGCTTGCGCTTCTTGTTTGGCTTCTTGGCGCGCCTTTTCACGGCGTTTCTCAGCGACTTCCGGGTCTTCCGTAGGGACTGTCCAGCTTCTCTCGGTCACGCCGCCCGTGTCGGCTGGTCGATCGGTGAACAAAATGCTGCCGTCTTTCTGGCGCTGCTGATAAATTTTTCCCGTCGGACGCGTCGAGGTCGGCGCGGACGTGGTCGAGGCCACCACGCTGGGTCGTGCCTCGGCGCCAACGCCTTGCGCATCACAGTGCAGCACCGGGACCGCCAACGACAGCGCGGTCAGAAGTGCGGGGTAAAAACCGGGGAGCTTCATGGCCGCAATGCTACTGCGGCCCATGTTGACGCGCAAAGGCTTTGCTCCCCGGAGCTAACCCGTTGGATCAGCGCTTAGCCAGGCGCTGCCAAGTCTCCACCACCGAGTCGGGATTGAGCGAGATGGACACGATGCCTTCCTGCGCCAACCAATCAGCAAAGTCCGGGTGGTCGCTGGGGCCCTGGCCGCAAATGCCCACGTACTTGCCCACAGCGCGGCAGGCGGCTATGGCACGTGAGATCATGGCTTTGACGGCGGGGTCGCGTTCATCGAAATCTTTGGCGAGCAACTCCAACCCTGAATCGCGATCCAGGCCCAAGGTGAGTTGGGTCAGGTCGTTCGAGCCGATGGACATGCCGTCGAAGTACTCCAAGAACTGCTCAGCCAAGATGGCGTTGCTGGGCACTTCGCACATCATGATGATGCGCAGGCCGTCTGTTCCGCCCATAGCGGCACGCTTCAAACCTCGATCAGCCAGCATTTGTGTGACCTGTTTGGCTTGGCCCAAGGTGCGCACAAAGGGCACCATGATTTCGACGTTGGTCAGGCCCATGTCGTTGCGCACGCGTTTCAAAGCCTCGCATTCCATGGCGAAGGCTTCACCAAAGTCGGGGCTGATGTAACGCGACGCGCCACGGAAGCCCAACATGGGGTTTTCTTCCTCGGGCTCGTAACGTGAGCCGCCGATGAGCTTGCGGTACTCGTTGCTCTTGAAGTCGGACAGGCGCACGATCACCGGCTTGGGCCAGAAGGCCGCCGCAATGGTGGCCACGCCTTCGGCGAGTTTGTCCACATAAAAAGCACGTGGCGAGGCATGGCCACGGGCCACGGACTCGACGGCTTTTTTCAGGTCCAGGTCGATGTTGGGGTAATCCAAAATCGCCTTGGGATGGATGCCGATGTTGTTGTTGATGATGAATTCCAAGCGGGCCAAGCCAACACCGGAATTGGGCATTTGGCAGAAGTCAAAGGCGAGCTGCGGGTTGCCCACGTTCATCATGATCTTGATGGGGCAGTAAGGCAGGTCCACCTTTTGCACATCGGTGACTTCGGTTTCCAAGAGGCCGTCGTAGATGTAGCCGGTGTCGCCCTCGGAGCACACCACGGTGACCAAAGCACCGTCTGTGAGCGTCTCGGTCGCGTCACCACAACCCACCACCGCTGGAATGCCCAACTCGCGGGCAATGATGGCGGCGTGGCAGGTGCGGCCACCACGGTTGGTGACGATGGCGCTGGCGCGTTTCATCACCGGCTCCCAGTTGGGATCGGTCATGTCGGTGACCAGCACATCACCAGGCTGCACTTCGTCCATCTGGCTGATGCTGTGCACCAGGCGGACTGGGCCGGTACCAATCTTCTGACCGATCGCACGGCCTTCAGCCAGCACGGCACTCGTGCCCTTGAGCTTGTATCGCTGCTCAACCTTGCCCTCTTGCTGGCTCTTCACCGTTTCAGGCCGGGCTTGCAGGATGTAGAGCTTGCCATCGCCGCCGTCTTTGCCCCACTCGATGTCCATCGGACGGCCATAGTGGGCCTCGATGATGAGGGCGTAACGCGCCAACTCGGCGACGTCAGCATCCGTCAATGAATAGCGGTTGCGTTGCTCGGTGGCGGTATCGACGGTGCGCACCAGTTTGCCGCTGGCGGCTTTTTCTTCCGGGGTGGCGAACTCCATCTTGATGAGTTTGGAGCCCAGGTTGCGGCGAATGATGGCAAGTTTGTCGGCCTTCAGGCTGGGCTTGTGGACGTAGAACTCATCGGGGTTCACGGCCCCCTGCACCACGGTTTCGCCCAAGCCATAGCTGGAGGTGATGAAGACCACATCGTTGAAGCCCGACTCGGTGTCCATGGTGAACATCACA
>JBJOQO010000081.1:0-13608 GCA_046049865.1 Pseudomonadota bacterium | reverse complement strand
AAAAATTGAATCTAGCGTCAATACACCTGACGCCACAGTAGACACAATTCGAGATGGGCTGCAGTCAGTCTTGAAGCAACAGTATCGGAATGCGTTGCTACACATTCGAACGCAGACGCGTGTTTTGTGGCCCGAGTTGACCCGGCTTCCAAAGGGAGAGACCACTCTAGTTGTCGACATTCTTCATGATGTTTACCAAGAAATTGAACCAAGCCTAAAGCTACTTAAAGCCGCCGATTTGTTCGACTTCGTTTTTCTGCCTCAGCCAAGTCGAGAGAACGTCGCAAAACTTTCACTGACCGATATCAAACCGGAACTTGCTGCCATGGTCTCGGAAGTTGCAAAGCAAGAATTCAAGACCCCGTTTTGAGGACGAATCAGATCAGCCTCTCGAACCGTCTCCGGAGCACAGTCCGTTCTGATACACGCACTCAACCAAGCTGCCGCTCACCCCCGCCCCGCCTTCAACTTCGCAAACGCCATCTCCATCGCCGAAGCTTGCTGCACGGGCTGTGTCGCCGCCCCACCCCGCCCCGCACGTTCTCCACGACCGGCTGGCCGGTAGCTGTTGTCCTGCTGACCACCAGCTTGCGGCTTGGCGTCGAGTTTCATCGTCAGTGAAATACGCTTGCGGGCCACGTCTACTTCGAGCACCTTGACTTTGACGATGTCGCCGGTCTTGACCACCTCACGGGCATCGCTGACGAATTTGTGGGCGAGCTGGCTCACGTGGATCAGGCCGTCCTGGTGCACGCCCAGGTCAACAAAAGCGCCGAACTGGGCCACGTTGCTGACCGTGCCCTCCAGCGTCATGCCGGGTTGCAGGTCTTTGATGTCCTCCACACCATCGGCCAAGCGCGCCACTTTGAAATCAGGACGCGGGTCTCGGCCGGGTTTTTCAAGCTCGGCCAGGATGTCTTTGACGGTGATGGCACCGAATTTTTCATCGGCAAAAGCTTCAGGCCTCAAGGCTCGAATCACGTCGCTGTGGCCCATGACCTCGGCGGCAGGCTTCTTGACGACACTCAGAATTTTTTCGACCACCGGGTAGGTTTCGGGGTGCACGCCGGATTGGTCCAGCGGGTTGTCGCCATCTCGAATGCGCAAAAAGCCTGCGCTTTGCTCGAAGGTTTTGGCACCCAAGCCCGTCACCTCGCGCAACTGCTGGCGGTTGCGGAAAGCACCGTTGGAGTCACGCCAGCGCACGATGCTGCCAGCCACGGTGGCATTGAGGCCCGACACACGCGACAGCAAAGGGCTGGAGGCGGTGTTCAAGTCCACGCCCACCGAGTTCACGCAGTCTTCAATCACCGTGTTCAAGGTGCGAGCGAGTTCGCTTTGGTTGACATCGTGCTGGTACTGGCCCACGCCTATGCTTTTCGGGTCAATCTTCACCAGCTCGGCCAGCGGATCCTGCAGGCGACGGGCAATGCTGACCGCACCACGCAAGCTCACGTCCAAATCCGGCAACTCCTTGCTGGCGTATTCGCTGGCGCTGTAAACCGACGCACCGGCCTCGCTGACCACCACTTTCTGGATGGCCGTGCCGGGCGCGAGCTGCTGGATTTTTTTGATCAAGTCGCCCGCGAGTTTGTCGGTTTCACGGCTGGCGGTGCCGTTGCCAATGGCGATGATGTTGACGCCGTGGGTGGCGCACAAGCGGCCCAGGGTATGGATGGAGCCTTCCCAGTCGTTGCGCGGCTCGTGCGGGTAGACGGTGTTGGTGTCGAGCACCTTGCCTGTGGCATCGACCACAGCCACTTTGCAACCGGTGCGGATGCCGGGGTCCAGGCCCATCACGACACGCGGGCCTGCCGGTGCAGCCAGCAACAGGTCGCGTAGGTTTTCCGAGAACACCTTGATGGCGACTTTTTCTGCGTCTTCACGCAAGCGGCTGAAGAGGTCGCGCTCCAAACTCATGCTGAGTTTGACCTTCCAAGTCCATGCCACACATTTGCGCAGCAAGTCGTCAGCTGCACGTTTTTGATGACGCCAGCCCAAGTGCTGGGCGATGCGGCCTTCGGCTTGGCTGGGTTGCCCGGGCACGATCTCTTCATCAAGCTGCAGCTTGGCGTCCAAAAATTCTTGTGTGCGGCCACGGAACACCGCCAGAGCGCGGTGCGAGGGCACAGTGCGAATGGGCTCGGCATAGTCGAAGTAGTCGCGGAACTTGGCAACGTCGGGGTTGTTTTGGTCTTTGCCATCCATCAGTTTGGAGACAAAGAGGCCCTCCTCCCACAACCAGGTGCGTAGCTTGCCCACCAGGGCGGCGTCTTCGGCCCAGCGTTCAGACAGGATGTCGCGCACGCCGTCGAGCACCGCGAAGGCATCGGCAAAGCCGGCGTCCACGTTGACGAATGCGGCGGCTTCGGTGGCCGGGTCGAGCGTGGGGTCGGCAAAGAGTTTGTCGGCCAGGGGCTCAATGCCCGCCTCACGGGCAATCATGGCCTTGGTCCGGCGTTTGACCTTGTAGGGCAGGTAAAGGTCTTCCAGCTCCTGTTTGGTGGGCACGGCCTCGATGGCCACGCGCAGCTCGGGCGTGAGCTTGCCCTGTTCTTCAATACTTTTGAGTACGGCCTCGCGGCGATCTTCAAGCTCGCGCAGGTAAGACAGGCGCAACTCCAACTGGCGCAGCTGGGTGTCGTCCAGGCCTTCGGTGGCTTCCTTGCGGTAACGGGCGATGAAAGGCACGGTCGCGCCCCCATCGAGCAGTTGCACCGCAGCGTTGATTTGCGCCGGGCGGGCATTCAGCTCGGCAGCGATTTGCAGAAGAATTTTGTCCAAAATGAAAAGCCTGCTCGCGCAGGCTGAAGTTGACCGATAGACGAGGACGCGCAGTTTGCCACGAGTAGCACAGCACTTTGGCTGCTGTGGCAACCGGAAGTATCGAAACTTACTTGGGTCTTTTCGCGGTACGTTTGGTTTTGCTGGGTACCACGATGAAAGTCGCCTTCACACCACGGTACTCGCTGCTCTTGCCGTTCTTAGCGGTAGCTTATTTGGTCTTGAATCCACATTCCAATGACTTGGCCTACCGAGTCGTTCACGCGGTCGATCCCAGCCCAAATAGCAGCTTCAAAACTTTTGTTGCCGCGGGCGCTGCCTTCGGTGATTCTGGCGACGGTCATGGCCGGCGCCTGGGCTTGACGAAAGGCGGGAGCATCCATCAAAGCGGCTCAAACGCCACCAAAGAAAAAGCCGACACAAGGTCGGCTTGGAAGCAGGCGATGGAGGCGCGGGCCGGAGTCGAACCGACCTACACGGATTTGCAATCCGGTGCATAACCGCTTTGCTACCGCGCCGTATTCAATGCAACCTCTTGGTGGCCTGGCAACTTAGTCCAAGCCCCTGGTATTGCGCTACAAAAAAGGGAAGCCGAAGCTCCCCTTTTTCTTATTTATTTGGAGCGGGAAACGAGGCTCGAACTCGCGACCTCAACCTTGGCAAGGTTGCGCTCTACCAACTGAGCTATTCCCGCATTGATCTCACTTTTACTTGTCTGATGCCACTCAGCCAAGACCAAGATTATATGCCATTTTTCGGCAACTGACAAGTAAACTGCCCAACTTTTACTGACCCTTGCCCGATCAACTGGCGGAGAGGGAGGGATTCGAACCCTCGGAACAGTTACCTGTTCGCCTGATTTCGAGTCAGGTACATTCGACCACTCTGCCACCTCTCCAGGTCGTGCATTCACTGCAAGCAGTGTTCGGCAGGGTCGCCGCCGAAGGGCGTGATTCTACGTCAAGCAGTGCGCGAGGCTGCCTTCTGTTTGGCAGCCTTTCTGTTTGACAGCCTGTTAGGCAGCCTTCAAACAATCGACCCCGCCCATGTAGGCACGCAGCGCCTCTGGAACCGTGACCGATCCATCGGCGTTCTGATAGTTTTCAAGCACGGCCACCAAAGCGCGCCCCACCGCCAAACCGGAACCGTTCAGTGTGTGAACCAAGTCGTTGCGCCCTTGTGCGTTCTTGAAGCGGGTTTGCATGCGGCGCGCTTGGAAGGCTTCGCAGTTGGAGCAGCTGCTGATTTCGCGGTAGGTGTTTTGTGCTGGCAGCCACACTTCCAAATCAAACGTTTTGCTGGCAGTAAAACCCATGTCGCCGGTGCACAAAGAAAGAACGCGATAGGGCAAACCCAGCTTCTGCAATACGGCCTCGGCATGGCCCACCATCTCGTCAAGGGCGGCATACGAGTGCTCGGGATGCACGATCTGGACCATCTCTACTTTGTCGAACTGGTGCTGGCGAATCATGCCCCGCGTATCGCGCCCTGCACTGCCCGCTTCGGATCGGAAACACGGGCTGTGTGCGGTGAGTTTGATCGGCAGTTGCTCAAGCGCCAGCACTTGGTCGCGCACGCTGTTGGTGAGCGAAATTTCTGATGTAGAAATTAGGTATTGCTGCGCCTGCGACTCGTCGCCACCCCGGCTGACCCAAAACATGTCCTCTTCGAACTTGGGCAACTGGCCCGTGCCTTCCAGCACCTCGCGGTTCACGATGTAGGGCGTGTAGCACTCGGTGTAGCCGTGCTGGACAGTTTGCATGTCCAACATGAACTGCGCCAAGGCACGGTGCAAACGGGCCACCGGACCACGCAAAAAAGAGAAACGCGAACCAGACAGCTTTGCACCGGTATCAAAGTCCAGACCCAAAGGCGCCCCCAAGTCCACATGGTCTTTGACCGCGAAATCAAAGGTCTTGGGCGTGCCCCAGCGACGCACCTCCACGTTGGCCGATTCATCACCACCCAAAGGCACGCTCTCGTGCGGCAGGTTGGGCAACACCATGAGCATCTCTGCGAGTTCCGACTGAATGACCTCCAGCCGCTGCGCCGAGTTCGTCAGCGTGTCCCCCAGGCCTGCCACCTCGGCCATCACCGCCGTGGTGTCTTCGCCCTTGCCTTTGAGTTGGCCAATTTGTTTGGACAGGCTGTTGCGTTTGGATTGCAACTCTTCGGTGCGGGTTTGAATGGCTTTGCGTTCGTTCTCCAACGACTGGAAACGTTCAACGTCCAAGAAGGGCTGAGGCGATTTCCGGCGCTCCAAACGGGCGAGTACGTCGGGCAGGTCTTTGCGCAGTTGGGTGATGTCAAGCATGAAGGGGCTCTTTGAGTAATTCGAAAAATGGGGTCTCGTATTGCGGCTCAGCGCAAAGGCGGCAACTCGGCCATGGACTTGTCGCCCAAACCCAGCGGCAGTGGGAAAGCAATGGTTTCTTGCACACCGGGCAACGTACGCACGGAGACTGCGCCCAGCGTTTTGAGGCGTTCAATCACCTCTTGCACCAAGATGTCGGGGGCAGACGCCCCGGCGGTGAGCCCTACACGGCGTTTGTCGAGCAGCCACTGCGCTTGAATGTCGGATGCTGCATCCACCATGTAAGCCGGCGTGCCCAAACGTTCTGCCAACTCACGCAAACGGTTGCTGTTGGAACTGGCGGGGCTGCCCACAACGATCACCACATCCACCGCCGGGGCCATCACCTTCACTGCGTCTTGGCGGTTTTGCGTGGCATAACAAATGTCTTGCTGCTTGGGCTCGCGCACTTTGGGAAAGCGCCGCTTCACCGCCAGCAGAATTTCTGCAGCGTCATCCACCGATAAGGTGGTTTGTGTCACGACAGCCAATTTTTCTTCTTGGGCCACTTGCAGTGTTTCCACATCGGCCACGTCTTCAACGAGGTAAATGCCTTCGTTCAATTGCCCCATGGTGCCTTCCACCTCAGGATGGCCTTTGTGCCCAATCATGACGAAGTCATAGCCCTCTTTGTGCATCTTGGCCACCTCCACGTGGACCTTGGTGACCAAGGGACAGGTGGCATCAAAAACATGGAAGCCGCGTGCGTCGGCTTCCTGCCGGACCGCTTGCGACACACCGTGGGCGCTGAACACCAAGGTGGCGCCGGGGGGCACATCGGCCAGGTCTTCGATGAAGACAGCACCTTTTGTTTTGAGGTCGTTCACCACATAGGTGTTGTGAACGATTTCATGGCGTACATAAATAGGCGCGCCAAATTTGCGGATGGCCCGTTCGACAATTTCAATGGCGCGGTCCACACCCGCACAAAAGCCGCGCGGCTCGGCCAGCATCACATCCATGACGTCTGCGCTTTTCGGGGTTGCGGCATCAGTCATCACAACACTCCAATCACTTGCACTTCAAAGGTCACTGGCTGGCCCGCCAGCGGGTGGTTGAAGTCGAAGAGCAGCCAATCGGGCCCCACTTCACGCACCAAACCTGCGTAAACGCCCTGCCCGTCGGGTGTGGGGAACTGCACCACGTCACCGGGTGAGTACACCTCGTCGGGGTCACCCAGTTCGTTGAGCAGGCTGCGCTTCACGCGCTGCAGCATCTCGGGGTTGCGCGGGCCAAAGGCTTCGCCTGCAGGCAAGTCAAACGAAGTGCGCACGCCCTCGTTGAGCCCGATCAGGCGCTGCTCCATGGCCGGTGCCAACTCGCCCGTGCCCAGCGACAAGGTGGCGGGTTGGTCGTTGAAGGTGTTGACGATGTCGGTACCGTCGGGGCCGGCCAGTCGGTAGTGCAGGGTTAAGAATGACCCAGCTTGGATGGTGTTCAATGGAATTCCTGTTTAAACGCGGCCAAGGCGCAGCTCGGACGCGGGTTCGATAGACTGAGGTCAATTTTACGGGCCTGCCCACCAAGCCGCAGCAATCACCATGGTGCTTAAAGACCTACCACCTGAATCACGGCCACGGGAACGCCTCTTGGCACTGGGCCCCAGTGCGGTCTCTGACGCCGAACTCATCGCTTTGTTGCTGCGCACGGGCTTCAAAGGCATGTCGGTGGTGGCCTTGGCGCAGCACCTGCTCGACAGCTTTGGCGGCATCCACGGCCTGCTAAGGGCACAACCCGAGGACCTCAAGCGCATCAAAGGCCTGGGGCCTGCCAAACGCGCCGAGGTGATGGCCGTATTAGAGATTGCCCGCCGGGCCATGGCGCAGGAGTTGTCCAGGCGGCCCATCTTCGAGTCGCCACAAAAGGCCAAAGACTTTGCCCGCATGCAGCTTGGGGGTTTGGGGCACGAGGTGTTTGTATTGATGTGCCTGGACGCGCAGCAACAGCTGCTGAGTTGGGACGAACTCTTCAAAGGCACGCTCACCCACACCGCCGTTTACCCGCGCGAAGTGGTCAAACGTGCCTTGCAAGTGCATGCCCACGGCGTGGTCTTGGTGCACAACCACCCCTCGGGTGTAGCAGAGCCCTCACGTGCTGACGAGGCACTGACGCAGCGTTTGAAACAGGCACTGGCCCTGGTCGACGTGCAAGTGCTCGACCACCTGGTGGTGGGCCAAGGCGAAGTGGTGTCGATGGCAGAGCGAGGTTTGGTGTGACATGAAAAAGCCGCGCACCTCCTCCTCTTGGACTGCACTGACGGAGTTGACCGGCCTGAAGAAGACGCTTGCAGAAGCAGCGCGCGCGGCCGTCGTTCAAGCCCAAGAGGTGCGCGCGCGGGCCGCAGCCGAGGAGCGTGAACGAAATCTCTTTGCACTCAGTGTGGGTGTTGTCACGCCCCTGCCAACGAAAAACAGCTCACCTTCGCACGCCCGGCCCAAACCTTTGCCCGAACCCAGGCAGCGCACATTGGATGAGGCTTCTGTCTTGGTAGAAGCACTGTCGGACGACTTTGATGTGGAGTCGTTGCTGGACACCGACGCGGCGTTGTCCTTCCGGCGGCGCGGCGTGGGGCCTGAGGTGACACGCAAACTGCGCCGCGGTGTTTGGGCCATACAAGCCCAGTTAGATTTGCACGGCCTGCGCCGCGATGCCGCCCGCGAGCAACTGTCCGAATTCTTTCGCGAAGCCGCACGACAAGGGCTGCGCTGCGTGCGTGTGATCCATGGCAAGGGCAATGGCTCGCCTGGGCGCGAACCTGTGCTCAAGGGCAAGGTGCGCAGTTGGTTGGTGCAAAAAAACGAAGTGATGGCATTCACCCAGGCCCGAGCGTCGGATGGCGGCCACGGGGCCGTGCTGGTGCTGCTGCGGCCCAAACTACCCGACGGCTCCAAACGCCCCTCGGATCAGACCGCCTGAAAAGGCCACAGCTTGCGCGCTCCGGCGCTAAGCCCGCCCTATGGCCCAGAGCCTCTGAGAGCGTGAATCAGCCGCTATACCAACCAGCGGCACAGTCCGCTAAACGCATCGTGCTGACGGCCCTGCCTTCTCGTTTTCATGCGTCCACGGTTGGCGGCGTCTGTTCCTGTCCACAACGGTTGGTGATGTTCAGCGCTTTTTACGCACAGGCATGGCTTGTTGCACAGCGCCGAGGAAGAATGAGTTTTTCAACTTGTTGATGATGCACAACACATGAAGTACCTACGCCCTGCTCACTTGGTCGGACAGTTCCGCCAGAACCAGACCGCCCCGCTTACTGGCTTTGCGCCGGCCTACCGTGGTGGTCAGCGCATGTGGCGCTGGGTGCTGCTGCCCTTGGCCTTTGTCGCCTCGGCAGCCAGCGCCGTAACGGTAAGTTTCACCACGCCAGGGGCGACCACGTTCACAGTACCGGCTGGGGTCACCAGTTTGGAGGTAGTGGCAACCGGCGGCGGCGGCGGCGCAGGAGGGGCGGCAACTGGAGGAAGGGGCAGCATCGTTACTGCCACACTTCCGGTGACTCCAGGTCAGGTATTAAACTTGGTGGTCGGTGGCGGCGGAAGTGGCACGGGTCGAGGCGGCGGTGGTGGTGGCTCAAGCAACGTCGATGCAGGTACTGCGAACCAAATCATCGCGGGCGGCGGCGGCGGAGCCGGTGGATGGGTCTCGACACCCGGCGGAAACGGTGGCAACAACACAACCACCGGCGCGGGAGGAGACGGTACAGGTGTTGGCGCTGCGCTGGGTGGCCTGGGAGGCGGCGCTGGCGTGGGCGGTGCGGCTGGCGCTGGCCCGGCGGTCGGCGGCGCAGGGGGTTCTGGCAACGGCGGCCCCGGTGGCGCGGCGGTTAATGGCGGTGGCATCGGTTTTGGAGCAGGCAACGGTGGAAACTCAGCCAACAACGATTTCGGCTTTCGCAACGGCGGGGGCGGCGGCGGTGGTTACGGCGGAGGTGGTGCGGGCAATGGTGGCACTGGCGCGGCCGACCGTGGTGCGGGTGGTGGTGGTGGTGGCAGCACAGGTCCAGCAGGCCGAGTGTTCACCCTAGCGAACAACGGCGGTTCTGTAAGCACAGGGGGCGGCAACGGCTCCATCGTGATCACCTACACGGTGGTGGCGGACATCACCGCCGTGCCCACTTTGTCGCAGTGGAGTTTGTTGCTCACCGGTGGCTTGCTGGCCGCTTTGGCTTTGCGGCGCTTGAAGCGCAGGGGTGGTTGATCAGTCAACCCGTTTCAAACGCCCCGGTTGCGCATCCAGTCGGCCGTGTTGTGAAACGAGGCGGTGAGGCGCTCGATCCATTGCGCAGACAAACCTTGTTCCGTCATGGCTTGCACCATGCAAGCCATCCATTGGTCGCGTTCGGCGATGCCTATTGAATATGGCATGTGGCGAGCACGCAGACGGGGGTGCCCGAAACGCTCCTCGTAAAGAGGAGGCCCACCCAACCATCCACACAGAAACCAGAAGAGTTTGTCGCGGGAATCGTCCATGGATGCAGGATGCAGGCTGCGCAGAAGCGCAAACTCGGGCTCCAAGTCCATGAGGTCGTAGAAACGATCAACCAGCCCCCGGACCACGCCCTCCCCACCCAACATCTCAAATGGCGATGCGCTGTTGGGTGGGCGCTCTTGAGCCCCCTCTTGCGAGCCGCTCATTGCGCAATTTTTTCTGCCAGAAGCCGCAGGGCATTGGCGGCCGGGCTGCCGGGCAGTAACTCCATGAGGAGTTGGCGTTTTTGCACAGAGTCACGCACCGCTTGGTCGGTGGGAATTTCCCCCATCAGTTCCAGCCGAATGGCAGCACCCTCCCCCAGAATCTGCGGAGAAACAAACCTGTCGATGACCAACTGAAGTTGCCCCCGGATGACCCGGCCTTCGCCCAGGCGGCCTACTTGATTGACCACCAACTTGATCAATCGGCGATGTTGCTGACCAGCCAGCACCTTGATGGTGGCATAGGCGTCGGTGAGGGATGTGGGCTCGGGCGTTGTGACCACGAGCACATCGTCTGCAAGCGATACGGTGTAGAGCACCACGTCGGAAATACCGGCACCGGTGTCGAGCAAGATGTGGTCAAAACGCGGTGCCACTTTTTCAATGACATCAAGCAATTGAACACGCACATCGGACGTGAGGCGTGAATACTCCACCATGCCCGAACCGGCCAACAGCACCGAAAAGCCCCCTGGTGCGGGCATGACGGCGTCGTCGATGTCGGCTTTGCCGGTGAACACCTCATGCAGCGTGACTTTGGGTGCCAGATTGAGGACGACGTCCAAATTAGCCAACCCCAGGTCGGCATCAAGCACCAGCACCCGTTCGCCGCGCCGCGCCAAACACGACGCCAAATTGGCGGAGATAAAGGTTTTGCCGACGCCACCTTTGCCGCTGGTAAGGGCCGTGATGCGTGCACGCGAGGCCTTGCTGGCGCGACCCGAGGGGCTGGCGGAGGATTTGGCTGCCGTGCTCATTCGATGTCCTGAAACTGTGAGGTGCCAAAGAGCAGGCCCTTTTCTTCGGCACTGACCTGCATTACCGCAGGTTGCTCCAAACAAGCGCGGTTGCGGCCCTCGGCCTTGGCGCGGTATAGCTGCTGGTCAGCGCGTTCAATCCACAGTGGCGCAGACGAGCGCACCCACTGCGGCGCAAAGGCACCGCCCAAACTGATAGTGACCTGAACCTCCAGGCCCGAAGCGGCGGTGACGGGCCTGCGCGCCACCTTGCTGCGAATGCGCTCTGCCACTGTGTGCCCGAACGCAGGCGGGCAGTTCGGAAGGATCACCGCAAATTCTTCACCGCCAATGCGCGCAACCGTGTCCATCGGGCGCACGCAGTCCAAAATGCACTGCGCCACAGATTTCAGGATCAGGTCACCGGCTGGGTGACCATGGGTGTCATTCACCCGCTTGAAATGGTCAATATCGGCCATCAGCACCAACGCCGGCTCACCGATACGTGCCACTCGGTCGATTTCCCGGGCCAAGGCCAGCTCAAACTGACGGCGATTGGCCAGGCCAGTCAGCGCGTCACGGCTGGACATATCGCACAAAGAGTCAATTAAGGCTTGCAGCCAGGCCTGCGATCCCACCTTCAACTCCGCAGGCAAGCGCTGACCCGACTGCTCCAGCAACTGCAGCGCTTGCCCCAGCCTCAAGGGCTGCTGCTGCGCATTGGGAGAAGAGTTGGGGTCAGTCACGGGCAGTGGGTCACCGAAATTGTGTTGACCTGCAAGAAAGCAGGCCGCTACAGACCCAGTCTATCAGCGCCGCAAGCTTCATCAGCCCGGAAACTGGGCGGCTTTCTGGGCGCATTTCCACCGCTGCCCCCCGGCTCAAGAAAGCCACACTCTGACCGAAATAAGACCATGAAGACGAACTCGCTTGATACGCCTTCGCTGTAGTGATCACGGAAAACGGAGATTCAATGACTGCCGTCCTGTCCGATCGGACTGAACCTCGTGGCCCCATGGGCACCGCTGGCGCCAACTCTGGCAGCGCGGCGGGAGAACGTTCGTCCGAGCAGGAATTCAATTTCAGCGCGGCCGACTTTGAACTGGTTCGCCAATTGATTTACCAACGTGCCGGCATCAGCCTGCATGCGGGAAAACAAGCCATGGTTTACAGCCGCTTGTCCCGAAGGCTTCGAGACACCGGCAGGCAATCGTTCACCGAATACTTGAAATGGCTGCAAGCTGCCACTGGCACGGCCGCCGACACCGAATGGCAAGAGTTCATCAACTGCCTGACCACCAACCTCACTTCATTTTTTCGCGAGGAACATCACTTTCACGCGCTACACGATGAGCTCAAGGGCCGCACGCAGCTGCGCCTGTGGTGCAACGCAGCGTCCACCGGCGAAGAACCTTACTCGCTGGCCATGACCGTGATGGAAAGCATGGCTTCCACATCACAAGTGAAGCTGGTTTGCAGCGACATTGACACCAAGGTTTTGACCACCGCCGGGCAAGGCGTGTACTCGGCAGATGCGCGCGGGCTGTCGCCCGAACGTTTGAAACAGCACTTCTTGCGCGGCAAAGGAAACAACAGCGGTTTCATTCGCATCAAACCCGAGTTGGCGCGGCTGATTGAATTCCGCCTGCATAACTTGATGGACGCCCATTGGTCCCTGGGTGACCCATTCGACATTGTGTTTTGCCGCAATGTGATGATTTATTTTGATGCACCCACCCAGCGCAAAGTACTGGAACGCATTCACGGTGTGATGAAACCGAAGAGCCTGCTGTTTGTAGGCCACTCTGAAAACTTCACCGAGTCCAAAGACTTGTTCCGCTTGCGGGGCAAAACAATTTATGAGCGGGTCTAAAACCTGTCAGCCCTCCAGCCACCCTCACCACAAGTAACAACATGGCCACGGCATCCTCCTTACAAGCTGCTCCAGGCTCGCGCTTGGAAAAGCTCAAAGCACAGGCTCGCAAACCAGGCGAAGCTTCGTTCTTCTTTTATGACGCGCATTTCAAGAACGATGCGGTCAAAATTTTGCCGGGCGAGTACTTTGTTCATGACGAAGACATGCTCATCATGACCACCCTGGGCTCGTGCATCGCCGCCTGCATTTGGGATCGCAACGCGCGCATTGGCGGCATGAACCATTTCATGCTTCCTGAAGGCAGCGGCGACTCGGGCCGCTATGGCTCCTACGCCATGGAACTCTTGATCAACGAACTGCTCAAGCGCGGCGCATCCAGGCTCACACTGGAGGCCAAGGTATTCGGTGGTGGCCAGGTGATCAGCGGGATGAACACCATGAACGTGGGCGAACGCAACACCCAGTTTGTGATGGACTACCTCAAGACAGAACACATCACGGTAGTGTCCAAAGACGTGCTGGATATCTACCCGCGCAAGGTGTGCTTTTTGCCAGCCAGCGGCAAGGCCATGGTGAAACGATTGGCCGCGGCCAATACGGAGGCCCTGTTGGCGCAGGACCGTGTTGCCGTACAAAAGGCCGTTCCGAGTGTCACCGGTGGTGGGTCGGTGGATTTGTTTGTACGGGCCTGATCGCGATAGTTCACGGAGAAGAAAATGGCAAAAACGACAGTATTGGTGGTGGACGATTCGGCACTCGTGCGCAGCTTGCTCACCGAGATCATCAACCAGCAGCCTGATATGGAATGCGTTGGCGCGGCCAGTGACCCGCTCATTGCACGCGAAATGATTCGCAGCTTGAACCCCGACGTCCTCACGCTTGACATTGAAATGCCGCGCATGGACGGCATTGATTTTTTATCCAAACTGATGCGCTTGCGCCCGATGCCCGTGGTCATGGTGTCCACGCTCACAGAACGAGGCGCGGATGTCACGCTGCGGGCACTCGAACTCGGTGCAGTTGATTTTGTGGCCAAACCAAAAATGGGCGTGGCAGACGGTTTGAAGCTGCTGGCCAACGACATCACTGACAAAGTTCGTATCGCATCCAAAGCGCACCTGCGCCGCTTGCCAGCGGCGGCCCCGGCAGGCGGTGTGCCGGGCAATA
>JBJOQO010000080.1:0-13798 GCA_046049865.1 Pseudomonadota bacterium | reverse complement strand
TGGACAAAGCCGTTAGCAATCACTCCGTATCCAAGGGTCCACGTCCCTTGATCCCGCTGAACTACAGCAACAAGTTTTACGACAAGGGCGACTTACCCAGGTCCGACGAAGCCATTGAAGCGTATTCGCGGTATGCCGAGTTCGTGGCCAAGACCTACCGCTCAGCCAGTCCCATTTTCGAGATTTGGAACGAATGGAACGCGGGGTTCGGGTCGAGCGTCCTCCCGAGGAAAAAGGGCAGTGCTGACGACTACATCCGCCTGGTGCAAAGTGCCGCACCAAGGGTGCGCGAAGCCTCGCCCGAGTCGCTCATTCTGGGCGGCGCTACGGCCAATGTGGACCTCAAATGGTCGCTGCGATTTGTCGAACTCGGCGGATTGAAGTGGGTCGATGGGTTTTCCATCCACCCCTACAACTACAGGCACCACGCAAAGCGTAGCGCTGAAGACGCCGTGGAGGTTCTGAAAGCTCTACAGGAGCAGATGCGCCAAGCGGCAGGCCAGTCATCGGTGCCGTTTTATTTGACCGAAATCGGCTTGCCGTCGAGCACTGGCAAGAACGGCCACACCGAAGAAGAGATGGCCACATACACCGCGCGCTTCTTGCTGTTGATCCGCACACAGCCCTATATCTGTGGTGTGTGGTGGTACGAGCTGCTCGACAGTGGCAGCCGTGACGAGGAAGAGGAACATCGCTTCGGCCTGTTTCGTCAAGATGGTGCCGCTAAGCCCGCAGCCAAAGTCGTTGCCCAGATTGCGGACTTCCTGAAGGATGGACAAGATTTCGTCGGGAACAGAAGCGGCAGCCTCCAATCTGTCAGTTGGCGTATGCCAGATGGCTCGCAACACCTGGCCTATTGGTCGCTCGACGGCCAGGACTCCCTTGCCTTCGACACCAGCCTATACACGGAAGTGAAGCTGCCCTTCAACAACGATGCCAATGAGGTAACCGCTCAACAAGGCACGCCCAAGGTGATCAGCGTCGGCCCCAAGCCTCGAATTTTCAAACAACTCAAACAGTGACTGCACTGCATCAACCCATCGCTATGCACGCCACACCATCACCCTCCGCTTACCTGCCGGTCAGCCAAGAGCATCCAGATCCTGCGAGGTCCGGTACTGTAGACATCATGCGCATGCTGGCCATGCTGCTGGTGGTGGCGGGGCATTCGGATTGGTTGTTCAGGAGTCATCCCGAGGCCCACCGGTTCATTTATCTCTTCCACATGCCGGTCTTCTTTTTTGCGTCGGGTTGTGTATTCAAATACAAATCCATCCCCGCTCTGGTGGCGAACCGCGCTGAACGTCTGTTGCTTCCCTATGCAACCGTCAGCATCATGGCCACGGTCTATTACCTGTACACGAAACGGCCCTTCTCGGTTGACGAACCGTGGTCTGGCCTGCTGTGGGCCACGGGGTACAGCATCCCGTGGACGCCGCTGTGGTTTCTGCCCGCCCTCTTCCTGGCCACGGTGGGGCATGGCGTGCTCGCGTCCGTACAGAAGAAAAAACAGCTCGGGCTTTGGTTTTTGACCACCAGCATCGCACTGCTGCTGTTGACTCAGTGGATCTTTCTTGATCTGTACCGCCAAGACCCGCTACTGAACAACACCGGTCGACCGCTAGGGTGGCCCTGGAGCCTGGACATGCTGCCCATCTGTATGGCCTATTTCGCCCTCGGGGCCTTGTGCAGCTCGCCTCGACTTCGCGCCCTGGCTTTGCAGGCGAGCGACCGACTCCACGTTTTGCCATTCCTGGCGAGCTTGGGCGTCTTCATCATGCTGTTCAACGCCGGCGCATCGCTGGACCTGAACCACCGCCGATTTCAACCCTTTGCAGGCGTTGTGGTCGCATCGATCAGCGGCATCTTGCTGTTGCTTCTCGCATCGAAGGTGCTCGCAGGCTCTGCACGACTGTCGGTTTGGGCCGCAGCGTTCAGCGAAAAAATCATGCTCATCTTCTTGCTCCACTCCCCCATACAGGCGGCTGTATTGCGTGCCCTGCCCTCCGACCGGTTGTCATCAGCGGCGGTGGCCTACGTCGTCGCCATCTTGGTACCGATGCTGTTGCACACCGTTCTCATCAAGCGCTGGCCGCTGGCCAACTTCCTGCTGGGCGGTGGCCGGCGGCCCTTGCGGCAACTTTCTCCGGCCTGATTCTTCACATGAAAAAAACAACAGGCACGCTCTGCATCAACGGCCGCTTCCTGGGCAGAAAGCCCACCGGAGTGGATCGTTTTGCATTTGAACTGCTGGCGGTGGTAGACAGCTTGGTGGGTGCGCAAGATGCCGCAGTGGCAGGTTTGTCCATGCAATTGCTGGTGCCGCCCGGCACTGCCGCCGCGCAACAATTCAAGCACTTGCCGCAGGTGGCCACGGGGCGCCGGCAGGGTCAGGCCTGGGAGCAATGGGACCTGCCGCGCGCGGTTCCCCGAGACGCCCTGCTGCTGAGCCTGTGCAACACCGCGCCGGCGCTTGCGTCCCGGCAGGTGGTGGCGATCCACGATGCGGCCACCGAGGCTGTACCCCAAGCCTTCAGCCGCAGCTTCAGGGCCTGGTACCGTCTGTTGATGCCGCTGCTGGGTCGGCGTTCCCAGGCGGTGCTGACGGTTTCAGCATTTTCACGCGCCGAACTGCAGCGCGCTTTTGGCGTGCCCTCGCACAAGCTGACAGTTCTGTCGGAAGGTGGCGAGCACATTCTTCGCACACCTGCTGACCCCACCGTGCTGGCACGTCGGGGACTGGACGCACGGCCTTATGTGCTGGCCGTCAGCAGCATGGCTGCACATAAAAACTTTGGCTTGGTGCTGCAAGCGCTGGCCCGGCTACCGGACGCGCCCTTTGACGTGGCCATCGCCGGTGGCAGCAACCCCAAGGTGTTTGGACAGGCTGGTCAGTGGCAGTCCGATCGTGTGAAATGGCTGGGTTATGTGAGCGATGCCGAATTGCGCAGCCTGTATGAGGGTGCGATGGCGTTTGTCTTTCCATCGTTGTACGAGGGTTTTGGCATTCCACCGCTGGAGGCCATGCACTGTGGCTGCCCGGTGCTGGCAGCGCGCGCCGCATCCATCCCCGAAGTGTGCGGCGAGGCGGCCCTTTATTTCGATCCGCATTCGCCCGACGACCTGGCAGCAGCGCTCACGCGAATTGCGGGCGACGCGGCACTGCGCCAGTCCCTGCGCTCAGCCGGCCTGCGCCAGGCCTCGTTCTTCTCTTGGGAGGCTGGTGCACGGGAGATGCTGCAGGTATGCCGTACCGCCATGGGGGCAGGGGCATGACAGGGCCGATCCGCATCCTGCACTGCGCAGAAACCATCAAGGGAGGCATTGCGACCTACTTGCGCGAACTCATTCCCTTGCAGTGCGACGAATTCGGTGCATCCCATGTCGTGGTGCTGATACCGGCCTCGCAGGCTGGTGAACTGCCGGTACCGCCCGGGGTGCGTGTGGTGCTGTTCAACGACCAAGGCGGCCGGGTCGGCAATGCGCTGGTACTGGCGAGGGAAACGCTGGCGTTGGCGCATGCTTTCAAGCCCAGCGTCGTGCATGTGCACTCGACCTTTGCAGGGGCCACCGTGCGGCCAGCATTGGCCATCGGTTACCGCCATGCCAGGGTGGTTTACTGTCCCCATGGGTGGTCTTGGGACCGCCCCATGAGCCCCCTGGCCCGGCGCCTGGCCGGCCTGACGGAGAGGCTGCTCTCCCACCTGTCTGACCAGATCGTTTGCATCTCGGCCCATGAGGTTAGAACCGCACAACAGCACGGCCTACCCTCCAACAAACTGGCTTTGGTGAGGAACGCGGTGAACACCGTGCCCCCCGAAGCACAAGCGCTGGCGCGCCCGGTGGCCTGGCCCGAGGGAACGCGGCGGTTGCTGTTCGTGGGCCGTCTGGATTTACAAAAAGGCGTTGACGTGTTGTGGCGGGCACTTGAAAAACTCGGACCCGACACGCATGCCCTGGTGGCGGGCGCGGCGGTTCTGGCCGACGACGCGGCGGCGCAGTGGCCCCGCAACGCCACCTCGGTCGGCTGGGTCGGCCCAGGCGAATTGGAAACCCTGTTTGCACAGGCCGAACTGCTGGTGGTGCCGTCGCGCTGGGAGGGTTTTGGCCTGGTGGCAGCCGAGGCCATGCGCTCAGGCCTGCCCGTGGTGGCAAGCCGGGTAGGCGGGCTCACCGAGGTGGTGGAGCATGGCATCACGGGCTTGCTGGTGGAGCCCAACTCGCCAGAAGCCCTGACCCAGGCCATCGGCAACCTGAGCGCAGACGACCTGGCCCGCATGGGGCGCGCCGGACGCGACCGGGTGCAGACCCTCTTCTCCATGCCCCGCCTGCACCGCGAGCTGTGCGGGGTGTACCGGGGCCAGCCCGATGCAATCTGAGTTGAGCACGATGCCAGCACTCAAGAAAAGCCCCCCCACCTTGCCCGGCGCCCATGCGCCCAGGCCCCCTCTCATTTTTAAAGGAACCACCCCGTGAATCACGTTGCGCCTCCCACCACCTGCCCTGTCCAGCCCGTCATCCTCAGCGGTGGCTCGGGCACGCGGCTATGGCCGCTGTCGCGCGAGAAGTACCCCAAACAACTGCTGCCGCTGTTGGGTGAGGACTCTTTGCTGCAAGCCACCGCACGCCGCATCGACGGCATGCCCGACCTGTCCATGGCCGCGCCCATGGTGGTGTGCAATGAGGAATACCGCTTCGTCATTGCCGAGCAGTTGCGCCAGATGGGATGCGCGGGCCGCGTATTGTTAGAGCCCGTGGGCCGCAACACAGCGCCGGCACTGACGCTGGCAGCACTGGCGGCCAGCACGACAGTACCCGACACCACGGCCTCGCAGGCGACAGACCCGGTGCTGCTGGTGATGCCCGCTGACCACGTGATCTTGGACAAAACGGCGTTTCAACAGGCCGTTCGCCTTGGCGCGGCCCAGGCCAGCCAGGGCGCGGTGGTGACGTTCGGCATCACCCCCGATGCACCCGAAACCGGTTATGGCTACATCCAGGTGGGCGAACCACATGGCACGGTGCACCGCATTGCACGTTTCGTGGAAAAGCCCGACGCGGCCACCGCACAGCGCTACCTGGACGAAGGCGATTACCTGTGGAACAGCGGCATTTTCATGGTCAAGGCCTCCATCTGGCTGCAGGCCATGGGCCTGTGCCGTGGCGACATCCTCGCTGCCTGCCAAGACGCCTGGAAACAAGGGCGCAGTGATGGCGACTTTGTCAGAGTGGACAAAGAAGTTTTTGCCGCATGCCCGTCTGACTCCATCGACTACGCCGTGATGGAGCGGTTGGCTGCATCAAAAACCACGGCCTCCTTGCCAGTAGGCGTGGTCATTCCATTGACTGCGGGGTGGTCGGACGTCGGCTCCTGGGATGCCCTGTGGCGCGTGCTGCCTAAAGGAGAGGAAGGCAATGTGCCGCTGGGTGATGTGCTGCTGCACGACTGCCGAGACACACTGGCCCTCTCGGAGGGCCGGTTGGTGGCGTGCGTCGGTGTGAGCGACCTGATCGTGGTTGAAACGGCAGATGCCGTGCTTGTGGCCCACAAGGACAAAACCCAGGACGTGAAAAAAATCGTTGACCGGCTCAAGGCGCAAAACCGACCCGAGGGCCAGGTCCACCGCAAGGTGTATCGCCCCTGGGGCTGGTATGACGGCGTGGATGCGGGCAGCCGCTTCCAGGTCAAGCGCATTGTGGTCAAGCCGCAAGGCATCTTGTCGCTGCAAATGCACCACCACCGCGCCGAGCACTGGATCGTGGTCAGCGGCACCGCCCGCGTGACCCGGGGCGAAGAAACCTATCTGGTGTCAGAGAACCAGTCCACCTTCATCCCGCTTGGCACCACCCACCGCCTGGAAAACCCCGGCCGCGTGCCGCTCGAAATGATTGAAGTGCAGTCGGGCTCCTACCTGGGTGAAGACGACATCGTGCGCTTTGAGGACATTTACGGCCGTTGAATCAGAGAACAGCAAAGACCTCCACATGAAGAACGATCTCCATCACGGCCGCGCCAGCGGCGCGCGCGATTTTCGCCTTGACATCAACGGATTACGAGCCTGGGCCGTGTTGGCGGTGGTGCTCTTCCACTTTGACATCCCTGGGTTCAGCGGCGGGTTTGTTGGCGTGGACATGTTTTTTGTCATCTCTGGCTTTTTGATGACAGGTATTGTTGTTCGCGGCCTGGAGTCTGGCTCCTTTTCGCTATTGAGCTTCTACATGGCACGCGTCAAACGGATTGTTCCGGCGTTGGTCTTTCTTTGCGCGGTGCTGCTCGCACTGGGATGGTGGTTACTCACCCCCACAGACTACAAATTGCTGGGATCACATGCCTTTGCGAGCGTCACTTTTTTGTCCAACATCAAGTACCAAATGGAGTCCGGGTACTTCGACATCTCTTCACACGAAAAGTGGTTGCTTCACACGTGGTCTCTTTCGGCGGAGTGGCAGTTTTACCTGCTGCTGCCTTTGGCCTTGATGGCTGGTTGGAAGTTCAAAGCAAACCGCCTCTCGGCCACTTGGGTATTGGCTGCTTGTTGCACAACATCTTTTGTCTTGTGCGTGGTGCTCACGGTGGTTCAACCGACCGCCGCTTTCTTCCAACTACCCTCTCGCGCCTGGGAAATGGCTGCAGGTGGGTTGACGTATCTGGCGCTGCCTCATTTGAATCTCACTGGCAAACAATGCAAGGCACTGGAGGCAATGGGCCTGTGCATTCTTTTGCTATGCATTTTGTTTTTTAACCCCCTCGTGGCCTGGCCAGGTGGGTGGGCCATTTTGCCTGTGGCTGCAACCGTGATGGTACTTTTGGCATCGCGGCAATCCTCGATGTGGACCGCACATCCTTTCGCCCAGTGGGTGGGAAGTCGCTCCTACTCCATTTACCTGTGGCACTGGCCCGTCGTAGTGGCTTTGCTTTACACCAACTCGCTCTCTGACCCCATCGTCACTGGCGCGGCAATGGTATCGACGCTTTGGTTAGGTCACCTCTCCTATCGGTACATCGAACAGCCAGACCTGAGACCCATGCTGTCGGGCTTGCGCTTGCACAAAGCGCATGTCGCGCTGGTGGGCTGCTTGGTTGTGGCCGCATTGGGACTCGGGGTTCGCATGAAACAAGGCGTGCCTGGTCGCCTCGACCCGGAGATTGATCGCATGAGTATGGAGGCGTTGAACAAGAATCCACGACGAGACGAATGCAACAACATCAAAGGGGTTGAGTCTGCTTCATGCCTCTACGGAGGTTCAGAACGAAGGGCAATCGTCTTGGGCGATAGCCATGCCGACGCCATCGTTTCAGCCGTCGCCGAGGCGCTACCAAGGCCAGGGCAAGACGGTGTCATGCAATGGACTTACAGCGGCTGTCCCATCATCGAAGGTAGCAAACTAATCTCCCAGCCAGAGAACCGTTGCGGTGAGTTTGTTGATTGGGCAATCAAATCATTGGCCAGCGTTCCGAGCAACATCCCCATCATCATCGCTAACCGGCACGCGGGAATTGCGCTGGGCGAAAACGAAAATCCGCAGCGCAGCGGTAAACCGATGGTGTACTTCACACGTCCATACGCCAGCCCAGAGGATGCCTTCATTCGAGAGTATTCAGACCGCCTGGTGGAAACGACTTGCCGCTTGGCGAAAGCCCACCCTGTCTACCTTCTCAGACCCATACCAGAAATGGTGATCAACGTGCCAAATTCGGCACGGGCGATGGTTTGGAATCAATACCAACCCGTGTCGATCTCCATAGAGGCACACCGCCAGCGCAACGCCTTCGTCTGGGCCGCCCAAGACAAAGCTCGGGAACGCTGCGGCGTAAAGATATTGGACCCTCTGCCATATCTTTGCCAGGATGGCCGCTGCCCCGGAGCCATGGATGGCCGCCCGCTCTACTACGACGACGATCACTTGAGTGAGTCGGGAAACAAACGGCTCACGCCGTTGTTTAAAACTGTATTCACTCCGGATACGTCACCTCCGGTCCTCATCAGTGACAGTGCCGCGAGCACAGGCAATAACCGACCTTGAGGCCGCTTGCTGCTGCGGAGACTGAGTGACGATGCCGGTCAGATCGCCCCCAATCACCCCTCATCAGCTTTTTTTGTTTTTCGATTCAGAAGGAAACCATCATGAAAATCACCGTCATTGGCACCGGTTACGTGGGCCTGGTCAGCGGCGCCTGCCTGGCTGAAGTGGGCAACGAGGTGCTGTGCCTGGACGTCGATCCGGCCAAGATCCAGTTGCTCGAAGACGGCGGCATGCCAATTTATGAGCCTGGACTGCAAGAGATGGTGCATCGCAACGTGACGGCGGGGCGTTTGCATTTCACCACCGATGTGCAGCGGGCCGCCCAGTTTGGAACGGTGCAGTTCATCGCGGTGGGCACCCCACCCGACGAGGACGGCTCGGCCGACATGCAATACGTGATCGCCGCGGCACGCAACATTGGCCGCCACATGACGGACTACAAAGTGGTGGTGGACAAAAGCACCGTGCCCGTCGGCACGGCCGATGCGGTGCGTGCCACCATCGCAGAAGAGCTGGCGCGTCGCCAGGTGAACATCCCCTACAGCGTGGTGTCAAACCCGGAGTTCCTCAAAGAAGGTGCCGCGATCGAGGACTTCATGAAACCCGACCGCATCGTCATCGGTTGCGACGACGAACAAGCCGCACTCAACATGCGGGCGCTTTACGCGCCGTTCCAGCGCAACCACGACCGGCTGATTCAAATGGACGTGCGCAGTGCCGAACTCACCAAGTACGCCGCCAACGCCATGCTCGCTACACGCATCAGTTTCATGAATGAACTGGCCAACCTGGCCGAGAAACTGGGTGCCGACATTGAACATGTGCGCAAAGGCATAGGCAGCGATCCGCGCATTGGCTACGACTTCCTGTATGCGGGGGCCGGTTACGGCGGCTCTTGTTTTCCCAAGGACGTGAAAGCGCTGATCAAAACCGCCACGACCGACGGCGGCATGCGCTTGCGGGTGCTGCAAGCGGTAGAGGAAGCCAACAATGAACAAAAACACGTGCTGGGTCGCAAGGTCAAGGCGCGTTTTGGCGACAACCTCGCGGGCAAGCACTTTGCCCTGTGGGGCTTGGCCTTCAAGGCCAACACCGACGACCTGCGCGAAGCCACCAGCCGTGAAGTCATCCGGGATCTCATCGCCGCCGGCGCCAGCGTGACCGCCTACGACCCTGTAGCCATGAAAGAGGCGCAACACGCCTTCGCAGACCAGCCCCGACTGAGTTATGCCAGCAACCAGACCGAGGCCCTGGAGGGAGCCGATGCCTTGATCATCGTCACGGAGTGGAAGGAGTTCCGAAGCCCCGACTTCTCCAGCATCAAGGCCAAACTCAAACAGCCGGTGATTTTTGACGGCCGCAACCTCTACGAACCGGCCACGGTTCGCGCGCTCGGCCTGGAATACCTGGCCATTGGACGCTGACACCGAAACATCAAGGAGAAACAGATGGCAAAAGGAATGATCCTGGCGGCAGGGCAAGGCACACGGGTACGCCCCTTGACCAAAGACCTGCCCAAACCAATGGTGCCCATTCTGGGTAAGCCGGTGATGGAGTACCTGATAGAACACCTGGCCAGTTACGGCATCAAGGAAATCATGGTGAATGTGGCCTACCACCACCACAAGATCGAACAGTATTTCGGCGACGGCCACCGCTGGGGGGTGCAGATTGGTTACTCCTACGAGGGCGTGCGGGAGCATGGCGATGTCATTCCAAAGCCTCTGGGATCGGCAGGCGGCATGCGCCGCATCCAGGACCGCAGCGGCTTTTTCAACGAACCCACCATCGTATTGTGTGGTGATGCGCTGATCGATCTGGACATTGGGGCTGCGCTGCACGAGCACAGGACCAAGGGCGCGATGGCCAGCGTGGTGACGCTGGATGTGCCCAGGCAGGAGGTTTCCAACTACGGCATCGTGGTGGCCGACAAAACCGGGCAGATTCAGTCGTTTCAAGAAAAACCCCGTCCCGAAGACGCCAAATCCACCCTGGCCAGCACCGGCATCTATATCTTTGAACCCGCTGTGCTGGAGATGATTCCCTCGGGCACGGTGTACGACATTGGCTCGCAGCTCTTTCCGCAACTGGTGGCGCAAAAGCTGCCTTTTTTTGCGCAAAGCCGCTTTTTCAACTGGATTGACATTGGCCGGGTGAGTGACTATTGGTCGGTGTTGCAACGGGTGCTGCGCGGCGAGGTGGCCCAAATGAACATCCCTGGCAAAGAAGTCAAACCCGGCATCTGGGTGGGACTGAACACGTCCATTCCCTGGGACAAAGTGCATATCCAAGGACCGGTTTACCTGGGCTCCAGTGTCACCGTCGAGCCTGGCAGCACCATAGAGGGCCCGTGTTGGATCGGTCACGGGAGCACCATCAAGGCTGGCGCCAAAGTAACCCGCAGCATTCTTTTTGAATACACCCGCATCGCTGCAGGCATGCATTTCAACGAAATGATCGTTTCGCCCGACTACTGCGTTGACCGCACCGGCCACACGCTGTATCGGGGGGACGACACCGCCAACCTGCGCTGGGGGGACGCGCGCGCATGAAAGGCTGAACCCATTGCATTCACACCTGCGAAAACCGCCCGATCTGCGTGACCGGGAGGGTAAACAGCGCTTTGAATGGCAAGCGGCTCAAGCCGATGAGGAAACGGCCGATATGCCAGTGGTAGCCCCTCGAACCAAAGCCCACCATGTCCAGCGCCGCCTCCAATACTTTGCCCGCCGCCGCTCTACCCGCTGCTTTTGCGAAGCAAAAGAAAGGCAAGCCTGCTGCCCCGGCCAATCTGCCCAATGGCGGACGGCTGATCTACCCCGACGTCCAGGACTGCCGCGCCCTCATCATTGACGGCAACCCCACCTCGCGCAGCATCCTGGCTGCCATGTTGAGGGACATGGGGGTGGGCCACCTGGTCCAGGTCAGCCGCATCGCCGACGCCCGCAAATCGCTGGAAAACCGCACCTTCGACATCGTGCTGTGTGACTACCACTTCGAAAACTCCCCCATCTCCGGCCAGGACCTGCTGGACGACCTGCGCCGCTCGCAACTGCTGCCCTACTCCACCGTCTTCGTTATGGTGACCGGCGAGGCGTCCTACGCCAAGGTGGCCGAAGCGGCCGAGGCGGCGCTCGACAGCTACCTGCTCAAACCCCACACCTCCCAGTCGCTGGAACAGCGGCTGATGCAAGCCCGCCACCGCAAAACCGTGTTGCGCACGATTTTTGAAGCCATCGAACGCGGTGAATTTGATGTGGCCGCTGAAGAGTGTTTGCAACGCTTCAGCCGTCGCGGCGAGTATTGGCTTTATGCCGCGCGCATTGGCGCTGAGCTCTACATCCGCCTTGGAAACCACCAGGCAGCCAAACAGCTCTACGAGGCTGTGGCCGCCACCAACGCCCTGCCCTGGGCCCGCCTTGGTGTGGCCCGCGCCGAGCTGGAAAGTGGACAACTGCCGCAAGCCAAACGCACGCTGGAAACCCTGATCAGCAGCGAACCCGGCTACGCCGACGCCTACGACGTGATGGGCCGCGTGCAGGTGGAAGCCGGAGACCTGCAAGGTGCACTGGACACCTTCCGCGCCGCCACCACCAGCACCCCGCACAGCATCAGTCGTTTGCAAAAAAACGGCTTCCTGGCTTTTTACATGGGCCAAACCGACGAGGCCTTGGAAATGCTGGAGCGCTGCGTGCGCATCGGCATCAGCTCCAAGATGTTCGATTGCCAAACCTTGGTCTTCTTGGCCTTGGTTTACTTCGACAAAAAAGAGTCCAAGGCGTTTGCACGCACTTTTGACAACCTGCTCGCCGTGCGCGAACGCGACCCCGACAACGCCCGCATTCAGCGTTTTGTTCAAGCGCTGGAGGTGTTCAAAGCCTTGAACGAACGCCAAGTGGGCGACTGCGTCAGCAAAGTCAAACGTTTGGCCAGCACGCTGCGCGACGAAGAATTCGACTTTGAAGCCGCCACCAATGTGCTGGCCGTGCTGTCGCGCCTGCGCACCACAGAAATTCAGCTGGAAGACAGCGAAGGCTGGATACGAACCATCGCCCTGCGTTTTTGCGTTTCAAAAACCGCGACCGAAATGCTGGCCAAGTCCATGCAAGGTTACGAGCCTTACGAATCCATCGTGCGAGATGGTCAAACCGAGATCAGCACCATGGCCGAAAAAGCCATGACCCACAGCGTGACGGGCTCACCCGAAGCCGCGGTCAAAGCCCTGATGGTCAAAGGCGCGGAAACCCTGAACGCCAAACTCATCGAACTCGCCGGCCTGGTGCTCAACCGCCACGCCGTCAAGATTGAAGACTGCACCAACCTCTCCGCCATGATCAACAGCTTGAAGCTCAAGTACTGCACCAAGGGTGCTCAAGCCAGCTTGGGGCAGTCCACGGGCCGCTCGGCGGGCGGGTTGAATTTGCGGAGTTAGTCCGCTAGACAACGCAAAAGACAAGGCCTGCCCCCACTGCCTGCTAAGCCGGGCAATGGCGACGTTTTCCAGCGCCGAGTTGGCTGCATACGCAAACGCATCCGCAAACCCTCGTCAATTAAGCGCGTCAAACCCACGCACTGCTGCCCTGCCAAGGTTCTAGCCTCAACGACCAGGGCGCCATTCAAGATGCGGCCAGGGCAGGCCAACTGCGCAATACAAATGCTGCCCTGCTCGGCAATATGTCGCGGCCTTCAAGCAATTACGAAATTCCGGACGCCTGGGACCACTACATTCAGTCCCATCCACCTTCTTTTTGTGGGCCTGCATGAAATCAACCCTGGTCGCCCTGGTCTGCCTTGTTCTATCCACTCTCGTCTGTGCCCAATCCGTCGGCACCTACAAAGTCGCGCATACGCGCACGCGTGATGTCAACATGGTGGTTGTGAAAGTCGGCACCAGCTTCTTCAATGCCGACTTGAACACGCAGGCACGCTGGTACACCGACATTCAGTCCTGTGTGCGGCGCGTCCGCATGGCTGGCACTGTGATCGTGGTCTCCTCTTACAACGGTGGCTTCAGGTTCTACGGTCCCAAAACATGGCATGACTTCCTGGGCAGCATCGACATGGCCTGGGTCAATGCGCGGGTGAACAAAGAGATGACATGTCAGTTCTAAAGCGCAACCCAAACTCAAATTCACCGTGCAGGCGGACAAGCATTGCACTGAATCCATCACCTGGCTGACGGGCTTGAAATGAAAGATTGCACCGCTTTGAATTCCACGCAGACAGCCCCCCTGCCCGAACGTCAGCGCTCATTGGCACGCGGCCTGGGGTTTGTCACGGTTTGTTTGCTGATGCTGGCACCTGCCTTGACCCACGCGCAAGTCGACACCGCGCAAGCGCGCCAGGTGTTTGCTGAAGTCAACCAACAGCTGCCCCAGTTGCGGCCAGTGACGTTCTCCTCCCGGCGCCCGGGCGTTGAATACAAAGCGCAAGGCAAGGCCTGGGCAGAAGGCGGACAGGTCAAGAAGATTGAAATCATTGAACGCGACGACAGCGGCGATGTGGTGAGCGAGTTCTACTACGCCGGCGCCACCCTCGTCTTTGTTTTCGAAATGGTTAAAGGCTTTGCAGATGCTGGCAACTCCAATAAGCAGGTCGCCATTGGCGAGGAGCGCTACTACTACCGCGACGGCAAACTTTTTAAGTTGAACTAGTCTAGACTTAATCTGACATTTCAACATGAATGGCGAATCGACGCCAGAAAGGAAATGCAGATGAACACGAGTCAAGAGAGCAAAGTGATCAAGAACAAGCTGGGGTTGTTGAAGCTGGC
>JBJOQO010000079.1:0-14408 GCA_046049865.1 Pseudomonadota bacterium | reverse complement strand
CTAAATTGGGTCGTAAATACCCGGCGCTTTGCGCCTTGTTCACTTTGCCTATCCGTCATCTCTTGGACTCCTTGATCTGGTTCAGGTTAACCAATCTCATGGCGTCTGTTTTTGGCGGACCCTTCCATGCTTGCTACTAGAAAAAGCGGGAACACCGATTGGCAGCCATGACTTGTTCATTGCGGCGCATGCGCCTTCCGCAGGCTTGACTTTGGTGACGCATAACTTGAGGGAGTTCAAGCCAGTTCCCGGCTTGGCGGTGGAGAGTTGGCTCGACGGCTCTTGAAAGCAATGGAGCTGCACCGCCCTCTGGGTTGACAGAGGTACCCAGGCGGGCGTTCCGCAAGGGTACCTCTCTAGTACAAGTCGCTTCACGCCTTGTCCCGTGTCAGCCTCTCTGCAAACGAGATGCCGATGGCGGAAAGCACGAAGGTGAAGTGGATGACAGCCACCATGGTCACGATCTGGATATTCTCCAAACTCAAGTCGCCGCTCAAGTAGGTCTTCAATGCATGAACGCCTGAGATGGAGATGATGGCGAATGCAAGTTTCAACTTCAGGTTGTAGGTATTGACGTGGTCCAGCCAGTCAGGCTTTTTCATGTCCTTGGTGTCAAAGTGCCCTGTTGTCACAAAGAGCGAAACGCCGGCCAGTGCGACCACCCAGACGAGCTGGGCGACCATGGTCATGTCCACCAACTCCAGTACCTTGATGATGAGGTCGATCTTTTGCAGCTCTCCAAACAGCAAGGTGTTCATGAGCTTGTAGGTTTCGAGCAGGAATTTGCCGAGAATGCCAAAAATGATGCCGACCAGGCCCACGTAAAAGAACAGCATGGTGAACCTCATGCCGTAGAGCATTGAGCCGACGCTTGAAAGAAGCTTTTCCAATTTGGGTTCCTTGATAAAAACAAGACATAGATTTTGCAGGCGGCAGTGCGACGATTCACCGTGCCGCCTTTGGCATACACCCACGGTGTGAAGGGCCGATGGCGCTCCCAACCCGGTTTTTCTCCAAGACGGCGGTTGATGCGTGTGCCTTGAAAGCCGCTGTGACCTTCGAGTTGCCTACCCGGCTTGTGTCGCAGGGCCCGCATGATGGCACAGCGCCGTCCGCGACGGCCAGCTTGTGTTGGTAGTGGTGGGTTACTGCGCCTGTGGGCGGGGCTCACGCAGGGGCAAGTTAATTGTTAACAGACCTTTGTCGCATCTCCACCAGCCCTTTAGGCCGGCGCAGCAGAAACAGCACTTCCAACCCCAAACGCTGCGCCATGGCCAGTCCTTCGTCGGGGCCCGCCACCAGCAGGGCCGTGGCCCAGGCGTCGGCCTGCATGCAGCTTGGTGCCAGCACCGTGACGGAGGCCACCTCGTTGTTCACCGGCGCACAGCGGCGCGCGTCCATGGTGTGTGCCAGGCGTGTATCGCCTACTTGCAAGTAGCGTCGGTAGTCGCCCGAGGTGGCCACCGCCAGGTCCTCCAGTTCGAGGACGCCTTGCACAGATCGGCGCCCCACCTCGGGACGTTCGAGTGCCACAGCCCAGGGCTGGCCGCTGGATTGAGCGCCCACGGCGCGTAACTCACCATCCAGGGCGGCCAGCGCATGTTGCACACCGTGCCGTTGCAGCACGGCGGCCATGCGGTCCACTGCGTAACCCTTGGCAATGCCGCACAGGTCCAGCTGCAAGGGCGCGTGCAAACGCGCGCGGCCTGCGGGCCTGTCCAGCTCCAGGCAGCGGTCCGCACCGAGGGGCAGTGAATGGCGTGCAGCGCGGATCGCTTGTGCGTCGGGTGCATCGCGCTCCGCGCCAAAGCCCCAGGCATTCACCAGCGCCCCAAGGCTGGGGTCAAATGCACCTGCGCTCAGGCGGTGGACATCCAGCGCACAGTCCAGCACCTCCAAAATTTCAGCAGGCAGCTCCACCCAGGTGTCCACGGGGGCACGGTTTAGGCGCATCAGGTCGCTGTCGGGTTTCCAGGGTGACATCTGCGTGTCCACTTGCTCTACCGAAGCGGCGAGGTCCCGGTGCAAGGCCGCCAAGTCGATGGTGTTGTGGGCATCGACACTGGCCGACCAGCGTGTGCCCATGGCCGGGCCGTGCAAGGTGGTGCGCTTGCAGGGGGCCAGGGGCTCAGAAGACATCTTCGGCATATCGCTCTTTTGCTTTCAGCGTCGATACGTCCAAGTGCAGGGGGGCCAGCGCCATGTCCAAGGCCTGCGCCACGCCCTGCGCCATGGCGCGGCTTCCGCAAACACGCACGATGGCGCCCTGTGTCACCAGGTCTCGCACGCGCTCGGCGTCTCGGCGCAGGGCGTCCTGCACATAACCGCCGCCATCGGGGACGCGCGAGAAAACCGTCTGCAGGCTAACCAGCCGCCCTTCGCCGAGCCAGCGCTGAAGTTCGGGCCCAAAGTAAAAATCTCGCGCCGGGTCGCGCCCACCAAAGTACAGGTGCATGGGGGTGAGGTTGTCGTTGCGGCGGATGAAACCAGCCAGCGGTGCCACCCCGGTGCCCGCGCCGATCAGCAACACGGGCTTGCGCGTCTTGGGCAACGCAAAACCGGGGTTGGGCCGGATGAAGGCGGCGATGGAGTCGCCCATCTTTAGGCCCAGCAGGTGGGTTGAACACAGGCCGCCGGGCATCTGCCGCACGCAAATTTCCAGAAACCCGTCTTGCCACCCCGATGCCAGCGAGTAGTAACGCGGCACGGCCGATCCGGGCGGCATGATGCCCACGAGATCGCCTGCCGCAAACCGCGCCAAACCGTGCCCTAGCCCGGATATTTCACCAGGTCGCTTTCCTATGTCCCGCAACACCGCATGATTGCTTGCTTTGATGGCTTCGAGTGCCAAATCCAGTTTGTACCGAACGCTACGCACCCATGCGACAGTGCCTGATCGGCCGGATGCGTTCTCAACTCCTCGCCAAGGCCCACAGGCCTTGGCTGCGGCCGTCTCGATCGCCCCGGCTCGCCCATGCACCGCCGCATGAGCGCGTCCCTGATGAAATATCCGGGCTGGCCGGCGTGCCCAAAGGCCCTGTACAGGCCACGCAAAGCGCAGGATCGCCGTGGCCTGCTCGGTCGCACCCAGGTAGTCTTGGCGTGCGATGAGGGTGAGCGCAGTGGTGGGGGGTACGCGCGGCACATGCTCCAGCACCACGGGTTCGCCGAGCGCCTGGGCCAGGGTGACGCCCCAGCGCGCGAACTGCTGGCTTGATTGCTGGTGGATGCACTCGAGCGGCAGCAGCGCTGGCCAGCCGCGCGCGCGCAGCGTCTGCTCGAGCGCGTCGGCAAAGGCACAGAAGGCGGGAAACTGCCGGTCGCCAAAGCCCAGCACGGTCACCGGCACAGCGCTCGCTTTGAGCTTGGCGATGTGCGCCAGGGCGTGGCTGGCGTGGGCGGGGGCCTGGCCTTCGCCATAGGTGGCGGCGAGCACAAACACCTGGCGCGTGGTGGCCGTGGTTTGAAAGTTCTCCAGCGCGCTGGTGTGCACGCGGTGGCCGCCACAGATCAGCGCGTCTTGCAGCGTTTGGGCAAAACCCCAGGTGCTGCCGCCTTCGCTGGCAACGAAGATGAGCACGTCGGCCTGTGCCATCGGCGTATTGCCTGTGATGTGTGGGGCCAGGCGGCCTGCTTGCCACCAAATGACAACGCCCGACAGCCAAAAGAGCAGCACGCTGGCACCGACAGGCCCGAGCACCAAGGCCCAGAGCCAAGCGGCCTCGCCTGTGTGCAGCACCACCGCCAGGTCGTTCACGCGCTGCGCAAAGGGGGCGTCCTGCCAGGCCAACATGTGCCCCGAGTAGAGGTCTATCCACCCTTGCCCTTGGGCGGTGGTGACCTTCCAGGTGTCCTCGGGGTCGGTGGGGCCGGGAAAATTCAGCTTGCGCAAATCCTGTACGGCCAGGTTCTGCAGCGCCGCAATCTGCGCGCCGGGCAATGCAGGCTGGGTGGACACCACCGACAGCACGTCAGGTTCGGCCTGGGTGTCTCGCCCCACCAACCCCAGGGTGGAGGCGCTCATGGTCAGCGCTGTGAGCGATGTCAAACAAAGCACGGCGAGCACCACTCTGCCGGCGACCACGTGAATGCGTTGGGCCAGCGAACCACGCACCCGCATCGCCAACCGCCGCCAGCCGCCCATACGCCGAAGCAAAAGCACAAGCGCGGAAACGCACAACACGGACATGACCAGCGCAATGCCCGCCGCACCCCAACGCCCGGCGTCGCCCAAGAGCAGCGAGCGGTGCAGGTTCTTCACCCAGCGCGGCAGCGCCGAGGCTTGCCATGCACCCAGCACGCGGCCATCCGCCGGGTCCACGTACGACGCCTGCGGTTGGTCACCGGCAAAGCTGAACACCACGATGGCACCGGAGGGCAGTCGCCGAATTTCCTCAGCCTGCGGGACCGTGCGCATCACGCGCTCCACCAATGTGGCCACCGACAGATGGCCCGGTGCCGTGGGGGCCTGCCACGCCTGCTGCACCGGATCAATCGCCAACACGGCACCGGTGACGCCCAGCACCACGGCCAGCAAGCCAACGGTCAGGCCCAACCAGCGGTGGATGGCTTTCCAACTCATGCGAGTGTCTCTACTTGAGTTGGAAGCTCACCGATTGGATGTACTGCTTGCCGGCCTGCGGCTTGCCGACATTGGCGGTGGACAGCGGCAGGCGAACCTCAGCCGGACTGTCGCGCATGTCCTCTGCAGCGGCGTCGATGCGGATTTCATAACCTGCGTCGATCAGTGCATCTGCCAAGTCTGCGGTGACCGTGAGCGTGCGCCCCGCGCCCACGCTGGCGCCAGTGACACCGTTCAGGCGTTTGGCGTCACCTGCCGAAAGGCGGCTCCAGTCAGACAGGTGCTTGTGGTACTTGGCTTTGCCGCCAGCCACCCACAGCGTGCGCACATAAACGCCTTTGGCATCGGTCAGGTAGGCCGCCAGGTAGGCACCGTCGCCGCCGTAGTTCTTGAGCTGGGCGGTCAGCGTGAGCGGGCGGCTGTGTGCCAGGGCGGGAAGGGCCAGCGCGCAGGCGGTGGCCAACAGGGTCAGAATGGGTTTGGACATGGTGATGTTTGGTGTGGGTCAGGTTGGAGAAATAGGGGCTCGGTCTGGCCGCGCGGTGCGGTGTCGGCGCTCACCAAAATTGATGGCGCGGTGGTGCAGTCGGGTCAGGGTGGTTGGCTGCGTCGCGTGGCACCTTCGTCATCGTGTTCCCGTTCCCGGGCACGCTGGTGCTCGTCTTGTTTCATCTTCAATACCCTCAAGGTCTCTGGGTCGATCTTGGCTTTGAAGCTTCGTCCTTGGGCGTCTGTGCCGCGAATTTCGTAGCAGCCGTCGTCGATCTTCAGCCTTTGAACCTGCCAACCCTTTGCGGCCGCCATCTGCAGCACAGCATCACGCGTTTGCCAGCGATTCAGCGGCGCATCGCAATCGTCATCGGCCCATGCGGGCAGACAAACCAATCCCAATGCAAGGACCAGCACGCCACGACGCAAGGTGGGGAGGTATTTCATTGAAGTCTCCTTGGGGGTGGGCGAGCAAGCGACAAACGGTTGGCGATGCAGGTGAGCCACGGCTGCGCCGACCCACTCGCAACTTGAGCGTGTGAAAAGCAATTCCCGATTGACCTGCGCCACGGCGAGCCACGCTTGGGCTCGTACTAAGCCGCAGGTCTGGGGGCACTCACAAGGTATCTGCTTTACTGCTCAATGGCATTGCGCTAAGTCAACCTTGTACGCGGGACCCAACGGAGCGTTCAGCTTGTGTTGATCGACCCAAAGGCAGAGTCATTCATCAACAGCGAGAGCTTGTGTACGGGCCAGGTCGGTGTTGAGTCCGTGGTTCCTTAACTCGACAACAACCTGTTCACCAACTCCGGTGTCGTCGCTGTCCCATATTTCTTCATCAGCCTGGCCCGGTAAACATCGACGGTTCGCGGGCTGATGTCCAGCCGTTTGCCGATCAGTTTGCTGGTCAACCCTTCAATCAACAGCGCTGCAATCTCGCGCTCACGCGGTGTCAGGTCGGCGCGCAGTTGGCGGCGTGATGAGAGGTCTTCAAAACTCCAGATGCCTGCCGCGTGAGGGTCTTTGGCGTGCAGCGCGCGGCCGCTCACGTGGCACCAGAAGAGTTCTTCTGCTTGAGGGCCACCCACACGTTTCATGACACGCTCATCGGCATACCAACCTTGTTTGTTGAGCTGGGCCGCGATGCGCTCGCCGGTGCGTTCGAACTCGCCCTGGGTGGGGTAGAGCACCTCCAGGCTGCGGCCCACGAGCTGGCTGCGCGTGGCACCGAACATATCGAGCAGGTGCTGGTTGCAGTCCGTGATTTGCCGCTGCCGCGACAGCACCAAACCCACGGGAGCGAGGTCGAAGGCGGTGCGGTAGTCGATGTCGTCGTTGGAGCGGGTCATCAGGTGTGGGTGTTGGGCGCGGGTTTAGGGTTTATGCGGGGTCGGCTTAGTCAATTTTACGTAGCCACTACGTAAAGCATTACGTAGTAACCTGCGGGCCATTCGATATCAACGTCAGGAGTGTGTTCCATGAACAAGGTGTATCCCAGTGCTGCTGCGGCGCTCAAGGGGCTGGTCGCGGACGGGCAATTGCTCGCCGTCGGCGGGTTTGGTTTGTGCGGTATCCCCGAGGCGCTGATCGCGGCGCTGCGCGACTCGGGCGTCAAAAACCTCACGGTGATATCCAACAACGCGGGTGTCGATGGTTTTGGCCTGGGGCAGTTGCTGGAAACCCGGCAGATCAAAAAAATGATCTCCAGTTATGTGGGCGAGAACAAGGAGTTCGAGCGCCAGTACCTGGCGGGCGAGCTGGAGCTGGAGTTCACGCCGCAGGGAACGCTGGCCGAGAAGCTGCGGGCGGGCGGTGCGGGCATCCCGGCCTTCTTCACGAAAACCGGTGTGGGCACCATCGTGGCTGAAGGCAAAGAGCTGCGCGAGTTCGATGGCCACACTTATGTGATGGAGCGCGCCTTGTTGCCCGAGGTGTCGCTGGTCAAAGCCTGGAAGGCGGACAAGAGCGGCAATTTGATCTTCCGCCGCACGGCACGCAATTTCAACCCGGCCGCAGCGATGGCTGGCAAGGTGACGGTGGTGGAAGTGGAAGAGATCGTGGAGACCGGTACGTTCGATCCGGATGCAGTTCACCTGCCCGGCATTTATGTGCACCGTTTGGTGCTCAATGCCACGCCCGAAAAACGCATTGAAAAACGCACCATCACTGAAAAGGCAGGGGTTTGAAATGAGCTGGACACACGACCAAATGGCGGCTCGCGCCGCCCAAGAACTGCAAGACGGTTTTTATGTGAACCTGGGCATTGGCCTGCCAACGTTGGTGGCCAACCATGTGCGGGCCGACATTGAAGTTTGGCTGCAAAGCGAGAACGGCATGCTGGGCATCGGCCCCTTTCCCACGGAAGATGAAGTGGATGCCGACTTGATCAACGCAGGCAAACAAACCGTCACCACCATCCCCGGCTCCAGCATTTTTGGATCGCACGAGAGTTTCGCCATGATCCGTGGCGGCAAGATCAACCTCAGTATCTTGGGTGCCATGCAGGTCAGCGGCAAAGGTGATCTGGCCAACTGGATGATTCCCGGCAAGATGGTCAAAGGCATGGGCGGCGCCATGGACTTGGTGGCCGGTGTGGCCCGCGTGCTGGTGCTGATGGAGCATGTGGCCAAGAAAAAAGACGGCAGCACGGACTTGAAAATTTTGCCCGCCTGCACCTTGCCGCTGACCGGTGTGGGCGTGGTCAACCGCATCATCACCGACCTGGCGGTGATGGACGTGACGCCTGCGGGTTTGAAACTGGTGGAACTGGCCGACGGTGTGACACGCGACGAGGTGCAGTCCAAAACGGGTGTGCCGCTGTTGTGAATGTGCGCGTGAATTGAAGGTGGCCGGTTTGATCGGCCACCTGAGCGCGAACAAGCCCTGATCAGCTCAACCGCAGTGCCACCCAGTCTGAGGTCGCCTCGGGGATCATCAGCGCACAGCCCGCGCCGCCGTGGTACATCAAGCGGCTGTAGATGAACATCGGGCGGCCAGGCACGGTGCCTGCGATGGTGCGCATGGTTTGCACCAACACCAGTGGGTTGGTGTTGGTGCCAGCTCCCCCCACCGGGCGGGGATCCACGCTGTAAATCTTATTGCGGTCGCTGGCTTGGTAGTTCCATCGCCGAATGGCCACTCCGTCATAGAAGCTTGGGATGGTTTCTTGTGTGCTGCTGGGACCAAAGGTTGAACCCTGTGTGTCGCCGGTGAGAACAAACCGTTTGAAGGTTTTGCTGTCCATATTGAAGACAAAACCTTGGTTCATCAATTTAGGCTTGCCGTAGTTGCCAATCTTGTTAAAACAAAACAGCTCGCGCCCGACGCGGCACATGCTCAGCGATTCGGACACCAAACCAAAGGTCGATACATTGGTTTCGTGGACGGATTCGATGCTCCGCGTATTGGGGTTGAACACCATGATGGCGTTGCGCCAGCCACCCCCTGCATCACCCGGGGTGAGGGTCACGAACATGCGGTCGGTCGCCTCGTCGTACATGGCCACGGTGCCTTGTTGCAAGGGCACGGTGCCATATTGGGGGCGAAACTTCACCAACTGCGCGCCCAGATCGACACCTCTGCCCATCCACTGCCCGGTGGCGGTGTCGAACTCGCCGTAGTGCAGGTAAAAATAGTGCAGGCGCGTGCCGCGTTTGACCGCAGCCGTGTACATGTGGGTGGACATGCGTGCCAGTGCTGGCGCGGCATGCACATGGTCGCGCACATCAGGCAGTTCGCTCGCGGGCAGGAACCAGCCATCGAAAGTACGGCCCGAGGGGTAGAGTTTGGTGTTGGGATAACCCGGCAGGTACACCGAGGGCGGTGTGGGTTGGCCCACCAAGGACCAGGCCAGGTTTTGATGGTCGAACTTCAACACGGCGTTGCAGCTGCCGTCGCCATGACCACCACCATAAAAATATTGCGCGCCCAACCAAGGGTCGTTGGCTGGGTCGCAAAACGCGTTCACGATGGAATTAAACGGGTCGGTGCCGTAATAGCTACCTGCCGGAATGTTGGCTTTGGCCCAGGGCGCGAAGGCGGTGCCGGGCAGGGTAGTCCAGGTATCGGCGGGGATGTTGTCCGCCCACGCGGGTTTGGCTGGTGCAGGGGGAAGCGGCAGTGGGCCTTGTGGGGCGGGGAAGTTGGTGGAGGCGCTGACGCCAGCAGACCCACCGGCGGATGGCGCTGTGCCTTGAGACGGCGGGACGGAGGTCGGTTCTGGGCCGGAACTTCCTCCACCTCCGCCGCCACAGGCGCTGAGCGATGCCGCCCAGCCGCCAACAGCCGCCGAGCTCAGGAGCAATTGGCGGCGGCGTCGGTTAAAACGTTTGGTCGAGGGTTTGGGGCTGGTATTCAATGTGAAATCTCGTCAACGGTGTCATCGGCTATCTTCGCCGATGCGTGGCCTGTTGCTCACCCCCTGAGCACCAAAGCAGGCTACGAGTTGTAAGAGGGTGCTTGGTTTTGTATCTCCCTGTCGGGTGATGCACGGGGGTTGGTTCACCATCTTGTAACCTGGTCCACGGCAAGGGGCGCAACATGGGCGAATTACCATGCACAGCCGCAAAACGGGAAACTCACCATGCCAGCTCGCTTGACCCAAAAAGAAAGAAGAGACTTTTTACGCCGCGCTGCGGCGGCACTCACTGGCATTTCTGCGGTGGGTTGTGGTGGCGGTTCCGGTGGCGCGGCTGCCAGCCCCAGCAGTGCGCCTGCTGTGAGCAGCCCGGCGCCGGTGGGTGGCGGGGCCGCTCCAGTAGCGCCGGTGGCGGCCACACCCGCGCCCGCACCGGCGCCCATTGGTGCCATGCAATTCAGTTTGGTCGGTTCGCAAGTTCAATCACTGACTCCGTTCACGTTGGGTTTTGCCTTCCGTGCTGGCGATGTTGCTGCCGGACAAAGCGTGGTCAGTGCCGATGTGCCGCGCTTGCAGGTGGTTGCCAAAAACCGCTGGCCTGATGGGTCGCTCAAGTTTGCGGTGGTGTCGGGTTTGGCGGCACTGCTCGCCAATGTCCCCCTCACCGTTCGGCTGTCACCCGGAGCCACCGTGAGCGGCGCAAGTGCACTGACGTTGGCCGAATTGAAAGCCACAGGCATCACCGCCGCGGTTACCACCAGTGCTTTCGGTGAGGCCTCCTGGGCCGCTGCCGATTGGGATGCGCCTTTCAAGCAGTGGGTGAGCGGGCCTGAGATGTCGTCATGGCTGTTTCGCAAGCCCCTGGGCAGCGATGCGCATTTGGTGGCGTGGCTGGAAGTACGCCTGTACGCGGGTGGTGCCGTAGAGGTATTGCCCTGGCTTGAGAACGGCTATCTCTTGATCCCGGGTGCAACCAACAAATTAGCCACCTACGCATTCAGATTGGGTGGCACAGAGCGGTTTTCGGCCGACATCAATCTGCCCAATCACTGCCGCACGCCCTTGGTTTCTGGTGCCAGCACCTCCCATTGGCTGGGGAACGATCCTCGTGTCACACCCAAACACGACACCGGTTATCTGCAATCCACCGACCTCGTGCCGTCCTACATGGCCACCGTGCCACCCGATGCGCCGCGTGTCAAAGCACTTGCGGCCACCTTCACGCCCTTGCAACAAAGCAATCTCCCTGCTGGTATGGGGGCGGCGGGATACCATCCTTCGATTGGGTTGTTGCCTGAATGGGACGTGCTTTATCTGACCAGCACCAGCCAGGCCGCCTACACCGGTGTGATCTTCAACGCCTACAGCGCCGGTCGCTATGGCATTCATTGGCGCGACGAAAAAACCCAAGCCCCCGCTTTGTTTGCGAGTTACCCGGGCTACAACTTGGGCTCGGGCAGTGGCATCGGGGATTCGGGCGCTTCGTCGACCAATCAATATTTCGCTGCGTCCACCGGCACCGTACCGGCCACATGGAAAACCAGTCATCACCCAGCGGTTGGTTACTTGGCGTACTTGGTGACCGGCGCTTTTTACCATTTGGAGACCCTGCAATTCGCTGCTGTGACCAACCATTTCCGAGTGCCGCAGCACGTGCGGCAAGGGGCCACGGGTTTGCAATTGACCGATTCAGTGAGCACACGCGGGTCGGCCTGGGCCCTGCGTACCTTGGCCTTGGCAGCCACTGCCACGCCGGACGCCGACACGGTGCAAAAGAACCAGTACGTCAATACACTGGCCAACAGCATGACCTGGTACCACGCGCGTTATGTAGCGCAGGCCAACAACCCCCAAGGCTATACGCGCGAGGTTGAAGTCAACGGTGCACCGAGCAACGACGCCTACACACCGCGGGTGGATCCCTACAGCCAATCGTCTTTCATGCACAACTTCTTGACGGGCGTGCTGGGCTGGTGCAAGGCGTTGAGGATTCCCTTTGAGGCTTCTGTTGCTGCCAAATTTGAAGCCTTCTACGTTTGGAAAGCACGATCCGTGATAGGCCTCTTTGGGGGCACCGATCCCAGCGAATACCTCTACCGTGATGCCGGTTTGGTGGTCATTCAAGTGGCTCCGCGTGACAATTCCAACTGGATCAATGGCACCGGCCCTTGGTACGACAACTTTGGGCAAATGTGGGATGCCACGCACAACGGCAGCCTGGCTGGCTATGGACAGCCTGCGCGAACCAAGGCGCTGGAAGACGGCAGTTTGCGTGGCGGATTTTTTCCAAGCGGCACCAGCTACTGGGGCAATTTACAGCCTGCCATTGCCTATGCGGTGCAGCACCGACTGCCCGGAGCGCTTGAGGGTTATCGGCGCATGACGGAGGCCAACAACTGGTCGCAACTGACCAACAGTTTCAACAAAGACCCCGTGTGGAGTGTGCGGCCGAGTAACCTCCCCTGACGGGAATGTCGGTGGTCATGCGGGCTTGGGTAAAGTCGCGCGATGAACACAACTCCGATCCCAACGCCCAACAGCGCGACAAGGTACGCCACACTCACTGTGGCGACCTGCAATGTGCTGAATTTGGCTTTGCCCAATCGCAGCTTTTACCCCGGCCAAGACCCCTACAGCACCAACGAGTTTGAACGGAAGGTGAATTGGCTGGGCGAGCGTTTCAAAGTGCTCAATGCCGACGTGCTGGCGGTGCAAGAAGTGTGGGACGACGCGGCCTTGCGTACAGCGGTGGCCCGCAGCGGTTTGCACTACGACACGGTGTTGGTGCCAGGCGCTGAAAACGGGCCTGCCCGTGCTGGTGTGCAAGCCGGCGCGTTAGGCACACCTCGGGTGGGGTTGGTCACTCGGCTCAAGCTTGAGGCCAGTGAGTCCATGACCAACTTTCCTGCGCAAGCGGTGGTGGAAGTGCCAGGCCTCGGGCCTCACACCTGTTTTGAACGACCGCCCTTGGTGGCCACGCTGCGTTTGCCGCACGGGCAGGCTGTGTGTGTCCTCACAGCCCACCTCAAGTCGAAAAGACCGAAGTTCTTGCAAGACGCCCAAGGCAAGCCCTTGGAAGACACCGACGATCCCACCGTGCAGGCGGTGGCCAGTTTGCGCTCGCACATCATGCGGGCCGCCGAAGCGCTCGCACTGCGCTTGAAGGTGGTGGAGCTGCTGCACCGCACCCGTTTGCCACTGGTGCTGATGGGCGACTTGAACGACAGCCCGCACAGTGTCACCACCCAGCTCATCGCCGCCACCAGCCAGGTGGCTTTTGACAAAGGCGCACGCGACCATGCCCTTTTCAGTGCCTGGGATGTACAGGGTGATGCGGCGCTGCGGCGTGATGTGGCTTACTCCCACATTCACCAGGGCTACCCCGAGGTGTTGGACCAGGTGCTGGTGAGTGAGGAGTTCGTTGCCAGCAGCCGCGTGTCCCTCGGTGATGTACGCCGGGTGGAGGTTTTCAACGACCACCTGCACGAGGGACGCGACCGTTGCCGCAGCGACCATGGTTTTGTGCGAGCGCTGTTGAGGCTAAAGCTACCGTGAAAGTGGTCCGGCATCGCTGGTCAATTGCGTGCGATAGGCGTAAGGTACGGACCACAGCACCAACGGGAGATCGCCATGTTCAAGGTTTTGATTCCGACCGATGGATCGGCCCATGCGCTGCTCGCCGCGCAACACGCCTTGTTGTTGGTCAGCCAGGGGCTGCATGCGCGTTTCGTGGTGGCCAACGTGCAAGACCCGGCCACCCTGTATGAAATGGTGGTGGCCCACGACCCCGAGGTGCTGGAGAAAATCCGCGAAGCGGCCGGTTTAGATTTGATGAGCCAAGTGGTGGCCCTGCTGCGCGACGGTGGGCAAGAAGTGGACCGCGAAGTTGCCACTGGCGATCCGGCACGACTCTTGGTGGAAATGGTTGAGGCCCACGGTTGCCAGGCCGTGATCATGGGCGCGTCTGGGGCTGGCCATGCGGACGTGGACGGCGCGTTGAGCACGGCTGTACTCGGAACAGTGGCACGGGACATGCTGGCGCTGTCTCCTGTGCCTGTGACCGTGGTGAAACCGCCTTCGGTGGAAGACAGCAGCGATTGAGCATTTCCGGCATCATGGCTTTTTTGCAGGAGTCGCCATGCCGCTGATTACCCTGACCGTTCGTAAGCCCAAAACCAGCACCTTCAAAACCAAGGTGTTGGACGCAGTGCACGCCTGTTTGGTTTCCAGCGGCGTGCCCGCCACCGACCAGTTTCAGCGTGTTCTGGAGTTGGATGCGGACGATTTCCGTTTCGACGCCCGCTACCCCGACTTACAAAGCGACCGCGATCATGACTTTGTGCTGATCGAAATCCTCTGGTCGGTGGGCCGCAGTGTGAAGGTCAAGAAAAAGCTGCTGAACGAATTGATGGAACTCTTGAGTCAGGCTGGCTTGAACACCGAGAACGTGATGGTCTGCTTCAAAGAAACAGCCTGGGAGAACTGGTCGTTTGGAGGCGGGCGGTTGATTCACACCTGACCCCTGCTGCGGCCTTTTCCCCGTCTTTAGAACCTGCCCAGCTCCTGGACAGGTATTTCAACGCACGGGTCCTGAATTCGTGCCGATCGCACGTCCGTTCAAAAGTTTAAAAACGCCAGCCCACGCCCACACCCAACAACACGGGGTCGATTTTGAATTCGCCCACTTTGGTTCCAGCGGAATTCACGTCAGTGCGAATCTGTACTTTTTTGATGTCCAGGTTCAGATAGGTGTTCTTGGCGATTTCATAGTCGAACCCGGCTTGCACGGCAAAACCGAAACTGTTTTTCTCCAGGCTGGGTTGCAGGGCGGATTGCACTGCAGGGTCGAATTTCAGTAAGCGTTCCGCAAACCCACCCTATGCAAAGGCATAGAAGGCTGCGAAGGTTGCTGTTTTGACAACAGCGAAGGGGCAGCGAATGGCAGCGGTGGGATGGCAAGACAAGATCAGGCGACAACTG
>JBJOQO010000078.1:0-14700 GCA_046049865.1 Pseudomonadota bacterium | reverse complement strand
GCGCCTTGACGCACTGCCGCCATACGCTGAGCCAAACGTTGCACACGATTTTGCTGGCCATCAGTGTCCAGCTCTCCATCTTCCAAACAAGCTTCAACATAGAGCAAACTTGTTGCCACCTCCATAGCCAACGGCGCTGTCGGTGCGGCCCCCGATTGCTGAGGTACAGCAATCGCTTGCTGCAGCTCAGAAGCCAGCACTTCACCACCAGGGAAGAGACGCTTGAGCGAATCGCTGACCAAGGAGAACTGCTCGTTCAAACCTGTAAGGCGGTGCATTTCCCCGCCTGCAACTGCAGACCAAGAGTCCTTGGCTGCCACCACACGTTTGCGCGCCTGCGCCAGCATGGCTGGGTCGAACCGACCCAGGGTGCTGGTGTTGTAGTCGGCGGCGGCGTGCTCGTCCAAGTGCCAGGTCAGCCGCACCGCTCGCAAACGCGGCAAGACGACACTGCCGGTTTCGGGCACAGCCTGCGCACAGAAAAACAAAATATCTTGGGCCAACCGCTCAGAAACGTCGTTCTGACCACGCGAGACAATGCGCAACTGAGTAAGCAAACGAGACGCCAGGCGCTTGCTGTAAACGTCAGAAGTGAACAAGCCTGCGGCCTGAGCCTCAAACGCGCCTGCTGCCATTTTCCAAAGCGACGCAGTTTGGGCTTGATCCGCCCCAGCACCGAGTCCCGCAAAAATATCGCTCATGCGCTTAAACACGGCGCTAGAAGCGCCGCGCATCATCGTGAGCATCTGCTGCTCTAACGCAGACAGAGTTGCCGCATCCGCGCTTCGTGGACTGGCGTTTGAATCGTCCGGCAGCGCGCGCCATTGCCAGTCTACGGTCCATAAGTCGGCCGGGTGTATACGATCTGCGCCGGCGATCTCTTGCACCGCACGGTATTGGGGGAACAGCGACAGTGGAGACACCTGACCACCTGCCAGCATGCGAGAAAGGTAGTCGAGCAAGGCGAAAGAGGCCTTTTCGATATCGTCAACCACCAGGGAAGTTAACTTTCCGGGTTTGGAGACATACCGCTGAACCGCAGCCTCACTCGCGCGCAACAAGGTTGCAGCGGCAGACAAGCCAACTAACTCTAAAGCGCCCACACCTTGGTGAATTTGAGCCCTGGCACTGCGCAAGACGCTGGGATCCACAGCATCCACGTCGGCACCCACCATGGCGTCCGATTCTTTCACAAATCGGCGCAGAGATTTATGCGCCGAATCCAGCGAGCGGCGCAGTTCATCGTGAACCCAAGCCAATGCGCTCAGGTCGGTGCTGGAGGAGGTGTCAGGGCTGGTAGTTTGCATCCGGTGCCTTGTCTATCGTCACATGTTGAATGCCCCCAACCACGCAAGCCGCGCAATAACCCATGGCCGCGTCAGACTCGTCGATCAACTCAGCAAACATCTTTGATCGCAACCTGCTTGTTGGGGGTGCTCAGTTGAAGAGCAAACTCACTCAATCTTGAATCGGGCCACCGACTGTTTCAGTTCTTCAGCTGTTTTAGACAGTTCACGAACCATCTGGGCCGTAGAGCGTGTACCTTCACCGGTTTGTTCAGTCACCGCAAAAATGTGCTGAATATTCGCGGCCACCACGTTGGCCGATTGCGCTTCGCTCAGCGCTTGGGTAGAAATGTGGTCAATCAGCTCGGCCAGTCGGCGTGAAACGCGGTCAATGTCCCCCAGCGCAGAACCTGCGGCGTCGGTCAGTCTTGTACCTTCCACCACACCCTGAGTTGAACGTTCCATAGCGCCCACAGCGTCTTGGGTGTCGGTTTGAATGGTTTTCACCAGCGCCGCAATCTGCCTTGTTGCATCTGCCGAGCGTTCAGCCAGTCGCTGAACCTCTTCCGCCACCACAGAGAAGCCTCGACCGGCTTCACCGGCTGACGCTGCTTGAATGGCTGCATTCAAAGCCAACACGTTGGTTTGTTCGGTAATGTCAGAAATCAGCTCGGTGATTTCACCGATCTCCTGCGAGGACTCACCCAGACGCTTGATACGTTTGGAGGTTTCCTGAATCTGATCGCGGATGGAGTTCATACCGCCGATGGTGTTTTGCACCGCCTTCAGCCCGGTCTCTGCAGCGTCCAGCGATTGCCGCGCCACCTGGGCTGTTTCTTGCGCTTGGGCCGACACTTCGTTGATTCGGCCCGCCATTTGCAGCACCGACTCACCCGTGTCACGAATTTCACGAAGCTGCTCGGTCGAAGCAGCCAGCAGCTCGGTGGACGTCGCCTCCACTTGCTGCGTGGTTTCCGTCACCCGGCCCACAGTGCCTTGCACCTGAGACACCAGCGTGCGCAGCTCTTCCACCGTGTAATTCACCGAGTCGGCGATGGCGCCCGTGATGTCTTCGGTCACCGTGGCTTGTTGGGTCAAATCGCCCTCCGCCACTGTCTGCAATTCGTTCATCAAACGCAAAATTGCGGCCTGATTGGCGTCGTTGACACGTTTGGCTTCTTGCTCCTGGCGCTCCGCTTCCAAGCGCTGATTCTCTGCCAAAGCCGCACGTTGACGTTGGTCGCTGATGTACAAGCGCAGCAAGCCCACACCTGCGGCAACAATCACTGCGGCAGATAACAGCAACAGCAAGAAGGATAAACCGCCGAAGCCGGCTTCTCTGGACAGCTTCTCTTGCACACCCTCCAAACCTTTGCGCAGCGGTTCGCTGTCGGCGATGATCTGGGCCTGCGCTTCACGCGCTGAAACCAAGCCCTGCAAGTTGCCCAAAATCGTACCTGCTTGCGCGCGCGTTTCTTCGTATTGCTTGATCAGCAGCGTCAGGCGCTCTTTGGTTTGGACGTCTTTGGTGCCGGGGAGACGCAGCTCAGCATTGCCTTGCAGCAAACCTTGTGCGATCTCACGAAACGAGTTCAAGTCCTTGCCCAGCAAAAACACTGCTTCTGGGCTCACGCCTTCCACCGTCAAGAACTCATTCGCACTTTTACCAATACGCTGCGTCAACATCACCAACTGGCCAACGGCAGACAACTCGGCCGGGGTGGCGTCTTGCTGCAACTTCAGGGAAGACACCGTTTCTGCGGTTTCAAGCAAGTCGGACGATTGACGGTTGATGGTGCGCAAGGCTTGACCCACTTGGGTCAAGATTTGCTGCTGGCCGATCACGGTTTGAGCGTTTTTCTCGGTGCGGTCTACCAGCGGTATCAGCGGCGTCAATGCCTCCTGAGCGCCTGCGGGTGCTGGCGTCAAATCCGCGTTGCCGTCTTTGAGACCGCGCACGGTCCGCGCCAACACTTCGGTACTTTCTTTCACTTCCGGGAACGCCTGGGGACCACCCACCAGCGCCTGAGACACCGACTTCGCCAGACGCTGCGACTGCATCAGCGCTTGACCGGTCGCGCCCACCTGGGCCGATCCCTTGTCCGCCGCGTTGAGCGAGTAAACCGTGGTGGCCACCAGACCAATCAGGCCCAGCAAGCCCAAGAAGCCCAGAATCCGCTGCTGTTCTGCAGCGGGGCGGTGACCAATGAGTGGAAGGCCGCTGTCGCCACCCGCCAGCGCGGCGCCATCGCCACCCTGCACGCGGGTCTCCGAAAAATCGGCCAGCTCTGAAGGCGCGGCTTCGGTGATGATGGAGTGCCCCGTCTGGGCGGGGCTGCCCATGATGGCGGCGGTTCGCTCCATAGGAGACTCCATCGAGTCCATCGCCGGACGACCTTCCACCGCGTCAAAGGCGGCATCATCCAGAAGGGAATCCCCGCGATCCGCAGCATCGCGGTCTTTGCCCAAACCGATTTTTTTCAGGAAGCTCATATGTCCCTCGTCAGGTCTCGTGCCACTTCAAACAAACAACAGGCCAACTCATCAGCCTACGATTTTCAAAAACGCTTCGTTTTCCGACAATGCGAAAAGACTCAACTCTTGCCACAAACGTCCACCCGAATCCCGAAAACGCTGCCCAACAAAAGGCGGTAGCGTCGCGTCCGTCTTGTGGTCCTCGGGCTGCAGTTGGGATGCGTTACGCAGGCCAGCTAGCTTTTCCACCAGCAAGGCGCAATTGATTTCAAGCCCGGCATTGAACGCCACCAGCCTAGCGGTTTCTCGTCCTGCCTCACCTAGGTGCTTACCAACAGGGTCCAGGCCCAGAAAACGCGCCAGGTCCACGACACCATGTAAATGTCCGCGCAAATTGGCCACGCCCAAAAACCAGGGCAAAGAATGCGGCACCGGCAGAACATCTACGAACGAAAAAATCTCTCCGGCGTCTTTGAGCGGCAACAGGAACCCCCTGCCAGAAGATTCCACCGCCAACCAAGATTTCCCGCGCTCTTGCGTACGCGCCAACTTGAGGCGCTCGGCCAGTCGACTTTGCAGTTCTCGCAGTGCTTCCTTATTGGCCATCGGCTAGGGATCCGGCTGTCAAATGAGCGTTCAAGGGGGTCGGCGTGCTAGCTGGGTGATGGGCTTATTTATCCGAAAGCCCGGATTTTGGCCACCAACTCGTCTGGATCAACGGGCTTGACGATGTAGTCCCTTGCCCCTTGGCGCATACCCCACACGCGGTCCGTCTCTTGGTTTTTGCTGGTGCACATGATCACAGGCACATCCGCAAAACGAGGGTCGCGCGTGATGGCACGGGTCAACTGAAAGCCGTTTTGCCCAGGCATCACCACATCCATCAAGATCAGGTCGGGTTTTTCTTCACCCAAACGACGCATGGCATCTTCGCCATTTTCAGCGGTACGGACAGAAAAACCCAACTTGCCCAGCACATCGCTGAGGTAGTGCAGCTCGGTTTTCGAATCGTCGACCAATAGAATTTTCTTCACAGGCATGTCGGTATCTCCATCCAGATCCAGTGTCAGCGCAGACACTTCTCAATCAGCCAGCTCTTTCGGCCATTCGTTCACGTACCGCGGCGGTGCTGCTCCACAGCCGCAAGAAGTTGATCCTTGGTAAAGGGCTTGGTCAAATAGTCTTGCGATCCGACCATCCGACCTCGCGCTTTATCAAACAAGCCATCTTTGGAAGAAAGCATGATGACGGGTACTTCGGCAAATTTCGCGTTTCTTTTAATGATGGCGCAGGTTTGATAACCATCCAGGCGCGGCATCAAAATGTCGCAAAAGATTAAATCGGGCTGGTGGTCGTTGACTTTGGAGAGGGCGTCAAAACCATCTTCGGCGAGCAAAACGTCGTAGCCGCCTTGTTTTAGAAAAATCTCGGCACTTCGCCGAATGGTATTGCTGTCGTCAATCACCAGCACCTTGACTGAAGAACCGCCAGCTGGGCCTGCACTCGCTTGGCTTGCATCCATCACCGAACGCTCTCCTCAACGATTATGAAATGTAACGAGTGTGCACTCACAGCCATGCTACTTGCATGCCCGGGATTTAGCGTCAGAGTGCCACCATCTCAAAGTCTTCTTTCCGTGCACCACACTCTGGACAGGTCCAATTCATCGGAACAGCCTCCCAGGGTGTTCCCGGTGCAATGCCATGATCAGGGTCGCCAGCTGCTTCGTCATATATCCAGCCGCAAATTAAACACATCCAGGTGCGTCGTTCGGTCACTTGATTTTCTTGGGTTCACTACAATGAATTTGGATTGTAGCGACGGCCTGCGGCAAAAAGCCAAGAGTTTGTAGGCACATACGCAACAGTCCTCACGCCTTTGTAGAAGTTTGGCACGTTGTTGTCGGCTTTAATTTTGATCTACCGGACACGAGCCTGAATGAAATCCTCCGCCCCCGCATCCCCCACGACCGCCCTTGATGAGCCGCCCTTGCAAGACGCCGCGGGCAGTGCGCCAGGCTGCGTGATGGTGTTTAACGCGAGCGATCCCACGGGGGCCGGGGGGTTGGCGGGCGATATTGCCACTGTCGCCGCCATGGGCGCACACGCCCTGCCTGTCATCACTGCGGTGGTCATGCGGGACACAGCCGAGGTCTTCGACTACCACGTGATTGATGCCGATGTGGTGGCCGAACAAGCACGCAGCGTGCTGGAGGACATCACCATTTCCGGATGGAAGGTGGGGTTTTTGGGGTCCGCGGAAGGTGTGAGCGCCGTGGCCGAAATTTTGTCGGACTACCCCGAAGTTCCCCTGGTGGCCTACATGCCGCCGCTGCCCTGGGTGGAGGAAGAAGCCCAACAAGCCTACCTGGAGGCCTTTCGTGAATTGGTACTGCCGCAGGCAGAGGTGCTGGTCGGCAGCCACCAAACCCTGAGCGATTTTTTATTGCCCGACTGGGAAGCGGACCGCCCCGCATCACCACGCGAGTTGGCGGTCGCCGCCGCCGAACATGGCACTCGTTTCGTATTGGTCACCAGCGTGCCCCTGCCCGATCAAAACTTGGACAACGTACTGGCCTCCGCGCAAGGCGCCATCACGGGCGAGAAGTTCGAACGTTTTGATGTGAGCTTCGTCGGGGCCGGCGATACTGTGTCCGCCGCGCTCGCAGCGCTGCTCGCGGCAGGCGCCGATCTGCCCGCCGCTGTCGGCGAAAGCCTGGCTTTCTTGGACCAAGCCTTGGATGCCGGGTTTCGCCCAGGCATGGGCAATGTCGTCCCGGACCGCTTCTTCTGGGCCCTGCCTCCCGGCGAAGAGGGCGAGGACGAGTTGGAGCTGGCCGAACCCGCCGCGCCAGGTGCCCCGCCCCGCCAAGTGCATTGAACTGCGCTTGGCGGTTGCCCCCGCATCTGCCGAAACGTCAGATCTGCCTCCATTTCATTGAATTCAGAACAACGTGACTACCACCAACCCCGAACTTTTCGACCGCGCCAAGCGGGTCATCCCTGGGGGCGTTAACTCGCCAGTACGCGCTTTCCGCGCTGTGGGGGGAACACCGCGCTTCATCGCCCGCGCACAAGGGGCTTATTTATTTGATGCCGAAGGGCAGCGTTACATCGACTACATCGGTTCTTGGGGGCCGATGATTCTGGGCCACGGCCATCCTGCGGTACTGGCCGCAGTGCGTGACGCCATCAACGAAGGTTTGTCCTACGGCGCACCCACCGAGCGCGAAGTTGAACTGGCGGAAGAGCTGATCAAACTGGTTCCGAGCATGGAACAGGTCCGCCTGGTGAGTTCGGGGACGGAAGCGGCCATGAGCGCGTTGCGCCTGGCGCGCGGCGTCACGGGTCGCAGTTTGATCATGAAATTTGAAGGCTGCTACCACGGCCATGCTGATGCCCTTTTGGTCAAAGCCGGGTCTGGGCTCGCCACCTTTGGTCATGCCACCAGCGCCGGTGTGCCCGCAGAAGTGGTGCAGCACACCTTGGTACTGCCCTACAACCAACTCGATGCGCTGGAAGAGGCCTTCAAGTTGCACGGCAACAAGATGGCCTGCGTGATGATCGAGCCCATTTGCGGCAACATGAATTTCGTCCGCGCGACGGTGCCCTTCATGCGGCGACTGCGTGAACTGTGCAGTCAGTACGGTGCGCTTTTGGTTTTTGACGAAGTCATGACGGGTTTTCGTGTGGCCTTGGGCGGTGCCCAAAGCCTCTACGCCGAATTGATTCCCGGCTTTGTTCCTGACATGAGCGTCTTCGGCAAGGTGATTGGCGGCGGCATGCCCTTGGCGGCGTTCGGCAGCTCACGCCGGGTGATGGAGGAGTTGGCGCCGCTGGGATCGGTCTACCAAGCGGGCACCCTCTCAGGCAACCCCGTGGCCACTGCGTGCGGGTTGGCGACGCTGCGCGAAATTCAACGCCCTGGTTTTTTTGATCAACTCAGCCGCCGCACCCGCTCTTTGGTCGACGGTTTGTTGGCTGCTGCCCGTGAAGCCCATGTGCCTTTGGTGGGCGACTGCGAAGGCGGCATGTTCGGCTTTTTCTTTGCGTCGGAAATGGCTCAAAACTACACCGAAGTCATGGCGACGGACAAAGAAGCCTTCAACCGCTTTTTCCACGGCATGCTGGAGCGCGGCATCTATTTGGCACCGGCCTTGTATGAAGCCGGGTTTGTCAGCAGCGCCCACACGGAAGCCGACATCGCCGCGACGGTTGCAGCGGCACGCCAAGCACTGCAAGCTTGAACACATCACTGACCATGCACATTCACATTCTGGGTATTTGCGGCACCTTCATGGGTGGCCTGGCGGCACTCGCGCGCGAAGCGGGTCACAAAGTCACGGGCTGCGACGCAGGGGTATACCCACCGATGAGTGACCAACTGCGGGCACTGGGCATTGAATTGATTGAAGGCTACGGCACTGAACAACTGGCCCTGAAGCCCGACCTGTTCGTGATCGGCAATGTGGTCAGCCGTGGCAATGAGCTGATGGAAGCGATCTTGGATGCAGGCTTGCCCTATACCAGCGGCCCCCAATGGTTGGCCGAGCATGTATTACAAGGCCGCCATGTGTTGGCGGTGGCCGGAACGCATGGCAAAACCAGCACCACCTCCATGTTGGCTTGGATATTGGAACAAGCCGGATTGAAACCGGGCTTTTTGGTCGGCGGTGTTCCCTTGAACTTCGGCGTGTCAGCCCGTTTGGGTGATGCACGGGCCAATGGCCCCTTTGTGATTGAAGCCGACGAATACGACACCGCCTTTTTCGACAAACGCAGCAAATTCGTTCACTACCGCGCGCGCACGGCGGTGCTGAACAACCTGGAGTTCGACCACGCCGACATCTTTGACGACCTGGCCGCCATCGAGCGGCAGTTTCACCACCTGGTGCGCACCGTTCCCGCCAACGGTCGCCTGGTGGTCAATGGTCGCGACGAGAACCTGCAAGCCGTGCTGGCCAAAGGCTGCTGGACGCCCGTGGTGCGTTTTGGGGCACGCAAAGAGTCGCCTGGCGAGTTGCGCGCACGAGGCGAGCCCGACGCTTTTGATGTGCTGCGCGGGAGCATGAAGATCGCCCGCGTGGAGTGGGGCTTGCTCGGCGAGCACAACCAACTCAATGCCTTGGCTGCCATTGCCGCAGCCGAGCATGTGGGTGTCACGCCCGAGGTCGCGGCGCAGGCGCTGTCATCGTTTGTGAATGTGCGAAGGCGATTGGAGTTGATCGGCGAGGTCAAAGGCATCAAGGTCTATGACGATTTCGCCCACCACCCTACCGCCATGCGCACCACCATCAACGGCCTGCGGCGTAAGGTGGGAGATGAGCGCATCATTGCGGTTTTTGAGCCTCGCTCCAACACCATGAAGGTCGGTGCGATGAAGGCCATGCTGCCTTGGGCACTGGAAGAGGCCAATTTTTCCATTTGCCACAGTGCGGGTTTGGTTTGGAACGCCGCCCAAGCGCTGGCCCCTCTGGGCCGCAACGCACAAACCTTTGATGACCTCCATGCCGTGGTGCAAGCCGTGGCGGCGCAAGCCAAACCAGGTGACCATGTGCTGTGCATGAGCAACGGCAGCTTTGGTGGCATTCACGCCAAGTTGATGAAGGTCTTGGCAGACCGGGCTTGATTGCAGTGGCTGGTCGGATCACCAACGCACAATGGTCAACACCACACGGCCCCACACCTCGGTGTTGAACCAGAGCAAACCCATCAGGTAACAGTAGCGGCGCAGCTTCAGACCCAACTCGCCCCAGCGGTCGTCACCGGAAATCACAAAAGAGATCACGGTAAAGAGCCACCCTGACAACACAAGCAAAAAGATCCCGCCCAATATCCAGCGCAATACGGTCATGGTGAGCAGTCGTCTTTATCTGTATTAGAGAGCGACAGCAACGCGCTCAAGAATGAGAACCGCGAAAAATGCCAGTCCCGCGATCACGGTCCATTTGAGGATGACCAAGCCCCATAACCGCCAGCGCGGTTGGCGGGTGGCAATGTACAGCGCAAAGCACAAAACGGCCGCGACGAGCAGCAGCAAAACCAGGGTTCGGAATAGCAGCATATTGACCCGTTCCCGTCACCAAGCGGGCGCCAGCTCGGCCATACCGGCAGGGGCCAGCTTCGCATCATCAAAGCTGACCCATTCATAACTACCCGGCTCGTCCAGCACAGCACGCAGCAGCTTGTTGTTCAGTGCATGACCACTGCGAAAGGCGCTGTAGGCCGCGAGCAAGGGATGGCCGATGACAAAGAGGTCGCCAATGGCATCCAGAATTTTGTGCTTCACAAATTCGTCGTCGTATCGCAAGCCGTCTTGGTTGAGCACCTTGGCGTCGTCGATGACGATGGCGTTGTCCATGCTGCCGCCCAAGCCCAGACCACGCGAGCGCATCATTTCAACGTCTTTGGTGAAACCGAAAGTGCGCGCACGCGCAATTTGCTGCTTGTAGCGCCCGCTGCCCATGTCAAAACTCACTTGCTGGCCGGTTTGATTGACGGCGGGGTGGTCAAAGTCAATCTCAAACGTCAGGGTGTAGCCCTCAAACGGATCCAGGCGCGCCCACTTCAGGGTGCGCCCTTCGCCTTCGCGCACTTCAACGGCTTTTTTAATGCGTATGAAACGTTTCGGCGCGTCCTGCACAGCGATGCCAGCACTTTGCAGCAAGTAGACAAACGACGCGGCGGAACCATCCAGGATGGGCACCTCTTCGGCGGTGATGTCGACAATCAAGTTGTCCAGCCCCAACCCTGCACAGGCCGAGAGCAAATGCTCCACCGTGTTGACCTTGGGCGCACCGGGATCGCCGTTGGGTGACAAGGTGGTCGCCATGCGCGTATCGCACACTGAATGCACCGCCACCTTGATGTCCACAGGCTGCGCTAAATCAATCCGGCGAAAGACGATGCCAGTGTTGACCGGCGCCGGCCGCAGCATCAACTCCACACGCTGCCCACCATGCAAACCCACGCCAACGGCGCGGGTCAGGGATTGCAGGGTGCGTTGTGCAAGCATGTGTGCATTGTAGAAAGGTACAGCGGAATTCCACAGTTGATCGCTTTCGGTGATTGATCGAGCCAGCAGCGTCGCGAGCGGGCCGAGGTGCGTTCGCAGGCGCGCATCCGTACTTTTGTACGGCGAGCACCTCCGGGCGCAGATCGGCCCGCGCAGCAGCTGCGGGCGCGGTCAATCCGCTTGCTTGCGCAAAAACGCCGGAATCTCAATCTCATCCATGCCATTGCTTGCCAATGCATCCACCTTGGCTGCAGCGGTACGCCCGTTGCGCCAGACACTGGGCGTGTTCAGCCCGGTGTAGTCGTGCGCGGGTGCGGCCATGGTGTTCACGGGCTGGGTCAACACGGGGATGTTGTCCGTACCTGTGCGCAGCACGGGCGCGCTGTGCACCACGGTGATCGGCGTTTGTTGGCGTTTGGCGGGGGACAGGCCCGTTGCAATCACCGTCACGCGCAGCTGGTCGCCCAACTCGTCGTCGTACACGGTGCCGAAAATCACGTGCGCATCTTCGGCCGCATAGCGGCGGATGGTGTTCATCGCGTTTTTGCTTTCGGCCAATTTCAAGGTGCTGCGTTTGGCTGCAATCAGCACCAACACACCACGTGCGCCTGACAGATCAATTCCTTCCAGCAACGGGCAAGCCACTGCCATCTCTGCCGCCTTGGTGGCGCGGTCAGGGCCTGCGGCTTGGGCGGTTCCCATCATGGCCTTGCCGGGTTCGCTCATCACGGTTTTGACGTCTTCGAAGTCGACGTTCACCAGGCCCTGCACGTGGATGATGTCGCTGATACCGCCGACGGCGTTCTTGAGCACGTCGTTGGCTTCGGCGAAAGCCTGGTCCTGGGTGACGTCATCGCCCAAAACTTCGAGCAGTTTTTCGTTCAGGATAACGATCAGCGAATCAACATTGGCTTCGAGTTCAGCCAGGCCCGTGTCGGCGGCTTTCATGCGGCGACCGCCTTCGAAGTCGAAGGGCTTGGTCACCACACCGACGGTGAGGATGCCCATTTCTTTGGCCACGCGGGCAATCACAGGCGCGGCGCCTGTACCGGTGCCGCCACCCATGCCAGCCGTGATGAAGAGCATGTTCGCACCGGTGATGGCTTGGCGGATCCGGTCGACTGCTTCTTCAGCGGCCGCCTTGCCCGCTTCGGGTTTGGCGCCAGCGCCCAAGCCGGTGCTGCCCAGTTGAATGAGCTGGTGGGCTGCAGAGCGGTTCAGCGCCTGCGCGTCGGTGTTGGCACACAGAAATTCCACGCCTTGCACGCCTTGCGCAATCATGTGCTCGACAGCGTTGCCGCCGCCGCCGCCCACGCCGATCACTTTGATTTGGGTGTTGAGGTCAAATTCTTCGATCATTTCGATAGCCATGGTGTTCTCCAATCGGTATGTTGCAGTTGCCTAACAGTGATGAATACTTCGATTTTTTCGCTCTGCGGGTGTCTTTGCATCCGCTTTGTTTTTGAGTTTGGCTTCAAGCTGTCTATCCATCAGGGGGGCCGCAACCTCCTATTCGCATGAGCCATTGGCAGGGGGTCGATGGGTTTTTCATGATCAATTCCTTGTATTGAATGGCACAGTTTTAGAAGTTGCCCAAGAACCAGTCTTTGGCACGACCGAACCAGGTTTTCACCGAACCGGCTTGTTGCGCTGCGCGCATGCCACGGGCGCGGCCCAAACGGGCCTCTTCCAGCAAACCCATCACGGTGGCCGAACGGGGGTTGGCCACCATGTCAAAAAGTGCGCCGCTGTAGGTGGGCAAACCTTTGCGAACCGGCTTCAAAAAAATGTCTTCGCCCAGCTCAACCATGCCCGGCATCACCGCCGCACCGCCGGTGATGACGATGCCCGACGAGAGCAGCTCCTCATAACCACTCTCGCGGATGACTTGGTGCACCAAGGAGTAAATCTCTTCAACCCGCGGTTCAATCACACCGGCCAAGGCCTGGCGGGACAGTAAACGTGGTGAGCGGTCGCCGAGGCCTGGCACTTCCAGCTGTTCGCTGGGGTCGGCCAACAACTGTTTGGCCATGCCGTACTCCACCTTGATTTCTTCGGCGTCTTTAGTGGGGGTGCGCAGCGCCATGGCGATGTCGCTGGTGATGAGGTCCCCCGCAATAGGAATAACAGCGGTGTGCCTGATGGCACCGTCGGTGAAGATCGACACATCAGTCGTTCCGGCACCGATGTCGACCAGCGCCACGCCCAGGTCTTTTTCGTCGTCCGTCAAGACGGCGTGGCTGGACGCGCTCGGATTGAGCACCAACTGGTTCACTTCCAGGCCACAGCGGCGAACGCATTTGATGATGTTTTCCGCTGCGCTTTGGGCGCCGGTCACGATGTGGACTTTCACCTCCAAACGGCCGCCACTCATGCCGATGGGTTCTTTGACCTCGTGGCCGTCAATCACAAATTCCTGCGCTTGAACCAAGAGCAGGCGCTGGTCGTTGGGGATGTTGATGGCCTTGGCAGTTTCCACCACACGGGCCACGTCAATCGGGGTGACTTCTTTGTCCCGCACGATCACCATGCCGGTGCTGTTCTGGCCGCGAATGTGGCTACCGGTGATGCCGGTGTACACATGGGTGATCTTGCAGTCGGCCATCATTTCGGCCTCTTTCAAGGCTTGTTGAATGGACTGCACGGTGGCGTCGATGTTCACCACCACGCCACGTTTCAAGCCGTGGCTCGGGGCCACCCCCAAACCTGCGACACGCAACTCGCCGCCAGGCATGACCTCGGCCACCACCGCCATCACCTTGGCCGTGCCGATGTCCAGCCCCACCACCAAATCTTTGTATTCCTTGGCCATGTTATTAAATTCCTTTTCTTGGCTCGTTCAGCGCGAAGATCTGGGTTTGAGTTTGAAATCCACCGCCGCACGCTCTGCGGCGCTCAAGCTGGTGGAAACGCCGCGCAGCCTCAGCGCATACCCATCACGATGTCGCAAATCGGCGTACTGCACTGGGCGTTGGTACTGGGCGGTGAACTGGCCCACCGTTGCCACAAACTGCTCACAGCGCGCCAGCACCTCGGTTGGGCTGCCGCGCCCCAGCTCAATGACCGCACCCGTGTCCAACTCCACACGCCAAGAACCGCGCCCTGACAGCGAGAGCTCATCCACCGTGGCTTGCAAACGGTTCCACACGGGGGCCAAGGTTCGAGCCATCGTCAACATTTGCGCCGCACTGCCTTCCGGGCCGCGTAAGGTGATGAGCTCTTGGTCTTCCACATCACCCAAATTGGCGTCGAAGATCTCGCCATAGGTATTGACCAGCTGGTCGATGGCACTGCTGCCGCTGCGTGCGGTCGCTTCGTCAGGTGACCACATGGCCGCCACGCGGTGTTCCTCCAACTGCACACGAATGCGGTTGGGCCAGACGCGCTGCACGACGGCTTGGCGCACCCACGGCACAGCAGAAAAGGCTTTCTGCGTTTGCTGCAAATCCATCGTGAAGTAGTTGCCCGCCATGGCTGGAAGTGCATTGGCCCGGATGGTGGCCACGCTGTTGTGCGTCACATCGCCCATGACGGCAATGCCACGGAGTTGAAACGCCGGTTGACGCACCAACCACTGCCCGAGCAAAACAAGGGCAGCCACAGCAGCCACACAAAACAGCACTTGACTGGTCATATTCATCCAGCGCACCTCCGCGTCTGCGGACGGGTCCGCAGCAGCAACAGGGGTGGGAGAACGGAGCAGCATGGTCGTTGGCGGCGGCAAGCCATCAGGCGGAGGAAGAAGGAGATGCGTGCTGACTGTCCAGCGTCGCCAGGGACAGCACTTGCACACACAGGGCCTCGTAACTCAACCCTGCAGCCCGGGCCGACATGGGCACCAAAGAGTGCGAGGTCATGCCCGGTGAGGTGTTGATCTCTAACAGGAAGGGCTTTCGGTCGCTGGCGCGGATCATCAGGTCGGCCC
>JBJOQO010000077.1:0-14856 GCA_046049865.1 Pseudomonadota bacterium | reverse complement strand
TCTTGGCTGTCCCTCAAACCTGCGGTATCCACGATATGCACGGGCACACCTTTAATTTGCAAGGTCTCAGTTACTTTGTCGCGTGTGGTTCCTGCGACAGCGGTGACGATGGCTCGCTCGGCCCCAGCAAGCGCGTTGAGCAATGAGCTTTTGCCCACATTGGGTTGCCCGGCCAGCACCACGGTCATGCCCTCGCGCAACAACGCGCCTTGTTGGGTCAAGTCCAGCACGCGAGCGACAGCGGCTTGCAGCGCCAGCAGTTGGCCTTGGGCATCGGCTTTTTGTAAGAAGTCGATCTCTTCCTCAGGAAAGTCCAAGGTCGCTTCGACCAACAAACGCAGCCGCACCAAGGCGTCGCGCAAGCGGTGGATTTCTGCGGAGAAACCACCACTGAGTGACCGGCTGGCCGAGCGAGCGGCGGCTTCGGTGCTGGCGTCTATCAGGTCGGCGACGGCTTCGGCTTGGGCCAAATCCAATTTGTCGTTGAGAAAAGCACGTTGGGTGAACTCACCCGGTTCTGCAACACGCAAGCCGATGTCTTGCCCCGCCTGTAAACAACGCGCGAGCAGCATTTGCAACACCACGGGCCCACCATGCGCTTGGAGCTCCAGCACGTCTTCGCCGGTGTAGGAGTGGGGTGCTGGGAAGTAAAGCGCCAGGCCATGGTCTATGGCCTGGCCTGCGTCGTCCAAGAAGGGAAGGTAGTGCGCCAGACGCGGCGTCAAGGTCCGGCCACACAGGGTGTGGGCCAAAGTGGAAAGCGCGGGACCAGAAATACGCACGATGCCCACCGCACCACGACCGGGTGCGGTTGCAATGGCCGCAATGGGGGAGGAGTGTGATGCCAGCATGGCCTCATTCTGGCCGATGCTGATGCCCAAGCGTGGGCTTCAACACTTGGTTGGAATTGGCGCGGGGGGAGAGGTCGGGGCACCCGCGTGGTGGAGCCGACAGTCTCCGAAACCGTGATTGCTTCATGGGCTCCGTGCGGCGTTGGATGGCCGCACGGGGTTGAAAAAAACCACGGATGTGTCCCCGCAAAGTTGATTGTCGGCCTGTTTTACCTGACCTTGAGCGCGGCTTTCGTGCGTTATTTACCTATCACGCCCAATTGTTTGTTGATGAGGTATTGCTGCGTGATGGACAGGATGTTGTTGGTCAACCAGTAGAGCACGAGGCCAGCAGGGAAGAAGAAGAACATGACCGAGAAAATCAACGGCATGATCCACATCATCTTGGCCTGCATAGGATCGGGTGGGGTGGGGTTGAGCCAGGTTTGCAGCAAGCTGGTGCCCGTCATCAGGAGTGGCAGGATGTAGTAAGGATCAATCGCCGAGAGGTCCGTGATCCAACCGAGCCAAGGTGCATTGCGCATCTCCACCGAGGACAGCAACACCCAATACAAAGCAATGAAGAAGGGCATTTGCGCCACGATGGGCAAACAGCCGCCCAAGGGATTAATTTTTTCTTCACGGTAGATGCGCATCATTTCTTGCTGCATCTCTTGGGGCTTGTCCTTGAGGCGCTCACGCATTTCGGTGATACGCGGACCGACTGCCTTCATCTTTGCCATCGAGCGGTAGGCGCTGGCATTGAGCCAGTAAAAGGCGATCTTGAGTAACACCACCAAGGCGACGATAGCCCAGCCCCAATTGCCGATGATGTTGTGCAGTTGGGTGAGCAGCCAGAACAAGGGCTTGGCAAGCAGGGTGAACCAGCCATAGTCTTTCACCAATTCCAAACCAGGTGCCAGGGCGCTAAGTTTGTTCTCCTCTTGAGGACCGACAAAAAGCCGGGCGTCCAAGGTTTTGGTTTGACCAGCAGCCAATGGCCCAAGCGGCACCAACATGCCAGCAGCATACAAGTTGGCCTCCACCTTGCGGGTGAAAAACTCGCGCGAGATGGCTGATGTTGGGGTTGCACCGGCAGCGGTGCTTGGGTCCAACAACCAAGCAGAGGCGAAGTAATGCTGAACCATGGCGACCCAGCCGTTGTCGGCCGATGTCACATGACTGGGTTTTTCATCCGCTTTGCGCTTTTCAATGCTCTTGAAATCGACTTTGTTGAACTTGGTTTCGGCGGTGTAGAAAGCCGGTCCGGTGAACGTGAAGTAAAGGCTGGACTCACCCAAAGGCGGGTTTCCGTCGCGCACCAGTTGCAAATAGAGCTGGGGGTTGACCGGCTCGGTGCTGGAGTTGATCACTTCATGACGAACATTGACGACGTAGTCTGAACGTTTGAATGTGAATGTCTTGACGAGTTTGACGCCCCCGATCTCGGGCGACTCAAATTTGACTTGAAGCTCGTCCTTGTCGGCAGCCAGCGTACGCTCGCCGGGGATCCAATTCATCACGGTGAGGTGGTTGGGCAAAGCAGCGCCGCCTGCGGCCGGGATCAATCCAGTTTGTGCCGCATAACTGCGCTGTGCGGACTGTTCAAACAGAACGACATTCTTGCTGCGGTCGTTCTGATCCACCTGTTTCAACAACTCCAATCTCACGATGTCCCCGCCGCGCGCATCAAAAGTAGCTTTGACGACGTCGGTCGAGATTTCGGTTTTGGCCGTGGCCATCACGGCAGCGGTCTGCGCTGGGACAGCGCTGGGGCTCGCAGCCGAAGCAGATGCAGCGCTATTGGCGCTGGGCGTTGGCAACGCGGCACTGCTTGCAACCGCGCTCGGTGGCGCTGAGGCCGCGGTTTTTGCTGGAGCAGGGCTGAACATCGACGGATGCCCGGTGTGTACTTGCCAAGCGTCCCACAAAAATACCAAGGAAAAGGTGAACACCACCCAAAGCATGCTGCGGCGGATATCGGTCATGAAGGTGTCTTTTCTGAACTAGTCGGAGTGAATCGGCGAAACAAGCCGGGACGATTTTCTGGTACCGCGTCTATTCCCCCAGCGCACCAAGGGTGACAGCGCAAAAGACGGGCTGCCGCAAGATAGCTGCCCGCTGCTGCGCCGTGTTGTTCCAGCGCTTGCAGGGCGTAAACCGAACAAGTGGGCTCAAAACGGCAGGCGCTGCCCAACCACGGGCTGAGTAAGAGCCGGTAGGCACGCACCGCCGCCATCAGCACCCTCGAGGGCACACTGTGTGTTTTAGTCATGCGAGGCCCAAAGCCGGTCCGGTGGCACGCCGCAAGAGCTCCACCAGTTCTTGGCGCGCTTCGTGCGCCAGCGCGGTTGATGCTGCGCTCGGATACTGCTTCACGTCGAACGCTGCGCGCAGCCTGAGCACCCACAGCCCGTGAGCCAGTCGGGGCGTCGTATCTTGTTGATCGCGAACGACGGCGCGCATTTGGCGCTTGAGCAACTGGCGAGTAACCGACCGTTTGGCGTGTCGTTTAGGCACCACCAAACCAAGCCAAATGTCCTTGCTGGGTAAGGACTGGTTGTGCGGATTCACCAGGGAGTCATCCACAAGGGGTGCTTTGGAGACCAGGTCCGCTGTTGATAACTCCACCAAACTGTGCGTGTCGCTGGCCTGTAGGGCCTGGGTGGCCGACACGGCATAACGGGGCTTGCTGGGCACAGCAACCAAATGGTGAAGTACAAAGTGCCGGGTTTTTGCGCGGCTGGGCGCAGCCATCACACGCTCGAAGTCCACGGAACGCACGATGCGGCCGATCAAGGCGTTGCCTCGCGGCCTGGTGTGGCTTAGACGGCCAGACGCTTGCGGCCTTTGGCGCGACGTGCATTGATGACAGCACGGCCGCCACGCGTCTTCATGCGCACGAGAAAACCGTGGGTGCGGGCGCGGCGAACTTTGGAGGCTTGGTAAGTGCGTTTCATGGTCTATCCTGGAATTGTGAAAATAGGTCGATAAAAAATTCCAACCATGCACCCCAATGAACTGTGGAATGCGGCACTCGGCTGCTGTCGACTGACTGGCTTCGGTTGCTTCGGTTGCTTCGGTTCTCTTTGCCCTGGCACCGCAAGCTGCGATCCGGGAAACCCACTATTACACCAAAAACCTCTTGATTAGTCAAAGACTTGGCTCCAGTTGGCTGAGCCGGCGGGGTGGTGGCGGGGGCAATCAATCTGTGGATAACCCGAAAATTTTTGCCTTTGCGACGTAGAATCTGCACCCGACTAGGGAGACTTTTCCACAACATGAGTGCCGACCTGTGGCTACGGGGCTGCGAGCGTTTAGCCGCCGAATTGCCCGAGCAACAATTCAATACCTGGATCAAACCGCTTCCCGCGGCTGATTTCAGCGACCAAGGTGCGTCTGGCGCGGTGGTCACCCTGAAGGTACCCAACCGCTTCAAACTGGACTGGATACGCACGCAATACGCCAGTCGCATTGAAGCCCTGCTCAGTGAGTTAGCGGGAAAACCGGTTCGGCTGGACATCACCTTGGGGGTTCGTGAACCGACCCTCTCGGGTCAGAAACCACCCTCTTCCAGGTCGTCTGATTCCGTTGGTCACATGCCTTCGCTGACAACCAATGGCCACGACAGCGCGGCCAGCCCATCCACAACGGGTGGGCGAGTGATGCACAGTCCGGTGCAAAACACCAACCGCCTCAACAGCCACCTGACCTTCAACAACCTGGTTCCTGGTCGTGCCAACCAGATGGCCAGAACAGCCGCCTTACACGTCGCTGGTGCCCCTGGGCGGATGTACAACCCACTTTTTATCTATGGTGGTGTGGGGCTTGGAAAAACCCATTTGATCCACGCTGTGGGCAATGCGCTGTTGGCAGATAAACCCGACGCGCGAATCTTGTATCTGCATGCCGAGCAATTCATCACCGATGTGGTGAAAAACTACCAACGCAAAACGTTTGACGAACTCAAAGCCAAGTACCACTCGCTGGATTTGCTCTTGATCGACGACGTGCAGTTCTTCGCCGGCAAAGAACGCACCCAAGAAGAGTTCTTCAACGCATTCGAGGCTTTGTTGGCCAAACAAGCCCACATCATTATGACCAGCGACACCTATCCCAAGGGACTGGTGGACATCGACGAGCGCCTCACATCACGGTTTGACGCCGGATTAACGGTTGCGATTGAACCCCCCGAGCTGGAAATGCGTGTAGCCATCCTCATGCGCAAATCTGAGCTGGAGGGCACACCCATGCCCGAAGATGTGGCTTTTTTCGTTGCAAAAAACGTTCGGGCCAATGTGCGTGAATTGGAAGGCGCATTGCGCAAGGTTTTGGCTTACTCGCGGTTTTCACACAAAGAAATCAACATTGGCTTGGCGCGCGAAGCGTTGAAAGACCTGCTGTCAATCCAGAACCGGCAAATTGGTGTCGAGAACATTCAAAAGACGGTCGCCGACTTCTACAAGATCAAAGTTGCCGACATGTACAGCAAAAAACGCCCTGCCAGTATTGCCAGACCGCGTCAAATTGCCATGTATTTAGCCAAAGAAATGACACAAAAAAGTCTGCCTGAAATTGGAGAGCTTTTTGGTGGCAGGGACCACACCACTGTGCTGCATGCGGTTCGTAAGATAGCGGCAGAGCGGCAAAAAAACACCGAACTCAATCAACAGCTGCACGTGCTGGAACAAACCCTGAAGGGCTGAACACCTTGAATAGGCCTGTACAACCCTGGGGACAGTTTTTGGACAACGTTGATCTTGTCCACAGGTGTGAACCATCCGACGAAGTTGTTGTACCTGACTCCCGGCGAGCAAATCAAAAGGCGCACAGGGTTGACCAGTGTTTAAGTCATTGATGGAAAAAGAGAAAATGCAGTTCTCCACAGAAAACTGCTTCCCCTACTTACTACGACTACATTAAGAGGACGACATGATTGTTTTAAAGACAACACAAGAAAAAATCTTGAGTTCGTTGCAATCGGTCTCAGGCATTGTTGAGCGCAGGCACACTTTGCCCGTGCTGGCCAATGTGCTGATGCGCAAGAGTGGTGGGGACGTGGAATTCACCACCTCCGACTTAGAAATTCAAGTTCGCACCACCACGGCCTTCGATGGTGACGCAGGTAATTTTTCGACCACAGTGGGTGCTCGCAAGCTAATAGACATCTTGCGTTCCCTGCCAGCAGATCAAACCGTCACGCTCAGTGCGGCGCAAAACAAGCTCACCTTGCAAGGTGGCAAAAGTCGCTTCACCTTGCAGACACTGCCCAGTGATGACTTTCCTCTCGTTCAGGAAGCGGCTGACTTTGGTCCCATGTTCAGCGTTCCGCAAAAAACGCTGAAGATGCTGATCAACCAAGTGCACTTTGCGATGGCGGTGCACGACATTCGTTACTACCTCAATGGCATTTTGTTTGTGGCCGAAGGCAAGAGTCTGACTTTGGTGGCCACCGACGGCCACCGTTTGGCATTGGCCCAAGCGAATTTGGATGTAGAAATTCCAAAACAAGAAGTCATCCTGCCGCGCAAGACGGTGCTTGAGTTGCAGCGTTTGCTCAAAGACGAAGACACCGCGATTGAAATGCGTTTTGCTGGCAACCAAGCCAAGTTCAGTTTCAGTGGCATGGAGTTCGTCACCAAATTGGTCGAGGGCAAGTTCCCTGACTACAACCGTGTGATTCCGAAGAACCACAAAAACGCCATTGTTCTTGGCCGCGCACCTCTGTTGTCCAGTCTTCAGCGGGCGGCGATTCTTACCAGCGAGAAATTCAAAGCGGTGCGCGTCAATATCGATCCGGGTGTGTTCCGAATTGCATCAAGCAATGCCGAGCAAGAAGAGGCCAAGGAAGAGTTGGAGATCGATTACGAAGGTGATTCGATCGAGATTGGTTTTAACGTCACCTACCTGATGGATGCGCTTGCCAATATGAGTGTTGAGATGGTGAAGATTGAACTTCACGACAACAACTCCAGTGCTTTGATCACCGTGCCTGAACAACCCGGGTTCAAGTATGTGGTGATGCCAATGCGTATTTGAGCATTCAGTTTTTCACCAAAATTTTTAGCAGCCGATGGCTTGGTTCATGTGACCAAGTGGAGGCAGATGTTTGAGTTCACGTGACAGATCAAGCCTGTTATGGGTATTGATGCGATGCAGAGGGAATGATTTCAATGAGCCAGAACAATCACAGTGGAAACAACAGCGGCGCTCAAGATCCAAACGCCGACAATAAATCCGCTGAAGAGACCGCGAACCAACTGGCCAAGACCGTTGCCGCCGCCGAGGCCAAAGCGGCCGATGTAGCAGCCTATGGCGAAGGCAGCATTCAAATCCTGGAAGGCCTGGAGGCGGTGCGCAAACGTCCCGGTATGTACATCGGCGATACCTCCGATGGCACAGGCTTGCACCACTTGGTGTTCGAGGTGGTGGACAACTCGATCGACGAGTCGCTGGCCGGTCATTGCGACGACATCGTGGTCACCATACACACCGATAACTCCATCAGCGTGACCGACAACGGGCGCGGCATTCCCACCGGCGTGAAGATGGACGACAAACACGAGCCCAAACGCTCGGCTGCTGAAATCGCTCTGACCGAATTGCACGCGGGTGGCAAGTTCAACCAAAACAGCTACAAGGTGTCGGGTGGTCTGCACGGTGTGGGTGTGAGCTGCGTGAACGGTTTGTCTAAGTGGCTGCGCATGACCATCCGCCGCGATGGCAAAACCCATTTCATGGAATTCAAACAGGGCATTCCACAAGACCGCCTGATTGAAAAGCGCGATGGGTTCGAAGTCTCTCCAATGAAAGTGCTCGGTGACACCGAAAAACGCGGCACCGAGATTCACTTTCTGCCCGACTTGGAAATCTTTTCTAACATTGACTTCCACTACGAGATTCTCAGCAAACGCCTGCGTGAACTGAGTTTCTTGAACAACGGCGTGAAGATTCGCCTGGTGGATGAGCGCAACAACAAGGAAGACAACTTTGCGTTTGCTGGTGGCGTGAAAGGTTTCGTTGAATTCATCAACACCGGCAAAAAAGTGCTGCACCCGAATGTGTTCCACGCCACGGGCGACAAAATCAGCGAGCAAGGCACCAACATCACCGCCGAAGTGGCCATGCAGTGGAACGACGGCTACAGCGAGAACGTGCTGTGTTTCACCAACAACATTCCCCAGCGCGACGGCGGCACCCACTTGACGGGTTTGCGTGCGGCCATGACCCGCATCATCAACAAATACATCGAAGACAACGAGCTGGCCAAAAAAGCCAAGGTGGAAGTCGCTGGTGACGACATGCGCGAGGGCTTGTGCTGCGTGCTGTCGGTCAAAGTGCCTGAGCCTAAGTTTTCCAGCCAAACCAAAGACAAACTCGTGAGCAGTGAGGTGCGTGGTCCTGTGGAAGAGGTGGTGAGCAAGGCGCTGACCGACTACTTGCTGGAGAACCCGAACGACGCCAAGATCATTTGCGGAAAAATTCTGGATGCTGCCCGTGCCCGTGAGGCCGCGCGCAAAGCCCGAGAAATGACACGCCGCAAAGGCGTACTCGACGGCATGGGTCTACCTGGCAAACTCGCTGACTGCCAAGAGAAAGACCCAGCGATGTGCGAGATTTACATCGTCGAGGGCGACTCTGCAGGCGGTTCAGCCAAACAAGGCCGAGATCGGAAGTTCCAAGCCATCTTGCCTTTGCGCGGCAAGATTTTGAACGTGGAAAAAGCGCGCTACGAAAAACTGCTGTCGAGCAATGAAATCTTGACGCTGATCACGGCACTGGGCACCGGCATCGGCAAAGTCGGTGGTGTGGGCGGCAGTGGCGGTGGGGCGGACGACTTCAACCCCGACAAGCTGCGTTACCACCGCATCATCATCATGACCGACGCCGACGTGGACGGCGCCCATATCCGCACCTTGTTGCTGACCTTTTTCTACCGTCAAATGCCAGAGCTGGTGGAGCGTGGCCATATCTACATTGCGCAGCCGCCGCTCTACAAAGTGAAGCTGGGTAAAGAAGAGCAGTACCTCAAGGACGGGCACGAGCTGGATGGCTATCTGCTCAAAGTAGCACTGAAAGACGCCAGCCTGGACACCGGTGTGCCGGGTGCCGCTGTGTTGCAAGGCGAGACCTTGGAAACCTTGGCCCGCCAATATGTGCTGGCCAACAATGTGGTCGAGCGGCTGTCGAGCTGGATGGACATTGAAGCTCTCCGCGCCATCGCCAACGGCCAGGCCCTGGACTTGGACACGCTGGAAGCGGCCGAGCGTTCGGCGCGCGAGCTGGCCACCAATGTGCACGACGCCCAAGTGACCGCCGAGTTCGATGCCCGCACTGACAAACATATTCTGCGCATCAGCCGCATGCACCACGGCAACGTGAAGAGCAGCGTGATCACCGCCGATTTTGTGCACGGTGCCGACTACGAAGCCTTGAGTGTGGCGGGCAAAACTTTCAAAGGGTTGGTCACCGATGCCGCCGTGGTCAAACGCGGCGAAGGCGAAAAACAAAAAGAGTCCAAGGTGGGCGACTTCCGCCAAGCCATGGCCTGGCTCATCACGCAAGCCGAAAACGCCGTGGGCCGTCAGCGCTACAAAGGCTTGGGCGAGATGAACCCACAGCAGCTTTGGGAAACCACCATGGACCCTCAGGTGCGGCGTTTGCTCAAAGTGCAAATCGACGACGCCATCGAAGCCGACCGCGTCTTCACCATGCTGATGGGCGACGAGGTGGAACCTCGCCGCAACTTCATTGAAATGAATGCGCTGCGGGCGTCGAATATTGACGTTTGATGAAATCGACGGTTTCGTTCGTCAACAACGTTTTGGTGGAACGCGGTACTGGTGAGATGACATGGAGCCACAGCCGAGTCTTGCTCGCATGGGTCACGACCGCGCGACATCGCTAAGTACAAATGCGTACCTGGGGCGGCGGTCTGCCGCACCGATAATTCTTGAGCTGTTGCCTGCGGGTTGTGGCGTCCTCGCCCAACGCCCTTGGGCAGTTTTCCTTAAAAAGAAGCTCACACCATGATGGAACTGCTCACCAATCCCCAAGCTTGGATTGCCTTTGCCACACTGACCATGCTCGAGTTGGTGCTGGGCATCGACAACATCATCTTCATTTCCATTTTGGTGGACAAGCTGCCCAAAGAGCGCCGGGAGTTTGCGCGGCGCATAGGCCTATTTATGGCCATGTTCATGCGCATCGGTTTGCTCTTGATCTTGGCTTGGATTGTTGGTCTGGTAGAACCTTTGTTCACCGTGTTTGGCAAGGGCATTTCGGGCCGCGATTTGATCCTGATTGCCGGGGGCTTGTTCCTCATCTGGAAAAGCACGAGTGAGATTCACCAGTCCATGGAGGGTGAAGAAGAGAGCCACGGTGCCAAAGCCGTCAAAGCCACCATGGCGGCCGTGATTGTGCAGATCATGATCATCGACCTCGTGTTCTCCCTCGACTCCATCATCACCGCCGTCGGCATGGTGGACGACGTGAAGATCATGATCGCGGCGGTGATCGCGTCTGTCGGTTTGATGATGTTGTTTGCGGGCCCAATCGGTAGGTTTGTTTCTGACCACCCCACCATCAAAATGCTGGCTTTGTCCTTTTTGGTGGTGGTGGGCGTGGTGCTGGTCGCCGAAGGTTTTGGTCACCATGTGCCCAAGGGTTACATCTACTTCGGTATGGCCTTTTCCTTGGGTGTGGAGATGCTCAACATCAACATGCGCAAGCGCTCCAAAAAGCCGGTGCAGCTGCACCAGCACATTCCGGGCGACTGAGCCTGGATCCGGCATTCGCTGCCGCTCGATGTCAATCAGTGTCCTGCCCAAGCAACCAGAGTAGGCTCCGGGCTCTGCCGGAGCCTACTCTGGTAGCTTGGGCACGGACTGAAGCGACAAGGTGCGAAAGATTCACGCAAAAGAAGTCTCGAAACCAAGCCTTGTTCATTTGTGAGCTTCATTTCTCGGTTGATTGACCGATATAGTGCAGACGTCCTTCCCGCAAACCGCGTGAAAACGCGGGACGCAAAGCCTCCGGCCTACAGCGCAGCCATGCCGCGCCAAGGTAGCGGGGCTGCCAGCAAGCCACCTTGGGCTCGGCTGGCCTCTCACCTCAAGAGGCTTGTTCATGTCGCTGAATTCTTCTTTCCGCCGCTCTGCCACCGCCGCACCAACCCGTCCCTTTTTGGTCGCCTGCTGTTTGACATTTGCTGCCGCTGCGGCTTTGTTGTTGATGGCCGGTTCGGCCCACGCACAAGTCGCATTGGATGCTGCACCGCTGCGCATCAACCACAGTGATGACCTGCCCGGCACCGATCGAGTGATCGTCAAATACCGCGACGGGGTGGATTTGAAAGACCGCAGCCGCGCTGCATCTGCCAAAACCTCGGCTTCGGTCAGCGCCGCACACGTAGCTGCCAACCGTTTGGGTGTCCGGTTTGATGTGCTGCGTAAAACCGCTGACGGTTCGCACGTGCTGCAGATCAATCGCAGTTTGAATGCGGCTGAAGCCGAGGCCTTTGCGCAAAGCCTGCGAAGCGGTGACGCCAACGTGGAATATGCCGAGCCCGACAAACGTGTGGTGCCGATGTGGACGCCCAACGATCCCATGTTCACCCAGCAATGGAGTTTGTCCGATGCCACCGGCGGTATTCGTGCACCCGCTGCCTGGGACCGTGCCAGTGGGGTAGGCATCACCGTGGCCGTCATCGACACCGGCGTGCGACCGCATGTGGACTTGGTTGCCAACTTGTTGCCTGGATATGACTTCATTGTCGATACCAAGATTGCTGCTGACGGCAATGGCCGCGATGCCGACGCTTCTGATCCCGGCGATGGCGTCACCGCTGGCCAATGCGCGCCAAACAGCGCGGCCAGCAACAGCTCCTGGCATGGCACCCATGTGGCCGGTTTGATTGCCGCCGTGGCCAACAATGGCAGCGGCGTCGCAGGGGTTGCATTCGGTGCCAAAGTTTTGCCTCTGCGTGCGGTGGGTCGCTGCGGTGGTTATTCCTCTGATGTGGCCGATGCCATCACCTGGGCCGCAGGTGCGTCTGTGGCGGGTTTGCCTGCCAACCGGAATCCAGCGCGCGTGATCAACCTTTCTTTGGGTGGTGGTGGCAGCTGCGACCGCACGACCCAAACCGCGATCAACACCGCCCGCAGTTTGGGTGCGGTGGTGGTGGTGGCGGCAGGCAATGCCAATGTCAACGCAGCGACGACCTCGCCAGCGAATTGCCAAGGGGTGGTCACCGTGGCGGCCACTGGCAAAAGCGGCGGTAAGGCCTCGTACTCCAACTTCGGTGACAACGTGACTTTGGCCGCCCCAGGAGGTGATCGCAGTGCAGGTATGTGGTCCACCTTGAACATGGGCACCCTCGCCCCGGGTGCCGATGCCTATGCTTCGTATGCAGGCACCTCCATGGCCACACCGGTGGTCAGTGGTGTGGTGGCTTTGATGTTGTCCGCCAACAAAAACCTCACACCCGATCAAGTCACTGCTTTGCTCAAGTCATCTGCCCGTGCGTTTCCAGCCGCGTGCGTCAGTTGTGGCGCGGGTTTGGTGGACGCCAATGCAGCGGTCGCAGCCGCTTTGGGCCAAACGTCCATACCGACCCCAGCACCCGCGCCGACCCCCACACCAACAGCCACAGCCGCTGGCGATACTGAGCCCAACGACAGCATCGCCAGCGCAGTGAAAGTCACGACGTTGCCAGCCACCATCTCGGGCACCTTGAGTAGCAACAGCGACAACGATTACTTCATCGTCAACGCCAACCCCGGCAAAGTGCTGACCATTACCCTCACACCTAACGCAGCCTTGGGCACGGCCTTGGGGCTGTACCTGAGCAATGGCCAGCAACTGGGCCTCTTCAGCGGCGCTGTGGGACAAGCCCAGCGTGTGCAGCTGAGCAACTCGGGCACCACGGCTGTTCCCGTGGCTGTCCGTGTGCTGCGCAGCGGGGGTACGGCGGGGGCGTATCAGGTGGTGTTCACACAGTAAACCACCGCTCTGACGGGCAGCACCGTGTCGTCACAGCATGGCGCGGTGTAGTCCCAGTGTTCGACGGCCGCGCCCAACACGATGGATTCGCCCTCGGCCACAGCTGCGCACAGTGGCAGTAGTTTGAGGCGCCAATTGGGGTCGTCAAGTTCGGATCTCAACTCCGAGAAGCTGCGTCCGTTACCCCACCTACGTCCAGCCGCTCGATGTGACGTGGGTCATGGGCTGGAAAGGGCTCGACCGCACTGACTTCAGTTCTTTTCGGTTGAAAGGTGAACTGATTCATTTCTGGGTTGCTCACCACCATGCCCTCGCTCTTGAGGCGCAACCGTGTGTCGAAGGCGTTCGGCCATCTTGCCGGACACCACGTTCCCGAATGGTGCAGCCGAACTGAAAGAGTGCGGTGCATGTCTTTCAATGGGTTGCGCTGCGGGTTTCACAAATCCTTTGGGCGGCAGTTGGTGAGTTGCCTTCCGGTTGGCCTCGTGGATTTTTGGCAGGGCTTTTACCTCTGTCATGGCGTTGTGCCGGCCAACAAACCACCTTCGCGATCGGCCTCCTGGCACACCGTTTGCTAATCATGACCTGTCATAACAGGCTGTGCACCACTTTGTATGAAACCTGCCCGCAAGAAGACTGAAGCAGCGCAAGCGCCCTTGGCGCAGGCTGCGCCCAGCACAGTGACGGCGTTGTCGGCGGTGCCGTTGTACAGCCAAATTCGCGAAATCATTCGGCGTGGTGTGCTCGATGGCAGTTATGCACCGCATTCGCAAATGCCCTCCGAAAGCCAAATGATGGCGGCCTATGGGGTGAGCCGCATCACCATCCGCCAAGCCCTCGGTGACCTGCAAAAAGAGGGTCTGATTTTTAAGGTGGCGGGCAAGGGCAGTTTTGTGGCCAAGCCCAAGGCGTTCCAAAACTTGTCGCGCTTACAGGGCTTCGGCGAGGCCATGGGCCCCTCGGGCTACGAGACGTTTTCCCAGGTGCTGAGCAGCCGCGAGATGCCCGCGACCGAGGTGGTGGCGCGGCGGTTGCAAGTGCCTGTGGGCAGCACGGTGTTTGAAATTCAGCGCCTGCGTTACCTCAACCGCGAGCCGATTTCGGTGGACGTGAGTTATTTCCCGCGTGAGCTCGGCCAGCGCCTGGCGCAAGAAGATTTGCCCGCACGCGACATCTTTGTGATTCTGGAAAACGACTACGGCCTGCACCTCACGCATGCCGACGTGCAGATCGAAGCCATCTCGGCGAACGATACCTTGGCGCGCCAACTGCGCATTGCCGAAGCCACCCCCTTGCTGCGCATTGAGCGGCTCACCTACGCCGACGACCATCCGGTGGATTTTGAGTTTCTCTACTACCGCGGCGACGCCTTCCAGTACCGCTTGCGCATTGCCCGCACTTAGCTCGCACTTAAGGAGCCCGCCATGAAAACCATCGAGATGGAGTTTGACCTGGTCGTTATAGGCGGCGGCACCGGCGGCCCCATGGCTGCGGTGAAGGCCAAAGAGGCCAACAAGAATTTGCGCGTCTTGCTCATCGACAAGGCCAATGTCAAACGCAGCGGCGCCATCTCCATGGGCATGGATGGCTTGAACAACGCGGTGATTCCTGGCCACGCCACACCCGAGCAGTATGTGAAAGAGATCACCGTGGCCAACGACGGCATCGTCGATCAAGAGGCGGTCATGGCGTATGCCGCAGGCAGCTTTGACATGATTCAAGAGCTGGACCGCTGGGGCGTGAAGTTTGAGAAAGACGAAACCGGCGACTACAGCGTGCGCAAGGTGCACCACCTGGGCGCTTATGTGCTGCCGATGCCGGAAGGCCACCACATGAAACGCATCTTGTACCGCCAGCTCAAACGCGCGCGGGTGGAGATCACCAACCGCGTGGTGGTCACGCGTGTTCTCACCGGCTCGAATGGCGAAGTGGCGGCCGTGATGGGTTTTGATTGCCGCACTGCCGAGTTGTATGTGATTCGCACCAAAGCGGCGGTGATTTGCACGGGTGCCGCAGGCCGCTT
>JBJOQO010000076.1:0-15018 GCA_046049865.1 Pseudomonadota bacterium | reverse complement strand
CCAGCTTCAACAACCCCAGCTTGTTCTTGATCACTTTGCTCTCTTGACTCGTGTTCATCTGCATTTCCTTTCTGGCGTCGATTCGCCATTCATGTTGAAATGTCAGATTAAGTCTAGACTAGTTCAGTTAAGGACGCTTCGCATGACTCTTGCGAGGCGGTGGTCCGAACTCAAATACATCGGCTGCAGGCACACGAGGGCTTTCCAACCCGAGTGATGGCTGACCACCATGGAACAATCATTCAGCAACACAGGAGAAGGCCATGCCTCGTTTTGCCGCCAACCTCACCATGCTGTTCAACGAAGTTCCTTTCCTCGAACGCTTCGAACGTGCTGCGCAAGCTGGGTTCTCTGCCGTGGAGTGCCAGTTCCCCTATGGGTTCGAGGCACAACACATTCAACAGCGCCTGCGTGGTTACGGCTTGCGCCTGGTGTTGCACAACCTGCCTGCAGGTAATTGGCAAGCGGGTGAACGTGGCATTGCTTGTTTGCCCGACCGAGTGGATGAATTCAAAGCAGGTGTGGCGCAGGCCATCCACTACGCCCAAGTGCTGGGCGTGCCACAACTCAATTGTTTGGCCGGCAAAGCACCTGCGGGTGTCGCCGAGCATGTGCTAAAGCGCACCTTGGTGGAGAACCTGCGGCTTGCGGCCCGTGAGTTGCAAGGCGCAGGCTTGAAGCTGCTGATCGAACCCATCAATACCTTCGACATTCCAGGCTTCTATCTGAACCGCACTCAGCAAGCCATCAACATCCTCGACGAAGTCGGTGCGGCCAATGCCTTCATTCAGTACGACATCTACCATGCCCAGCGCATGGAAGGCGAGCTGGCCGCCACAATGCAAGCCCATTTGCCTCGCATCGCCCACATACAGGTGGCTGACAACCCGGGGCGCCATGAACCCGGCACTGGCGAAATCAACTACGCCTTCTTGTTTGAGCACATTGACAACATCGGCTATGGCGGCTGGATCGGCTGCGAATACCACCCTGCTGATGACACATCCGCAGGCCTGTCTTGGCGCAAAGCGCTTGTGCCATGACGCAGCACAGTCCACGCGAACTGCTGCGCCGCATGTTCGACGCGGCCATCGCCAGCGCGCAACCGGCGCTGTGCATCCCACCGCATTTGCCCACACCGCCCAAGGGCCGTGTGATCGTGATCGGCGCAGGCAAAGCGTCAGCCGCGATGGCGCAGGCGGTGGAAAACGCTTGGACTGGACCCAAAGCTGACCTGTCGGGGCTGGTGGTCACACGGTACGGCTACAAAGTACCGTGCGAGCACATCGAGATCGTCGAAGCCTCGCACCCCGTGCCCGATGCCGCTGGGCTTGAGGCGGCCGAGCGGATGTTGCAGCTCGTCTCCCACTTGCATGAAGACGATCTGGTGTTGTGTTTGATCTCCGGTGGCGGCTCTTCCCTGCTGCCCTTGCCCGCGCCGGGTTTGTCGCTGCAGGACAAACAAAACTTGAACCGGGAGTTGCTGCGCTGCGGTGCCACCATCCGCGAAATGAACACGGTGCGTCGGCACCTCTCAGCCATCAAAGGCGGCCGCCTGGCCGCCGCCTGCCACCCGGCCCGTGTGCTCACCTTGTTGATTTCCGACGTGCCCGGCGACGACCCCATCGACATCGCCTCCGGCCCCACCGTGGCTGACCCCACGTCCTGCGCTGACGCGCTGGACATCGTGCGCCGGTACGGGATCACCTTGCCCGCCGCAGCCCGCGAACATTTGGAAAGCGGTCGCGGCGAAACCATCAAACCCGACGACCCGCGTTTGGCCCACGCCCAGTGGCGGATGATTGCGACGCCACAGCAAGCCCTGGAGGCCGCCGCACAGGTGGCTCGGAAAGCAGGCCTGGCCGCACACATCCTGGGTGATGCACTAGAAGGCGAAGCGCGAGAGGTCGGCAAAGTACTGGCCGGTATCGCACTGCAAACGGCCAACCGGGGCCAACCCTTTCAAACGCCGTGTGTGTTGCTTTCGGGCGGCGAAACCACTGTCACCCTGCGCGGCCAAGGTCGCGGTGGGCGCAATGTGGAGTGTTTGCTGGCCATGGGCTTGGCTTTGAACGGCCACCCGCGTGTTCACGCCTTGACCGGCGACACAGATGGGGTGGATGGACAAGAAGAAATTGCGGGCGCAATGTTGGGGCCGGACTCACTGTCCCGGGCTTGGCGGCTCGGCATCAAACCGCAAGATGCGTTGGCGAACAACGATGGGCACGGCTTTTTTGGCGCACTCGGTGACTCAGTGATCACCGGTCCAACCTTGACCAACGTGAATGACTTCAGGGCACTGCTGGTGCTGTCCAGCGAGGTTGATCCGGATATGGACGTTCAAGAATCCGCAAACTCGGTCTAAGTGTGTCGCAACTGAAATCGCCCTGGCGATACAAAGCGCCTTGTGGGGGTTTACGTGTTGGGGCGTCCACGAACCAGGCCAAACGGTAAACTTCGGCTCCACTACCTACTTACTTTGCCCCACGCCAAGGAGGCATTCCGCCATGAACGACGTTCAGCAAAAAATCGATACCCTCGTCAAATCAAACCGCGTGGTTCTTTTCATGAAGGGCAGCGCTCAGTTTCCGATGTGCGGTTTCTCGGGCCGCGCAGTGCAAATCCTCAAAGCCTGCGGTGTGAGCGACCTGACCACCGTCAACGTGCTGGAAGACGAGGGCGTGCGTCAAGGCATCAAAGACTACGCCAACTGGCCGACCATTCCGCAGCTCTACGTCAAAGGCGAATTTGTGGGTGGCTCTGACATCATGACCGAGATGTATCAAGCCGGCGAGCTGCAGCAAATTCTCGGCAACCACGCCTGAGACCGGTGAGCGACCACGCTCCAGTGCGGACTCCACGCATCGTCGTCGGCATCACCGGGGCCACAGGTGCGATTTACGGTGTGCGTTTGCTAGAGCGTCTGAAGTCACTCGGCGCGCAAACCCATCTCGTCGCCAGCCCTGCGGGTGTGCTGAATGTGCACCATGAACTGGGCTTGGACCGCAAAGCCCTGGAGGCTTTGGCCGACGTGGCCTACAACCCCGCCGATGTCGGTGCCGCCCTGGCCAGCGGCTCATTCATGACTGACGCCATGGTGGTGGCCCCCTGCTCCATGAAAAGCCTGGCGGCCGTCGCCCACGGTCTGTCCGACAACCTGCTCAGCCGCGCCGCCGACGTCACCTTGAAAGAACGACGCCGCTTGGTGCTCATGGTCAGAGAAACGCCCTTCAACCTCGCCCACCTGCGCAACATGACGTCGGTGACCGAGATGGGCGGCATCATCTTTCCACCTTTGCCCGCCTTCTACCACCGACCGCAAAACATCGACGACTTGGTCAATGACACGGTGGAGCGGGTGTTGGGCTTGTTGGGGATGGCGCAGGCGGCGCCGAAATCCTGGTCAGGCTTGTAAACAGGCGCATCGCGCCAGCAACAGCGCCCGCCATCAGGCCCCCGCCGCGAACTCCCAGCTCTTCCTCGCCCCAAACACCAAATTGGGATACTCCGCCCGACCCCGGCTGCCGTTGTAGCGGCCCAGGCCCATGAAGAGGTCGCCTTTTTCCCGGTCTAGGTAGTGGCGAAGAATGACGCAACCGAAACGCAAATTGGTGGGCATGTGGAAAAGCCGGGTGGGGTCGCTGTCACCGATGACGCGGGTCCAGAACGGCATGACCTGCATATAACCCCGCGCCCCCGCGCTGCTGATGGCGTATTTGCGAAATCCGCTCTCCACCTGAATCAAACCCAACACCAAATCGGTTTCAAGGCCTGCGCGTTTGCTTTCGTACCAAACCGTCTCCAAAAAATCCACCCTTGCCACGTTTTCAGGTTTGCGCTTTTTCAGGCGCTGACTCATTTCGCCTAACCAGCGCAAGTAGGCGATGCGTGAAGCGGTGTCGGAAAAGCTCGGCTTGGGTGGCGCGTTGTTGGCGATAGCGGCCGAGAGTGCGGAGCGCACGGAATCGGCCATGTCTTCTTCAAGTTGAGCACCCGCTCGACTGGTTTGGGACCACGTCGTCAAGAAGGGGGCCGCAGCGAGCGCAAGGGTAGACCGGCGCGTCAGCGCCGGGCAGGGAGTTGCCACGCTCATTTTTGCAGCAGCGCCTTCAACTCTGCCAGTACCGCATCCACGGGGATGGTGCGCGCAGCAGCTTCGCGGCGACCTTGCAACTCCACTTGGCGCTCTTTGAGGCCGCGGTCTGAGATGACCACACGCCACGGCACCCCAATCAGCTCCCAGTCGGCAAACATGGCCCCGGGTCGCTCGCCTCGGTCGTCAAGCATCACGTCCACGCCCAGAGCCTGCAGTTCATCGTGCAAGGTTTGCGCAGCAGTTTGCACTTCGGCGGAGCGGTCGAACCCAATAGGGCAAATCACGACGGCAAACGGTGCCATGGCCAAGGGCCAAATGATGCCGCGGGCGTCGTGGTTTTGTTCGATGGCGGCACCGAGCAAACGGGTCACGCCGATGCCGTAGCAACCCATCACGAAAACCTGGGGCTTGCCGTTCTCGTCCAAGAACGTTGCCTTCATGGCATCGCTGTACTTGGTGCCTAGCAAAAAAATATGACCCACTTCAATACCGCGCTGGATGGCCAGCACGCCTTGCCCATCGGGTGATGGGTCGCCGGACACCACATTACGCAGGTCGGCCACCACATCGGGCTCAGGCAAATCGCGGCCCCAGTTGACACCGCTGTAGTGAAAGTCCGCTTCATTGGCCCCGCAGATGAAGTCACTCATGGCGGCCACGGTGCGGTCAGCAACCACTCGAACTGGCTTTTTCAGTCCAATCGGACCGAGGTAGCCGGGCCGGCAACCAAAGTGTTCATCAATCTCAGCGGCGGTTGCGAAACGATAACCCTCTTTTAGGCCCTCAATCTTGGCGGCTTTCACATCGTTGAGCATGTGGTCGCCACGCACCAGCAGCAGCCACACCGTGGTCTTGAGCACATCCCCGGCTTCATTCTTTTGATCAGTTGCCAACACCAAGGACTTGACCGTTTGGGCCAGGGGCACACTCAGCAGTGCTGCCACATCCTCGCAGGTGCTCTTGCCTGGCGTTGGTATTTTTTTGGTTAGTGCCTGCGTCGCTGCAGCGCGCTGGGCGATCAAACTGACCGCCTCGGCCAACTCGATGTTGGCCGCATAGTCGCTGCTGGGGCAATAAACAATGGCATCTTCGCCAGTGTCAGCAATGACCTGAAACTCTTGCGACACATCCCCGCCAATGGCGCCCGTGTCTGCCGAGACTGCGCGGTATTGCAAACCCATGCGATCAAAAACCCTGCAATAGGCTTTGAACATCGCGTCGTAGCTGCGCCTGCCGGACTCCAAATCTCGGTCAAACGAATAGGCGTCTTTCATCGTGAACTCACGCCCGCGCATGATGCCAAAGCGGGGACGGCGTTCGTCTCGAAACTTGGTTTGAATGTGGTAGAAATTTTTTGGCAGTTGTTTGTAGCTGCGCAGCTCTTGGCGGGCGATGTCGGTGATGACTTCTTCGCTGGTGGGTTGAATGATGAAATCGCGGTCGTGCCGGTCTTTGACGCGCAATAACTCGGGCCCCATTTTTTCGAAACGACCGGTCTCTTGCCAAAGCTCTGCGGGCTGCACCACGGGCATCAGCAACTCCACGGCACCTGCGCGGTTCATTTCTTCGCGGATGATGCCTTCGACCTTGCGGATCACGCGCAACCCCATCGGCATGTAGTTGTAAATACCCGCGCCCAAGCGTTTGATGAGCCCGGCTCGCATCATCAATTGATGGCTCACCACCTCGGCATCGGCGGGGGCTTCTTTGAGGGTGGAGATAAAAAAATCAGTGGCTTTCATGGGCGGGTGGCTGCTAGATGATTCGGTGGGAACGTGGGCACGCTGCGGGCACAGATGGATGTTCAGGCGACGTAACAGGACGTACGGACCGCTCAGGTAAACCCGCGACAGGCTTGATTCCTATCATGCCAGTGCAATAATGTTTTTAACTAAAAATTTGGGGTTGATTATGCTCGACCGTGACGGGTTCAGGCCCAACGTCGGCATCATCCTGCTCAATCCGCGCAACCAGGTTTTCTGGGGCAAGCGCATCAGGACACATTCTTGGCAGTTCCCGCAAGGGGGCATCAAGTATGGCGAGACGCCCGAGCAGGCGATGTTCCGTGAGCTCCACGAAGAAGTGGGGCTCATTTCCGACCATGTGCGCATCTTGGCACGCACACGCGACTGGCTGCGGTATGAAGTGCCGGATCATTTCATTCGCCGCGACGCGCGTGGGCACTACAAAGGCCAGAAACAAATTTGGTTCTTGTTGCAACTCACCGGGCGCGATACAGACGTTAATTTGCGCGCCAGCGACCATCCCGAGTTCGACGCCTGGCGTTGGAACGACTACTGGGTTCCACTGGAAGCCGTGATCGAGTTCAAGCGCGATGTGTACCAAATGGCGCTGACGGAGTTGGCCCGCCACATTCCTCGAACCGGTGTGCACAACCGCTACCTGCGCGGCGGGACGATCTCTCATTCGCATGAAGACGACTTGGCGCAGGCAACGCAACCGCACCCAGTCAACAACCTCGAACCCACCCCTGCGCCCAGGGACGAAGAAGGCCGCTAACCACGCGAGGTGTAGTCAGCGTCAGGCCAGCTGTGTTGCGCTGAGCACCAGGTTGTCGCGGTGAATCATTTCTGGCTCGCCGGTGAAACCCAATAGGCGCTCAAACTCGGTCGATGGTTTGCGGGCGATCAAACGCGCTTGGCTGCTGGCGTAGTTCGCCAAGCCTCGCGCAATTTCTCGGCCTTGCTCGTCTTTCACTGCAATCACGTCCCCACGGTGAAACTCGCCTTGCACCTCAATCATGCCTATGGGCAACAGGCTCTTGCCTTCGCCTTGAAGTTTGATCACGGCGCCGGCATCAATCAATACCGCACCGGGCAATTGCAAATGGTCGGCCATCCACTGCTTGCGTGCCGTGAGTTTCGCCGTAGTGGCCAGCAACAAGGTCCCAATGGCTTCGCCCTGAGCTAAACGAATCAAAGCATCCGGCTCGCGTCCCCAAGCGATCACGGTGCTCGCGCCGCTTTGCGCTGCGCGCTTGGCGGCCAGGATTTTCGTGAGCATGCCGCCGCGCCCGATGCTGCTGCCCGCCCCGCCTGCCATGCGCTCTAGTTCCGCGTCACCCGCTTGCGCGTTGTGAATCAAATGCGCGTTGGGGTCGCGCCGGGGGTCTGCCGAATACAGCCCTTTTTGATCGGTCAAGATGACGAGTGCGTCCGCCTCCACCAAGTTGGCCACCAGCGCACCCAGGGTGTCGTTGTCACCGAACTTGATTTCGTCGTTGACGACAGTGTCGTTCTCGTTGATGACGGGCACCACGTTGAGACCCAACAAGGTCACCAAAGTGGAACGTGCGTTCAAGTAGCGCTCGCGGTCCGCCAAGTCGGCGTGGGTCAGCAGGATCTGCGCACTGCCCATGCCCTCTTGTTTGAGTTTGCTTTCGTAAATTTGCACCAAACCCATTTGCCCCACCGCGGCGGCAGCTTGAAGTTCATGGATTTCTTTTGGCCGCTGCGACCACCCCAGGCGTTTCATGCCTTCGGCAATAGCACCACTGGACACCATCAACACCTCGCGGCCATCTCGGGCGAGGTGCGCAATTTGACGGCACCAATTGCCTATGGCCTGCTCATCAACACCGCGCCCCTCATTGGTGACGAGGCTGGAGCCCACCTTCACCACAATGCGGCGGGCGGTTTGCATCACGGTGTGGTTCATGGCGACTCGGACTCCGGGCTGGTCGCGGCGAATCGTGGATCGGGGTCATCGGGAATCACTTGTTTGAGCTTGGCCACATGCTCGTAAACCGCACGAACAAGCGCATCACAACCCGCACGGTTCAAAGCCGAAACCTCAAAAACGGGCCCCTTCCACTTCAAGCGCTTGACGAAGTCTTTGACGCGAGCGGCGCGCTCTTCCTCGGGCACCATGTCCAGCTTGTTCAGAACGATCCAGCGCGGCTTGTCTGCGAGCAAAGCGTCGTACTTCTTAAGCTCCGCCGCAATCACTTTGACTTGTTTCACTGGGTCAACGTTGTCGTCAAAAGGCGCGAAATCGACCAGATGCAACAGCAAATGGGTGCGCTGCAAATGGCGCAAAAAATAGTGCCCCAGGCCAGCGCCCTCAGAAGCACCTTCAATCAAGCCGGGAATGTCGGCCACCACAAAACTTTGCTCCGCCGCGACACGGACGACACCCAAATTGGGATGCAAGGTGGTGAAGGGATAGTCCGCGATTTTGGGTCGCGCATTCGAAATGGCGGTGATTAAAGTGGATTTGCCCGCGTTAGGCATGCCAAGCAGTCCCACATCCGCCAATACACGCAACTCCAGCTTGACCTTACGCTGCTCACCCGGCCAGCCTGGTGTTTTTTGTCTGGGCGCCCGGTTGGTACTGGTTTTGAAATGCAAATTTCCAAAACCCCCGTCACCGCCTTTGAGCAAGAGAATTTTTTCGTCAGGCACCAAGAGCTCTGCGAGAACCTCATCCGTTTCAAAGTCCTTGATGATGGTGCCCATGGGCATGCGCAAGACGATGTCTTCTGCAGCTGCGCCAAACTGGTCTGAGCCACGGCCATTTTCGCCTCGGCGTGCTTCATGCCGACGCGCGTAGCGGTAGTCGATCAGTGTGTTCAGGTTGCGATCACCAACGGCGTAAACGCTGCCACCACGACCACCGTCACCACCATTGGGGCCGCCAAAGGGTAAGAATTTTTCCCGCCGAAAACTCATGCAACCGCTGCCACCCTCGCCAGCGATGATGTCGATCACGGCCTCGTCAACAAATTTCATGGTGTCTCTTCAAGGCTTGTCGCTGGAATCAGCCGATGGGGATTTGTCCCCCGGCCGGTGCGTAAAAATAGACCACAGGCCGAGGGCAATCAGCAGCAAAGGCCACCACTGCCGCAACCACCCCCAGCTGAACAAACCGAAGTTGTGTGCAAGCAATACTGCGCCCACCGCAATCAAGATCAAACCGCTCTTGTTCATGGGTTCTCCTACAACTGTTTCAGCAACACTGATCGGCCATGGTAGCCCAGCCGTCTCACCGAACCAGTGGTATTGCCGGGCTCAGAAAGCACAAACCCCGGCGAACCGGGGTTTGTGTCGGCAAGCCGCAGCAAAACCTCAAGCGGACTTGACGTTCACAGTCTTGCGATTCAATGGGCCCTTAACGGCAAAGTTCACTTCGCCATCGACCAAGGCGAACAAGGTGTGATCCTTGCCAATGCCGACGTTCACACCAGGGTGGAAACGCGTGCCGCGCTGGCGAACAATGATGGAACCAGCCGAAATGACTTGACCACCAAAAGCCTTGACACCCAGCATCTTGGGTTGAGAGTCGCGGCCGTTCCGTGTGGAACCGCCGCCTTTTTTCTGTGCCATGGATCAATACTCCTTAGGTTAACGGCGGCGAATCAAACGCTGAACGCACCGATTTGCAACTCGGTGTAGTTTTGACGATGACCTTGGCGTTTTTGGTAGTGCTTACGGCGACGCATTTTGAAAATGCGCACCTTGTCGTGCCGTCCATGAGCCAACACCGTGGCCCTCACACTGGCACCTGTCACCAAGGGAGTCCCAATCTTCAGGTCCGCACCCGCACCGATGGCGAGTACTTGGTCGATCGTGATCTCTTGGCCAACATCCGCAGCAATCTGTTCTACTTTAATTTTTTCGCCAGCGACAACCTTGTATTGTTTGCCACCGGTTTTTATGAGCGCGTACATATCAGCCTTTCAATGAACAACGAGCGCCGCAGACTCCGTGAGAAACTGCAGCGCCATCTAAATTCGCACCGACCCGACCATTTCTTGATCTGCAATCAAATCGCGCGAAGCCTCAAATTATAGCATGATCAACGACAGTTGGCATGCACCGCTTCAGTCAGTTGGCCTACAACCCAGCCCAAACGCAATGCCGCAGTACCATTTCTATAATTTGAACCAGTTTGCATGCTCGCTCCCAGCGTCCTGACTGGCGCTCGCCCCTTCACCAATGGCAATGACCCCGTGAACGATTCTGAACTCGCCACCATGGCCGACGACATGGCCCAAGTGGATGCCGTGATACAGCGACGCTTGCATTCAGATGTCGCCCTGATCCAACAAATTTCTCATTACATCGTCGGGGCGGGAGGTAAACGCCTGAGACCGATGTTGGTGCTGCTGTTCTCGCAAGCGCTGGGCTTCAAGGGACCCGAACGATGGGAGCTTGCCGCCGCAGTTGAGTTCATACACACCGCCACCTTGTTGCATGACGACGTAGTGGATGAGTCTTCACTTCGACGCGGACGCGCTACAGCCAACGCTCAGTTCGGAAATGCGGCCAGTGTATTGGTCGGCGATTTTTTGTATTCCAGGGCGTTTCAGATGATGGTTTCTGTGAACAACCTGCGGGTGCTGGACGTATTGGCAGACGCCACCAACGTGATCGCCGAGGGCGAGGTGCTGCAGCTCATGAATATGCACGACGCAGACTTGGCCATCGAAGACTACTTACAGGTTATTCGATTCAAAACGGCCAAACTCTTTGAGGCCAGCGCCAGGTTGGGCGCAGTCTTGGGCGCGGCGAGCCTTGCAGTCGAAGATGAATGCGCCCATTTCGGTCGATGCTTGGGCACCGCTTTCCAGTTGGTAGACGACCTGCTGGACTATGAAGGCGCCACGGAGCAGCTCGGGAAAAATGTTGGCGACGACTTACGCGAAGGCAAAGCCACGCTTCCGCTGTTGCTGGCCATGTCCAAAGGATCGCCAAGCGAAACAGCGTTGATCCGCTATGCCATTGAACACGGTGAAGTCGCTCGCTTGGCGGATGTCGTGGACATCGTGCGGCGCACAGGGGCCATTGAAGGCACCCGCGCGGCAGCACGTGCGCAAGCTGCAGAAGCGCAAGCCTGCTTGCAGGTTTTACAGCCATCGCTGGCGCGGGACCTTCTGATAAAGTTTTGCGCCGGTGCAGTAGAGCGTTCGACATGACCGCTCAGTGCGGCCCGCGGCAGGACCTCGATCACGCTGGGACAGCGTGCTAACTTGCACCAACGGGGTGTAGCTTAGCCTGGTAGAGCGCTACGTTCGGGACGTAGAGGCCGGAGGTTCGAATCCTCTCACCCCGACCAGCAAACAGCCCCGCAGCGTTGCATTTGCTTTCGTTTTCGCCCCCTTGTTGAAGCTATTCCGCAGGTCTATGGGCGTTTTTGCCGTTTACATCCGGACGCCAATCGTGGATGATGAACAATTGGTTTAACTTTGCCTTCCACATGTCTGTGTTTTATGCGATTTTTCGGTTTTTTCGCTAAGTTCTCTCCCGCCCGGTTGAGTCCGTTCTGTTGGGTCGAGCGCCACGTGGCGGGGGGCTAAGGCATGGATGCGCTGGCTGAATCCACGCAATCGTCGCTATCCGGAGTCGCGCGCGTTCTGGTCAACGCCGGAAAACTCAGCGCAAAGTCTGCTGAAGACTTGGTCAAGTCTTCCCGTGAGAAGAAAACACGGTTCGTGACTTCCTTGATCGCGAACGGTTTGGTGTCACCGTCGGACCTGGCGCACACCCTGTCTTCTGCACTCGCTCTACCGCTGCTGGACCTCAACGCAGTCGATGTCCACCGTCTGCCTCGCGACATCATCGACGCCAAACTTGCGATTCAGTACCACGTGGTCGTGCTTGGCAAACGCGGCAACCGGCTTTTTATCGGTGGTTCTGACCCCACCGATCAAGAGGCCGTAGAACGCATCAAGTTTGCGACCCAACTCGCTCCAGAGTGGGTCATCGTTGAGCAGGACAAGCTCAACAAAATGCTAGAGGCTGCGGGTGCCAGCGCAACCGAGGCCCTTGATGCCATGGGCGGCGGCGGGGATTTCGACTTTGAGGTGACGGAAGAACAACCCGCTGCTCAGGACATTGCCGAGGCAGCCACCGACGTTGAGGATGCACCGGTCGTACGCTTCTTGCAAAAGATGTTGTCCGACGCCATCAATGCGCGGGCCTCTGACTTGCACTTCGAGCCCTACGAGTACCACTACCGCGTGCGTTTTCGGGTTGACGGCGAGTTGCGTGAAATCACACAACCACCCATCGCGATCAAAGACAAACTCGCCTCACGCATCAAGGTGATATCGCGCCTGGACATTTCAGAAAAACGTGTCCCCCAAGATGGGCGCATGAAGCTGAAATTTGGCAGTAAAGCCATCGATTTTCGGGTCAGCACCTTGCCAACCCTGTTTGGCGAGAAGATCGTGATTCGTATCTTGGACCCGTCCAGTGCCAAAGTGGGCATTGATGCGCTGGGATACGAAAAAATCGAGAAGGATCGCCTTCTTGAGTGCATCAAACGTCCCTACGGCATGATTTTGGTGACGGGGCCTACCGGGTCAGGGAAAACCGTTTCGCTTTACACCTGCCTGAACATCCTCAACCAACCCGGCGTCAACATTGCCACGGTGGAGGACCCCGCCGAGATTAACTTGCCTGGGGTGAACCAGGTGAACGTGAATGACCGTGCTGGCATGACCTTCGCCGTGGCACTGAAATCATTCTTGCGCCAGGATCCCGACATCATCATGGTGGGCGAGATTCGCGATTTGGAAACTGCTGACATCGCACTGAAAGCGGCTTCAACCGGCCACATGGTGTTGTCTACTTTGCACACCAACGATGCGCCAACGACATTGACGCGGCTGATGAACATGGGTGTACAGCCGTTCAATATTGCATCCAGCGTACTGCTGATCACGGCACAACGTTTGGCTAGAAAACTGTGCGAAAACTGCAAGGCGCCGGCTGACTACCCCAGAGAAGCGCTCATCAAAGCGGGGTTTGCCGAGGAAGACCTCAACGGCAGTTGGCGTCCGTACCGTGCGGTGGGCTGTTCCGCATGCAGCAACGGGTACAAAGGTCGCGTGGGCATCTACCAAGTGATGCCCATCACCGATGAGATTCAGACCATTATTTTGAGCCAGGGCACGGCCATGGACATCGCTGCTCAAGCCAAATCCGAGGGGGTGCGGGATCTGCGCGAGTCGGGCTTAATCAAAGTTCGTGCCGGTGTCACAACACTTGAAGAAGTGATCTCGGTCACAAATGAGTAATGCCGCGCAATAGGCAGCACAATTCGAAAAGTTGCCCCGAGCCGGGGCCCCATTTTTGGGAGGCAGCATGGCGACCGCAGTAGCCGCGAAAAGAAGTATCAAGGAATTGGTGTTTGAGTGGGAAGGCAAAGACCGCAACGGCAAGGTCGTTCGCGGAGAAATGCGTGCCGGCGGCGAAGCCATGGTCAGCGCCAGTTTGCGCCGCCAGGGCATCTTAACAACCAAGGTCAAGAAGCGTCGCACCAGTGGTGGCCGTTCCATTAAACAAAAGGACATTGCGATCTTCACCCGTCAGCTGGCGACGATGATGAAAGCAGGCGTGCCCTTGATCCAATCTTTCGACATCGTGGCGCGGGGCAGCCCCAACCCCAAGCTGACCCGACTGCTCACCGACATCCGCTCTGATGTCGAAACCGGCACGAGTTTGTCGGCAGCGTTGCGTAAGCATCCACTGTACTTTGATGCCTTGTATTGCAACTTGGTGGAAGCTGGCGAAGCCGGCGGTATCTTGGAAGCGCTCCTGGAGCGGCTGGCGCTTTATCAAGAAAAGACCATGGCCATCAAGAACAAAATCAAGTCCGCCTTGATTTACCCCGTGGCCGTGATCGTTGTAGCCTTTGTCGTGCTGGCCGTGATCATGATTTTCGTGATTCCCGCATTCAAAGAGGTGTTCACTTCCTTCGGCGCCGATTTGCCCGCACCCACATTAGCGGTCATGGCCATGTCGGAGTTTTTTGTAAGTTATTGGTGGGCCATTTTTGCGCTCGTGGGCGGCGGAACTTACTTTTTTCTCGAGTCCTGGAAACGCTCGGAAAAAATGCAACGGACCATGGATCGTTTGTTGCTCAAGGTACCTGTCTTTGGTGACCTGGTGAATAAGTCGGCGATTGCCCGCTGGACGAGAACTCTGTCGACCATGTTTGCTGCGGGGGTGCCGCTCGTGGAGGCGCTTGACTCTGTCGGCGGGGCAGCTGGCAATGCGGTGTTCAAAGATGCGACGGAGCAAATACAGAAAGACGTGTCCACTGGTGCAGCCCTGACGACATCCATGCAAACCACGGGCATCTTTCCCAGCATGGTGCTCCAGATGACGGCCATTGGCGAGGAGTCAGGTTCGCTGGATCACATGCTGGGCAAAGCGGCGGAGTTTTATGAAGATGAGGTTGACGAGGCAGTCAAGGGACTGTCGAGCCTGATGGAGCCCTTCATCATCGTGATCCTGGGCACTTTGATTGGCGGCATTGTGGTGTCGATGTACCTGCCCATCTTCAAACTGGGTCAAGTGGTCTGATTCACATCGAGAATGGAACCTCTGCTGCTTGAGTATTTTTTTTCGCCTTGGGTAGTCGGGTTGTTCGGTTTGGCGGTGGGCAGTTTTTTGAACGTCGTGATCCATCGACTGCCCTTGATGATGGAGCAAGCGTGGAAACAAGAAAGCGCCGAGATGATGGGCCTGCCACCGCCCGACGCGACAGGCCTGTCGCTGGCACGGCCCGCTTCTCGTTGCCCCGCTTGTGGTCACCTCATCACCTGGCACGAGAACATTCCGGTTCTTAGCTATTTGCGGCTCGGCGGAAGGTGCTCCGCCTGCAAAACACGAATTCCGCTGCGCTATCCGTTGATTGAAGTCCTCACAGGGCTGCTGTTTACCCTGGTGGCTTGGCGACTGGGGCCCGTGCCTCAGGTGCTCATCTGGTGTGGCTTCATGGCCGCGTTGGTTGCTCTGAGCGGAATCGATTGGGACACCACACTGTTACCCGACAACATGACACTGCCGCTGCTTTGGGCCGGCTTGGTTTGTGCCGCGCTGGGCTGGACACTGCCGTTGTCGCAATCTCTGTGGGGTGCTGTTGCCGGCTACCTTTCACTTTGGCTGGTG
>JBJOQO010000075.1:0-15396 GCA_046049865.1 Pseudomonadota bacterium | reverse complement strand
CCGTGACCAGGCGCCGCACCACCTCTGCGTCTATCTCTGACATATGTGTCCACCTTGTTCTACATGGACACGTAGCTTCCTCTCTCAGGTGCTCTGTGGGAAGACGTAGTTCGGTGACCGCTTACGTCTCAACCGATTTCGGCGCAGGCGCAGCAGGCACACTTGCCAGATTGCGCTCGATCCCGGCATTCATATGACAGCTTAGGTTGGAGGCTTGCGGAGGCAACAGGGCCTCGATGCCAGGCTGTCCCGCTCAACCTCAAGCTTTTGGAAAAAACTTGGGCCGCGACCAGGTCTGAGGTGGGAGTTCACTCGTGCCGTGAACAAGCCCGTCAACGCCTTCCCTGTGCACGCGCCTCGTGCAAGGTGTGCAGGGTGATTTTTCTGACTTCGGCTTTGCTTTGTTCGATGTGGCTGCGCAGCAGCAGTTGGGCTTGGTCGGTTTTGCGTTGCAAGACGGCGCGCAGGATTTTTCCGTGTTCGGCGTAGGTGGCGTCAATGCGGTCACCACGGCTGAAGTCCAGGCGGCGCACGATACGAATGCGCTCGGTCACGTCCCAATGCACGCGGCTGACTTCGCGGTTGCCGGCTGCGCTGACCAAGGTGGCGTGAAACTGCTCGTCCAATTGGCCCACCACGGCGGCGTCTGCGTGGCGTTCGGCCACCGGCACCAACCAAATGTTTTTGAGTGCATCCAGTTCGGGTGGGTTGTCTGGTGCCGCACACAGTTTGGCCACACTGGACAACTCCAGGGTGATGCGCAGGTCGTAAAGCTCGTCGAGTTTGGAGAAGTCCAGCGGTTTGATGAACCAGCCGGTTTTGGCTTCAACGTCCAAGAAGCCTTCATTGCGCAAGCGAAAGAGTGCCTCACGCACGGGCGTGCGGCTCACACCTAAACGTTGCCCGACCTCGGCCTCCGAGAACCGGTCACCCGGAACCAAGCTGAAGTCGTGGATCTCGGCCTTCAGCTGAACATAAACCTGGTCGGCCAAGTTGCTGCGCGGCGAGGGGTTCATGGCAAGGGTAGACATCTATGGCGGCAAAGTGGAGGGCAGATTGTGCACCGCACCGAGTGCTCAAACACCCGGGGCGGCCAGCAAACTCACATGGGCCGCCACCACACGCCAGCCTGCGGGCGTGCGCATCCAGGTTTGGCTTTGGCGGCCCGTTTTGTCGCTGCCTTGGCGAGCGAACTCGGTGTTGGCGGTGGCGAAGTCGTGGCCATAAGTGATGATGACGGTGTGTCGCAGTTCGCGTGACAAACCTTGTGCAGACCGGCCAGCGCGAAAGGCCTGGATGGCGGCGTAGCCGTAGAAGTTTTCTGTGGCGCCGTAACGCAGCGTCAAGGGACTGTTCCAGAACAGCTCGTCCAGCACGGCCACGTCGTTGTTCACGAGGGCTTGCTCATAACGTTCGAAGGCGCTTGTCACTTCGTGCAACACCTCGGGCATATTGATTTCCATCACAGCGATGTCTCCTTCAAATGTGCGATGCCTGCCTGCTGCAAAACCATGGCTGCACGCAGCACCAGGTCTTCGCGCCAGGGTGCTGCGATGAGTTGAACGCCGATGGGCAGTCCGCCTGTGCCCTCAGGCCACAAGGGGGCGGACACCACGGGACAGCCCGCAAAAGAAATCGGCTGGGTCAACAACCCCATGGCGGCGCGGCAGGGGTGGCGCACGCCGTTCACATCCAACCACTCGCTGCCGATGACAGGGGCGCTGACCGGCGTGGCGGGTGCAATCAACACGTCCCAATCCTGGAACAAGGCGTTCACGCGGTTCAAGTACACGCGGCGAAAGCGCTGGGCTTTGATGTACCAATCCGCAGGCATCAATGCGCCTGCGGTGAACCGATCAACCGACAGGGGCTCGAAATCCTGTGGCCTGGCACGCAGGTCGTCCAGGTGCAGGCTGCCGCCTTCGCAGGCGGTGATGAGGTAGGCCGCCGCGCGGCCCAGTGCAGCGTCGGGCCAGATCACTTCGTCGCTGGCAGCCAGGCTTTGGGCCGCCACTGCTGCAGCCAGTCGCGCGGCAGGGCCGGCGTTGTCAGAAAAATAACCCGCCAACAAACCGATGCGCAAGCCTTGCACGCCGCGCTTTAACTCAGCCGCCACGGGTTGAACCGATTGGGCGTGGCAACCAGGATCCAGCTTGTCTGCGCCTTGCATGGCGTCATAGGACAAGGCCAGGGTTTCAACCGTGTCGGCCAGTGGCCCCAAGTGGTCAATGCTGTAGACGAAAGGGTAGGTGCCGCGCCGGGACAAACGCCCGAAGGTGGGCTTGAGTCCCCACACACCGCACAAAGACGCAGGCACCCGAATGGAGCCATTGGTGTCCGAGCCCAGTGTCAGGGGCACTTGCGCGGCCGCCACTGCCGCGCCCGAGCCGCCTGAGGAGCCGCCCGATATGCGGGTCACGTCGTGCGGGTTGCAGGTGGGGCCGTAGTGGGTGTTTTCGGTGGTGAAGCCATAGGCGTACTCGTCCATGTTGAGCGCACCAATCAGCACTGCACCGGCTGCTTTCAAGCGTGCCACCAGCACGGCATCCTCTGAGGCTGGTGGTAAATCACGGTTGATCTTGGAGCCTGCGAGGGTGACCACGCCTTCGATATCAAACAGGTTTTTCACCGCATAGGGCAAACCTGCCAGGGGCGGCATTACCTCGCCCCGCGCACGGCGCTGGTCGATCGCCTGGGCGTCGGCCAAGGCGCGTGCCACGGTGGTGGCGGTGAAGGCGTTGACGCGCTCGTCGGTGGCCTTGATGCGCAACAAAGCGGCTTCGCAGAGATCGACAGCGCTGCATTGGCCTGCCGCCACCGCGCCCAGCATCTCGGTGCTGTTCATGGCGTCGCCTCGTCGGCAGGCGCGGTGGGAAACGGCGCAGGGCAGTAGATTTGCACCAGCTCGTCATGGGGGTCCAGTGCTGCATCGTCCAGCAAACTGGCCAGGCGAGCCGCCAGGGCCAGGTGGCCAGACACCGACACGGCACGCTCTGGGCTCAAACCCAAGCCCTGGGCGGTGGCAACCGCCTGCACATAGGCCAAGATTTGCGCGTCCGTCACCGCCGCACCTCTTGCTGAAAAATTTCCAAGCTGCGTTTTTTGGTGCGAACGAAACTGACCTCAGACAGGGTGTCCACCGTGCGCGGCCGCGCGTCGCCATATGGGAGGATCTCGGCGACTTTGGTGGGCCGTTTGGTCAGTAGCAGCACCTGGTCGGCCAGGTAAACCGCTTCTTCCAAATCATGGGACACCAGCATCATGGTGGTGCCAGTTTTCATGAAGACCTCTTGCAGCTTCTCGCGTATGAAAAGCGTCATCTCGAAGTCCAGTGCCGAGAACGGTTCATCTAAAAACAGCACCTCGGGGTTGTTGGCCAGGGCGCGCATGATGGAGGCGGTTTGCTGCTGCCCGCCCGAGAGCTCATAGGGGTAGCGGTTCAGGTCGAACTTCACATCAAAAGAGGCCACCAACTCGGCCATGCGGCGGTCCACCTCGGCTTTGGATTTGCCTTCGAGCTTCAAGGGATAGGCAATGTTGTCGATGGTGCGCATCCATGGAAACAAAGCCTCGCGGTAGTTCTGGAACACATAACCAATCTTGGTGTCTTTGAGCGACTTGCCGTCGAACAGAATCTCGCCAGAATCAATCGGCACCAAGCCGGCAATCATGTTGATCAGCGTGCTTTTGCCGCAACCGTTGGGGCCAAACACCGAGACGATTTTGTGTTTGGGTATGTCCAGATCAAAGTTCTCGTACAGCGGCCAGCCCGCAAAGTATTTGGTCAGGCCCCGTATGGTGATGTGGGTCCCGGCAGGGCCGGGTTTGAACGCGGGTTTGGGCACCTCGGGCACCACGGCGGCGTTGAGTACTTCAGTCATCTTCCACTCCAATGAACGATGCGCCGCTCGGCAATCAGAAACAGCGCGTTAAGTAGATAACCCAAAGCACCGGCCGCCAAAATAGAGGCGTACATGTCACGCACGTTCATCACCTGTTGCGAGTTGATGATGCGGTTACCAAGGCCGCTGTCGGCCCCAATGAACATTTCCGCGACGATGACAATCACCAGCGCCATCGACACCGCTGAACGCAGGCCGACGAAACTGGGTTGCAGGCTCTCCCAGATGAGCACATCCTTGAACACCTGCCAACGCGAGGCCCCCATCACCTTGGCCGCCATCACCCGTTGTTTGCGGGCGCTGATCACGCCATAAGCGCTGTTGAAGACCACGATCAAAAACGCACCGAAGGCGGCGATGGCCACTTTGTTGACATCCGAGATGCCAAAGATCATCAGGAACAGCGGTATCAACGCCGACGACGGGGTGGAGCGAAAGAAGTCAATCAAAAACTCCACGCTGCGATACGCCTTCTCGTTGCTGCCCAGCAGCACACCGAGCGGCATGCCGATCACAGCTGCAATCATGAAAGCTTGGCAGGTGCGCCAGACGGTGACGCCAAAGTCTTTCAGCAAAGGGCCACCGGCCAGACCGTTGATCAAGGCCCCCAAGGTGTCCAGCGGCGGCGGCAACAAAATGGGTTTGATGAAACCCAGACGCACCGCCAAGTCCCACACGATGAACAAAAACACAGGGCCGATGAAGGGCAACAGCTTGTCCCACGCCGGTGCTTTCACTGCCGCAGGCACGGGGTCGCCCACAGGTGGCGCCCAGGGCTGGGCTGTGGGCTTAGAGCCAGGGGACGATGCGCTCATCACGATTAGCCTTTGTAGAGCATGGACTCAACCATCAAACGCGAGGAGAAGACGCCCTTCTCAGCGAACAGGTCAAAGAATTTTTGGAAGTGGGCGATGTCGGCCGGCGTGAACTCGTTCCACATCATGTAGGCCGCCAGCGGCACTTCGCTGGTCAGTGGTCCTTCAATCGCTGTGTAGCCCTTAAGGTACTGCCGAGCTTCTGCGGGTTTGCTGCGCACAAATGCCACGCCTTTGGCATAGGCCGCGATGAACTTCTTGGCCTCGGCCGGATTTTTCTTGATGAAGGCCGAGGTCAGCGAAGCCGAGCCGCCGAACCACGGGGCCATTGGGTCACCCAGCACATATCGTGCAATCACCCCGGCCTCCAGCACACGGGTGGTGCCGTTGAGGCGACCAATGGTGCCTGTGGGTTCGAGTGTGTAGGCCCCGTCGACCTGTCCGGCTGCAAGGGCTGCCACATGCTGGCCAATCGGTAACTCCACTACCGTGGCACCCACGGCCCCACCGCGCTCCAGCACGGTCTTGGCCAAGGTGACGTTCTGGATGCCGGGGCCCGATGCAATACGTTTGCCTTTGAGGTCGGCCATGACCTTGGCGGTGCTGGCCACGGGTACGATGACCTGGTCGAGCACGTTTTTCACATTGCTGGGGTTAGAGCAAAAAATCTTGAATGAACCCGGTGCTGCAATTTCGCCGACGGCGATGTTGGCCGAGCCTGTTCCATTGGCACTTCCGTCAATGCGGTCGGCCAACATGCCTTCCATGATTTGCTGCGCACCAGCAAAGCGCACGGCCTCCACGTCCAGACCGGCTTCTTTGAAGTAGCCCAATTCCACCGCCGAATAAAACGGCAGACCGGCTGCGATGGGCCAATAACCCACACGAATTTTCGGACCTGTTTGCGCACGCAAAACTGACGGCGCGGCTAATACACCCAAGGCGGCTACGCCTGCCTTCAAAACCTCGCGACGTGCGGTGGTGGCTGTGGTGTCGGATGGCGTGCTCAGGGGGGCGTGTGGGCGAGTAGGTTTCATATCGAAGCTCCAGTGGTGTGGCGGGATGAGGGTGAGGAAGCAGTAGCGGTTGTCGTGGTGGGCAGCGTTTGCACGTAAGCACGCCACCCACCGAGGGAAGTGATGTCAAGCGCGCCTTGCAAGGCATGGCTTTCACAAATGAAACCGGTGACCCATCGGCCATCGGCCAGCTCCAGTTGACCCAAACCCAAGGGATGAGGGATCAGAGCAAGAAAGCTGCCAAGCTCGGTGGTGGGCATGTGCCAGACCTCGACCGCGATGGCCGAACCCTGCTCGGCCACACGCAACAAACCCGGTTTGGGCGGCGTGGTGTTGGGTAGAGCAAAGAGCCGGTACTGCGCTGCGGTGGTCGTGGCCAACGCCAGCCGCGCGCCACGCTCGGTGAGTTGATGGTTCAAGGGCATGCCACTGAGGTGCGCCCCCACCACAGCCAAGAGCACCGTGGCTTGGCTTTGTGGTGATTTCATCGGGAACGATGAGGTGGCGCGCTCAGGCCCCGCTGCCGCGCCCAAGGGCCTAGCCAGCTTGTGCTGCCACTGGCGCCCCAAGCCCAGCAAAGCAGCATCGAATCCACCCGCCGCAATGAAGGTGACACCAAATGGCAGACCCGCCTCGGTACGGCCAGCCGGCAGAGCCAAGGCTGACCAGCCCAGAAGGTTGACAAAGTTGGTGTATCGGCCCAAGGCCGCATTGGCACCGATGGGATCAGCCTCGACCTCGGCCAAGGTGGGGTGACCCGGTGCGGTGGGTACAAGCAGGGCATCCACACGATCCCACAAACCCAGCAACTGACGCTGCAGTGCTTTGAGTTCGTACTGCGCCTTGAACGCATCGGAGGCATTGAATTGCTGGGCCGCCTCAATCACGCGCCGAACGGTGGGATCGACCAACTCTGGCGTGTCCCGCAATATCTCAGCCACCACCGCATGTCGCTCGGCCACCCACGGGCCGCTGTACAACAAGTCCGCCACGCGGTGCAATGGCGTGAAGTCCAGCGGCACCAGGGTATGACCCAGGTATTGCGCATGTTGCAAGGCGGCTTGCCAGGGGCCTGCGTACTGGCTGTCTGCCTGCCACATCAATGCCTCGGGCACACCCAAACGCAAACTGGTGCGGGGCCAGGCGGCAGGCCCAGGGCGAAAGTCACTGTAGTCGTCGCCGGGATCAAAGCCTTCCATGACCTCCAGTACATGACCCGCGTCTTCTACCGTGTGCGCAAACACCGACACGCAGTCCAGGCTGCGGCAAGCGGGCAAAACACCACGCGTGCTCACCCGGCCCGGCGTGGGTTTGATGCCCACCAATTCGTTGAACCCTGCGGGAATGCGCCCCGAACCTGCCGTGTCCGTCCCCAAGGAAAACGCCACACCGCCAGCAGCCACGGCCACCGCCGAGCCCGAGCCCGAGCCCGAGCCCGAGCTGGAGCCGCCACTGACATGGCGGCTGCTGAACACGCTGTGGGGGATGCCATAGGGGGTGCGGGTACCGACCAAACCCGTGGCAAATTGATCCAGATTGGTTTTCCCCAACCACACCGCACCGGCCGCTTGCAAACGTTGGATCACTGCGGCATGGTGTTCGGCCGGTTCCACCACACGGCGACAAGCGGCCGTGGAGCAAACACCGGCAATGTCGATGTTGTCTTTCACCGCATAGGGCACGCCGAAGAGTGGGTAGGCCTGCAGCAGGGCGTTTCGGTCGGCGAAACCGGCAGCGATCGCATCGAGCCCCGCCAACTGCAACTCAAACTCTTGGTCGCTCACAGGGTGTATCCACACCGCTGGCTGCAGGGCCGAACAACGCTGGCGCGCTAGACCCAACAAGTCGCGCGCCGACGCTCCCGCTCGGTAGGCAGACAGCCATCCGGCAATGGTGAGGGGATTAGGGTTCATCATGGTGTACGCATTGGTATACAAGCAGGAACACATGCAGAATGCGTGCCAGGGACAGGTGTGGCGGAGGGCCAAAAGCAGCCCCCGCACACCGACAGGCGAATGTGGGGCCGTGGTGGCAATTGCCCAAAAGCCCGCGATGAGGACGGTGACCCCGGCTGAAAATGCGGGCTGTGAGCGCAGCTTGATCCCGCTGTCACCCAAAAACGGTGCGAGGCGAGAGTCAACTTGGTGCGAGTTCGGGGCGTAGGGGGTCAGTCAGGCGTGTGAGCTTTGTCTACGCCGATGTGAAATGCAGATCACAACTTGCATAGCCCGACCGCGTCAACATTCACTCCAGGTGCGACCCTTGCGGTGAGTTGGAACTCCGCCCAATAGGCATGCCAAGAACCCAACTGACCCGTTTTTCTGATTTGTGACGATGTTCGGCCAAGGTGTGGGGTTGCACACGTCACGACATCAAGCCTGAAACGTTGACGAGAGCGTCGCTGGGCAAATGGATACCAGCTCGCCTTCATGAACAAAAAAAAGTCCGCCAGCAGGCGGACTTTTTGTTGAGCCTTGACGACTCAGCTCACTTCTTAGGCTCAGCAGGTTTTGGGGCTGGTGCAGGAGGAACACTGGCCACAATGCGCTCGGCCCTGGCGTCCAAGTCTGCTCGTGCAGTAGTGGCTTGTGGCAGCGAAGTCGTGGGGCAGCGGCCGGGTGCGTCTTGACCGGCAGACCAGTTGTCAGCAGCGGGTTCATTCGGTGTGGGCCGGGCCAGGCCGAGTTGAGCCAGCAACTGGTTCATCGAAGCGTGGGCGCGAACGTAGGAGATGCCCAGGTCGTACTCTGCGTTAGCGTAGGAACGTTTCGCTGTGTACAGCTCGTTTTCTGCGTTGAGCAAATCAAGCAAGCTGCGCTGGCCAATGTCGAACTGCTGGCGGTAGGCGTCGCGGGCCTTTTCAATCGACAAGGTGTTGCGGTCCAAATAGGCCAGTTGTTCGGTGAGTTTGCGGGTGTCGTTGTAGGCAATGGCCGCGGTTTGGCGCACATCGCGGCAGGCTTTGTCGCGCAGGTCGGCGGCTTGGCCCATGGCGTTGACTTGCTGGCGCACGCGGGCTTGGTCGGCACCACCGTTGTAGAGGTTCCAGTTCATCACGATTTCGGCCGTGGTATTGCGGCTTTGCTCCCGAATGCCATCCAGGTTCTTACCACCTTCGCCGCGCAGACGGGCTTCAACACGGGGCTGGTAAACCGACTCGCGGCTTGCCACGGCCGCGCGCGCAGCGCGCATGCTTTCAATGCCGGCTGATACGGCGGCACTGCGGTTCACGGCCAGGCCAACGGCTTCGTTGGCGGAGGCGGGCATGGCTTGTTTCAAGGGTGCCGCCAAGGGCGCACCGGTGGGGGGCGCTTCACCAACCACACGCTGGTAGCGGGCCATGACGTCGTGCAGATTGGCTTGTTCGGTGGACAGGTTGGACTCTGCCAGCGCCAAACGTGCATTGGCTTGTTCGACGTCCACGCCACGGCCGACGCCGGCTTTGAAGCGCGACTGAATTTGCAGCGCCGCGTACTTGTGCTGCACATAGTTGTCTTCAGCCAATTGCACCAAACGGCGGAAACGAATCACGTCGTAGTGGGCACGGGCGGCTTCCAGTGCGGTTGTTTCGGTGGTGTCGATCAGCTCAAAGTAACGCGCCAAACGTTCGTGTCCGGTGCGGGTCACTTCGTTCTTGGTACCGAGGCCATCCCACAGAACCTGTGTCAACGACAAACCAATGCCGTGGCGGTTCACGGTGTCAGATTGGGGGTTGCGGGTTTTGATTCGGTCGTTTTCCCGGCCAACACCTGCAAACAAGTCCACACGTGGCAACCAGCCAGCACGGGCCACCTCAATCGCGTCGTTGGACGCTTTATAGGCGTTGAGCTTGGCCGCCACATCGGGGTTGGTCGCCAGCGCGGACTCCACACTTTTCTTCAAGGCGCCGTCCACCTGCGCATGCGCAGTGCTCACGGTCAACATCAATGCCAGGGCCGAGACAACCATATTCGGGAGCAAAGGAGAACGTTTCATGGGCAATGTGAGAGTTGTTAAGACAAATGGATGGACTGGAGGAACCAAGGTCAGTCGTTCAGCGATTCACAGAAAGTGGCAACCGCCGGAATCTCGGGGTTTCCACTGCCAAATGCGGTCCGCGCCGAGTGTAAATCTCTAACCTAAGCCGACCGGTTTGCAAACCCCCCCTTTATCAGGGGGGCTGACCGGTAGTATTTCACAAACATTGTGCATCGCAGTACAGAGCAGCCTCCGATTGACCGCGGCCCCTGGGTGAGCCTAACGCCGCTGTGGTCAAGATGACACGACAATGGCCGAAAACACGGTTTCAAACCTTGCTGCCGCAACACAAGGATGCTCTGCACAACTCCTTGCGAACTGTGGCAGCACGGGCTCGGGCGGTCTGCTGCGTGGTTTTCCTTGCGGATAGTTGAAACTATTGGCTGCGAAAAACGCTTTGCTGTCCACCCCGGTCCGCACCACTACAGCCTCGCAGGAGTTATGCAGAGCATTCCTCAGTCCATGACCGTCGGCCTTGAGCAGATGCCTTCGCAAGCTGCCGCGCTGTGGCTGCTGCACGGGCGGCCGCAAACGTGGCAGGTGTGGTTGGTGACCTTGTTGCTGGCGGTTTCGTCCTTGTGCAGTGAAGCCTGGGACGTCGAACGGACCTTGGCGGTTGCCGCCAAAATGAGCCCTCGCGCTTTGGCGGGTGCCCGCGCCTTGCAAAGTTTGCAAGCCGAACTTCAAGTGGTGGACGAGCCCAGCAAACTGCGTGGCGTGAACGAGTTCTTTAACCGCCGTGTGCTGTTTCGTGACGACATCGACATCTGGGGTCAAGCCGACTACTGGGCCAGTCCCCTGGAAATGCTCGACAAAGGCGCTGGTGACTGCGAAGACTATGCGATTGCAAAATACTTCAGCCTGCTTGGCTTGGGCGTGCCTGTGTCCAAACTGCGCATGGTCTACGTCAGAGCACAGCTCGGTGGCGTCGGGGGCCCGAGCCAGGCCCATATGGTGTTGGCGTACTACGAGTCGGCCAATGCTGAGCCACTCATTTTGGACAATTTGGTGAGCGAAGTGAGATCGGCGTCGCGCCGCCCCGATTTATCCCCGGTGTTCAGTTTCAACAGCGAAGGTTTGTGGCAAGGCGTCAGCGCCCAAGCGGCCTCGGGTGATCCGGTCGCGCGTTTGTCGCGTTGGCGCGATGTGTTGGCCAAGGCGAAGGCGGAGGGGTTCCAATGACAACGAACGTATATTTCTCCAGCACAACAGCAAAGCAAGCAATTCCTAAGGAGCCGCCATGTCATTGATACGTCAACTCTTGCTCTTGCTGTTGGGCAGTTTGTTGCTCGCTTTTGTCGGCAGCGTGACGGTGCATGTGGGCGCCACGCGCGATGTGCTGCAAACCCAACTGAATCTAAAAAACAGCGACAACGCAGCCGCCTTGGCCATGGTGTTGTCGCAGCAAAAGGGGGATGCCGAGCTGATGAGTTTGCTCGTGTCTGCCCAATTTGACACCGGGTTCTACCAAGCCATTCGTCTTCAAAATGTGGACGGCAAGGCGATTTTTGAGAAGTTAGCCGAGCAGCGCCCACGTCATGCGCCGAATTGGTTTGTATCCATGCTGCCCATCGCGTCCCAGCCCGGTGTGGCCCAGGTGTCCGATGGTTGGCGGGCGATAGGGTCGGTGCGTTTGAGCAGCCAAACGGCTTATGCCCATGATGAACTTTGGCGGGCCAGCTTGTGGAGTGCGGCTGCACTGGCTGTTGTCGGTGTGCTGGCGGCATTGCTGGCCAGCGCCCTGGTGCAGCGTATTCGCCGCCCGCTCGATCAAGCCGTGTTGCAGGCTCACGCTTTGGTGCAGGGTGAGTTTGTGACTGTCCCCGAGCCCCGCGTGCCGGACATGCAGCGCCTGACCCGTGCCATGAACAGCATGGTGTCCCGCCTGAAGCTGGTCTTTGAGGCGCAAGCCAAACAGGTGCAGTCGCTGCGTCACCAAGCGCATTGCGATGGGCTCACGGGCTTGTCCAATCGCAAACACTTCATGGCCCAGCTCAGTGGATTGCGCGAGCGTGAAGATGGCAGTTCCGAGGGGGGGCTGGTATTGCTGCGTGTGCTGAACCTGGCGGAGATGAACCGTTTGCATGGGCACGACACCACCGACCGCGTTCTCCTGGCGGTCGCCCAAGCCTTGGCCAGTTACCAAGACCGCAGCAGCAGTTGCCACACAGGGCGTTTGAATGGCAGCGACTTCGCCTTGTGCTTGCCGGTGGGTGGGTTGGCACACGAAACCGCGAAAGCCTTGGTCGAAGCCTTACGCGCCGTGCTGCCCGCTTTGGGTGCAGAGATCACCGTGGTGGCCGGTGCGGTGGAAATGCACAGCGAGCGGCCTTTGGCCCAGCACATGAGTGCGGCAGACGCCGCCCTGGCATCGGCTGAGACCCACGGCAGTTTTGCGGTCGCATTGGGCGACGATGCGGTGAATACCCCGGCCATGCTGGGTGAGGTGGCTTGGCGCCAAGCCATCCACAGTGCCTTGGCCCAAGACCGATTGCAACTCGTGGCCTTCCCGGTTCTCGATCAAGCGCATCAACTCGTGCATCTGGAATGCCCGTTGCGGTTGCAATTGGATACCGACGGGCCCTTTGTATCGGCGGCGCGTTGGTTGCCCTTGGCCCTGCGCGCACGGCTAACAGCCCACATCGATGAACGGGCTGCAGCGTTGGCACTGCAGGCCATCGCGGCTGACGGATTGCCCCGCTGTGTCAACTTCTCTTCAGCGTCCTTGGCTGAAAGCGCTTTTCCCATACGGCTGCGCGCTTTGCTGCAAGCCGCTCCACGGGCGGCTGAGCAGCTGTCGGTCGAGTTACCCGAAGCAGCAGCTCTGGAACACTTTGAAGCCTTGCAAGAGTTGGGTCGCCAACTGCGTCCTTTGGGGGTGCGTATCGGGTTGGAGCACGCGGGTGAGCGCTTGGAGCGTGTGCCGCGTTTGTTTGAATTGGGGCTGAATTACGTGAAACTTGATGCTGCGGTTGTCGCGCACGTTGCGGACGATACCCAGCGCAGTCTTTTCGTGCGCAGTCTTGCGACCATGCTGCGTGGTTTAGGCGCTCAGGTCATGGCCGAGGGTGTCGTCGATGAGAGCCATGCGCACGCACTTTGGGCGCTCGGCGTCGATGCCACCACGGGGCCTTGGGCCAGTGCAAAACGACCAGACCTCCTGAGGGTTTGAACCCCGTCAGCGGCCTGCAGCACGGCTCCATCGGATGCTGGCGCTTTCACCCCATAGGTGATGCTTTCGTGTGAACAAGTAACAGTGTTCACCTGGTGTTGCCTGCGCAAGAAAGGGGTCAACCGCCATTTCTTGGTTCAGATCTCCTGGCGCAGTGCAGCGGAAAAAAAGCCAGTTGCCCTTCTCGGAGCAACTGGCTGGGGCTGACCCAAGACCTTGGCGGTCGAATCAGTCGGTGATCAACTTTCCGTTGTTCAGCATGGCAGCGATGATGTCGTGGTTGCTGGACTCTGGGGTCAGGCTCAAGGAGGCCACGAGGTCGACGTTGTCCAGCACGATGCGTTGGTCTTCCGCGGAACTGTTGTACTGACCGTCTTGGAAGCCGCCCGTGCTGCTGATGCGAATTTCGGTGTCGCCACCGACCACGCTCACACTGAGGAAATTCGCCAAATTGCCCAGGTCTTGGCCGAGGTGGCTTTCGCCGACCAGCAAATCGCGCAGGTCGAGTGAATCAGCCTTGACTTGGAAGTCGTTGATGATGTCGATGTTCGGGCCTTGCTGCTGGTCATCGCTGGTGCCGTCGGCCAAGTGCCACGCAAAGACATCGGCCTTCACGGAGACGGCTGAATCGCTGGTGAAATCTCCGCTCATCTTCGCCATGAGCGAACCGGACAGGGGCGCGTCGAGCGCCGTCACCGAGGTGGGGGTGACAGTCAGTGTGACGGTGTCGGAACTGCTTGCCGTGTCGCTGTTGCCTTGTTCGGTGGCCGTGGCGGTGAACGTGAGCGTGGCGGTGCCGGTGTAACCCGTAGCCGGCGGGCGCGCTTCAAGGTTGGCGAGGTTCCATGTGGTGATGTTGATGGCAGCACCGGTGGAAGTGACGGTGTTCACGCCATCACGCAATTCAAAACCTGCGGGCAAACCGGTCACGGTGATGTTGCGTGTTTCGGAGCCATCGTTGTCCGGGAAGTTCACCGTGGTCGCCAAATCAACCCAAGTGCTGGAGGTGAAGATGGCGGGGTAGTAACCGGCCCCAGGTTCGCCGTTGGCGACCAAAGAGCCGACCACGCCGCTGCCCAAAGCTGTCACAGCGGCCGCATTGGGCATCAAGACGAAGTTGCTGGTGGAAAGGTCTTGCGCCGCGCCGCCTGTAGAGAAGTTGACGTTCAAGCCACCCGGGCCGTCACCGTTGTAGTACACGATCTCTACGCTGTAAAAGCCAGTGGCCGTGGCGGTGAATCCACTTGAAGAGAACGGGCCCCATGTGTTGAAGCCGCTGTCAAACACCGTGGTGCCCCCCAGTTCTATGCGCATGGTGTCGTCACGGAAACCGCTGAACGTGGCCGTCTGCCCGGCTTCCAAGAACACAAAACCGGTGAACTGGTGTGCGTTGTCTGTGGCGGTGATGGTGGGGTTATTCTGGCCGCCGACTTCCGAACCCAAGCCCGGGGGAGTACCAATTCCGTTCGGGAAGGAATTGCCAGCGAGGAACACATTGGTCACCAAGGTGCTGGTGCCACCAACGGCGTCGATGGCTGCCTCAACCAATGCCGTGTTGCCCGCATTGCTGCTGCTCACGCCCGGTAGGTTGGGTGTGAATTGCCAGGTGAGGCCTTGAGAGGCCGGGAGGGGTGGCGTGACGGTGGCCGGTGCGACGCTGATGGTGGGAGTGTCGGCGTCCGGTGTCACATCGATTCGGACGTTGTTGGGTACCAAGTCAAAGACGTTGCTCGCGTCCCGCACCGAGAAGGTGAAGGAGGCGTAGTTGTTGCCACTGAGGTTGGTCGATGTGGGGCCATTGCCGGCGGGCGAGTAAGTGAGCAAGCCTGCGTTGATGTCAGCTACGGATACGACTGTGCCCGCACTGACCGCCGCGCCGTTCAACAGCAACTGACCCGCACCTGGTGTGGTGGTGTCGATCCGGACACCGGTGTCACCTGCGATCAATCCAAAGTCAGCCGCGGTGAATGTGGCCGGTGTGTCTTCCAGGGTTACTTTGGTGACGTTGCGTGCGTCGTTGTCGAGGATGGTTCCCACACCAGCGCCATCTAAGATGGTCGCATTGACAGGCGAACTCAAGGTCACGTTAAACGTTTCATTGCTTTCATTCACCGTGTCGTTGTTGATCGGCACGGTGAACGTTTGTGTGAGCGGACCACCGGGCGCGAACGTGACCGTGCCAGAAGCGGCGGTGTAGTCATTGCCTGTACCAGACAGTGCCGTGCCATTAGATGTAGCGTAATTCACAGAGACGCTGGTCGCACTGGGGCCAGAGAGTGTGATGGTGAAGGTGGCAAAACCCGCCGACTCATTCACCGTCACGTCGTTTACCGACACAGTCGGCGTACCTTCGTTATCGGTGATGGTGGCGGTGGCCGAAGCGGGGGCAGGGGTCGAGCCCGAAACCGGATTGGCGGTGAGCGAGAAAGTCTCAGGGCCTTCAGAGATGATGTCGTCGGTGGTGGCGATGCGCA
>JBJOQO010000074.1:0-15684 GCA_046049865.1 Pseudomonadota bacterium | reverse complement strand
CACTGGCCACCAGTGGCATCGACAACATCAAGGTCAGGCCGTTGTTGTGCAACTGCTGCCAAAGTCGGGCCGCCTCTTCAAAAGCCCAAAAGTTGACTGACGTGGCCAACTCGGTTTCACTGGCCAGTGGCATGAAGGCTGCTGGCAGCAGCACGCCGTGTTGGGGATGGTGCCAGCGCACTTGAACTTGTGCGCCGACCACGGCCCCGGTGTCCAGCGCCGCTTGCGGTTGCAGGTGCAACTGAAGCTGGCCTAAACCCACCGCGCGGCGCAATTCGGTGAGCAGTTGCAGCCCACGCAAATGCGTGGCGGTGTCGGTCGGGTCAAAGAGAACGGGCCCTGCGCTGTCCACATTGGTTTGTTGCGAGGCAGCCAGGGCCAGGCTGGCCGCGCGGTGCAAACCGGCTGCATCGCGGGCGTGGGTAGGCCAGCAGGCCATGCCAATGAACACACCCGTTTGCAGTTTGTGCTCGCCGACCAACAAAGGACCGCCAAATGCTTGGCTGATGCGCTGGGCCAGCGCGGTCGCCAGCATGGCATCGCCTTGTCTGAGCAGAATCGCAAAGCCGTTGCGTCCCGTGCGCGCGATCAGAGGTGCGTCTTGGGGGCGCAGATTTTGCTGGGTCTGTTGGGTCAGAAGCTGCCCCACATGTTGCAGCAGCAAATCACCCAGGGCTTGCCCGAGCACCTCGTTGATCTGCTTGGCGCGGCTCAACTCCAACATCAGCAACGCCACCGAACAGTCTGCGCCATGACCTTGGGTGTAGGTCTGGTCGGCTGCCGCGTCAATGGCCACCTGAGTGGCCCGCAAACAGTGGGACTCGTTGGGCAGGCCAGTGAGCTCATCGAATTGGGCGCGGCGTTCGATTTGGGCTTGGCGTGCTTGGTTTTGCTCTCTCACGCCACCGGTCCAAACCAGACCGCCGAGTGCTTTGATGGACAAACCCGCCAGGCGCAAGGAAAGCCGCAGAGAGCGCCAGCGGTGTTTGAGCAGCGATGTGAATGAAGGCGACATGCGAGGGAACCGAAAAAAAGCAGGTGAGACGCTGAACCCATGTGGGTCCGGTATTGCCTGATTTATCGGTTCGCCCAGGGGGCAACTTGAGTGGTGTTGCCCCGAATGTCCCTCTAGCTCGGGGCGGTGATGGCCTGTATGACGCCGCCCCCCAAGCACACCTCACCGTCATACACCACGGCCGATTGCCCCGGAGTGACTGCCCACTGAGCGTCAGGAAACTGCAGGGATGCAGTGTCCGCCAATGCGGTGAGGTCACAGCATGAATCGGCCTGACGGTAGCGCGTTTTGGCGGCATAACGCCCGGGTGCAGGTGGCTGCCCCGCCACCCAGGCGTTGTCTTGCATGCTCAGGGCCTGGCTCAGCAGCCAGGGGTGGTCGTGGCCTTGCACCACATACAAAATGTTTTTAGCCATGTCCTTGCGCGCCACAAACCAGGGCTCATGGTCGCTGCCGCCGCGCTGCGCACCTTTGGCTTTGAGACCGCCAATGCCGATGCCCTTGCGCTGGCCCAAGGTGTAAAAACTCAGCCCCACATGCTCGCCCACTTGACGCCCCTGGTCGTTGAGGATGGGGCCGGGTGCATGCGCAAGGTAGCGGTTCAAAAACTCGCGGAAGGGCCGCTCGCCAATGAAGCAGATGCCGGTGGAGTCTTTTTTCTTGGCATTGGGCAGTTTGATTTCATCGGCAATGCGCCGGACTTCGGTTTTGGGCAACTCGCCCACCGGGAACAAGGTTTTGCTGAGCTGGGCCTGGTTCAGGCGGTGCAAGAAGTAACTCTGGTCTTTGAGTGGATCCAGGCCTTTGAGCAATTGGAACGAGCCATGAACTTCACGAACTCGCGCATAGTGGCCGGTGGCGATTTTTTCTGCGCCCAAGCGCATCGCATGGTCAAGAAAAGCTTTGAACTTGATCTCGGCGTTGCACAGCACATCGGGGTTGGGCGTGCGGCCGGCTTGGTATTCACGCAAGAACTCGGCAAAGACGCGGTCTTTGTAGTCGGCTGCGAAGTTCACATGCTCGATTTCGATGCCCAGCACATCGGCCACGGCGGCGGCGTCCACGAAGTCAACGTTGGACGAGCAATATTCGCTGCCGTCATCATCTTCCCAATTTTTCATGAAGATGCCAACCACTTCGTGGCCTTGTTGCTTCAAGAGGTGGGCGCTGACGGCAGAGTCCACTCCACCTGAGAGGCCCACGACCACGCGCTGCAGCTTCATGGGTTACCTCGAACTTCCAGGGCGGCAGCGTCGGTGTACACCGAACTCAACGGCAAAAAGCGCCCCGCCGCGTGGTCTTCAATGCAACGCAAGACGAGGGGGCTGCGGTGGCGCGCCTGACTCTCGCGTACCTCTGCGAGTGTGAGCCACAAGGTGCGGACAATGCCCTCGTCCAGGCGGCGTGTGGCATCGGCCTGCCCCACATGGCCCGCAAACGCCAGTCGCACATAGGTGGTGTCGTCGCCCACCGCCCGGGTGGTGCGTGACAAATAAACACCCAAAAAGAATTCAGGCGTGAACACGCATGCGCTTTCTTCCAGCGCCTCACGCACTGCGCCCTGCTGCGGAGACTCACCCGGCTCCAGGTGCCCGGCGGGGTTGTTCAGCCGCAAGCCCTCGGTGGTGTGCTCTTCCACCAGCAGGTATTGGGTTTGTCCTTCGTGTACGCGGGCTGCAACGGCGGCCACGGTGACACTGGGTTTCCAGCGTTGGTTCATGGGGGTGAAGTCTATCGTTCGGGACGCCGCTAACCCGTGCGCGCCCCACCCCCGGGGCTTGCCGCCTTGAATATGCGGCGTCATTGTGTAAGCTCGCAGGCTTGAAAACCCAACGTTGCGCCGGCCTCACAGGCGCAACTTCAAGAGGAGCCACCCATGCTGATCGGAGTCCCGCTGGAAACAGCGGCCGGAGAAACACGCGTTGCGGTCACGCCGGAAACAGTCAAAAAACTCAAAGCCCAGGGCCATGCGCTTCGTATTCAAAGTGGTGCCGGTTTGAAGGCCAGCAGCACCGACGAGGCCTATGCGGCGGTTGGCGCGGAAATCACGGACGCCGCTGGCGCTCTCGGCTGCGAGCTGGTGCTCAAGGTGCGCGCACCCAGCCCGCATGAACTGACGCTGATGAAATCGGGCGCGGCCCTGGTTGGCATGCTCAACCCCTTTGACCGAGACGGCCTGCAGCAGTTGGCTACCGCCGGGCTGACCAGTTTTGCGTTGGAAGCCGCGCCGCGCACCACCCGCGCCCAGAGCATGGATGTGCTGTCGTCGCAGGCCAATATTGCAGGCTACAAAGCCGTGATGATGGCCGCAGACCGTTACCAGCGGTTTTTTCCCCTGCTGATGACGGCGGCCGGTACGGTGAAGGCAGCGCGTGTGGTCATCCTCGGCGTGGGTGTGGCGGGTTTGCAGGCCATTGCGACCGCCAAACGACTGGGTGCGGTGATTGAAGCCTCTGACGTGCGGCCCTCAGTGAAAGAACAGGTCGAGTCCCTCGGTGCCAAGTTCATCGACGTTCCCTATGAAACCGCAGAGGAAAAAGAAGCCGCCGAAGGCGTGGGCGGTTACGCCAAACCCATGCCACCAAGTTGGTTGGCGCGGCAAAAAGTGGAGGTCGCCAAACGCGTGGCTGCCGCCGATGTGGTGATTTCCACCGCCTTGATCCCGGGGCGCGCTGCACCGGTGTTGGTGACCGAAGACATGGTCAAAGCCATGAAACCTGGCTCTGTGATTGTCGATATCGCTGCAGGCAAGGGCGAGGGCGGCGTGGGGGGTAACTGCCCCTTGAGCGAAGCCGACCAAACCGTGGTCAAGCATGGTGTCACCATCATCGGCGACACCAATTTGCCGGCTCTGGTCGCGGCTGATTCCAGCGCCCTCTATGCCCGCAACGTGCTCGACTTCTTAAAGCTGGTGCTCACCAAAGAAGGTGGCTTTCAAGTGCCGATGGACGACGACATCGTGGCGGCTTGTTTGATGACGCAAGCGGGCGAAGTCAAACGCAAGTAACAGCAGGACAAAAAATCATGGACATTCTTTCCCCCACCGTCACCAACCTCATCATCTTCGTGCTGGCCATTTATGTGGGCTATCACGTGGTGTGGACAGTGACGCCCGCTTTGCACACCCCCTTGATGGCGGTGACCAATGCCATCTCCGCCATCGTCATCGTCGGCGCCATGCTGGCGGCGGCACTGACTGAAACCACGCTGGGCAAAACCATGGGCGTGCTCGCCGTGGCCTTGTGTGCTGTGAATGTGTTCGGTGGTTTTCTCGTGACACGGCGCATGCTGGAGATGTTTAAGAAGAAGGACAAAAAAGTCAGCGCGGAGGTCAAGCCATGAGCCTCAATCTTGTCACCCTGCTTTACCTCGTAGCCAGCGTTTGTTTCATTCAAGCGCTCAAAGGTTTATCCCACCCCACCACGTCCATTCGTGGCAACCTCTTCGGCATGGTGGGCATGGCCATTGCGGTGGTCACGACCGCGCTGCTGATTCATAAGCTCGCCGGCTCCGCTTTGGGCTTGGGTTATGTACTGGTCGGCTTGTTGGTGGGGGGCACCGCAGGCACCCTCATGGCCCAGCGGGTGGAAATGACCAAGATGCCTGAGCTCGTGGCCTTCATGCACAGCATGATCGGTCTGGCCGCTGTTTTCATTGCCGTGGCGGTGGTGGCTGAGCCCTATGCCTTTGGCATCGCCGCCAAAGGTCAGCTGATTCCCTTTGGCAACAAGTTCGAGTTGTTCTTGGGCGGTGCCATTGGTGCCATCACCTTCAGTGGAAGTGTGATTGCGTTTGGCAAACTCAGTGGCAAATACAAGTTCCGCTTGTTCCAAGGCGCACCGGTAACCTTTGCCGGGCAGCACATGTTGAACCTGGTGCTCGGCTTGTCCATGGTGGGTTTGGGTCTGGGTTTTGCGTTCACAGAAAGCTGGCCCATGTTTTTTGTCATGCTGGCTTTGGCCTTTGTGCTGGGTGTGCTCCTCATCATTCCCATTGGCGGGGCCGACATGCCGGTGGTGGTGTCCATGCTCAACAGCTATTCGGGCTGGGCGGCGGCGGGCATTGGCTTCAGCCTGAACAACAGCATGCTCATCATCGCGGGCTCGCTGGTGGGCTCGTCTGGGGCCATCCTGAGTTACATCATGTGCAAGGCCATGAACCGCTCTTTCTTCAATGTGATTGGCGGTGGTTTTGGCGGTGATACCACGGCGGCGGCAGCAGGCGGCGTCGTGCAACGTGCGGTCAAGAGCGGCAGTGCCGATGATGCCGCCTTCGTGTTGGGCAACGCGGAAACTGTGGTCATCGTGCCGGGGTATGGCCTGGCCGTGGCCCGTGCCCAGCACGCGGTGAAAGAGCTGGCCGCCAAACTCACGGCCAAAGGCATCACAGTGAAATACGCCATTCATCCCGTGGCCGGCCGCATGCCGGGCCACATGAATGTGCTGCTGGCCGAAGCCGAAGTGCCCTACGACCAGGTGTTTGAGATGGAAGACATCAACGGCGAATTCGGCCAAGCCGATGTGGCCATCATCTTGGGCGCGAACGACGTGGTGAACCCTGCTGCGCACACCAAAGGCAGCGCCATTTATGGCATGCCGATTTTGGAAGCCTACAAAGCCAAAACCATCATCGTGAACAAACGCTCCATGGCTGCCGGGTATGCGGGCCTGGACAACGAACTTTTCTACATGGACAAAACCATGATGGTGTTCGGTGACGCGAAGAAGGTGGTGGAGGACATGGTGAAGGCGGTCGAGTAAGACCTCCGCCATCTCGGGCAGGCGCTGAAGCAGAGGTTCAGCGCAAGCCCGAGGTGTATTTCTTCATGATGCGTGCGCGCAGTTCTTCTTCGGTCAGCTCGGAGGTGGGCGTGCTCTGTGCGGTGGTGATCGCCGGTGCCTGGGCTGGGGCACTCGAAGGCGTTTTGTTGGCGATTTTTGGCATGGGGATGGGAATGTCGCTGGGTTCACCCATCCTGGGCCCCAAACGCAATTTGCTCACGTATTCGCCGTATTCCCGCAAGCGGGTGTCTTGGCTGCTGAGTGCTTTTTGCAGCACGTCTTGCGCATACTCGAGGTCATGCAAAAAATGCTGCACGTCCAGGTGCTGGCCGAACTCCCGGCGCAGTGGCACCACCATGCGGACTAAATAGTTGACGATTTTGCTGTCGTCGCTAGGGCTTGCCATCACCGTGCCCATTTCAAATGTTAGGTGACAACATCTCGCCATGCTGCGAAATGTCGAGCCCGACCTTCTCTTCGGTGTGCCCGACCCGCAGCGGCACCACGATGGAGATGACTTTCAGAATCAACCAGGTCATGCCGCCCGCGTAGGCCATCACCGCCAAACCGCCGGTCAAGTTGGTGAGCACAGTGGCGGTGACCGGGGCAATCGTTGCGGTCGCAAAAACCGGGGTCAACACGGTACCGACGAGGCCGCCCACACCGTGCAGGGCAAATACATCCAGGCTGTCGTCGATGCCGGTGCGCGATTTGAAGGTGACGACTGCGATACAACAAACCATGCCTGCAATGCCGCCGATGGCCATCGCGCCATCTACGCCCACAAACCCTGATGCAGGGGTGACACCGATCAAGCCCGCGATGGCACCTGTCATCATCCCCAGCACACTCCACTGGCCACGTTTGATGTACTCACAAAGACCCCAGGCCATGGCGCCTGTGCAAGCAGCGACTTGCGTTGCCAATAGTGCACCGGCAGCCCGTGAGCTGGCTTCAAAGGCCGAGCCCGCGTTAAAACCAAACCACCCTGCCCACAACAAACCCGCGCCCAGCACAGTGATGAGCAGGTTGTGCGGCACCATGGGCTCTTTGCCGAAACCATGTCTAGGACCCAACACCCAAGCGGCCACCACGCCACTGGCCCCAGAGACAATGTGCACCACCGTGCCACCTGCGAAGTCCATGTGGCCCATACCTGCCAGCCAGCCCGTGGGTTGCCACACCCAGTGCGCAACCGGTGCGTAGACCAACACCACCCAGAAAGCCGCAAACAAGATGGTCACGCTCAACCGCATGCGCTCAGCCGTGGCACCCAGAATCAGGGCGAACGTGATGACGGCGAATGAGAGTTGGAACAAGAAAAAGACAGACTCCGGCACCGTGGGTGCGATGGCGTGCGCGCCGACTTTGGGGCCAATCAATCCGTGGGCAAAAGCCCGAGTCAGGTCGCCAAAATAGCCGTTGCCAGAGGAAAACGCCACCGAGTAAGCAACCACTGCCCACATCAAGGTGACCACCGCCGCCCCTGCCACGGTGTGCGCCACGATGGACAGCGCATTCTTGGAGCGCAACATGCCGCTATAAAACAAAATAATGCCGGGGATGGTCATCAGCATCACCAGCACCGTGCAAATCAGCATCCACGCGGTATCGGCGCCGTTGAATAGCGTTGTTTTGATGGCCGTTTGTATTACAGGACTGGCCCCCGCGACCGTTGCAGCACTCGCTTCGGCGGCCGTTTGTGCCCATACCTGCATACTGGCTGCACACAGCGCTAGAGCAGCTACAGTGCGGTTCGCAGTTCGTATCAATGAAATCATGCGGGGCTCCTGGCTCGCGACTTAAAAGGGTCGAGATCAAAGAATGTTGAGGCAGTTCAACACAAGGATGCGTATTTTGTGTTCAATGAGCGCGTGTGCTCACTGTTTCAAAAATGCAGGCCGTGACATAGTGACGACCTGCCGTTATCCTGAAACACATTTCGGTATTTCCCCCACTACCTTGAGGCTTAGGGGAGGTCTAATTCACTCATGAACCCGGAAAAACTCCTGGCTGCTTTGGCGCTTGCGGTGTGTGTGGTCATGCTGCTGCGAATGGCTGTGCCCGCGACACGCCGTGCGCGGTTGGATCGCGCCATGCTGCGCATCTGGCAACAACTGAGCGCGTCTGTGCACAACCTCATTCATTGGTCAGCGCGGCGCCGTGCAGCGCGCGAGGCCGCGCAAGATGCAATACGCCGCGCCCAGACCAAACCCAGTGGCCAGTGGAAGGGCAATGTATACACGCCCGACTCGTTTGGCTCGGAGCGAAAACCACCGTCCAAGCGCGATTTGCACTGAAGCTCCGCCCCTCAGCGCTTTTGCATCAGCGGATGCGTGGCAGTTTGAGCAGCGGCAATCGGGCCCTGATCGTTCCTGTTTTCCACGCGGGGCGCAGCATCGGGGTTGCCTCCACCACGGTGTAGAAAACATGAGCTACACCCCAAGACGCCAGCCAGGTCAGCAGCACAGCAGCGGCCGTGCTGGCAGGGCCGGGCTCAACGTTCAGCCAGGGCGCTGCCTCTACCCACAATCCGTTGGCTAAGAGCAGCACGGGGAAGTGAACCAAGAACAGCGCGTAAGATCGTTCGGCACCCGCATGCAATGCCCTTGCAAACCAGGCACTGCGCTCGCTTTCGCCGACTTGTCGCGCTGGCTGGTTCCAGCCGATCAAGACCCAGGCGGTGATGCCGGCAAGCAAAATACGCCCACGAAAATCAATCAACAAAGCCAGCCAGACCGCGATCAAGAGCCCTATCCACCAGGCTTGCCGATTCGCTGATCGGCTGGCCCACCAGGCGCAAACGCCGAGTCCATAGCTGCCAAAAAAATAGGGTGCCCAATTGTCCCAAGCGGGGAGCAGGTTCAACCCCCATAACGACATCAGCATCAAACCCACCGTCAGCGCCTTCGTCCACCGAACCGCTTTGTCGCGTGTTGAGACCAAAGCGGCAGGCAGCGCAAAACACAGCAGCAGCAGCAAGAAAAGCTGGAAGTCGATCGCGACATACCAAATGCCAGCCGACAGCGACTCCATGCCGAGCACCCCTTGGAGCAAAAAGAGATGGGCCAAGAGTTGCGGCACTTCCACCTCCGTTGACACCATGCTGCTGGGCAGTAACTCGCTGGTGATGGCGGATGCGGTGATGACCAAAACCAGTGCCACGCACAACGGCCAAACCAGGCGGCGATAACGTTTGAACGCCAAGCCAGCGATGTCACTGCGGCCCCAATGGCTCACTCGGGTCAAGGCCTGTGCCGCCAAATAACCGGCCAACACAAAAAACACCTGCACCGCCAGGCGGCCTTTGTTGTAGAGCAAAGAGGCCAGGTCAGGCCAAACAAAAGCGGCAGCGTCGGCCAAGGGGCCATAAGCGCAGAGGTGGTGCCAAACAATGATTTGCGCCGCCATGAGTTTGATCGCGTCAACCCAAGGCGCACGAGCGTGCGGTGATGTCATGAACAAATAGCGGGCCGTTGGAGAGAATGGCCCGAGGAAAACCAAGCATTGTCGCCGGATTGAATAGATCCCTGTAACGCGAAGCAATCGACGCGGGCTACTGGCCATGCACTTCTTCACAGAACCTTCGAGAGCACTTCATGCCGCGTTCACCGCCGATCACCACACTGCGCACCTTCAAAGCAACTGAAGGAGTTTCAATATGCGTTTCCCCCTGCTGGGCAAAGGAGTGGCCCTTGGCGCGGTAGCCCTGACCTTGATGGCGGCATTGGCCATGGTCAGCGACATTGTCAGTGAACGGCAGGGGCGTCTGCGTGAAGCCGAGCAAAGCGTGATGGACAGTTTGGCAACCCGGCAGATTTTGGTTGGACCTGTGTTGCAGCAGCATTGCCAAGAGAGCTGGGAGGAGATGCGGGTCACGGACAACAAGTCAGCAAACGTGCCACTGCAGCGCCAGTTTGATGTCACCATCACCCCTGTTGCGTTGAACATCAAAACCAGCACCCAACAAGTCCCTCGTTACCGTGGCATTTACAAGGTCAACGGCTACAGTGCGGCGTCCGAAATCACCTCAGAGTTTTCGGCACCGAGCACACCCAAACCCACCAAAATCAATGGATCGGTGCGCTGCGATACCGCCAGCTTATGGGTGGCCGTGAGTGATGCCCGTGGCCTTGCCAAGGCTGAAGTGGAAGTCAATGAACGTCCTTTGTCGGTGTCCCCGGGAACGTCTCATCCTGCCCACCCTCGTGGTTTTCAAGCCAAACTGCCTGACGGTTGGGCAGCGTCGTCTGCGGCAGCGCCTGCAGTGCCACTGCGCGTCAAGGTGAAGTTGGATTTATTGGGCACCACACAAATAGGCTTTGCGCCTTTGGCGGAAAACAACCGTGTGGCTTTGTCGTCCGACTGGCCCCACCCTTCGTTCACTGGGCGCGCATTGCCCAACCAGCGTGATATCAGCGACGGCGGCTTCAATGCCGTGTGGCAAATCAGTGCCTTGGCGACTGCTGCAGGTCAGCAAACGCAAGCGGGCGGCGCAGCTTGCGAGCTCAACAGTGGGCATGGCTTTGACACCACCAACATGGCTGCCCGCGACAGCGCTACAAATCGCCCAGATTGCATCGAAACCTTTGGTGTGAGTTTTATTGAACCCGTCAACAATTTCGTGCTCAGCGACCGCGCAACCAAATACGGCTTGCTCTTCATTGCCCTGACATTTGTGGGTGTAGTGTTGATCGAAGTGCAACGCCGCTTGCGTGTCCACCCGATTCAGTACCTGCTCGTCGGCGCTGCCTTGGTGATGTTTTTCTTGCTTTTGGTGAGCTTGAGTGAGCACCTGACCTTCAGCGCAGCCTATGCCATTGCCAGCACAGCTTGCACAGTGCTGTTGGCTTTGTATGGCCGTTTCGTGCTCGGCGGCTTGCGACCCGGGCTGGTGTTTGGGGGCGCTATCGCAACGTTATACGGCGCGCTTTACCTGCTGCTGCAAATGGAGCAATCAGCCCTGGTGTTGGGATCGATTCTGCTGTTTGCCGTGCTCGCTTGCGTCATGATGAGCACCCGCCACATTGACTGGTATGCCTTCACGGCGAACTTGCGGCGCGAAGACCATGAGGCGAAGTGAACGCACCGGGCCCTAGAGAAACGCCTGAGGCCAGCACCAGTTGCACCACAACGGGCAAGTGGTCTGAGCCCAAGGTGTTGCCCACGTGTTGCTGCCTCACTCGCCAGTGGCTGGACGCCAGCACATGGTCGATCGGAATACCCACGAACCCCTGGCCCCAGGTGGGCCAGGTCGGGCGCAGGCCGGTGGCGCGACGCAAACCGAGCGCTTCGAGCCCGGCAAAAGCGCTGGACCACGGTGTGGCATTGAGGTCACCCACCAACAAGGCTGGGTGGCCATCGGACTGCAATTGAACGGCAAAACGCCGCAGTGTTTCGTTGCGTGCCTCGTGAAAGTGTGGCGACAGCGGCGGCATGGGATGAAACGCGAGCAGTTGAATCCGCTGTTGACCCTGATGCACTTCGGCTTCGATGTGCGTGATGCCGTCCGCGTCTTGCTTGATCGCTGCATTTATCAAGGGCCACTTCGACAGCACCGCGATGCCAAAGGGCGAGTCGTCGGCCTGCACCACTTGGTGCGGGTACCGGGTGAGGCTTGGCAACTGCGGCCCGAGGGCACGCGACACTTCCAGCAACACCACGACATCCGGCTCCTCCAGCGCCAGCCAAGCCGCCAAGGGCCCCACCTGGGTGGTCGATACATGCACATTGGCACTGGCCACGGTGAGCATCACGCCATTGGCACCCGCGGGCAGGGCAGGTGAAGCTGTGACCCAAGGCAAAGGAAGCAAAAAGGCGAAGAACAAATGCCGTCGCGCGACGAAGCAGGCCGCGACCAACCCCAGCGCCAGGCAAGCGATGAACAACCACTGCCAATGGGCCGCCAGATCAACGAGCCAGGCTAAACGCCCGACGCCGCCCTCTGCCAAGGCTCGGGTGAACAGCGGCGTCAACAAGCCCAAGGTACACACGCCCATCCACCACGGCAAGCGCCGCAGGATCATGGGCTGCAGTGAACTCAACCCTTGCTCGGCGGCTCAAACCGCCGTCTTGGCCGCGGTGCTTTGTCGTAGAGGGACTGCACATCTGGAATGGTGGCCTGCAGATCGCGGATGCGGGTGTCGTTGGACGGGTGTGTGGAGAGCCACTCCGGCGGCGCACCTTTGCTCGCCGCGCCCATTTTTTGCCACAGGCTGACGCCCGCCTGTGGGTTGTAGCCACCGCGAGCGGCCATGTCCAGGCCGATCTTGTCGGCCTCGGTTTCGTCCTCACGCCCGAAGGTCATGGTGATGAGTTGGGTGCCCACGTTGGCACCGACACGGCCCAGGTCGCCCAAGCCCAACAATGCCGAGCCCAACTCCAGGGCACCGCGCGTGGCAAATGATTTGCCCATGCGTTCGCGTGCGTGTTCGCGCAGGGCGTGGGCAATTTCATGACCCATGATTTGCGCCACCTCGTCGTCGTTCAACTGCAGCTCTTGCAAGATGCCCATGTAAAACGCAATCTTGCCGCCTGGCATGCAAAAGGCATTGATTTGTTTGCTGCCAATGAGGTTGATCTCCCACTTCCAATTCGCGGCACGCGAGGTGCTGTGGTAATTGGGCGAGTAGACGAAGGGCAATAACTGTTTGGCAATGCTGCGCAGGCGTATCACCTGCGGGTGGTTGTCCGGTGCCAAAGCGCGTTGTTGTGCGGCCTCGCGCGTCATTTGCACATACTGCTGGGCTGCTGCGGCTTCAATTTGATCCGCTGGGGCGAGTTTGGCCATGGAGGACCGTTTGCCGACCTCCACGCCCTCACGCGACCAGGCAGGTAGCGCCAGCGTTGCGCCCGCAGCGAGCAGACCGCCAGTAAAAAGGCGGCGCGAATGCGCCGCACACCGGCAAGCAGCACCGTGGCTACTCAGCGCTTGAGCCAATGGCGCGCTAGGGGTGAAATCGGACTTGGGGTCGAAGGAATTTTTCATCGCAGTCTCCTCGAATTTTCAAACCGCCTCTTCAGTCATCGAGCAGCGGTGCCTTGGGGTCGAACTCTAAAGCTTTGATGGGTTGGCGCAGCCCATACAGCAGCAACAAAGCAGGCACGGCCACGATGGTAGACAGAATGAAAAAAGTGGGCCAGCCGATGGACTCTGCCAGTACACCGGCCAGTGGGCCTACCCAGACGCGCCCTATAGACGCGAAGGCGCTGAGCAGCGCGAACTGCGTGGCAGTGAACTTTTGATTGCACAGGCTCATCAAAAACGCCACAAAGGCGGCGGTGCCCATGCCACCACTCAGGTTCTCTGCAGCAATCACCAAAAGCAAACCGCCGTCCACCTGGGTTGCTTGGGCCAATTTAACGAAGCCCCAATCAAAGGCTGGAACTTCCAGGCCGGGCATCACCCCTTTGCCGTTCACGGCCAGCCACCAAAAGCCCAAGTTGCTGAGCATCTGCAAAAAACCAAACAGTATCAGCGAGCGCCACAGACCCAGCTTGACCATGAGCGCGCCGCCCAGCAGTGCGCCACCAATGGTGAGCCACAGCCCAATGACTTTATTGACCACGCCGACCTCGGCGCTGCTAAAGAGCATGGACTTGAGCAAGAAGGGCGTCATCAGCGAGCCCGCAAACGCATCGCCCAGTTTGTAGAGCACGATGAAAGCGAGAAACGCGGCTGCTCCACTTTGGCTGAAGTAGCTGCGCAAGCCACCGAGCAAGGTTTCAAAACGCGCAGCTTTCGCTGCCCAAGCGGCCAGGGGCAGGGTGAAGGCCAAGCCGAGCATCAAGGCCAGCAGGTCGGTCCACTTGGTTTGTAATGCGACGGGCAAACTGCTGCCCGCCCACCAAGGGGCCAACACAGCGCGAGCAATGGGTGGGCCGAAACGTTCGCTCAGGACAAAACCCAACGTGACTGCCAACACCACGGCGGCAAAGCCCATCAAGTCGCGACGGCCCACCGACGTTGGGACGACCGCATTCTTGAGGCGCGGCAGAGCCGTGGCAGACAACACTGCCGCCGCCACCATCAATGCCGCCATGAAGCGGTAAACCTCGGGCCAGGTCCAGCCGCCGCCGGGGCTGGCGACGGTGGCGGGGTCTACCCAGATCAAAGCCACACCGCCCGACAAAATCATCGCCAAGCGATAACCCAACACGCTCAAGGAAGCACCTAGGCCGCGTTCATGTACGCGCAACAAATCGGTTCGGTAAGCGTCTATTACGACGTCTTGCGAGGCCGACACAAAAGCCACCAGCACGGCGAGCAATGCGAAGGTGCGTGTGGCGCTGGTGGGCGAGGTATCGGCCATCCACCACAACGCCGCCGCCAAACCGAGTTGTGTCAGCACCAACCAACCACGCCTGCGCCCGAGCCATGGCAGCTCGAAGCGGTCCATCAGTGGGGCCCACAAAAATTTGAAGGTGTAGGGCAGGCCGACCAAACTCAAAAAGCCGATGGTGGTGATGTCCACCCCCGACACGGTGAGCCAGGCTTGCATGGCTTGGCCGGTCAGGGCCAAAGGCAGCCCCGAGGCGAAGCCCAAGACCAGAACGACCACCAGGTGGTGGAGGGAAACACGCGGAGGTGTAGCGAAGGCGGGGGCGGTCACTTCAATCTTGTCCTAACAATTTGGCCTCGGCCAAAGACAATGCTTCCGGCAGACCGGACAGCACCAAGGTGTCGCCGGGCGCGAGTCGCAATTCATCTGCGGCCGCTATCACGGCACCATTGGCGCGGCGCACCGACACCACAGTCACCCCTACCGCGTGCAGCGCTTGGTCGCCCAGGGTTTTGCCCAGGCAACTGGCGGCCATCGGCAAGTTCACACTTTGAAGGCGTGCGGTTTGATGTTCGTCGACGGTGTCGTCGTCAGCACCTAAAAAATAGCCGCGCAGCAAACCATAACGCGCATCGCGCTGGTCTTGCACCACCCGAATCACACGGCGCATCGGAACACCCACCAGGGCTAAGGCATGGCTGGCCAGCATCAGCGAGCCTTCAATGGCTTCGGGCACCACCTCGGTGGCACCGGCGGCGCGGAGTTTTTCCAGGTCGGCGTCGTCTATCGTGCGAACGATGACGGGCACCTTGGGCGCGTGTTCTTGCACCAAACGCAAAATTTTCATGGCCGATGGTGTGTCGTGGTAACTAACGACCACCGCGCTGGCACGCGCCAGACCCGCAGCCATCAGGCTTTGCAGGCGGGCGGCGTCACCAAAAACAACGCTCTGGCCCGCAGCGGCGGCTTGGCGCACGCGATCGACGTCGAGGTCCAGCGCCATGTAGGCAATACGTTCGCCTTCCAGCAGACGTGCCAGGTTTTGTCCGCTGCGGCCATAACCGGCGATGATGACGTGGGCCTGGGCATTGATGGCGCGTTTGGCAATCGTGGTCATGGCGACTGATTGCATCAGCCAGTCACTGGCTGCCAGGCGCGACACGATGGCATTGCTGTAGTTGATGAGCAAGGGTGTGGCGAGCATTGATAGCACCATGCTCGCCAACACGGGACTCATCCACTGCGGGTCAATCAGATTTTGTTGCGCGCCGAGGGTCAGCAGCACAAAACCAAATTCACCGGCTTGTGCCAAATAGAGGCCCGTGCGCAGCGCCACACCGGGTTGGGCACCAAACAAACGCGCCAAACCCGCGACCAGCAAAAACTTCGCAAATACCGGGAGGCAGGTCAGCGCCAACACCAGCAACCACTGGTCCATCACGGGTCGCCAATCGAGTTTCATGCCGATGGTGATGAAAAACAGGCCGAGCAGCACATCGTGGAAGGGCCGGATGTCGGTTTCCACCTGGTGTTTGTATTCGGTTTCGGCCACCAGCATGCCGGCCAAGAAGGCACCCAGTGCCAGTGACAAACCGGCGTGTTCGGT
>JBJOQO010000073.1:0-15860 GCA_046049865.1 Pseudomonadota bacterium | reverse complement strand
TTCGCCAAAAAATTGGTGGAACATCTGCCCGATGGGACTCTTCAAAAACGCGACACCACCCGAGTGACCCGGGCAGTGCCAGGAGTAGGAGCCGTCTTGGGCATAGTCCATCAGCGCCCGGAAAAACGGCGGCGCGAGCGAATCAAGATAGCTGCGGGCTTCACGAATGATGTGCCGCGCCACAAACTCAGGCGTGTCCTCGAACATGTGGATGAAGCCGTGCAACTCACGCAGCACATCGTTGGGCAGGTGCTGAGAGGTGCGCGTTTCGCCGTAGAGGTAAATCGGAATCTCGGCGTTCTTGAACCGGATCTCTTCTATGAATTTGCGCAGGTTCAGCACTGCAGGATCCAACTCTGGGCCCGGCGTGAACTCTTCGTCGTCGATCGACAAAATAAACGCGCTGGCGCGGCTTTGTTGCTGGGCGAACTGGCTCAAGTCGCCATAACTCGTTGCCCCCAAAACCTCGAAGCCTTCTTTTTCAATGGCCTGTGCCAAGGCACGAATGCCAAAGCCCGATGTGTTCTCGGAACGAAAATCCTCGTCGATGATGACGATGGGAAAACGAAAGCGCTGCATGGCTGTCCTTGGGTGGCGCGTTGGTGGGAGTAGCAATCAGAAAGCGCGAAGTGTAGGGCTGTTTGATGTCCAATTGACACGCCAAGCGTACCGAAAACTGCCTCTGAGCCACGCGTGCTGTTTTCAGTACCCGCCCCAAGGGCAAGGTGGTCTCGGCCGGGTTGGAGGCATACACTGGGCCAAAACGCTCGCTGAGGGCTTGATCGCTCCCAGCGAATGTCGGCAAATCACACAAAAGGATCTCAACCCATGGACTTTTCGTCTGCCACGGTTTGGTGGGTACTGGCCGGACTGCTTGTCGCGGCCGAGCTGCTCACCGGAACCTTTTACCTGCTCATGGTCGCCTTGGGGATGGCAGGCGCTGCGGTGGCCGCCCACATGGGCTTCGCGCTCACGCCCCAGTTGTTGACAGCAGCCTTGGTAGGCGGTGGTGCGACCGCCGTATGGCACTGGCACCGCGCGAAGCAGCCCCGTTCAGCGCCAGCCCACTTGAACCGCGACGTCAATCTCGACATCGGCGAGCGCGTCAACGTCACAGCCTGGGAGGCGGACGGCACCGCACGCGTGAGCTACCGGGGTTCGACATGGTCCGCGCGTTTGGCACCGGGCGCAGACAGTTCCGCTGGTGAATACGTCGTCAGTGCCGTTGAAGGCAATCACCTGGTTCTCACAGCACGGTCTGCAACGGCGCAGAACAGCTGAGTCCACTTCTACAAATTACCGAGACACCCACACCATGGAAATAGCACTCGTCCTGAGCATCATTGCGATCATCTTCATCGTTCGCACGTTCAAAATCATTCCCCAACAAAACGCCTGGGTCGTAGAACGCCTGGGCAAATACGACCGCACCCTCACGCCAGGGCTGAAGTTCGTGGTGCCCTTCATCGAACGCGTCGCCTACAAACATTCACTCAAAGAGGTGCCGCTGGATGTACCCAGCCAGGTTTGCATCACACGTGACAACACCCAACTGCAAGTCGACGGCATCATTTATTTCCAGGTGACCGACCCGATGCGGGCGAGTTATGGCTCCAGCAACTACATCTTCGCCATCACCCAACTGGCACAAACCCTGTTGCGCTCGGTGATCGGCAAGATGGAGCTCGACAAAACTTTTGAGGAGCGTGACTCCATCAACGCCTCCGTGGTTAACGCACTCGACGAAGCCGCCATGAACTGGGGCGTGAAGGTGCTGCGTTATGAGATCAAAGACCTCACACCACCCGCCGAAATACTTCGCTCCATGCAAGCGCAGATCACCGCTGAGCGGGAAAAACGCGCCTTGATTGCAGCGTCCGAGGGCCGCAAGCAAGAGCAAATCAACATCGCCACGGGCGAACGCGAAGCCTTCATTGCACGCTCCGAAGGCCAGCGCCAAGCGGAGATCAACAATGCGCAAGGCCAAGCCGCCGCGATCGTGGCCGTGGCTGATGCAACCTCAGAAGCCATCCGCAAAATCGCCGAAGCCATCCGCTCCCCTGGTGGCGAGCAAGCGGTGCAATTGAAGGTCGCCGAAAAGGCCGTTGAGGCTTACGCGCATTTGGCCCAAAAGAACAACACCATGATCGTTCCCGGCAACATGAGCGAGGTGTCGGCTCTCATTGGCACCGCCATGACCCTGCTGAAGCAAAAGACGCCCGGCTCACCATGAACATCGCGCTCAATGTTTTGGGCAGAGAGCTGGTTCCCTGCTCCTATGACCCGCTCACAGGCTACTTTCGAGACGGCTGCTGCAACACGCAGGCCGACGATGTCGGCAGCCACGTCATCTGCGTCAAGGTGACGAAGGAATTTCTGGAGTTTTCTGCCTCACGCGGCAACGATTTGAGTACGGCGCGGCCCGAGTACCGCTTTCGCGGTTTGAAACCGGGTGACCGCTGGTGTCTTTGCGCGTTACGCTGGGTCGAAGCACAGCGCGCCGACCTCGCGCCTCCTGTGGTGTTGGAAGGTACACATATCCGCGCACTGCAATTCGTCGATCTGCGTGTGCTCCAGGCCCACGCCCTCGTGGCGGCGTGAAGCGCGAGGCATCACGGGGGTGAAATGGTCGGTTAGAATCGTGGGCTTCGGAGAGATGGATGAGCGGTTTAAGTCGCACGCCTGGAAAGCGTGTGGGGGTTAATAGCCCCCCGCGGGTTCGAATCCCGCTCTCTCCGCCAGTAGTATTCACCAACGTTTTCCAACGTTGAACGCTAGACAACAGCGAGCCCCTTTTCATCACGATCAGGGGCTTTTTGTTTGTCCAACCATCATGGGGCTAGGGAGCCTCTGCACAAACCTTCGTGGATGCCGAGCGTTCGGATCGGGATGGGCTACAACAAGGCGAGTTTCGCTGCCCAAGCCAAAGCTATTGGCAAGGAACGAGGCGCCGCAGACGGCCCAAGTCCGAACGACTCGATGCCGCGAGGGGTTTTGCAGAGGCTCCCCAGCCAACAGGAATCGATGCGCGAAAGCAAAAAAGCCAGCAGCGCGAGCTACTGGCTTTTTTACTTCTACTTTTTTCTTTGGTCGGGATGGCGGGATTCGAACTCGCGACCCCTTGCACCCCATGCAAGTGCGCTACCAGGCTGCGCTACACCCCGACGTCAGCCTGAGATTATAACCTGATTCACTGCGTGAGCAGATCTCTGATTGACAGCAACTCTTCGCGAACTTGCAGTGAGGTCAGCGCCTCGCCTTCCGAGGCCAGGGTGGGACTGTATGTCGCCAACGCAACTGTTTTGTTGGTGGCCAGCGCTACGGCCACTTCAACATCCCGATGACTCGCAAGCATCGACGGGAGAATCTCGTCAAACGCCGAGTCCATCGAGTCGTCGTCCAACTCCCTATCGTCCCACTCAGCCAATTGATTGCGGGCTCCGCTGATGGTGAACCCTTGCTCGTAAAGTAGCTCGCGAATTCGCCTGACCAACAGGACTTCGTGGTGTTGGTAATAACGCCGGTTGCCACGGCGTTTCATGGGTTTGAGTTGTGAGAACTCCTGCTCCCAATACCGAAGCACATAGGGCTTGACGCCACACAGCTCGCTGACTTCCCCGATGGTGAAGTAGCGCTTGTCAGGAATGGTAGGGAGCGTTTTCTCCATTGAAATCAATGAGTTCCGGAGAGAAAACTAGACTTTACTCGAAGTCGTCCCCAACAGCTATGTCGCCCTGCACAACACCCTTGAGTTTGTGGCTTGCGTGAAACGTAACAACATTTCGGGCGTTAATAGGGATTGCCTCACCGGTTCTGGGGTTGCGGCCCGGGCGCGGTGCTTTGCGGCGGATGTTGAAATTGCCAAAACCCGACAGCTTCACATCGCTGCCGTCTACCAAGGTGGTGTGGATGATTTCAAAGAATGCCTCCACCATGTCCTTGGACTCGCGTTTGTTCAATCCAAGGCGTTCGAACAACAACTCGGCGAGGTCAGCTTTGGTCAATGTGGGGGTTTCCAGGCTCGGCAACATCACCCGCCCCGTCGCCGTGGCAGACGAGCTTCGTTCTTCGGAGTCCAGGTCAGCAGCGTCAATCATGAAAGTCACCCTCTCAGTCGAACACCCAGGCGCTGATTCAGCGCCGCCAGCACCTGGGCCGTGACGGCCTCGGTACGCTCATCGGTCAAAGTCGTCTCATCGTCCAGCAACTCCAAACGCACGGCCACGCTGCGTTCAAAGGCCTGCATGTCGACAGGAGTCTGCGCAGGTTTGTAAACATCAAACACCTGCGCCGAACGAATCAACGTGGTTGGCGCAGAGTGCACCGCATCGATCAAAGCATCATGCGTGACCCCATCCGCCACCACCAGGGCCAAATCACGCCACACCGATTGATTCTTGGGCAAGGCTTGGCATTGTGGCAGCGCCGTGCCAAGCGCCGCATCCATGTCTACCTCAAACAACATGGGTGCACTGGGAAGCTCATACGCCTGGCGCCAACGCGGATGCAACTCCCCGACAAAACCGATGGCGCGGTCGCCAACAAAAATCTGAGCACAACGGCCCGGATGCAGAGCAGGATGCTCAGCCACGACAAAACGCAAGGCCGTGGATCCAAACAGCGCTTGCACATCGCCTTTGGCATCAAAAAAATCAACAGGACGGTCTTTTTGCGCCCATTGCACAGGGCTTGCACTGCCCGAAATCAAACCGGCCAAACGCAGCGGTTGGTGCACGCCAGCCACCGTCAGCGGGCCGTCCAGCACTTGTGCGTCACGCCGAAAGACACGGCCGATTTCGAACACCCGCACCCGAGGCGTTTTGCGCGCCAGGTTGTGGCGCAACACCTGAATCAAACTCCCCATCAAACTAGAACGCATCACCGACAGAGGGCTGGCGATGGGGTTCAGCACACGAATGGGGTTGGTATTGCCCGCAAGTTCTTGCTCCCATTTTTCTTCGACGAAGCTGAAGTTGATGGTTTCAAAGTAACCCAAATCGGCCAAGCGGTGACGCACGGCATGGCTACCCAGGCGCGACTCACTGCACACGCGAGCGGTGACCGGCGCGCGCGGTGCGTCTTTGGGCAAGGTGTTGAAGCCGATCACGCGGATCACTTCTTCAATCAGGTCTTCTTCAATTTGCAAATCAAAACGCCAACTCGGTGCCTGCACCTGCAACACACCCTCGCCTTGCGTGAACTGCAGACCCAGGCGCTGCATCACTTCGGCACACTGCGCCTGCGTGACGGGCATCCCGATCACCTTGGCGGCGCGCGCCACACGCAGGGTCACCGGCTTGCGCTCAGGCAGGGACAGCGTTTGATCGTCCATCGGACCGGCTTGACCGCCGCAGATGTCGATGATGAGTTGGGTGATGCGTTCAATGTGCTCAACCGTGAGGGCTGGATCCACACCGCGCTCAAAACGGTGGCCAGCATCGGTTGAGAAGGCATAACGACGTGAGCGACCTGCTACGGCCTCGGGCCACCAGAATGCCGCTTCGACGTAAACGTTCTGTGTGTCGTCGGACACCGCCGTGGAGTCGCCACCCATGATGCCCGCCAAAGACTCCACCGCTTGGTCGTCGGCGATCACACCCACTTGGGCATCAACGCTGATGGTGTTGCCGTTGAGCAGCTTGAGCTGCTCACCTTCGCGGCCCCACCGCACCACGAGCCCACCATGAATTTTGTCGAGGTCAAAAATATGCGACGGCCTACCGTACTCAAACATCACATAGTTCGAGATGTCGACCAAGGCGGTGACCGAACGTTGACCGCAGCGCGCCAAGCGGTCCACCATCCAAGCAGGCGTGGTCGCTTTGGTATTCACACCTCGAACAACTCGGCCTGAAAACCGTCCACACAGATCCGCCGCTTCGACGCGAACAGGTAGCTTTTGATCTATTTGCGGGGCGACCAGCGGGAAATCCACCGGCTTCAGAGGCACACCCGTCAACGCGGCAACTTCACGCGCAATGCCGTAAACACTCAATGCGTGGCCCAGGTTGGGCGTGAGCTTGAGTGTGAAAAGCGTGTCGTCCAGCAGCAGGTGCTCGCGGATGTTTTGCCCAACGGGTGCATCAGCAGCCAAGATGTGCAAGCCAGCTGTTTCATCCGACAGTTTGAGTTCTTTTGCGGAGCACAACATGCCTTGGCTTTCCACACCACGCAGCTTGCCCAGCTTGATCTCGAACGGTGCCGCGCTTTTTGCATCACCCTCTTCGCTCGGCGGAAGCTTGGCCCCCACCAAGGCGCAGGGCACCTTGATGCCCACCTGCACATTGGGCGCACCGCACACGATTTGCAAAGGAGCGCCCTGCCCGACATTCACTTGGCAAACATTCAAGCGGTCGGCATTGGGATGACGCTCGACGGCCAACACCTCGGCCACCACCACACCGGTAAACGCGGGGGCGACAGGACGCGCTTCTTCCACCTCCATGCCCGACATGGTGAGCAGGTCGGCCAAAGCTTGGGTGGACAAAGGTGGATTACAAAATTCGCGCAACCACGACTCAGGAAATTGCATCGTTCTTCTTTCGAGTCAGCGAACGGTCATTGGAACTGCGACAAGAAGCGCAGGTCACCATCAAAAAACAAACGCAAATCGTTCACACCATAGCGCAGCATGGCGAGGCGATCAGGGCCCATGCCGAAGGCAAAACCAATGTAGCGCTCGGGGTCTAGGCCGTAGTTGCGAATCACGTTCGGGTGGACTTGGCCTGAGCCTGCCACTTCGAGCCAGCGGCCTTTGAGCGGCCCACTGGCAAAAGCGATGTCCACCTCGGCCGAGGGTTCGGTGAACGGGAAAAACGAGGGTCGGAACCGCAGCTCTAGCTCTTCGGTCTCGAAAAAATTGCGAAAGAAATCGGTGAACACCACCTTCAAATCTTTGAAGCTGACGTTCTCACCCACCCAGAGACCTTCACACTGATGGAACATGGGGGAGTGGGTGGCATCGCTATCGACCCGGTAAGTGCGGCCTGGTGCGATGACACGAATTTCGGGCATGGTGTGGCCAGTGGCCAGCAAGGCCTCATGCTTCTTGGCATGGGCACGCGCATATCGCACCTGCATGGGCGACGTGTGGGGGCGCAAATTCAACCAGCGGCCTTGCGCATCTTTCATGTCCACGTAAAAGGTGTCTTGCATGGAACGCGCCGGGTGGTTCTCCGGGTTGTTCAAGGCGGTGAAACTCATCCAGTCGGTTTCAATCTCCGGGCCGTCGGCCACATCAAAACCCATGGAGGCAAAAATCGCTTCGATGCGCTCCATCACCCTGGAGACTGGGTGCAAACCGCCCGAACCGTTCTGGCGCCCTGGCAATGTGACATCCAAAGCCTCAGCTTGCAGTTGCGCTTGGAGTTCCGCATCAGCCAAGTGTTGACGACGCGCGTTCAAAGCAGCTTCCACTTGCTGCTTGGCCGCGTTGATCAAGGCACCCCGCGTTTTTTTCTCGTCAGCGGGCAAGGCACCCAGGGCCTTGAGTTGCTCGGTCAAGCGGCCGGCCTTTCCGAGGTAACGCGCCTTGGCGTTCTCCAGATCGGCTGGCAGGGCCGCTTGCGAAAAATCGGTTTGTGCGTCTTGCACCAGTTGATCTAAGTCGTTCATCGGCTGTTGTGGGTTGAGCGAGGCAGGCTGCAAAAACGCGTTCGACCAGAAGCAAAAGGTTAAACAAAAAAGGCCATCCAAGAGGACGGCCTTGTGAGCACCCGTGTTGAGGGACGCTGCCGAAGTGAACGCTTCAGCAGCGCCGCGTCATCACGCGAGCTGGGCCTTGACCTTTTCCACGATGCTGCCAAAAGCAGCCGGGTCGTTCACTGCCATGTCAGCCAACACCTTGCGGTCGATGTCGATCTGAGCTTTCTTCAGGCCAGCCATGAATTTGCTGTAAGTCACGCCCAAACCACGGCTTGCAGCGTTGATACGCGCAATCCAGAGCTGACGGAATACACGTTTTTTGGTACGGCGGTCACGGTAGGCATATTGCCCAGCGCGCATGACGGCTTGTTTGGCGATGCGAAAGACATTCTTGCGACGGCCACGGTAGCCCTTGGCAAGTGCAAGAACTTTTTTGTGACGGGCACGGGCGGTAACACCACGTTTAACGCGAGGCATAAATTACTCCTTCAAAAAGATGTGAGAAACGTGGGAATCAAAGACCAGCGTATGGCAGCATTTGCGCCATGTGGCCCATGTTCGTCTCGTGCACGTTCACAGCGCCACGCAGATGGCGTTTGTTCTTCGTGCTCTTTTTGGTCAGGATGTGGCGCTTGAACGCCTGGCCGCGTTTGACGGTGCCACCTGGGCGAACGCGAAAGCGCTTTTTCGCGCTGCTCTTGGTCTTCATTTTGGGCATTGAATTGCTCCTTCTTTGAACGCTGCTTCAGGCGCCGACAAATCCTTTGTCGTCTTGTTAGCCTGAAACCGCTTTTGACAACACTCCGGCGACCAAACCGAGGTGCTGAAATTTCTTACGTCTAGCTTTTCTTCTTGGGTGCCAGCACCATGATCATCTGGCGACCTTCCAACTTGGGCATGTTCTCAACCACCGACACATCGGACAACTCGTCGCGAATTCGCTCCAAGAGCCGCATACCGATGTCTTGGTGGGTGATTTCTCGGCCGCGATAACGCAAGGTAACTTTGCCCTTGTCGCCATCGTCGGCAATGAAGCGGCGCAAATTGCGCATCTTGATTTGGTAGTCACCCTCGTCCGTTCCCGGACGGAACTTCACTTCCTTGATCTCAATAACCTTCTGTTTGGCCTTGGCTTCTGCCGCTTTCTTTTGCTCTTGGTACTTGAGCTTGCCGTAGTCCATCAAGCGGCACACAGGCGGCTCGGCCTGCGCAACGATCTCGACCAAGTCCACGTCCAAGTCACCCGCCATGCGCAAAGCTTCTGTGATGCTCACGATCCCCAGAGGCTCATTCTCTACACCGTTGAGCCGGACTTCCGGCGCCATGATTTCACGGTTCAATCGGTGCTTGCGCTCCACGTTGGGAGTGCGGCGGTCAGCATAAGAAGTAGCGATGGTTCAACCCTTTCAGCAAATTTCAAGGCAGAGAAATCTGATTCAAAAAAATAGCGCGCCCTCGGGGCATCTCCTAGGAGATACCGCTTGTGTCAACCATGTTGGGCAATGTCGGTGGCGATCTTGCTTAAGAAGTCAGCCACCTGCATCACACCGAGGTCTTGGTTGCCTCGGGCACGCACCGCAACGGCCCCATTTGCCTTCTCTTTGTCACCAACGACCAAGATGAACGGAACCTTTTGAACGGAATGCTCGCGGATTTTATAGTTAATTTTCTCATTCCGCAAATCCGTCGTGACCCTAACTCCTTGTTTTTGCAGTAATTTCGCCACTTCCCGGGCGTAGTCCGCCTGGGAATCGGTGATACAGGCTACGACTGCCTGGGTTGGGGCGAGCCAAACAGGCAGGGCACCGGCGTGTTCTTCGATCAAGATGCCGATAAATCGCTCCAACGAGCCCAATATCGCCCGGTGCAGCATCACAGGTGCGTGGCGCTCTCCACTTTCGGCCACAAACTCGGCGCCAAGGCGCTCAGGCAGCGAAAAATCCACCTGCATGGTGCCGCATTGCCATTGGCGACCCAATGCGTCTTTGAGGGTGTATTCGATCTTGGGGCCATAGAACGCACCGTCCCCAGGCGAGATTTCAAATTCGCAGCCGGAGCGGCGCAGGCTTTCCATCAAGGCGAATTCGGCTTTGTCCCAAACCGCGTCCGAGCCAATGCGCTTTTCAGGCCGGGTCGATACCTTGTACAAAATTTTGCTGAAACCAAAGTCGGCATACACCTTTTGCAGGAGCGTGGTGTAGGCCACACACTCGTCCAGGATCTGCTCTTCGGTGCAAAAAATATGACCGTCGTCCTGGGTGAAGCCGCGCACACGCATGATGCCGTGCAGTGAGCCGCTGGGCTCGTTGCGGTGGCATTGGCCAAACTCGCCGTAGCGCAATGGCAGATCGCGGTAACTCTTGATGCCTTGTTTGTAGATGAGGATGTGGCCCGGGCAGTTCATGGGCTTGAGCGCGTAGTCGCGCTTTTCGCTCTCGGTCGTGAACATGTTTTCGCGGTACTTGTCCCAGTGGCCGGTTTTTTCCCACAGGCCCTGGTCCAGGATTTGCGGCCCTTTGACTTCCTGGTAACCGTTGTCGCGGTACACAGCACGCATGTACTGCTCCACCTGCTGCCAAACCGTCCAGCCTTTGGGGTGCCAAAACACCAGGCCCGGCGCGTGGTCGTCCATATGGAACAAATCCAGCTCGCGGCCCAGCTTGCGGTGGTCGCGTTTTTCAGCCTCCTCCAGCATGTGCAGGTATTGCTGCAACTCGTCCTTGGTCGCCCAGGCGGTACCGTAAATCCGCTGCAGCATTTCATTGCGGTGGTCGCCGCGCCAATAAGCGCCGGCCACTTTCATCAGCTTGAAGTGTTTGAGCTTGCCAGTGGAGGGCACGTGTGGGCCACGGCACAGATCTTCAAACGCCCCTTCGCGGTAGAGCGACACGTCCTGGCCTTCGGGAATGCTGGCGATGATTTCGGCTTTGTAGGCTTCGCCGATGGACTTGAAGTGCGCCACGGCTTCGTCGCGCGGAAGCACGCGGCGTTCGACTTTTTCATCCTTCTTCGCTAACTCGGTCATCTTGGCCTCAATGGCGGCCAAGTCTTCGGGTGTGAAGGGGCGTTTGTAGGAAAAGTCGTAGAAGAAGCCGTTTTCAATCACCGGGCCGATGGTCACTTGGGCTTCCGGGTACAAACTCTTGACTGCATAGGCCAGCAAGTGGGCCGTGGAGTGGCGAATCATCTCCAGGCCATCTGCGTCCTTCTCGGTGACGATGGACAGCTGCGTGTCTTGCTCAATCAGGTAGCTCGTATCCACCACCCGGGCCTGGTCGCCCTGGCCCACCTTCCCGCCAAGGGCGGCTTTGGCCAAACCGGCGCCGATGGAGGCGGCCACATCGGCCACCGTGAGAGGTGCCGGGTACTCACGGCGCGAGCCGTCGGGCAATTGAATGGAAATCATCGAGGCAACTCCAAAAAACAAAAAAGCGCGGGGTGAGCCGCGCCTGATGAAAGAAAAAAAGAAAACCGTGGCTCAACGCGCGAAAGCCAAAACCTCTAACTGATGGGTTGTAGTTCGCGGTGTCATAACCGGGTTGCCTTTCTCGCTCTTGTTCATCATGAAAGTTGGCATTGTAAACACCTGAGGTCGCTCAGACGGCCAACAGCGATACGTCCGCCGTGCGTTCTATGAACCAGATCACGGCCACCGCAATGGCGGCCATGGAACCACCGCGCACCACCCAGGGCACATAGGCGGCGCGTTCGCGCACCAGAAACAGCAGGCTGGCCACGGCAGCCACGATGGCGACCTGCCCCAATTCCAGACCCAGGTTGAACTGGAGCAATGCACCCACGAATGCCGAGGTCGGCAGTTCAAGCTCTTGCAGCACGCCCGCAAACCCGAAGCCGTGGATCAGCCCGAACAAAAAGGTCATCAAAACCCTTTTGCGTCCCAACACCGGGCGCAGGTTGTCCAGTGCGGCAATGGCGATGGTGACAGCGATCAGCGGTTCAACCACACTGGCAGGCACGCTCACCCACTGCAATGCCGCCAAGCTCAAGGTGATGGAGTGGGCCACGGTGAACGCGGTGACGATACCCAACACAGGCCACAGCGCCTGGCTCATCTTTTCCACAGGCACCCAACCTTTGCCCTGAGGCCCGCGCCGCATCACCGACGGGAACAACAAACACAACAAGAACAGGACATGGTCGTACCCGGTCACGATGTGGTCTATGCCTTCTCGCACAAAGGCAAAGGGCTCTGACAGCGTGTCGCTGGTGGCGTCGGCTACCTGCGAGGCCTGAGGGTTCAACACCTGTGCCGTCACCACGCCGGCCCATTCAATGCGTGCGGTGGCCTGGTGGTTGGTATCGACGTCTTTGAAAAGTGTGTATCGAATGGAAGGTGCACCAGCACCCGCTTCAGTCGGGCCGCAACGCACAGCGTAGACCAAAGAGGCATAAGCCGCATCGTCGCGCATGACCACCGACTGGGCGCTGCTTGCCAGCGTGCATCCCTGCACCTGCACATGCGCTTTCACATAGGCGTCAATGGCTGGCCAGGCCGCATTGACCTCTCCGGCGGTCAGTTGCCCATTGCCGTCCCCATCCACTTTTAATGGCAGGTTCAAATCCCGCAGGGCCACATCCACCTGCAGGCGGGCTCCCTGCTCGGTTTGTTCAAGCCGCACATACCCTTCGCTGCCCTGGTGGGCGATGGCAGCCGTGCCGATCAGCAACAGGCCAGAGGTGGTTATGGTCAGCAGTGATTTACAGCAGCGCATCAAGACGTTCATCAAACAACCCCATTTCTTTCTTCAGTTGACGGACTTCCTTCAAAGCCGCTGCATCTTGGCTGGCACGCGCGGCGTTTGCCAACAACAATAAGTCCACAGGCTCGCGCTGCACGGTCAGGTTGGTGCGGGCCAGCGCCAGGGCGCGCTTGGCATCTTTTTGGATCCACAGCGCGAACATGGCGTGCTCCCGGGCATGGCCCAGGCGTTCTTGCTCGCTGAGCTTGTCTTGTTTCATTCGTTCGCCTAACTCTTTCAGGTCTGACGCTGCTTCAGGTGCTTGCAGTTGTTGGCGAGCCCAGGTCAAACGCAACAGCACCGCATCGGAGCGTGCCTGGTCCTTGAGGAAGGCGACAACATCGGCTGGCCGGTTTTGTTGCAACAAAAAATCGGCATAGGACACTGCTGTGTAGGCATCACGCGGAGACAGCAGCATGGCGGCTTTGTAGGCTTGTTCGGCCGCCGCTGTGCGTTTGCTGCGGACTTCCAGCTCAGCCAAGGTGGTCAACAACCAAACGCGTTGATCGGCTGTGCGCCCATCATCTTCTGCAAGCTGCCGCAAGGAGCTGCGCGCTTGTTGCGTTTGGCCTTGCAAGGCCTGGTTCTCGGCCAGGCAGCCTCGGGAAAAAAATGTCTCGCCCGCACGCTCGACCCCCGCACAGGCTTGATTGGAAGCGACATACCGGCCCTGCAAACGGTGCAGGGTGGCCAGGGTCAGCCAGGCTTGGGCGTGGCGTGGCTCACGCTTGACGAGTTGTTCCAGGTTCGAGCGTGCGGCCTGGAAGTCGTGCAGATGCTGCTGCGCGTTGGCGCGCTGCATCAACACCTCGATGGGGGCGGTCGCGGCGTCTGACCAAGGTGACAACACAGCCAGCGCTTGACCCGCCGGGCGGGGATCGCCCTCGCTGCGTGAGCGGTCAACGAGGCGCTGTGCCAGCGCAACCGCAACGTTCGCATTGGACGGTTGTGCAGCCAGTTGTTGGCGCAGGCTGCGTTCTTGTGCGGACACACGGCTTGATGCAGGCAGTGACTCGATCACGGTGTTGTCGGAAACAGGCTGAGCCACTGACATCGTCAAAGACCCTGACAGCAAGACCACTGACAGCAGCCTCAGCCACATGCAGGTTGACGTTGATCGGCAGGGGAACGATTTCATCGTGAGCGCTCTGTTGGAATTGAAGATGGCCGAGCGGGTAAGGCCCGGCCACTTTGATCAACCGCAGATCGACATCAGTCGATCACACGCGGCTCTTCGGTTTCGCTGGTCGTGGGGACAACACCCGCCACACTCACTGGCTCCAGGGTGTCGGCAGCGGCTTTCACCAAGGCTTTTAGGTAGTCGATGAGACCACCCACCGAGGTGCTTGCGGTCGCTGGAACGGCTTCAGTCACAGCGGGTGTAGCGGGCGCCGGGGTGGTGTAGCTGCCGTCTCCACCGCCGCCGCAGGCGGCCAACACAGCTGCGGCCATCAAAGAAACCCAGACATTCTTTTTCATGGCGGGCTCCTTACTTGCTGCCGGGCAGCGGCGTGTTCAGGTAGGGGAAGCCAGGCAACAAGGGCACCACGGCTTGATCCACCGCGTCGTGCAGCTTGAATGCCGTGGCACCCAGTGGCACGGCAGAGGGTTTGCACGCTGCCCCAAAACCCAATGCATCGGCGTCGCCATTGGCCACACACAAACCACCGGCGACCGCGACCAGCGAGATGTCCACCACGTCGTCTTTCGGACGGCGACCGTTCGGATAACCCGCGTTGTCCGTGCCCTTGGCCAAAATGTTGCCGACGATACCCAGGCGGTTCTGCTGTGCAAACGGCACCGCAGGAATGGCGGTGTTCAAACGCAACATTTCCGAACCGACCACATTGGCGGGCTGGTTCACACCCTTGATGCCCGTCAAGAAGGTGGTGACTAAATCACCGCGACCGGCGTTGCTGGGTGCAAGGCCACCGGCAGGCAAAGCCAGCGCGATTTCGAGCAGACGTGGCAAGGTGGGGTTGGTCACATAAGTCAAGAAGTTGGCCGCGTCGTCCTTGGGTTTGGAGGCATTGAACTTGTCTTTGTCAGGCAAACCAATCACCACTTCGTTCACCAAGGGCATGCCCAGGCGGGACACCTGTGTCCAGGCACCGCCCACCGTGGCGGCGGTTTGGTGGCCCGACTTCGGCGTGGGGTTCAGCAAGGAGCCTTGGCGCAAGCTGGCAGAAGTCCAACCACCAATCACCGTCTCAGCCCCTGCGGTCAAGCAGCTTTGATGCACTTCCAGCGCCAAGCTGGTGACGTTTTTATCGTCGATCGTGTTGGGCGCGGCATTGATCAACGCAGAGTCGGTGATCACGGCCACCGGTGCATTCACCAAGTCAAAAATGGTGCCCAGGTTGACCGCGAACGGGTCTTTGCGCTGGCCGACAAACAGCTTGCCCGGTTGGGCACAGCCAGGAATATTGACGCTGTAAATGTGTTTGCCCGCGTAACCCACATAGTCAGGAATGGTCTTCACACCAATGTTGTCCACCGGCTTGTCGAAACTCGCGCCGCCACCGCTGGCGTTGGTGAGGCTGCCACGTGTGCCGGTGCGTCGATCACCACGCACGATGTCCACGGTGTAGCTCTCATTCAAGTTCAATGCCGCTGCGTTGCGGTCGGTGACACCCCCTGCTTGAATCAAAGGAATCGCCACGTCTTTGCCATTGATGGGCAAGGTGATGCCCTTGAGGCTGTTCTTGAAACGGAACTGGAAGGTGATGTCTTCCTTGGCGTCGCCGTTGTTGTCTACATGGATCTCGTAGAGCGCATTCGGATCCATGGAGAAATAGTTCGGGCCGCCGTAGGCGTCTTGCAGGGGCACGTAGTTGGCGATCAAGGTGACAAAACCGTCGCGGCCGGTTTCGTAGCTCTTGAACATGTAGAAGTCCGTGGCATCCACCTTGGGCGTGGTGGTAATGGACGGCGCTTCACGGTGGCTGGACGCCTGGGCCAGACCGACGCTCAGGGTGGCCGCAACGGCGGCCACCAGGGGCAGCAGTCGCAGGGTGGATGGGTTCTTACGGTTCATGGGGATTCCTCTGCGTTATTTGGAGATCAACCGGGCCGAAGCCCGGTGGCTTGAACGCCAAATGCTCTGGAAAACTCCATGAGCGAAAGTTAGGCGTCTGAACAGCCTTTACGCAGGGAATTGGGAACTGGATGCAAAAAGTTCCGGCGAGTCAATCCATCCCGAAAGCAGTCCTACACAGATAGACTACGCCGCACTTCTGAGAAAGCCACTCATGCAAACATTTCTTATTCTGAAAGACGTAGGGTTGATCCTTAAAGAAGTGGCCTCAATCCTGAAAGACTTAGGATTTTCATTCTGGCAAGTAACCTTGGTGTTACTTGTCCTGTTCTTTCGCCACGAGCTTCGCGAACTTTCCAAACGCGTGAAATCAGTCAGGGTTGCCGGCAGCGAAGTGACGCTTCAGGAGAGTTTTTTTC